>NZ_VFVT01000001.1:1245000-1247500 GCF_006442275.1 Mesorhizobium sp. B2-3-10
TAGTGGGTGACAGCCCCGTACGCGTAATGCAATCAATCGTCCTCGAGTAAGGCGGGACACGTGAAATCCTGTCTGAAATTGGGGGGACCACCCTCCAAGCCTAAGTACTCGTGCATGACCGATAGCGAACTAGTACCGTGAGGGAAAGGTGAAAAGCACCCCGACAAGGGGAGTGAAAGAGTACCTGAAACCGGTTGCCTACAAACAGTGGAAGCCCAAGGTTCGTCCTGGGTGACCACGTACCTTTTGTATAATGGGTCAGCGACTTAGTGTGACGAGCAAGCTTAAACCGCTAGGTGTAGGCGCAGCGAAAGCGAGTCTGAACAGGGCGTTCAGTTCGTCGCATTAGACCCGAAACCGAGTGATCTAGCCATGAGCAGGTTGAAGGTAAGGTAACACTTACTGGAGGACCGAACCCATAACTGTTGCAATAGTTCGGGATGACTTGTGGCTAGGGGTGAAAGGCCAATCAAACTCGGAAATAGCTGGTTCTCCGCGAAATCTATTTAGGTAGAGCGTCGACCGAATACCCCAGGGGGTAGAGCACTGGATGGGCTAGGGGTCCTCACCGGATTACCAAACCTAACCAAACTCCGAATACCTGGGAGTACTAGTCGGCAGACACACGGCGGGTGCTAACGTCCGTCGTGAAAAGGGAAACAACCCTGACCTACAGCTAAGGTCCCCAAGTTATGGCTAAGTGGGAAAGGATGTGAGGATCCCAAAACAACCAGGATGTTGGCTTAGAAGCAGCCATCATTTAAAGAAAGCGTAACAGCTCACTGGTCTAAATAAGGGTCTTTGCGCCGAAAATGTAACGGGGCTAAAGCCATACACCGAAGCTTAGGGTTTGGTCCGCAAGGGCCAAGCGGTAGCGGAGCGTTCTGTAAGCTGACGAAGCCATACCCGTGAGGGGTGGTGGAGGTATCAGAAGTGCGAATGCTGACATGAGTAACGTAAGGGGAGTGAGAGACTCCCCCGCCGAAAGACCAAGGGTTCCTGCTTAAAGCTAATCTGAGCAGGGTTAGCCGGCCCCTAAGACGAGGCGGAAACGCGTAGTCGATGGGAACCACGTTAATATTCGTGGGCTTGGAGGTAGTGACGGATCATTGAGGTAGTCCAATCTTATCGGATTGAACGGGCTGCTGCGTGGTTCCAGGAAATAGCTCCTCCTTATAAACCGTACCCGAAACCGACACTGGTGGTCTGGTAGAGTATACCAAGGCGCTTGAGAGAACTATGCTGAAGGAACTCGGCAAATTGCACGCGTAACTTCGGAAGAAGCGTGACCCTTTTCCACGCAAGTGGAGGAGGGTGGCACAGACCAGGGGGTAGCGACTGTTTATCAAAAACACAGGGCTCTGCGAAGTCGCAAGACGACGTATAGGGTCTGACGCCTGCCCGGTGCTGGAAGGTTAAGAGGAGGGGTGCAAGCTCTGAATCGAAGCCCCAGTAAACGGCGGCCGTAACTATAACGGTCCTAAGGTAGCGAAATTCCTTGTCGGGTAAGTTCCGACCTGCACGAATGGCGTAACGACTTCCCCGCTGTCTCCAGCATAGACTCAGTGAAATTGAATTCCCCGTGAAGATGCGGGGTTCCTGCGGTTAGACGGAAAGACCCCGTGCACCTTTACTATAGCTTTACATTGGCATTCGTAGTGGCATGTGTAGGATAGGTGGTAGGCTTTGAAACCTGGGCGCCAGCTCAGGTGGAGCCACCCTTGAAATACCACCCTTATCACTATGGATGTCTAACCGCGGCCCGTTATCCGGGTCCGGGACAATGTATGGTGGGTAGTTTGACTGGGGCGGTCGCCTCCTAAAGAGTAACGGAGGCGCGCGATGGTGGGCTCAGAACGGTCGGAAATCGTTCGCTGAGTGCAATGGCATAAGCCTGCCTGACTGCGAGACTGACAAGTCGAGCAGAGACGAAAGTCGGTCATAGTGATCCGGTGGTCCCGCGTGGAAGGGCCATCGCTCAACGGATAAAAGGTACGCCGGGGATAACAGGCTGATGACCCCCAAGAGTCCATATCGACGGGGTTGTTTGGCACCTCGATGTCGACTCATCGCATCCTGGGGCTGGAGCAGGTCCCAAGGGTATGGCTGTTCGCCATTTAAAGCGGTACGTGAGTTGGGTTCAGAACGTCGTGAGACAGTTCGGTCCCTATCTGCCGTGGGTGTAGGAATATTGAAAGGATCTGTCCCTAGTACGAGAGGACCGGGATGGACGGATCTCTGGTGGACCTGTTGTGGCGCCAGCCGCATAGCAGGGTAGCTATATCCGGACGGGATAACCGCTGAAGGCATCTAAGCGGGAAACCCACCTTAAAACGAGTATTCCCTGAGAACCGTGGAAGACGACCACGTTGATAGGCCGGGTGTGGAAGAGCGGCAACGCTTGAAGCTTACCGGTACTAATAGTTCGATCGGCTTGATCGTTCTCATTCCTAATACCCATTTGATGAAGTCAAATGGTCTGACCAGCGCTCACGCATGA
>NZ_VFVT01000001.1:1252500-1280993 GCF_006442275.1 Mesorhizobium sp. B2-3-10
GTAGGAAAGGACATCAACCGAGACTCCGGAAGTAGTGGCGAGCGAACCCGGACCAGGCCAGTGGCGATTGAGAGACAAGCGGAACCTTCTGGAAAGTAGGGCCATAGTGGGTGACAGCCCCGTACGCGTAATGCAATCAATCGTCCTCGAGTAAGGCGGGACACGTGAAATCCTGTCTGAAATTGGGGGGACCACCCTCCAAGCCTAAGTACTCGTGCATGACCGATAGCGAACTAGTACCGTGAGGGAAAGGTGAAAAGCACCCCGACAAGGGGAGTGAAAGAGTACCTGAAACCGGTTGCCTACAAACAGTGGAAGCCCAAGGTTCGTCCTGGGTGACCACGTACCTTTTGTATAATGGGTCAGCGACTTAGTGTGACGAGCAAGCTTAAACCGCTAGGTGTAGGCGCAGCGAAAGCGAGTCTGAACAGGGCGTTCAGTTCGTCGCATTAGACCCGAAACCGAGTGATCTAGCCATGAGCAGGTTGAAGGTAAGGTAACACTTACTGGAGGACCGAACCCATAACTGTTGCAATAGTTCGGGATGACTTGTGGCTAGGGGTGAAAGGCCAATCAAACTCGGAAATAGCTGGTTCTCCGCGAAATCTATTTAGGTAGAGCGTCGACCGAATACCCCAGGGGGTAGAGCACTGGATGGGCTAGGGGTCCTCACCGGATTACCAAACCTAACCAAACTCCGAATACCTGGGAGTACTAGTCGGCAGACACACGGCGGGTGCTAACGTCCGTCGTGAAAAGGGAAACAACCCTGACCTACAGCTAAGGTCCCCAAGTTATGGCTAAGTGGGAAAGGATGTGAGGATCCCAAAACAACCAGGATGTTGGCTTAGAAGCAGCCATCATTTAAAGAAAGCGTAACAGCTCACTGGTCTAAATAAGGGTCTTTGCGCCGAAAATGTAACGGGGCTAAAGCCATACACCGAAGCTTAGGGTTTGGTCCGCAAGGGCCAAGCGGTAGCGGAGCGTTCTGTAAGCTGACGAAGCCATACCCGTGAGGGGTGGTGGAGGTATCAGAAGTGCGAATGCTGACATGAGTAACGTAAGGGGAGTGAGAGACTCCCCCGCCGAAAGACCAAGGGTTCCTGCTTAAAGCTAATCTGAGCAGGGTTAGCCGGCCCCTAAGACGAGGCGGAAACGCGTAGTCGATGGGAACCACGTTAATATTCGTGGGCTTGGAGGTAGTGACGGATCATTGAGGTAGTCCAATCTTATCGGATTGAACGGGCTGCTGCGTGGTTCCAGGAAATAGCTCCTCCTTATAAACCGTACCCGAAACCGACACTGGTGGTCTGGTAGAGTATACCAAGGCGCTTGAGAGAACTATGCTGAAGGAACTCGGCAAATTGCACGCGTAACTTCGGAAGAAGCGTGACCCTTTTCCACGCAAGTGGAGGAGGGTGGCACAGACCAGGGGGTAGCGACTGTTTATCAAAAACACAGGGCTCTGCGAAGTCGCAAGACGACGTATAGGGTCTGACGCCTGCCCGGTGCTGGAAGGTTAAGAGGAGGGGTGCAAGCTCTGAATCGAAGCCCCAGTAAACGGCGGCCGTAACTATAACGGTCCTAAGGTAGCGAAATTCCTTGTCGGGTAAGTTCCGACCTGCACGAATGGCGTAACGACTTCCCCGCTGTCTCCAGCATAGACTCAGTGAAATTGAATTCCCCGTGAAGATGCGGGGTTCCTGCGGTTAGACGGAAAGACCCCGTGCACCTTTACTATAGCTTTACATTGGCATTCGTAGTGGCATGTGTAGGATAGGTGGTAGGCTTTGAAACCTGGGCGCCAGCTCAGGTGGAGCCACCCTTGAAATACCACCCTTATCACTATGGATGTCTAACCGCGGCCCGTTATCCGGGTCCGGGACAATGTATGGTGGGTAGTTTGACTGGGGCGGTCGCCTCCTAAAGAGTAACGGAGGCGCGCGATGGTGGGCTCAGAACGGTCGGAAATCGTTCGCTGAGTGCAATGGCATAAGCCTGCCTGACTGCGAGACTGACAAGTCGAGCAGAGACGAAAGTCGGTCATAGTGATCCGGTGGTCCCGCGTGGAAGGGCCATCGCTCAACGGATAAAAGGTACGCCGGGGATAACAGGCTGATGACCCCCAAGAGTCCATATCGACGGGGTTGTTTGGCACCTCGATGTCGACTCATCGCATCCTGGGGCTGGAGCAGGTCCCAAGGGTATGGCTGTTCGCCATTTAAAGCGGTACGTGAGTTGGGTTCAGAACGTCGTGAGACAGTTCGGTCCCTATCTGCCGTGGGTGTAGGAATATTGAAAGGATCTGTCCCTAGTACGAGAGGACCGGGATGGACGGATCTCTGGTGGACCTGTTGTGGCGCCAGCCGCATAGCAGGGTAGCTATATCCGGACGGGATAACCGCTGAAGGCATCTAAGCGGGAAACCCACCTTAAAACGAGTATTCCCTGAGAACCGTGGAAGACGACCACGTTGATAGGCCGGGTGTGGAAGAGCGGCAACGCTTGAAGCTTACCGGTACTAATAGTTCGATCGGCTTGATCGTTCTCATTCCTAATACCCATTTGATGAAGTCAAATGGTCTGACCAGCGCTCACGCATGAGCGGCCCTTACGGGCCTATGCTCCGCGAGGGCGCCGGACGACCGGCGACGCGCAGTCGCGCTTGCGGGCTTTGCCCGGAAGCAAACTGCGGATGTCGCTCAGGCACAAAAAGACAGGTGAAGAGCAGTGAGCCAATGGCGAATAGGTATCCCCTACTCACTATTCGCTACTCACTATTCCCCATTCCAGCTTCTCGAATAACGTGCGTTTTGCCGACCTGGTGGTTATGGCGGAGCGGCTGCACCCGATCCCATTCCGAACTCGGCCGTGAAACGCTCCAGCGCTGATGGTACTTCGTCTCAAGACGCGGGAGAGTAGGTCGCTGCCAGGTCTGCAAAACGCACGTTCAAACTCTCATCCAATCGGATGACCGTGAAATCTTCTCTGCACGTCGTTCGATGCACGTCGTTGCCCCAAACCGCTAACTCTTTTGGGCGACACGCATAAAGGCCCGCCAAGGGATCCCGGGCCGCTCTAAGCGGCCCTTTCATTTGGTGGAGACAGAATACCGCAATCGCCAAATAAAACGGCGATCGCAAATACCGCAATCGCCACAAGGCGATCATGGTGGTGACGCGGGGTGGAGCAGCCCGGTAGCTCGTCAGGCTCATAACCTGAAGGTCACAGGTTCAAATCCTGTCCCCGCAACCAAACAAAAACGGCCCGCCTGGCTCTATGCCGGCGGGCCGTTCGCGTTCCGATCTCATAATGCTGCGGATGTCTTGTTTTGGGGTGCGGCAGAACCGCTTTATGTAAGCCATTACCGACCTTCTGCCGCGGTTGCATTCACGCCACGGCACTGCCGCGCGATCGCTTTCTCTCTGCGGCGGCGAGCAGGTCCACAAACGCGCGCACCTTGGCGGGCCTGAACCTTGCCGGCGGAAAGACAGCGTGGATACCGCCGTTGGGCAAGGCCCAGTCGGCAAAGACAGGAACCAGCCGCCCCTCGGCGATGTCGTCGCTGACGCTGTAGTCGGGAAACACACCCAGCCCTATGCCGGCAAGCACGCAGGCATGGGCAGCCGGGCTCTTGTCGCATGTGATGACCGGGTTGAGTTCAGTCAGCACCTTGTCGCCATCCCTGGAAAACAGCCATTGGCCGACGCCGCGAAGCTGGGCGTTTCCGACCCAGGCCAGCGACCGCGCCTGCCGCGGGCTCACGCCCTGCGGCAGGTTTGCGGCGAACGCAGGACTTGCCACCACGATCTGCCGGATCGTGCCCAGGCGCCGCGCCTGGTTGGAGGAATCAGCAAGCCAGCCGACGCGGATGCCGAGGTCGATCTGCTCGTCGACCAGATTGCTTACCGCGTCGTCGAAGATCACCTCGACGCGCATATGCGGATAAGTTCTCAGATAGGCGGCGATGACCGGTGCAACCACCTTCGTGCCGTAGTCGAGCGGCGCCGTCAGTCTCAACATTCCAGCCGGTTCGACGGCCGCGCGCGAAATCTCGCCATAGGCGGCCTCCGCTTCCCGCAGGATTATCATCGCACGATCATAGAAGAGGCGTCCCTCTTCGGTCGGCGCGACACGCCGTGTCGTTCGTCGCATGAGTGTCGCGCCCAACTCCTCCTCGAGCTTGCCGATCTGATGGCTGACCACGGCTTTGGCGACGCCAAGCCGGTCGGCCGCCGATGTGAAGGAGCCGGTCTCCATCACGGTGGTGAAGTAGACCAGTCGATTGAGGTTCAGCAGGTCAGCCACGGCGATCGCTTTGTATGAACTGGTCAGACAATCTATATTATTGGATGGTGTTTATCGCAAGATCGTTGTCTGCCACATAGGAGCAACAGATTTGGCAATCCAGACCGCTGCACGCCGCGCCAAGGGATATCAGGCAATCATGAGCAATTCGGATGTGATTTATCTTTTCGATCCGCTCTGCGGCTGGTGCTACGGCGCCGCCCCGATGCTGGACAAATTGGCTGCCAGGGGCGTGCGCGTCGAATTGCTGCCGACTGGTCTGTTTTCGGGAGCGGGCGCGAGGCCGATGGATGAAGGTTTTGCCGCTCACGCCTGGGCGAACGACCAGCGTATCGAGCGTCTGACCGGACAAGCGTTCACGCAGCCCTATCAGCACAATGTCCTCGGCATCCGTGGCACCTTGCTGGACTCGCATGCCGCGACCCTCGCCATCAGCGCCGCCGGCCTGGAAGACCCGAGCCGCCGGTTGACCGCGCTCAAGGCAATCCAACGTGCGCGCTATGTCGACGGTCGCGATATCGTAACTGTGGAAGGCGTGGCTGCCGTGCTCGCCGGCGCTGGCATGATGGATGCCGCCGCGATCCTGAAGAGCCCGACCGAAACCTTACTGACGGCGCACCTCGACCTGGTCAATCGGGGCAGCGCGCTGTTCCAGCGCTTGCATGCCAAGGGCGTGCCTTCGCTAGCGGCCATCCGCAACGAAGCGCCTCGGCTCATCGGTTCGAACGCGCTGTTCGGCAGCTTTGACAATCTTGTCGCCCATATAGCGGCGGCGTGACCCTCAACCGACCTCCAACAAGGACTGGAAAAGAACATGGCAAACGTCGCTCTCATCGGTGCATCCGGCGCTGTCGGCTCGCGCATACTCAAGGAACTCTCCGATCGTGGCCACACGGTCACCGGTATCGCCCGCAGTCCTGAAAAAATTGCCGCGCTGCCCGGCGTGACCGCCAAGAAGGGCGATGTCTTCGACAAGGAAGGCCTTGCCAAATTGATCCGCGACCATGACGCGGTGATCAGCGCGGTGCATTTCGTGGATAGCGACCCCGACACGCTGATCGCCGCGGTGCGTGCCTCGGGCGTGAAGCGCTATCTCGTCGTGGGCGGCGCGGGCAGTCTCGAAGTCGCGCCCGGCAAGCGTCTGGTCGATACCGCCGAATTTCCTGCGATCTACAAGGCCGAGGCACAGAAGGGCGCCGACTTCCTGGACAAGTTGAAGACAGTCAGCGACCTCGACTGGACGTTCCTGTCGCCGTCCGCGATGTTCGTCCCAGGTGAGCGCACCGGCAAGTTCCGCGTCGGCAAGGACACGCTTCTCGCCTCGGATAAGGGTAGCAGCATCTCGTTCGAGGACTATGCCATCGCCATGATCGACGAAATCGAGAAGCCGACGCATGTCAGGCAGCGCTTCACCGTCGGCTATTGATTGAAAGGACCGACGCGTCGCCGGCCAAAGTCGCGCGGAGCCATGCGGCGATGGCCTCGAAGTCGATCGGCTGCGTCGTATCGACGTCGAACAGCGGCCCGCGCCGCAGCGGTTCGGCGCGCTTGGCCAGCTCGATCAATTCGGGGATATAGGCAGCGCCGGGATGACCCGGGAGGCGCTGACCCAGCCGGGCGCCGTAGCGTTCGGCCAGAACTTCGCCCGGCGCGTGGCACCAGATTTCGACCGTGTGTTCGACGCCGGCGTTGCGCAGATGATCCTCGAGCACTTGCCGCGGCTGGAAGCCGAACCAGGCATCGACGATGAAGGTGCTGCCGGCCGGGGCGTCGCCGACGAGCGACCAGATTGCCTGATAGCTGGCGCGGCCCAGCGTGCGATTGAATTCACGGTCGCCGCCGCCGAGCACTTCGAGGAATGGGTTCTTGACCGTATCGAGCGCGAGCAGCGGCCATCCCATGCGATCTGCGATGCCGCGTGACACCGTGCTCTTGCCGCTGGCCGGGATGCCGTTGACGAGCACGGCGCGTCTGGCGCGGGCGGGCTCAACGGAAAGCGATGTCGATGTCGGTGCCGAAAGCGCCTGGAGACCCGCGCCGATCACTCCGGCGTCGTCGCCAAGCTGCGCCGGCGCCACCGGGCATTGGTACCACGGCGCCAGCGCCGGCGCGTGGCCAAGCGCTCTGTGTGCCGCCCGGCCAAGACCGCCGCCAAGCAGGACGAGGTCGGGGTCGAACACGGCAACGGTGGTATCGATAGCCGCCCGCAGTGGCCTCGCCCAGGCTTCCAATATGCCTCGCGCCTGGATGTCGCCGGCGGCATCGCGGGCAAAGAGTTGGTCGACCGAAACCTCGGGACCAAGGCCAGCCCGCGCTATGTGACGGCCGAGCGCCGTACCCGAACTGGTGGTTTCGACACAGCCGCGCCGCCCGCAAGCGCAGAGTTCGCCGTTGACATCGACGGTGATGTGCCCCAGTTGCCCCGCCGTTGCCCGGCCGCGCATGATCCGTCGGTTCTGGACAACGGCGCCGCCAACGCCGGTGCCGATGGTGAACATGGCGATGTTGTCGTGGCCCCGGCCGGCGCCAAGCGCCATCTCGGCGGCCAGCGCCATGTTGCAGTCATTGTCGACGATGACAGGCTTGCCGGTCATGCTTTCCAGCCGCTGCGCGAGCGCGACCGAAGCGAGGTTGACATAGCCTCCCGACAGGACCGCGCCGCGCCGTGCGTCGACGCGGCCGGGAACGCCGACGCCGATGGCCGCCACATCAGGCGTATCGAGAAGGCGCGCCATGTCGGCGATGCGGCCAAGCACCAGCTCCGCGTCGGCCGCGCTCTTTTCGGAAAGGCGTTCGAGGATTTCACCGGTGCCCGAGATGCGGGCGGCACGCAAATTGGTGCCGCCGATATCGATTCCTATGGCCATCGACTTTTGTGGCATGACGTCCTGCACGTGCCGGCGCTCAAACGGGGATATCAGGCGGCAGCCTTCCGCCGATAGTGCCCGATCACCGCCTGGATCTCTCGCAGCCGTGGCACCGCGATGGTCTTAAGCCTTTCGCGCTGAATGTCACGATCGAGCGAGATGCAGTCCTTCCACAGCGATCGGCCGGCGATGACGCCGGAGGCGCCATTTTGCATGGCGACCTCGACCTGGCCAAGGAAAGTGGCGTGGTTGACGCCGGCCGAAAGTACGGCCCACGGCACTTCGCCGGCCATTTCAGTGATGTTGGCGCAGGCTTCCGGCGTTCCGGGGTAGGGAAGCTTCAGCACCTTCGCGCCGCATTCCAGCGAAATCCTCGTACCCTCCTCGACCAGCCAGGGCGTCTTGGCCGCATAGTCCTCGGGGCTTTCCCCTTCGAGCTGATAGGTCAGGAATTCGACGACGAGCAGCAGGTCCTCTTTGCCGAAGTCGGCGATGCATTGGCGCAGGATGGCGATGTTGTGTTCGTTGGCTTCAGGCTTGTCGGCCCTGAGATACACCATGATCTTGCCGCCCGTGCCGCCGAGTTCGCGCACGCGCCTCGCGTCAATGCCGGGGACCAGCCGCGACAGGCGATAGCCCTCCGGCGAAACGTCGAAACCGGACGCGTCGAGGCCGATGAGCAGCGCGGTGTCACGGTTCAGTACGCCGTCGTCGACAACTCTCGGCACCGCGCAGAGCGGGTCGAGCAGCACGCAGGACGCCGCACTTGCGAGGTAGCGCGTGATGTCGGCCTTGGTGTCGCCGAGCATGTCGTTGGTGATCCTGGCCTGGTCCTCGGGGTCCGACGCCAACAAGGTGCGCATGCCGCCGCGCTGATCGCAAGCGATGGCCACCATGGCTCCGTCCTTGCCGCATATCTGCTGGTAGCCGCGCAGTTCCGCGGTGGTCATCCTGGTCATGGTTTTCTTCTGTCCGATGTTGGCGCGCCGAGGCGCTGATCCCGTGGAAACAAATGGTCAGTTTGCCCGCCTGCCGGCAGGAAGAGTTTGCCGCCTGATACATCGCCGGCTGCTGGGATAAGCAGCCCAACCGGCGTTTGGCCTGGTATGCCTCAAGTTGCGAGTTCACCGGATTTGCGCGATAACTCGCATCGGCGTATACGTGTGTAACACGTTTCTGAAAGGAATTGCAAGCTGTCTGTTCCCTCCGCCCAGGACGCGACCGCATCGCGCACCATGCTGCACACGGTTGCCAAGTTGCACTATGTGGAGGAGATGTCGCAGGTCGACATAGCGCGGCAGCTCGGTGTCTCCACCGCGACGATTTCGCGCCTGCTGCAGCGGGCGCGGGCCGAAGGGATCGTGCGCATCGAGGTGATCGACCTGGCGACGCCGGAGGATATTACCAGGCAACTTGTCGACGGATTGAAATTGCGGGACGCCGCCGTTGTCGAAACGCCGGCAGCGGGTGCGCTGACGGCGCTTTCCGCCCCGCTTGGCGCTTTGCTCAGGCAGGCGCAACTGGTGGCCGGCTCCGTGGTCGCCATCGGCTGGGGACGCGCCGTGCGCGAGGTCATTCGAGCCGGCCTGCCGCGCATGCCGGGCGTGCTGACTGTGGCCGCGACTGGCGGCATGCAGCAGCACGCGGCGCATTTCCAGGTCAATGAATTCGTGCGGCTCGCCGCCGAAGAGTTTGGCGGGACACCGCACTTTATCCATGCGCCCTATCTGCCGTCCAGCGAACTGCGTGACGTCTTCCTTGGAGACGCCACCATCCGCGATGCCGTCGCGCTGTGGGACAGGACCGACGTTGCGATCGTCGGCATTGGCCTGCCGCACGCCATCAACCCACCCGAGGCGAGTGCCGCCACGCCGACCGAGCAGGCGCTGGTCCATGCGGCTGGCGACGTCCTTCGCCATTATTTCGATGCGGAAGGCGCCCTGATCGCCTGGGAAGGGGAGAGCCGGATGATCGCCATGTCGCCGGCGCAGCTTCGCGCCGTGCCCCTGGTGATCGGCGTCGCAGCCTCGCCGGAGAAGGCGACGGCCATCATCGGCGCCGTTCGTTCCGGGCTCATCAACACGCTGGTGACGGATACCAAGACGGCTCAGGCCATCCTCGCGGTTCTTGCAACGCGATAGCGGCAGATATGCGGACTGATGCGGCGCTGTCGGTGCGGAGAGAAGCCGCTGCGAAATCGATTGTGTCGCCGGGGAGTCGGGACGATAGTTCGCCCGGGGCTCGGAGGAGCAGTCAGAAGGCGTCTGGAAAGCCGGCGTTGCAGTCGCGGAAAAACCGAGTTGCAATTTATTTCTGCAAAGTGTTACAAATTGCCGATCCGTCGTGCAGGATGCCGGGCGCGATGGTTCCCTGACCTCGCGGAGGCGAGGAAAGTGAGCACGGGATTGTGCGGTCGGCTCGGCCGGCTGATATTTAGACTGGAGGGCGCTTGGGAGGAGCTGCCCGCGAAAGGCAAACAGGCGTTCCGGCCGTCGGCATCTGCCTCTGAGCGGATAACGGCCATTCCAATGTCACCGAAAACGGCAGAACTGCCAACAATGAGGAGGATGTCATGAAGAAGATCGTTGCCGCGCTCGCGGCGCTTGCCGTCAGCGCAACGGTGCTGATGGCGCCCGCGCAGGCGCAGGACAAAAAATACACCATTGCGCTCATTCCGGGCCTCACGACCGATGGCTTTTACATCACCATGCGCAAGGGTGCCCAAGCGGCCGCCGACGCGCTCGGCGTGAACCTGGTCTTCCAGGGCGCTCCGGACTTCAACCCGGTCACCCAGGTGCCGGTGCTCGACGCGGTCATCGCCAAGAAGCCGGATGCGATCCTGATCGCGCCGACCGACAAGGTCCAGCTGGTCGAGCCGCTGCGCAAGGCCAACGACGCCGGCATTCCGGTCATAACAGTCGATACTTTCATCGGCAGCGGCGTCTACCAGACGGGTGCTGGCGATGCCGATTTCCCGCTGGCCTACATTGCTTCTGACAATGTTCTGGGCGGCGAGATCGCCGCGCGTGCGCTTGCCACCGCCGTCGGCGACAAGGGCAAGGTCTATGTGTCGAACGTCAAGCCCGGCATCTCGACCACCGACCAGCGCGAAGAAGGCTTCAAGAAGGAGATGGCCAAGCATACGGGCATCACCGTGCTGGAGACCCAATTCAATGACGACGACGCCAACAAGGCGGCCTCGCAGCTGCAGGCCGTCTTCGCGCGCAACCCCGATCTCGTCGGTGTGTTCGGCGCCAATCTGTTCTCCGCACTGGGTGCGGCCAACGGCGTCAAGCAGGCCGGGCAGAGCGGCACCGTCAAGGTCGTCGCCTTCGATGCACCGACCAGCATCGTCGACAACATCAACACCGGGCTGGTGGACGTGGCGATCGCCCAGCATCCCGCCGAGATCGGCTACTTCGGCGTCGTCTCGGCCTATGCCCACCTGACCGGCCATTCAATCCCGGTCACGATCGGCACCGGCTTCACGATCATGGACAAGTCCAACATCGCCGACCCGAACATCTCGAAGTATCTCTACTCCGAGTAGGTCAAGACGAGCTTGGCTCCTCCCGGTCCGCCGGGGGGAGCTCGTGCCGGCTCCCAAAGGCGGGGCCTGTTTGAACGCAGCCGCGCCGCGGAGTATTCATGACCTCGACATCACCAGCCCAGCCGGCCGAGAAGCATGTCGCCCCCCAGGCCGATCATGGCGATCCGGCCAGGACCCTGATCGGACGCATCGCCGAAGGGCGCGCCTGGTTGTTCCTCGCCGGTCTGATCATCTGTTTCGAGGTATGGTCGAGGTTCGCCTTCGGCGCGACGTTCGTGCTCAACCCGTTCAACCTGCAATCCATCGCAATCTTTGCCATAGCGCCGCTGCTGCTTGCGACCGGACAGACCTTCGTCATCATTTCGGGCGGCATCGATCTGTCGCTGGGGTTCATCATGGGGCTTGCCGCCGTCGTTGCCGCGCATGCCACCAATATGGCGGGCGCCGCCATTCCCTTGCCGCTGGCCATGCTGGCGGGCATCCTCGCCGCGGTGATCGTCGCCGGCTTGCCTGGCATCATCAATGGCCTGCTGATCTCGCGCCTCAGGGTGCCGCCGTTCATCGGCACGCTCGGCATGTTCGGCGTCGCGCGCGGCGTTGCCTTCCTGCTTGCCGGCGGCACGACGGTGCCGGTTCAGAATTCCTGGTTCGCGCTGCTCGGCAATGGCAAGTTCTACGGCGTGCCCTATCTGGTCATGATCGCTGCCGTGTTCGTCATCGTGATGCATTATCTGCTTAGCCAGACACGGTTCGGCCAGCACAATTATGCCATCGGCGCCAATGTGCAGGCGGCGCGGCGCGCCGGTATCGATATCCGGGGCCATATATTGCGGCTCTATGTGCTGTCGGCGATGTGCGCCGGCCTTGGCGGGGCGCTCTACGCGGCGCGCTTCACGGCCGGTGCGGCACAAGCCGGCGAGCCGCTGCTGCTCGACAGCGTCGCGGCGGTCGTCATCGGCGGCGCCAGCCTGTTCGGTGGCTCCGGCACCATCCTGGGCACGGTCGCCGGCGCGCTGGTGATCGCGGTCATCCAGTACGGGCTGGTCTTCGTCAATGTCGAGCCGTTCTGGCAGTTCATCGCCGTTGGCGTCGTCATCATCATTTCCGTGCTCATAGACCAGGCGCAGCGCCGGTTCAGTGGAGGCCGCCAGGATGAATAGCACCGACCAGAACACCCCCTTGCTCGAGGTCCGCAACCTGTCCAAGCATTTCGGCGCCGTGCGCGCGCTCAACGATTTCTCCATGGCCGTGCGGCCGGGCGAAGTGGTGGCGCTGGCCGGCGACAATGGTGCCGGCAAGACGACGCTGATCAAGGCGATCTCGGGCGTGTTCCAGCCGACAGGCGGCGAAATCCTGCTCAGGGGCCAGCCGGTGGCATTCGCGACGCCGCAAGAGGCGCGCGAAAAAGGCATCGAGACGATCTACCAGGATCTGGCTCTCGCCGACAATCTGTCGATCGGTGCCAACATTTTCCTTGGCCGCGAACCGATGCGCAAGGCGTTCGGCTTCCTGCCGGTGCTCGACCGCAAGGCCATGGCCGAGGCGGCCAGGGAGACGATGAAGCGGCTGGATTTCCACGTCAGCCGGATGAACGCCCCGGTCAGCAATTTCTCCGGCGGCCAGCGCCAGGCCGTCGCCATCGGCCGCGCCGTCTACTGGGATGCGCAGATCCTTATCATGGACGAACCGACCGCGGCACTTGGCGTGCCGGAACAGCGCAAGGTGATCTCGCTCATCCACCAGCTCAAGGCGCAAGGACGCGGCGTGATCTTCATCTCGCACAATCTGCAGGATATCTTCGCGGTCTCGGACCGCATCGTCGTGCTGCGCCGCGGCGTCCAGGCCGGCGAGCGCAAGATTTCCGAGACCAACCATGACGAGGTCGTCAGGTTGATGGTTGGAGGGTAGGCCGTCCTGTCGGTGTGATCTTGTTCGAAGAGCGGATCATGGTCTGTTTCTGTTCAATCTGGGCGCGGCCGCCACCAGTGCCTTGCCGATGGCCGATCGCGGCGCGTCGATGACGGTTCGGGCATCGCCGCTCTCGGCAATACGCCCGGCATCGAGAAGGATGATGCGGTGGGCGACCGCCCGGACGACGCCAAGATCATGCGAAATGAAGAGATAGGCGATCCGTTCCTCGCGCTGCAGGTCGAGCAGGAGATCGAGAATCTGGCCGCGCACCGAGACATCGAGCGCCGACACCGCTTCGTCAAGAACGATCAGCGACGGCTTGGTGGCGATGGCGCGGGCAATCGCCACACGCTGCCGCTGACCGCCGGAGATTTCATGGATTGCGCGGGGCGCGAGATCGGCCGCCAGGCCGACCCGCTCCAGCAAGGCAGCGATGCGGCGCGGGCGCTCCGTGCGCGGGGCGACGCCATGAATGCGCAAGGGGTCATCGAGAACGCGCGCCACCGTGGCGCGCGGGTTGAAGGCGGCCAGCGGATCCTGGAACACCATTTGCAGGCGCGCGCGACGGGCTCGAAGTGCCGAGCCGCCCAGAGCCAGGAAATCATCGCCTTCGAATTCAATGCGTCCGCCATCCGGCTCGATCAGGCGCAGCACCAACCGCGCGATGGTCGACTTGCCGCTGCCGGAAGGGCCTGCCAGCGCCAGCGTTTCGCCGGGCTCGATATGAAAGGAGACATCGCTCACCGCAGCAAGGGTCTTGCCGCCGCGACTGTAGCGTTTGGTGAGATTGGACACTGTCAGCAGGCTCATGCATTCAGCCTGCTTCGGTGCAGCAGCGGCTCGGCGTCGAGGTCGATATGGGCGTCGAGCAGCGCGCGGGTATAGGCTTGCGTCGGGGCTTCGACAATCTGCTCGGTCTTGCCAAACTCCACCAACTGGCCGTGGCGGAACACGGCGATGCGTTCGGCAAGCTCCGCGGCGAGCGCAATGTCATGGCTGATGAACAGCAGCGTCATGCCGTCCTCGGCCACAAGCCGTCGAATCAAAGCGACGATCTCGGCCTGCACGATGGTGTCGAGCGCACTGGTCGCCTCGTCGGCGATCAGCAGTTTCGGCCCGGCGGCAATCGCGGCGGCAATCGCCACGCGCTGCTTCTGGCCGCCGGAAAGCTGATGCGGGAAGGCGTGCAGGGCGGAGTCGGGGTCGGGCAAGCGGACGCGTTCGAGAAGGGTTTTGGCTTTGGCATATGCCTGGGCCCATGTGAGGCCGAGATGCGTGCGCGCGACTTCGGCGATTTGTTTGCCGACTGCCATTACCGGATCGAGGCTGGCGGACGGATCCTGGAAGACGAAGCCGATGTCGCGGCCGCCAAGGGAGGCTTGATTGTGACGGTTGAGAGATAGGCGATCCTTCCCACTCCCCTCTATCCTGCCGGAGGGGGGTGCCTTGGCCCCCAACGTTGGCGGTGATCGCATGAACCAGTCGATACTCCCCTCAATCCTGGCGCTCGCCGGCAACAATCCCGCGATCGCCAGCGCCAGCGTGCTCTTGCCCGAACCGCTTTCACCGATGATGGCCAGCCGTTCGCCTGGCTGGATATCGAGAATAATATTCTTCAGCGCGGCGACCTCGCTGCCATCACGGCGGTAGGTCACCGTCAGATCTCGGATCGACGCCAGTCCCGTCACGACAGGCCCCTGCGCACGGCCGTCGTCTCGACGATGCCTTCGCCGGCGAGATAGACGCCGAGCACCGTCAGCACCAGCGCAATGCCCGGGACGATCGAGAGGAACGGCGCGGTGCGCAAGACAGCGCGACCTTCCGCGATCATGCCACCCCAGGTGACCCGGTTGGGGTCGCCAAGACCAAGGAAAGACAGGGCTGCTTCGGTGAGGATCGCGGCGGCGACGATCACCGACGACATCGCCAAGATCGGCGGCAAGGCATTGGGCAGCACCTCGCGAAAGGCGATTTCCAGGGGATGCATGCCAATGACACGGGCACTGGCGACATAGTCGCGTTCGCGAATGGAGAGGACTTCCGCGCGGGCGACCCGCGCCGGCCCCGTCCAGGTGCCGAGCGCTATTGCGACGACGACGACGCCGAGCGAGGGCCCAACCACGCTGACGAAGGCCAGTGCCAGCAGGAAGCCCGGCACGGTCTGGAAAGCATCGGTGACGCGCATCAGCACCTCGTCGATCAGGCCGCCGGCGAAGCCGGCCAGCGTGCCGATCACCGCGCCGAAAGCGAGTGCCGCGGCCGCCGCGGCCAGACCGACGGCCAGCGAGGTACGGGCGCCATGAAACAGCTCGGCCAACACGTCCCGGCCGAGCCGGTCGGTGCCGAGCGGCAGCGACCAGTCCTGGAAAGGCGGCAGCAACGCCGCGCCAGCAATGGCTTGCGGGTCGCCGGGAAACAGCAGCGAGGCCGACAGCGCCATGGCAAAAAGCGCCGCCAGGATGATGGCACCGGCGGCCGCCTCGGGCGTGCGCAGAAAGCGGCGCAGACGGCTCATGCACCGGCCCCGCTGGCGCCGACGCGCGGGTCAAGGAACGCGTAGGCGATGTCGACGACAAGATTGATGACGATGACCAGGACGGCGCTGGTAAGAATGATGCCGAGCAGCAGCGGCGTGTCGCGCGCGGCGACCGCTTCCTGCGCCAGCCGACCAAGGCCGGGCACGGCAAAGACGCTCTCGATGACGACACTGCCGCCCAGCATCTGCGCCGACTGCAGGCCGAGCATGGTGACCAGCGGCAGCAGCACATTGCGGGCGACATGAGCAAGCACGATGCGGCGGCGCGACAACCCCCGGGCGCGGGCGGCCAGCACAAAATCCTGGCGCCAGGCCTCGGCCATGCCGGCGCGCATCATGCGCAGATAAAGCGCCAGATAGATGAAACCGAGTGCGCAAACCGGCAGCACCAGATGGATGGCGATGTCGGCGGCGCGGTCGAGACCGGTCTTGTCCGAGGCCAGCGTCTCGACGCCGCCGATCGGCAGCCAGCGCAGGTCGACGGCGAAGATCACGATCAGCACCAGGCCGAGCCAGAAGCCGGGCACCGCGTAGAGAGCCAGCGAGGCGACGGAGAGAAAACGGTCGCGGAAGCTGCCTGGCCGGGCGCCGGCATAGATGCCGAGCACCGAGCCGAGGCCGAAGGAGAGCGTAGTGGCGCTGACCATCAGGATGAGCGTGGTCGGCACGCGCTCGAGGATGACGTCGCGGATCGGTCGGGAAAAAGTGACGGACTGGCCGAGATCGAGATGCAGCAGTGCCCAGAGGTAGTTGGCGAGCCGCGTCAGCTCCGACTGATCGAGACCCCAGCGGTGGCGCAACAGCTCGATCATGCCGGCGTCGCCGCCGGTCGAGACGATGTAGGCGTCGACCGCATCGCCGGGCGCTGCTTCGAGCAGCACGAAGGTGCCGATGACGACGATCAAAAGCACGACGATGCTGCCGACGAGGCGACGGCGCAGAAGGACGAGGGCGCGATTCATGCGGACCTCGAATGCGCGATAAGGGACATAACGAAATGTCGAGCCCAGGCGCGCCCCTCTGTCCTGCCGGACATCTCCCCCTCAAGGAGGGGGATTGGCTGCTGCCGACGGCTTTCCTCGCGAATTCTCATCCGCGTGAGTGTGTCACGATTCCAAATATGTGTCCGCCCAGTTCGAGACCGCCCAGCGCGGGTTGTTGGCGATGTTGCTGACCTTGTCACTGGCGACGCTGATAAAACTCCATTCGGCGACGTTGATCAGCGGCAGGTCGGCCGCGACCTGTTTCTGGAACTCCTTGTAGAGGTCGGTGCGCGCCGTGGTGTCGAGCGTTTCGGAGGCCTTGGTGATCAGGGCGTCGAGCGCGTCATTCTTGTAGCCGCCCTGATTGGAAAACGGCACGCCATCGGGAATGCCGCTCTGCACCAGGATGGTGGTCGAGATCGCCGGGTCGCCGCGGAAAACCGGCGGACCGACCGCGAGGTCGAAGGCGTGGTCGGTATAGACCGCCTTGATGTGGGCGGCCGAGTCGTTGTTGACCAGCTGCGCGTCGATGCCTATTGCCGCGAGCGCCTGGCGCAGGTAGTCGCCGAACTGTTTCGTCTCATTGAAATAGGGGGCAGGCAAGAGCCTGAGCGAGAAGCGGTTGCCGTCGGCGCCTTTCTTATAACCGGCTTCGTCGAGCAGCGCGTTGGCCTTGGCGACGTCGAAGGCATAGATCGGCACGTCGGCGGTGTAGAATTGCGGATCGTTCTTCGGCACCGGGCCGGTGGCCGTGGCGGCGTAGCCGAGGAACACTGTCTTGACGACGAAGTCCTTGTCGATGGCGTGCGCGATGGCCTGGCGCACCTTGAGGTCGGCCAATTCCTTGCGGCGATGGTTGATCTCCACCACGAGCTGGTAGGTCAGACCCTCATAGCCCTTGGTGATGACCTTCAGGCCGGGAACCTTGGAGATGCGGTCGAGATCGGCCAGCGGCACGGCCGAGAAAGCCGCGAGCTGGATTTCCTCGGCCTCCAGCGCGGCGGCGGCCGAGGTACGGTCGGGCAGGACCTGATAGATGATCTCGTCAAGATAGGGCTCGTCCTTGCCCCAGTAGTCGGCGTTCTTCGTCAGCCGGTAATACTGGCCGGCCTTGTACTCGCCGAACTTGAACGGACCCGTACCGATCGGTGCGTTGTTGGCGGGGTTGTCCTCGATCTTGCCGTCTTCGTAGATGTGCTTCGGCACCACGCTCGACAGCGCCGGCAAGGCGTTGCGGATCAGCTGGAACGGCGTCGGCTTGGCGAATTTGAACACGGCGGTCAGATCGTCTGGCGTGTCGACCGTGCTGAGGTCCTTGAACACGGTGCGGCCGAGATTCTGCAGCGGCTTCCATATCTGCAGCGCCGAGAAGGCGACGTCGGCCGAGGTGAACGGCTTGCCGTCATGCCATTTGACTCCTTCGCGCAGCTTGAAGGTCGCCGAGAGACCGTCGGCGGCACCTTCCCAGCTCACCGCCAGCCGAGGCGCGAGCCCGTCCTTGCCGTCGAAGGAGGCTTCGGCCAGCGTCTCGACGATCTTGCTGGAGATGAAGAAAACGCCGTTGGAGGCGACGATCGCCGGGTTGAGATTGCGCGGCTCGGAATCGGCGGCAAGCACGAGCCGTCCGCCTTTCTTTGGCGTCTGCGTCCAGCCCAGGGCCGGCATGGCGGTGGTGGCCAGCAGCATTGCCGACCCGGTAAGCATGGTGCGTCTGGAAATGGTGAAACCTGACATGATCGAACTCCGTCCTCTTCTCCACCCGACCGGGCGCGGCCTCGAACGCCGGCGCGCACCGGCATCCTTGCGGCGGGGATTATGGGCCTTGCCGAGGGTTTCGCCAGAGACGGAATTGGCGCAACCTTGCTTGGCTTTGAAATTTCCGTCCGCTGGACCAGTTTAGCACAAGTCCAGTCAATTCGGTTGGCTGGTAGGACCAGGTTTCCGGATATGTGAACAAATGATGCTTTGGTGACCGCCCTGGCGCTGTGTTCGTAAACATTCTGGCTGGACCAGAGCGAGAAAAATGGTGCAGATTTGACCGCGAGCCGGCGGATCGGGTGCGAAACAGCGCCGATCCCGGGCAATTCTGGGAGAGAGTGATGAACATTGCGCCGGGCAAGAGTGCCGTCAGCAATATCCCGTTCGAGCAGGCCAGGGTCGACCGGCTGATGGAGGAGGCCGGCATCGACGTGCTGCTCGCGACCTCCAAGCACAACACGCAATATCTGCTGGGCGGCTACAAGTTCATCTTCTTCGCCGCCATGGATGCGATCGGCCACAGCCGCTATTTGCCGATCGTGGTCTACGAGAAGGGCGGTCCGGATCATGCTGCCTATATCGGCAATCGCATGGAAGGCGGCGAGCACCAGAACCACCCGTTCTGGACGCCGACGCTGCATGCCGCCTGCTGGGGTACCCTCGACGCCGCCAATCTTGCCGTCGAGCATGTCAGGAAGATCGGCAAGGGCGATGCCCGCATCGGTATCGAGCCCGGTTTCCTGCCGTCGGACGCCTATGCGCTGATCCGCAAGGCATTGCCCGACGCGAAGCTGATCGATGCGACCGACATGCTGGAACGCATGCGTGCCATCAAGACCGACGCGGAGTTGGAGAAGCTGCGCACGGCCTCCGAGCTGATCACCGATTCCATGCTGGCGACCATCGCCTGGGCGCGCGAGGGCACGACCAAGGCCGAGATGATCGAGCAGATCAGGCGCGAAGAGACCAATCGCGGTGCGCATTTCGAATATTGCCTGCTCACGCTGGGCTCCAGCCACAATCGCGCCACCTCCCCGCAAGCGTGGAAGAAGGGCGAGGTGCTGTCGATCGATTCCGGCGGCAATTATCACGGTTATATTGGCGATCTCTGCAGGATGGGCATTCTGGGCGAACCCGATGCCGAGCTCGAGGATCTGCTGGCCGAGGTCGAGACGGTGCAGCAGGCGGCCTTCTCGAAGGTGAAGGCGGGCACGCTTGGCGGCGACATGATTTCTCATGCGGAGAGTGTGCTGAAGACATCCAAGGTCGCGCCCTATACGGATTTCTTCGCCCACGGCATGGGCCTGATCACGCATGAGGCGCCGTTCCTGATGACCAACCATCCAGTGACTTATGAAGGCACCTATGCGGCCAAACCGCTGGAGAAAAACATGGTGCTGTCGGTGGAGACCACCATGCTTCACCCGACGCGCGGCTTCATCAAGCTGGAGGATACGCTGGCGGTGACCGAGAGCGGGTACGTGATGTTTGGCGATCGGGGCCGGGGATGGAATAGGGGTGGGACGGCCTAATTTTGGAGGCCGGCGCCCGGCGGGATCAGCCTGAAATCCGGCAGTTCGCGCAGACCCAGTTCCGGCCCGGCCGGCGAATAGACGACGAACAGCTGCATGGGCCCGTCGCTGGTGTTGAGCGTCGAATGAAACCGACTCTCCGGCACGTAGATGGTGCAGCCGGGGCCGACTTTCTCCACCACCGGATTGCCCTTCTCATCCTCGACCATCTGCTCGCCATGGCCCGAGATGACGAAGATAATCTCTTCCGCGCCCGGATGGTTGTGGCGGGTATGGCCCTTGCCTGAGGGCAGGTCGACGACGCCGCCGGAAAAGCGGGTCGCGCCGTTCACTTCAGGTGCCACCGTCAAAGACAGTTTTCCCCAGTCGAAGCCGAAGGCGCTGACGTCCTTCGGGTAGACAAACACCTTGCTCCTGTCGGTCATCTCTCTCATCCCTTCTTGTTCTTTGCGCCGCCGCCGAGCGTCACCGCCTTGAAATCCACAGTCTGCCTGGCGATCGCGGCTTCCGCCGGCAGCCGTTCCATCGAGCTCGCGCCATAAAAGCCGTGCAGGCCCTTGGCGTGGGAGAGGATGTAGCGGGCGTCGTCGGGCATCGAGATCGGGCCGCCATGGCAAAGCAGGATGACATCGTTGCGCACCGAGCGCGCCGCCTCGGCAATGGCGTCGATGGCAATGACGCAGTCGTCGAGCGACTTGGCCGAGGTGGCGCCGATCGAGCCGCCGGTGGTCACGCCCATATGGGCGACGACGACATCGGCGCCCGCCTTGGTCATGGCGCGTGCTTCTTCGGGGTTGAAGACATAGGGCGTGGTCAGGAGGTCGAGCTTGTGTGCCTCGGTGATCATGTCCACCTCTAGGCCGAAGCCCATGCCGGTCTCTTCGAAACTCTGCCGCATCTGGCCGTCGAACAGGCCGATGGTGGGAAAGTTCTGAACGCCGGAAAAGCCCATCGTCTTCAGTTCCGCGAGCAGCAGCGGCATGATGACGAAGGGATCGGTGCCGTTGACGCCGGCCAGTACCGGCGTCTTCTTGACCACCGGCAGCACCTCATAGGCCATCTCCTTGACGATCTCGTTGGCGTTGCCATAGGCGAGCAGGCCGGCGGCCGAGCCGCGGCCAGCCATGCGGTAGCGGCCGGAATTGTAGATGATGATGAGGTCGATGCCGCCGGCCTCCTCGGCCTTGGCCGACAGGCCGGTGCCGGCGCCGCCACCGACGATCGGCACGCCTTTGTCGATCATCCCCCGGAACTTTTTCAGTATGTCCTTGCGCGGTATGGCTGGCATGTCTGGGTCTCACTGTCTGGCGATGTCGAGAAAGGCCGCGACCGCCGCCTTGGCAAAGTCCGGATCGTTGATGTGCAGCGGCAGGCGGGTGACGCGGCGCGTCGCACCCGGCCTGATGGTGCGCTCGACGGCTTCGAACAGAGCTGCGTCGGCTTCCGGATCGAAGAAGGCGCCGCCTTCGATGTCGAGCGCGGAAACGCCTTTTTCCGGGATCAGGAAATGCAGCGGGCCTTCGCAATGGGCGAGCCTTGTGCCGATCCATTCGCCGATCGCGCGGCATTCCCGCGCTGTCGTGCGCATCAGCGTGACGTTCGGATTGTGCTCGTAGAACAGCCGGCCACGATAATGCTCCGGAATGGTCGATGGCGCCCAGAAATTGACCATGTCGAGCGCGCCGACCGAGCCGACATAGGGCAGCTTGGTGCGGGCAATGGCACCGAAACGATCCTGCGTCGCCGGCAGCACGCCGCCGAACAGCAGGTCGCAGACCTCCGTCGTGGTGATGTCGATGACACCCGACAGCAGGCCGCTGTCGGCCAGCTTCTCCATGCTGCGGCCGCCGGTGCCGGTGGCATGGAAGACCATGCAATCATAAGTCGAGCGGAGGTGTTCGGCGATTGCCGTCACGCAAGGCGTGGTGACGCCGAACATGGTGAGGCCGATCGAGGCCTTGCCGTCCGCCGCAGGCGCCGGATTGACCGCCATGCCCGCTATCGCCTGGGCGGCGTTGTGCAGCACGACACGAGACAGCCGGTTGAGGCCGGCCATGTCGGTCACCGATGGCATCATGATGATGTCGGACACGTCCACATAGGGGGCGGTGTCGCCCGAGGCCAGCGTGGAGACCATGAGCTTGGGCAGACCGAGCGGCAGCGCGCGCATGCCCGCTGTGATGATCGAGGTGCCCCCGCCGCCGCCAATGCCGATGATGCCCGATATGTCGTCGCGGGACTGGACAAAGCGCGTGAAGGCCCCAGCCATTGCCGCAACCGATCTGCCGCGGTCGTCGATGCCGAGCACCGCACCGCGGCCATCGGGATGATGGGCGGCGACCTCTTCAGCCGAGACGTCGACAGGCACGGTCGCGCCTCGCGTGCCGACATCGACACGGCAGACGACGGCACCCGTCGCGGCGATCGCATCGGCCAGGAAGGCGAGTTCCTCGCCCTTGGTGTCGGCGGTGCCCACCACATGGATGCGCTTCATCCGCGCCTCCCTCTGCTGGTTGGTTCGAAGGTGGTGATGCTCATCAGATGAAAGCTTTGTGCGCCGTAGAGCGTCAACGTGGCCACTCCAGGAAAAGGGCTGCCATTGCAAATTTTTGAGACACGCGTATCGTATTGGCATGGATGTCTCACGTCAACAACCCGCAACGGACGACAACGCCGGGGAGAGAGCAGAGCGCGGACCGCGGGCGCGGACAAAGCGGCTGATGCTGGAGACGGCCACGCGGCTGATGCAGGCGGGTGGGACGCCTTCGGTCAGCGAGGTAGCGGAGGCAGCCGAGGTCTCCCGGGCCACGGCCTACCGTTACTTCCCCAGCCAGGCAGCCCTGGTGCAGCGCGTCGTCGACGAGGGGCTGGGGCCAATCCTGACCTGGAAGTCCACCGCCGCCGATGCCGAGCGCCGCGTCGCCGAACTGTTCGATACGGCCATGCCGCGCATCGAGGCCTTCGAGGCGACATTCAAGGCTGCTTTGAAGCTGTCGCTCGATCAATGGGCGCGGCGCCAGGCGGGCACGCTGGGCGGAGAGCCGGCCTTCACGCGCGGCCATCGCGTCGAATTGCTGAAGGAGGCGCTGACGCCGCTCAAGGGCCGCTTGCCGCCGCGCGACTTCAAGCGGCTGGCGCAGGCGCTGTCGCTGATCTTCGGCGTGGAGGTGCTGATCGTGCTCAAGGATATATGGGGGCTGGACAGCCGCCGGATGATGTCGGTGGCGCAATGGGCGGCGAGTGCGCTGGTGCGCACGGCAATCGCGGAGTCGGCTTATGGTGGTGATGAGTCCGCTTCAGGAGCGGCGAAATAGCCCCAATCTGGTTCGACCAGATTTGCCTGCATACCGCTGATCCTAGCCCAAAATGCGATCATGGGGCAAGGTCAATGTATATCATTTAGTAGGAAAATCATGGGAAAACAGGCAGATAAAGCTTTAATTCGACAGTAACGGCCCATGCCGGCTTTCAAGAAAGGGCTTGACGTCGCCGCAGGATTGGTAATACCAGATCAAGGAAGATAAGCGGATCGAAAGTGAGGGCTGCGATCCATTTCCGGACAGAGCGAGGAGGCTCCGAATTCGGAAAAGCGCGACCACGGGAGGAACTACCAGGGCCGGCTCCGTCGCTGGCCCGTACGACAAGGTAGAATGCGCACAAGGGAGGAAATCATTATGCGCAAGTTAGTGACCAGCATGCTTGCTGGTATCGGCTTAACGCTTGCCTGCGGAACGTCCGTCTACGCGCAGGAAAAGTCGCTCACCATCTTCTGGGCGGAATGGGATCCGGCCAATTACCTGCAGGAACTCGGCAACGAGTACGAGAAGGAAACCGGCGTCAAGATCACGGTGGAGACCACGCCCTGGTCCGACTTCCAGACCAAGGCCTTTACCGAGTTCAACGCCCATGGCGACGCCTATGACCTAGTCGTCGGCGACTCGCAGTGGCTCGGCGCCGGCTCCACCGGCGGCCACTACGTCGACCTGACCGACTTCTTCAAGAAGCATGATCTCGGCAACGTCATGGCACCGGCGACGGTGAAATATTATGCCGAGTATCCCGGCAACAGCGGTAAATACTGGGCGATCCCGCTTGAGGGCGACGCCGTCGGCTGGTCCTATCGCAAGGATTGGTTCGAGGATCCCAAGGAAAAGGAAGCCTTCAAGGCCAAATACGGCTACGACCTCGACGTGCCGAAGGATTTCAAGGCGCTGCGCGACATCGCCGAGTTCTTCCACCGGCCGGATCAGAAGAGATACGGCATCGCCATCTACACCGACAATTCCTACGACGCGATGGCGATGGGCTTCGAGAACGCGCTGTTCTCCTATGGCGGTGAGCTGGGCGACTACACGACCTACAAGGTCGACGGTCACATCAACTCCGACAAGGCGGTGGCCGCGCTCGATGCCTACAAGGAGCTCTACAAGTTCACGCCTCCGGGCTGGGCCAAATCGTTCTTCGTCGAGGACAACCAGGCAATCACGGAAAACCTGGCCGCGATGAGCATGAACTTCTTCGCGTTCTTCCCCTCGCTGATCAACGAAGCGTCGAACCCGAATGCCAAGAACACCGGCTTCTTCGCCAACCCTCCCGGCCCAAATGGCGACCAGTTCGCCGCACTCGGCGGGCAAGGCATCTCCGTCATCTCGTACTCGAAGAAGCAGGACGAGGCGATGAAGTTCCTCGAATGGTTCATCAAGGACGAGACCCAGAAGAAGTGGGCGGCCCTTGGCGGCTATACCTGCAGCCAGGCGGTGCTCAAGTCGCCTGAGTTCCAGAACGCCACGCCCTACAACAAGGCCTTCTACGAGACCATGTTCAAGGTGAAGGATTTCTGGGCAGTGCCGGAATACGCAGAACTGCTGCAGCAGCTCAACCAGCGCGTCTACCCCTACATGATCGGCGGCAGCGGCACCGCCAAGGAAACGCTGGACGCATTGGCGGGAGACTGGAACGCGACCTTCAAGAAATACGGCCGCGTCCAATAATCCTTCATGTCCCGCGGAGGGGGCGATGTCGCCTCCTCCGTTTCTTTTTCTTGAACCGGGAGCAGGGTCTTGGCGACCACGATGATCACCACCCTCGACAGATCCTCGCGCGCCGCGGCACGCGGCCTAAGCGATATCTCCATCCGCAATCTCTTCATCATCCCGACGGTTCTGTTCCTGATCGTCTTCAACATTTTTCCGCTGATCTACTCGCTCGGCTATTCCTTCACCGACTTCCGCGCGTCGACCAATGCGCCGGCGAATTTCGTCGGGCTGCAGAATTATCGCGACCTGCTCAACGACCCTTATGTCTGGTCGAACTTCGCCATCACGGCGAAATACGTGATTGTCTCGGTCGTCGGACAGCTGCTTGTCGGCTTCGGCGTGGCGATGCTGCTCAACCGGGACATTCCGCTCAAGGGTCTTATCACCACGCTGCTGCTGCTGCCGATGATGCTGTCGATGGCGGTGGTCGGGCTGTTCTGGAAACTGCTTTACGACCCGTCATGGGGGGTTATCAACTATGCGCTCGGGCTCGGCAATTTCGAGTGGCTGGCCGACCCCAAGATGGCGCTCTACGCTGTTGCGTTGACCGACATCTGGATGTGGTCGCCCTTCGTCATGCTGCTGTCGCTGGCCGGGCTGTCGGCGGTGCCGAAGCATCTCTATGAGGCCGCCGCGATCGACCGCGCCGGGCCGTTCTACACGTTCTTCCGCATCACCCTGCCGCTGGTCGCGCCGATCCTGATGATCGCCGTCATCTTCCGCACCATGGAAGCCTTCAAGACCTTCGATCTCGCCTACATCCTGACCAGCCAGCCGACGGCCGAGCTGATCTCGATCCGGCTCTACAAGATGGCGTTCCAGGAATGGCAGACCGGGCGCTCCTGCGCAATGGCCTACATCGTGCTGATAATGGTGCTGGCGATCACCAACATCTACGTCAAATATCTCAACAAGGTGAAGGAGCGCTGAGATGGCGGCCGTCCGCACTTCTTCCGAAATCACCTTCAACCGCGTCGCCATAGTCGCCGTGCTGCTGGTGACGATCATCTTCCTGGCGCCGATCTACTGGATCGCCTCGACAGCGTTCAAGCCGCGCAATCTTGCCACCACCATTCCGCCGACCGTCGTCTTCCAGCCGGAGATATCGCCGTTCGTGAAGCTGTTCACCAAGCGCTCTCAATTGCGCAGTCCGCCGTCGCCGGAAGAGTATGCGGCGGCCCCATGGTGGGAGCGCGTCGTCTTCGACGGTGGCGAAAAGATCGTGCGCGACGGCAAGGGCCAGGTGCAGTGGTCGGGCTATCCGAGCCGCTTCCTGAACTCGCTGATCATCGCCATCACGTCGACGGTGCTGGCCGTCGGCATGGGCACGTTCACCGCCTATGGCTTCTCGCGCTTCAGGGTGAAGGGGGAGGCGGACCTGCTCTTCTTCATCCTGTCGACACGCATGCTGCCACCGGTGGTGGTCGCGATCCCGATGTTCCTGATGTACCGAGCGGTCGGCCTCAACGATACCC
This sequence comes from Mesorhizobium sp. B2-3-10, assembly GCF_006442275.1. Taxonomy (NCBI): domain Bacteria; kingdom Pseudomonadati; phylum Pseudomonadota; class Alphaproteobacteria; order Hyphomicrobiales; family Phyllobacteriaceae; genus Mesorhizobium; species Mesorhizobium sp. B2-3-10. The sequence continues at coordinate 1,278,457 of NZ_VFVT01000001.1, forward strand.
ACATCGGGCTGATCATTCTCTACACCGCCTTCAACCTGTCGTTCTCGGTGTGGCTGATGAAGGGTTTCATGGATGAAATCCCGAAGGAATATGAGGAGGCGGCACTGGTCGACGGCTACACGCGCATGGAAGCCTTCTTCAAGATCGTGCTGCCGGAGGCCGCCACCGGCATCGCCGCCACCGCTGTCTTCTGCTTCATCACGGCGTGGAACGAATACGCGTTCGCGCTGATCATGACCAACCGCCGCGCCCAGACGGCGCCGCCGTTCATCCCGAGCCAGGTCGGTTCGGGCCTGCCGGACTGGACGGTGATCGCCGCCGGCACCTTCCTGTTCCTGCTGCCGGTCGCCATCTTCACCTTCCTGCTCCGCAACCATCTGCTGCGCGGCATGTCCTTCGGAGCGATCCGCAAATGAGCTTTCGCGCCATCAATCAGAAATATCTGGAACCGGGTTCGCAGATACTCATGGTGCTCGGCATCGTGGCCCTCTGCCAGCCCTGGAACATGACCCTGCACACCTACGGCCTGACCATCATCCTGATCGGGCTGATCGGCTTCAACATCACCTCGAAGATCGCCCCCGAGGAACAGGCCGGCACCGGTCATGCCGGGGACGCGCGAAATCCGGGAGCACAGCATTGACCCAGATCGAGCTTCGCGGCGTCCAGAAATTCTTTGGTGCCGTCCAGGTCATCAAGGACCTCAACCTCAAGATCGCGGACAATGAGTTCATCGTCCTGCTCGGCCAGTCCGGTTGCGGCAAGACGACGACGTTGCGCGCCATCGCCGGACTGGAAACCATCGACGAGGGCGACATCCTCATCGACGGCAAGCCGGTCCAGCATCTGAAAGCCGCCGACCGCGACATCGCCATGGTGTTCCAATCATTCTCGCTCTACCCGCATATGAGCGTCTACGAGAACATCGCCTTTCCGTTGCGCGCCACGCGCAAGAGCAAAAGCGAGATCGACCAGGAAGTGCGCTCGGTTGCCAAGACGCTGCAGATAACGGATCTGCTGGCGAAGAAGCCGTCGGCGCTTTCGGGCGGCGACATGCAGCGCGTTGCGATCGGCCGAGCGCTGGTGCGGCGGCCAAAGGCGATGCTGATGGATGAGCCGATCGGCGCGCTCGACGCCAAATTGCGCGAGGAGATGCGAGCCGAGATCAAGCGGCTGCATATCAAGCAGGGCTCGACCACCATCTATGTCACGCACGACCAGATCGAGGCGATGAGCCTCGCCGACCGCATCGTCATCATGCATGAGGGCGTGCTGCAGCAGGTGGGAACGCCCGACGAGGTCTATTCGCGTCCAGCCAACCTGTTCGTGGCCCAATTCGTCGGCAGTCCGGTGATGAATGTCGCCGACGCGGCGGTTGCCGAAACAACGTCATCGGCCTCGGTCACCGTTGGTGGAGCGGCTTCCGGCTTCGAGTTTCCGCGGGCGCTGCTGTCGAAACTCAACGGCCACGCCAGCGGCCAACTCGCACTCGGCATCCGGCCGGAAGGCGTCCTCATTCGTCGTGACGCGGCCGATGGCTTCATGGCCGTCGAGACGCAGATCGTCGAACCGCTCGGCTCCTTCGACATCGTCGACCTCAAGGTTGGCTCGAAAATGCTGCGGGCCCGCACGAAGAGCGGCTTCGTTGCCGGACCGGGCGAGAAGGTGTTTGCCCGAATCGATCCGACCCAGGCGCATTTCTTCGACAAGGCAAGCGGCAGGTCGCTTGAAGTGAGGCTCTGATGGCCCATATCCAGCTCAAGAACATCTCCAAGACTTTCGGCAATCACACGGCCTTGACCGGGCTCGACCTCGACATCGCCGATGGCGAATTCTTTGTCCTGCTCGGCGAGACGGGCGCCGGCAAGACGACGACGCTGCGGCTGATTGCCGGTCTGGAGAAGCCGAGCGAGGGGCAGGTCTTCATCGACGGCGTCGACGTCGCCGACTGGGGTGCGGCCGAGCGCGACGTGGCGCTGGTGCTGCAGCAATATTCGCTCTACCCGCGCTACACGGTGCGCGAAAACCTCGAATTTCCGCTGAAGCCGAAGATCCGCCGGCTGCCGGATGCCGAGATCAAGGACCGCGTCGACCGCGCCGCCCGCACGCTGCGGATCGAGCACCTGCTCGACCGCAAGACCGACCGCCTGTCCGGCGGCGAGATGCAGCGCGTCTCCATCGGCCGTGCCATCGTGCGCAAGCCGCGCGTGTTCTTGATGGACGAGCCGCTGTCGGCGCTCGACGCCAAATTGCGCGAGGCGCTCCGCACCGAATTGAAGAACCTGCAGATACAACTTGGCGCCACCTTCCTGTTCGTGACCCACGACCAGATCGAGGCAATGTCGATGGGCGACAAAGTCGGCGTGCTCAACCATGGCCGCATCATCCAGACCGGCACGCCGCACGAGATCTACAACAATCCGCGCGACACCTATGTGGCGAGCTTCGTCGGCTCGCCGCCGATGAACCTCATCGACGGTAGGCTGGTGAACGGCCGCGCGGTGATGGCGCCATTGAATTTCGAGCTGCCCTTCGCG
>NZ_VFVT01000010.1:0-207655 GCF_006442275.1 Mesorhizobium sp. B2-3-10
GGCGGGGCGGGGTGCGCAATGTGCTGGTCGGAGCCGCGCTGATCGGCATCCTGCTCAACGCCATGACCATCATCGACATTCCGCTGCTCTACCAGAACCTGATCAAGGCGGCGATCCTGCTCGGCGCCATCATCGTCGACGGCATCATCAATCCGCGCGACGAACAGACCGCGCAACAAGGTGACATTTAGAGCAGATGGGCTAGCCCATCTTGCTCTGGGGTACCCGGTGCGATCGCGACGATCGGCCGGCAATGAAAACCGAACCAGAGGATGAGACATGAAACTGATCAGAACACTCATGGCGGCGGCCACGGCGCTGGCCGTCACCACCTTCGTGGCGCCGACCTTCGCCGCCGACGATCCAGGCCCCGCTGCCTATGCACAAGCGCTGAAAGGCAAGCGCGTCATGCTGGTGCCGCTGGCGATGGGCTTCGACCTGGCGCAGGGCTGGGCGCATTATCTGAAGAAGGAAGTCGAAGCCTGGGGCGGCACGTTCGAAACGCGCGATCCCAACTGGGTCGTCGATGCCGGCGCGCAGGCGATCACCGACGCGATCTCGTCCGACACCAGACCTGATGTGCTGATCATCCATGCGCCGGACCTCAACTCCTATTCCAAGCTTATGAAGAAGGCGCAGGCCGCCGGCACCTATGTGATCCTGGTCGACAATCCGGCGAATTTTCCCGCCGATGCTTTCGTCGGCAGCGACTGGGACCGGCTCGGCCAGCTCGAGGCGGAAGCCGCGATCAAGGGCTGCGGCGAGAACTCGTCCAAGAAGATCGGGCTGGTGCAGGGCGACCAGGCCAACTCCTCCAGCCTTTACCAATATGCCGGCATCATGAAGGTGCTGGACAAGCATCCCGACTTCAAGGTCGTGGCCAAGCCCGATTCCAACTGGGATGCGACGACCTCGCGCAATGTGACCACTACCATGCTGCAGCAGAACCCGGACATCTGCTCGATCATCGACTTCTGGGATGGCGATGCCACCGGCGCGTCGGCCGCGATCCGCGACGCCAAGCTCGACGGCAAGGTGTTTTTGGTCACCACAGGCGGCGGCGAAAAGGCGGCCGATTGCGACAAGCTGAACGACGGCACCTACGGCGCCGTGGTGATGACCGATCTTGCCCGCCAATCGGGCGACATGAACGCCATCATCAAATTCCTGCTGCAGAGCGGCCAGCCGGCCGGCACCTCCCACACCTACATCTACACGCTGGAGAAGGCGACGACCAAGGCCGACCTCAAGCCCGACAGCTGCTGGGACCTGAAGGCGCTGCAGGCCGAAGCAGCGGCGAAGTAAGCTGATCGTCTGCAACCGATATCGACGAGGTGGCCGGATTGTCCGACCACCTCTTTCTCTTGTGGCCCCAGACTTGGCAGCAGTGACCCGATGAGCTTTCGCGAACGCCTCCAGTCCTGGCGCTACAATCTCGTGCCCGACCATCTTGTCGGCGAGATCCTGACCAAGCGCTGGACCGACAACGCCATTCCCTTCCTGGCGCTGGTGGTGACATTGGCGACTTTCGGCTCGATCATTCCAGGCTTCTTCAAGCTCTCTTCCCTGCAGGAATCGACCCGCCAGCTCGGCGAGTTTTCGATGGTCGTCACCGGCATGACGGTGGTGATGCTGGGCGGCGGCATCGATCTCTCGGTCGGTTCGATCTTCGCGCTGTCCTGCTTTTCCGCCGTCTATGTCTTCTTTATCCTCGAACAGTCGATCTGGCTGGCGCTGGCCGCCTCGCTCGCCACCGGGTTGGTGTTCGGCGCGATCAACGGCTATCTTGTCGGCTATCTCAGGCTGCGGGCCTTCCTCACCACGCTGGTGACCTTCATCTTCGGGCGGGCGCTGTTCGACATTCTGGTCACCACCTATGCCGCCGATGTGCAGCTTTCGACCGCTACATCAGACGTGCTCGATTTCATCGGCGACAGCACTTTCTGGGGCCTGTCCGTCTCGGTGTGGCTGGCGATCATCCTCGCCATCGTCACCCATATCGCGCTGACGCGCTCGCGGCCGGGCTGGCACGTGCTGGCGGTCGGCGGCTCCCGGCGTTCGGCGCACAATGCCGGCATCCGGGTGCGCCGTACCGTGTTCATGACCTATGTCTTTTCCGGCTTCTGCGCCTCGATCGGCGGCTTTCTCATCGCCTGCCGCCTGAGCGGGGCGGGGCCAGGCACCGGCCTCAACCTCGAGATCATGGCGCTGACGGCGGCGGTGGTCGGCGGCGTCAGCCTCGGCGGCGGGCGCGGCTCGGTGATCAAGGGGCTGATGGGCGCCATCATCGTGCTGACCATGACCAACGGGCTGATCCGGCTGGGCTATGGCACCGGTACCAACCAGATGGTGCTCGGCATCATGCTGGCGGTGGCGGTGACCATCGACATTCGCTGGCTCAAGAACCGCCACAAGGTGCTGAACGAGGTCTATGTCGCGCCGGTTTATCTCAGGATGGGCGAAACCCAGTCCGCGGTGCCGGGCTCGGGCACGCCTTACGCGCTCGACAACCGGCTGTCGGCGGCCGACCATATCGGGCTCGGCGAACTGGAAGGGCCGGAAGACGTCATCCTCGACCGCGACGACAATCTCTATTGCGGCACGCGCCATGGCGAGATCGTTCGCTTCTTCGCGCCGGATTATGTCAGGTCGGAGGTGTTTGCCCATATTGGCGGTTTTCCGCTGGGCTTGGCCTTTGACAAAGGGGGCAATCTGATCAGCTGCGTCGGCGCGATGGGGCTCTATTCCGTCTCTCCGGATCGCGCGGTCAAAAGGCTGTCGGCCGAGACGTCGCGCTCCTGGACCTCGATCGTCGACGACGCGCGGCTGCGCGATCCCAATGATTGCGATATCGCGCCGGACGGCCGCATCTATTTTACGGACTCGACCAAGCGCTATGACGCGCATGACTGGGCGCTGGACTCGATCGAGAACCGCGCCACCGGCCGCCTCCTGGTCTACGATCCCAGGGATGGGTCGACAAGGACGCTGCTCGACGGCTACCGTTACACCAATGGTGTCTGCATGGCGCATGACGGCAAGTCGCTGTTCTTCGCCGAAAGCTGGGCCTGCCGGGTGCATCGCTATTGGCTGGAAGGGCCGAAGTCGGGCACCGCCGAATGCGTCATTCGCGACATGCCGGGCTATCCCGACAACATCAACCGCGCGTCGGACGGCAATTACTGGATGGCGTGGCTGGGCATGCGCACGCCGAGCTTCGACCTGTCGCTGCGCCACCCCGACATGCGCAAGCGCATGACGCGCCGGCTGCCGCAGGACGAATGGCTGTTCCCCAACATCAACACCGGCGGCGTGGTGAAATTCAACGAGAAGGGCGGCATCGTGGAGGCGATGGGCGACTTGACGGGCGGCGCGCACCCGATGGTCACCTCGATGCGCGAGCACAAGGGATATCTCTTCGTCGGCGGCATCCTCAACAACCGCATCGGCCGCTACAAGGTTTCCGGCGCCGACCCGAACTGGACCAGCTCCGCCTCGTATTGGGGAGCGCAGCCATGATCCTCGACCCAATCCTGGATATGTTTCGCGGCAAGGCGGTGACGATCCCGCCGCTCGACGGCGCCTTTCGCCCGAATACGCGGCTGGATGAGGCGCCGGCTTTTGTCGGATTGACCGAACCGGACAATCTGCTGGTTGCCGATGGCGGGCTGCTGGCCTCCAGCGGCAACGCCATCTATTCGCTTGCCGCCGGAACTGAGCCGAAGGTAGTCGAGACCTTTCCTTCCCCAATCACGGCGCTGGCTCTGTCGCCATCGGGCCAACTGACGGTGGGGCTCGAAAGGGGCAGGCTGCTGATATCGGGCAAGGAAGTGTCGCTGCCGGCCGGTGTCAGCTGCATCACCGCTCTTGCCTATGCCGAGGACGGCACTTTGTGGTTGGCCAACGGGTCGACCGAGCATGCGCCATCGCAATGGGCCGCCGATCTGATGAAGAAGGGCGCATCCGGTTCGCTTTGGAAGCGAAACGCGGCAGGCGGCGAGTTCCGCAAGATAGCCGGCGACCTCGCCTTTCCCTACGGGCTCCGCCCCATCGGCGGCGATGTGCTGGTCAGCGAAAGCTGGCGCCATCAGCTTGTCCGCTTCGACGGTGCGACCGGCAACCGTTCGACCGTGATGACGCATCTTCCCGGCTATCCCGCTCGGCTGTCGCCGGCCGGCGATGGCGGGGCGTGGCTGACCTTGTTCGCGCCACGCAACCGGCTGATTGAATTCGTGCTGCAGGAAACGCACTACCGCCAGGACATGATCGACCAGGTGCCGCCGGCTTACTGGATCGCGCCGGCGATGGCATCCAGCCGCAGCTTCCTCGAACCGCTGCAATGCGGCGGCATCAGAACCATGGGCATCCACAAGCCGTGGTCGCCGAGCCGTTCCTACGGGCTGGTGGTCAAGCTCGATCAAAACATGCAGCCGCAATTCAGCCTGCACAGCCGCGCCAACGGCACGCGCCACGGCATTTGCAGCGTGGTGGAAAAGGGCGGCCAACTGTTCATTGCTTCCAGGGGTGGCGATTGCGTGCTGGCCGTCGACCTCGCCTCGGGAGGTTTCTGATGGAACCAATTATTCGCCTCGAAAACGTCACCAAGAATTATCGGGGCGTTCCGGCAGTCAAGAACGTCAGCTTCGAACTGCGCAAAGGCGAAATCCACGCACTGCTCGGCGAGAACGGCGCGGGTAAATCGACACTAACCAAGATCATCGCCGGTGTCGTCGACGCCACGTCCGGCAGGATGTTCCACAAGGGCCGGGAGATCGCCTACGCTTCGCCGCATGCCGCGCTAGAGGCCGGCATTGCCATGGTGTTCCAGGAGACCAGCCTGGTGCCGTCGATGACGGTGGCGCAGAACCTCTATCTCGGTACTGAAAAATTCCTCAACCGGCTGCGCGGCACGTATATTTCAGCACAGCAATTCCTGCAGTCGCTGAATTTTCCGGTCGATCCGAACGCCATGGTGGCGACGCTGGGCGCGGCCAAGCGGCAGATGGTCGAGATCGCGCGCGCCGTGCACCACAAGGCCGAGATCATCATCTTCGACGAGCCGACGGCGACCCTGACGCCGGAGGAGAAACGCCATTTCTTCGCGCTGATCCGGCGGCTGAAGGCGAACGGTGTCTCGATCGTCTTCATCAGCCACGCGCTGGAAGAGGCATTGATGATTGCCGACCGCATCACCATTCTGCGCGACGGTGAGCTGGTGGTCACCGACGACACGCCGGCCTTCGACCGCGACAGAATTGTCGCCGCCATGGTCGGGCGCACTTTGTCGGGGCAGATCTACCGCCAGCGCGACGAAGCCAAGCTGCGCAAGGCGGGCCGGAAAGTGCTGTCGGTGCAGGACATTTCGATGAGCAATGTCGTGCGCAACAACTCCTTCTCGATCTTCGAGGGCCAGATCACCGGCGTGTTCGGCCTGATCGGCTCCGGCCGCACCGAGACCTTCAAGATCGTGTCGGGCATCTACAAGCGCGATTTTTTGCGCGGCGGTACAATCGAACTCGACGACAGGCCGGTGCGCTATCTCGTGCCGAGCGAAGCGGTGGCGGACGGCATCGTCTATGTCACCGAGGACCGCAAGAGCGAAGGCATCTTCGAGACGATGAGCATCGCCGAGAACCTGTTTGGGGGCCTGCTGGCGGCCGGCCGTGAAAAGGCCTGGGTGATCAACCAGCAGGAGATGCACGCGCTATCGGCCGAGTGGACGAAGACGCTCAACATCAAGGCGATCAACGACAATGCTCGCGTGGTCGAACTCTCCGGTGGCAACCAGCAGAAGGTGGTGATCGGCAAGGGGCTGGTGCAGCAGCCGCGCATCGTCATTTTCGACGAACCGACGCGCGGCGTCGATGTCGGCGCCATCGCGGAGATCCACCAGATCATCAACCGGCTGGCCGACGAGGGATTGGCCGTGGTGGTGATCTCGTCCTATTTGCCGGAGATCATGAATTTATCCGATCGCATCCTGGTCTGCCGTCAGGGCCGCATCGTGGAAGAGTTTTCGCCAGCGGAGGCCACGGAGGAGAAGATCATGTACGCGGCGGTGCATTAGGGATACTGGCTGGTGCGCACGTCGACAATTGGCCGGGACGCCCATCCATTCGTCATCCACGGGCGGAGCAAGGAGCGTAGCGACGCGGCGCAGACCCGAGGATCCAAGCCGGGACTTTCAGGCGTTGCAGCGGTGCAGAATTCTGCTTCGCTGCACTCCACGGCTGGCGTCACGGCATGGATCCCAGGGTCTCCGCGACGGCGCTTCGCGCCTGCTTCGCCCTGGGATGACGATGCCGAGGGGGCTCGGCTAACCATCAATGTTCTGCTCAAATCGGCATCGAAAGCTGAATTAGAAGGGCCGGTTAGCCGCCTTTGCTCGAGACCTGATTCAACGACCTGATCCACCGAGCCAACGAAAGGAAACGCCATGGCCACCACAAAACTCCTGAGCGATGCCGAGGTGGAAAAAATCCCGGCGGCGAAGGCCGTGTTCGACGACATCAGGGCGACGCGCAAATCCGATTTCGTCAACAATTTCTGGCGCGGGCTGGCCAATGATCCGGCGGCGCTGAAGCGGATCTGGGAGCAGTTGAAGGTCGTGATGGTCGCCGACAGCGCCATCGATCCGCTGACCAAGGAGATGATCTACATCGCGGTTTCGACCGCCAATGGCTGCTCCTACTGCGTGCATTCGCACACGGCGGCGGCGCGCGCCAAGGGCATGACAGACGCGCAGCACGGCGAGTTGGTGTCGATCATCGGGCTCGCCGGGCAGACCAATCATCTGGTCACGGCCATGCAGATCCCGGTCGATCCGCAATTCGAGGTGAAAAGCTAGCCTCAGCCAGCCTATCGGGATGGCGGGGAACATTTGTCCCCAGCCTGTTAAGGAAGTGACATGTAACGGCACTAAGGAGACCCACGCGAAGTCGCGCCGGTGGGTTCCCGGCAGCCGGCTCTCGCAGTGGAGCCGGCATGAAAATCGTCCAGATCACCGATACCCATTTCAGCCCGACCAAGCCGCATTTCAACGGCAATTGGGAGCCGCTGGCCGCCTGGATCGCGCAAAGCGGCGCCGATCTCGTCATCCACACCGGCGATCTCAGCGTCGACGGCGCCGACAAGGACGACGACATCGGCTTCTGCATGGAGCTGATGCGGGAAATCTCGGTCCCGATGCTGCTGGTGCCCGGCAATCACGATGTCGGCCATCTCCCCGGTTCGTTGCAGCCGGTCAATGCGGAACGCCTGGACCGCTGGCGCCGGCTGGTTGGTCCTGATTATTGGACGGAGGACGCCGGAAACTGGCGATTTATCGGTCTCGACAGCCTGCTGATGGGCTTTGATGATGCCGAGGAAGAGGCCCAGTTCGAATGGCTGCGTGCGGCGCTGGAAAGCCGTGGCGGCCGGCGTGTCGCGCTCTTCGCCCACAAGCCGCTGTTCATCGACGCGCCCGGCGAAGGTGACACCGGTTACTGGAGCGTCCGCCCGGCACAGCGGCAGCGTCTCTACGATCTCATCGGTGCCAATGATGTGGCGCTTTTCGCCAGCGGTCACCTGCACCGGGCATGGCAAGGCAAATACGAAAACACCGCGCTGGTCTGGGGTCCGTCGGCCGCCTTTGTCGTCGGCGACATGGAGCGCGACATGCCGGGCGAGCGGCTGCTCGGCGCCGTCGTGCATGAATTCGACGACACGGTCGCCAGCGAGATCGTCGCCATACCCGGTATGACCGTCCACTATTTGGATGACGTGGTTGCCGAGGTCTACCCGCACGAGGCGCACAAGGTCCGCAGGAAGGTCGCGTCATGAGTGCGCTCTCGCTCCGCGGCTTGAACAAGTCCTTTGGCGGCAATGCCGTCCTGAACGGCGTCAGCCTCGATGTCAAAGCGGGCGAGTTCATCGCCCTGGTCGGCCCCTCGGGCTGCGGCAAGAGCACCTTGCTGCGCATTCTTGCCGGGCTTGATCATGCCGACAGCGGCGAGATATTCGTTGCTGGCAAGGACATGTCGGCGGTCGCCGCGGCCGATCGCAACATCGCCATGGTGTTCCAGTCCTACGCGCTCTACCCGCATCTGACGGCCGGCCAGAACATCGCGGTTCCCTTGGCCATGAAGCGGCTGAGCCGGACGCAGCGCCTGCCGCTGGTCGGCTCCGCATTGCCGGGCCAGAAAGAAATCCGCGCTGGCATTTCGCGGGATGTCCGCGAGATGGCGACGGTACTCAAGATCGATCATCTGCTCGACCGCAAGCCTGGTCAGATGTCGGGCGGGCAGCGGCAGCGTGTCGCCCTGGCGCGCGCCATGGTGCGGCGCCCCTCGATTTTCCTGATGGACGAGCCGCTTTCCAACCTCGACGCCAATCTGCGGGTGCACGCCCGTGGCGAGATCGTCGAACTGCACCGCCGCGCCGGCGTGCCGACCCTCTATGTGACGCATGACCAGGCCGAGGCGCTTTCGATGGCCGACCGGATGGCGGTGATGATCGGCGGCAATCTGCTGCAACTCGCCGCGCCCGAGGCGATCTACAACGATCCGGCCCATATCGAGGTCGCCCGTTTCGTCGGCCAGCCCAGGATCAACATCATACCGGCACTTGCCGAAAATGGCCGGGTCGACTTCCTGGGCATCCGGCTGGCCCTGCTGGAAAAGGTGGCGAATGGTTCGGTGAGCCTCGGCATCCGGCCCGAACTCGTCAAACTGTCTCCCAGCGGGCGGAGCGGCCTTGCCGGACGGATCGAGCGTCTGGAATTCCTCGGCTCGGAAGTCATTGCCCATTGCCGGCTCGACGCGACCGGCGACATCGTCATCGCCAAGCTGGCGCCGCACGAGGCGAGGGACCTGATTGCGGGAATGCCGGTGGGTATCCTCCTTCCACCCGAGCATGCCATGGTCTTCGGGCCGGAGGGAAAGCGGCTGCGCACGGCGAGCGCCGCGCCCGCACGCCAGGAGCCGGCCTATGTCTAGCGTCGCGCTGGCTGGCAATATCCCGAGCGCCGCGGCCCTCCACAGGCGCAGCGAGGACCGCACCGCCTGGCTGCTGGCGGCCCCGGCGATCGTGCTCTTGCTGCTGTTCGTGCTGCTGCCGGTGGTCGCCGTCATCTTCCTCGGCTTCACCGATTTCGAACTCGGTTATGGCAAATTCCGCCTGGTCGGCTTCGAGAATTACGCGCATCTCCTGACCGACCGCACCTTCCGCAAATCGCTGTGGAACACATCGGTCTATACGGCGATCGTCGCACCGGTCTCGATCGTGCTTGGCCTTGGTGTCGCCTTGCTGATCGAAGGCGAACCTCGGGCTCGCGGTTTCTTCCGCACCGTCTATTTCCTGCCGGTCGCATCGCTGATCGTCGCCATGGCGACAGTCTGGCAATATCTCTTCCACCCGACCATCGGGCCACTCAACGCGCTGCTTGCGCTGGTCGGCATTCCTGGCCCGAACTGGCTCGGCGCCTCCAGCACCGTGCTCTACAGCCTGTCGATCATCGGCGTCTGGCAGTCGGTCGGCTTCAACATGGTGCTGTTCCTGGCTGGCCTGACGGCGATCCCGCGCGAGCTCTACGCCGCTGCTCACGTCGACGGCGCGAAATCGGCGCTCGACCGGTTTTTCCTGGTCACCTGGCCGATGCTCGGGCCGACGACGCTGTTCGTCGTCACGATCAGCATCACCAATGCGGTGAAGGTCTTCGAAACCGTGAAGATGCTGACCGATGGCGGGCCCAACAAAGCCTCCGAAGTGCTGCTGTTCACCATCTACCAGGAAGGCTTCGTCTACCTGCGCGTTGGCTATGCCTCGGCAATGACCGTGGTCTTCCTGGCGATCCTGGTCGTGCTGATGCTTCTCCAATACCGCGTACTCGACCGGCGGGTGCATTACACATGACCAGCCTGCCTGCCGGCCGCACCATCCGTTTCGCGCTGCTTTCGCTGGGCGCGTTGATGATCCTCGCGCCTTACATCTTCATGATCTCGACCGCCGGCAAGACGCAGAGCGACATCTTTACCTCGTCGCTGTCGCTCGTCCCCCAGCATTTCTACTTCGCCGAGAATTTCGCCAAGGCGCTGAGCAAGGTGCCGATGACAACACTGCTGTGGAACGGCGTCGTCGTGTGCGGCCTGATCTTCTTCTTCCAGGTGCTGGTCGCGATTCCCTGCGCCTACGCCATGGCCAAGCTGAAATTCCGTGCCGCGCGGCTGATGATGGTGCTGGTCATGCTCGGCCTGCTGGTGCCGATCCATGCCACGGCGCTGCCGCTCTATGTCGCCTTCGACCGGATGTCGCTGCTCAACAGCTACACCTCGCTGGTGGCGCCGTTCACGATATCGGTGTTCGCGATCTTCATGTTCCTGCAGTTCTTCCGCGCCATGCCCGACGATCTCATCCACGCGGCAAGGCTCGATGGCATGTCCGAGCTCGGGATCGTCGCGCGCGTCATCGTCCCCAATGCGTGGCCGGCGGTCACTGCCTTCGCGATCTTCTCGGTGGTCGCCCACTGGAACGATCTCTACTGGCCGCTGATCGTCGTCAGCAAGCAGGCCTACGCCACGCCGCCACTCGGCCTGATGTATTTCCGCGCCGCCGAGGCCGGCGACGACTACGGCGCGCTCATGGCCGCCACGCTGATCATCACCCTTCCACTCGTCGTTGCCTTCCTGTTCGCACAGAAGCGCTTCGTCGAAGGCATCACCATGACCGGTCTCAAAGGCTGACCGGGCCAACAAGGAGCAACGAGGCAATGAAGCATATCTCCAGGATTTTTGCCGCGGCGGCGGTGTCGCTGGCGACAGCCCTTCCGGCCTATGCCGACACGACGCTGACGGTCCATTATCCGATGCCCGGCTTCTTCAAGAACGTGATGGACACGATCTCGAAGAAGTTCATGGAAGAAAATCCCGACATCAAGATCCAGTTCGCCAGCCCGTCCGCCACCTATGAGGAAGGCATCCAGACCATCCTTCGCCAGGCCGGCACCGACGAAATGCCCGACATCACCTTCATCGGTCTCAACCGTCTGCGCATGCTCAACGAACGCGACGTTGCCGTCGATCTTGGCCCGCTGGTCAAGAAGGAAGGCAACATGGCTGAGCTCGGCTTCTCCGACACGATCCTGAAGCTGGCGCAGGTCAACGGCAAGCAGGTCGGCCTCGCCTTCGCCACCTCGAACCCGATCATGTATTACAACGCCGACCTGATGAAGGCCGCCGGCGGCGATCCGGACAATCCGCCCAAGACCTGGGACGAGGTCATCGCGCTCGGCGGCAAGATCAAGGCGCTCGGCAATGGCGTCGACGGCATCGACTTCCGCTGGCAGGGCGACGACTGGATGTTTTCGGCGCTGCTGTTCGGCGCCGGCGGCAAGATGCTGAACGAGGACGAAAGCAAGGTCGCCTTCAACGGGCCGGAAGGCGAGAAGGCAGTCGAGATCCTGCAGCGGATGGTGAAGGAGGGCGGCATGCCGGTCTTCACCAAGCCGGCTGGCGAGCAGGCCTTCGCGGCCGGCAAGGTTGGCTTCGAGTTCCAGACCACCGGCGCGCTGGTCAACACCATCAAGAACGTCGGCGACAAGTTCACGCTGCGGACGGCCAAGATCCCGCTGATCGATCCGGCCAACGGCCATCTGCCGACCGGCGGCAATGCCGTGGTCATCCTGACCAAGGATGCCGCCAAGCAGGACGCCGCCTGGAAATTCGCGAAATTCGCCGCCGGCCCTTATGGCGCGTCGGTCGTCGTGCCCGGCACCGGCTATGTGCCCAACAATGAGCTCGCGGCAAAGTCTTCCGACTATCTCGGCGATTTCTACAAGAAGAACCCGCTGTTCCAGGCCGGGCTCAGCCAGATGCCGCTGATGGTTCCGTGGTATGCCTTTCCGGGCACCAACGGCGTGAAGGTGACGCAGACCATCGTCGACAATCTGTCGCGGATCGTCGACCAGTCGGCGACGCCCAAGGAAGCGCTCACCGATGCGGCAAGCGACGTGGAAGGCATGCTGCCGACGCAGTAAGGACTTGCCAGGGCATCGCCGCTGCAATGGCGCGGCGAACTCCCTGGCGGTCAAGCCGGCCGGTAGATCCGCTCCGCCGTATTCCAGAAGATATCAGCCTCGGCCGCCGGACCGTGCTTCGCTACAGCCGCGCGGTGGGCCTTGATCAGTTCGGCGTGGCTCGTCCACAACTTCTCGATGGGGAAGTTGGAACCGAACATCAGGTGATCCGCGCCCAATATCTCGATCGCGTTGTCGACGATATAGGCGATCAGCCCGGGGTCGTTGCGGTGGACGAAAGTGCCGAGACCGGAGAGCTTTGCGTAGACGTTCGGCGCCGACAGCGTGCGCAGCCCAGCCTTCCAGTCTTCGGTGGTTTCCTGATCCATGCCGGTCAGCATGCCGGCGTGGGTGAGGATGAAATTGGTCTCTGGATTTTCTCCGACCAGCGTCAACCCGTCTTTCATCTGGGCGGGAAAGAGCTGCAGGTCGAAGGACAGGTCATAATCCTTCAGCCGCGCCACATTGGCTCGTACCCTGGGATCGATCACCTGATCGGGGCCAGTGGCGAAGCGGAAGGCCGGGGTCTCGTGCCAATGCAACTGCATGCGCACGCCGCGCAGCAGCGGATATTTTTTCAAGCGGTCGATCTGGGGTCTGATATCGTCCACCGTCATGTCGGTGTAGCCGACGATGGCGTGCGGCCAGCCGGTTTCATCAGCCGTTTTCTGCAGGAAGGCGACTTCCTTCTCGAAATCCTCCTTCGCCCAGTTGGTCTGGACGTAGACCGCTTTCTCGACGCCGGAACCTTGCTGGTCGGCGAGAAACTCCTCGATCGGATAGTCCCGGCGGATCGGCTCGTAGGGGCCGAAGATGCGCGGCACCATCGGCCCGACCAGCCAGGGCTGGTCCTGCTGGCGCCAGATGTGGAAATGCGCGTCGATGGCTTTCTGCATCACGATACCCTTTTCCAGATTGTCGCCGCCCGTGGAGCAGGGCGGGCGAGCGACAGGATGAAATCGGTGAGGCCGGCGAGCGACGAGCCGTCGACCAGATCGTCGAGATCAGGCAGGATGGCCCGCAGCGCGGCCGTTGCCGGCTGGAAGCGCGGGTCGCCGGCCAAAGGTGTCGCCAGCGACAACCGGAACGCGCGGGCGCTCAGCCGGCGCATCGCCGTCTCCAGTTCGGCATGGTCGCCGCGCTCCAGCGCGTCGGACAGGATGATCACTGCCGCACCACGTGCGAAGGCGGAAAAACGCGGCACGGAGAGGAAGGCACGCAGCGTTGGCCCCATGCGGGTGCCGCCGTCCCAGTCGTCGACCTGGGCTGCCGCGCGGGCCAACGCCTGGTCCCTGTCGCGGATCCGCAGCGCTGACGTAATGCGGTTTAGGCGCGTGCCGAAGGTGAAGATTTCTGCCCGGTCAGCGCCTTGCACGGCGGCATGCGCGAGCTTCAAATAATCAGACGTGTGCAGCTTCATCGAGCCGGACACGTCGATCAGGATCAGCAGTTTGCGCGGCACGGTCTGGCGGCGGCGCAACAAGGGTGAGGGGATATCGCCATCGGCGCTGACGATTTCCCTGAGCGAGCGGCGCAGGTCGAGCTTGCCGCGCGAAGGCGTGCGCACCGTGCGGAAGGAGCGGCGCGCGGGCAGGGCGCTCGAAAGTTGGCGGCGAAAGAAAGTCAGCCTGTCGTCGTCGCGCTGGAAGGCGCGGCTGCTCAACTGTTCGATCGCCGAGGATAGCTCGCCGCCTTCCCGTCGCTGCTCGGCTTCGATCCGCTCGTCGTCGGCGCCGCCATCATCCTTGACGCGGGTTTCCTCGTTGCTGTCGCCTTCCACCAAGGCTGATGTGTTGCCGTAAAAATGGCTTTGGAAATGCGCCTCGAATTCGTCACGGCGGTCAGGTGGCGGCGCCAGGGTGGCCAGCGCTGCCTCGCGTATGTCGGCCATCGAACGGGGGCCAAGCAAGGTTACCGCCTGCATGAAGCCGGCGACTTGTTCGGGGGCGATTATAAAGCCGTAGCGGCGCAGCAAGTGGCCGAAGCCAAGGAAGGGCGTGGCGGCGGGAGGTACGCTCTCCTCGCCCCGTTTACGGGGAGAGGATGCCGGCAGGCAGGTGAGGGGCAGCGCCGACTTCTGGCCATCGTGGCGCCGCCCCTCATCCGCCCCTTCGGGGCACCTTCTCCCCGTGAACGGAGAGAAGGGATCGTTGACGTCCCGGCTCACGCCAGTGCCTCCTCGACGATGCGGCCAAGCTCGGGGGCGATGTAGGAAAGGTCTTCCTCGTCCTTGATCAATACGCCGATGGCGCGGCGGAAGGCTTCCGGCCACGGGCTGCCGCCCTTTTCCAGGATCGTCGCGGCATTGGCCCATTCGACGGCCTCGGCGATGCCGGGCGGCTTGGCGAGCGGACGGGCGCGGATGGTCTGCACGGCGGCCGCCACCGCGCGCGCGGTAGCCTCCGCGACATCGCCAGCACGCAGCATGATGATGGCGGCCTCGCGTTCGGCGTCGGGGTAGCCGATCCAGTGATAGACGCAGCGGCGGCGCAGCGCCTCGGCGAGTTCACGGGTGCGGTTCGAAGTCAGGATGACGATCGGCTGAGCGGCGGCACGGATGGTGCCGCGCTCGGGGATGCTGATCTGGAAGTCGGACAGGAATTCCAGCAGCAGCGCCTCGAATTCATGATCCGAGCGATCGATCTCGTCGACCAGCAAAATACGCTGCCGCGGCGCCTTCAACACCTGCAGCAGCGGCCGGGCAATCAGGAAACGGTCATCATAGATGTCGATCTCGTGCTCGCCGGCATGGCGGATGGCGAGCAGTTGGCGCTGGTAGTTCCACTCATAGAGCGCATGCGCCGCGTCGATGCCTTCATAGCATTGCAGGCGCACCAGATCGCGGCCGAGCAGCTCGGCGATCGCCTTGGCGGCTTCCGTCTTGCCGACGCCCGGCGCGCCTTCGAGCAGCAGCGGCTTGCCGAGCCGGATAGCCAGAAAGATGGCGGTGGCGAGGCTGTCGTCGGCCAGATAGCGCGAGGCGGCGAGGCGCTCGGCCACCGCCTCCGGCGAGGTCGCGAGCGTTTCGGCGTTTACCTCGGGCATGTCGGTCCTCAGTTCGCGGCTTGCGCCTTGAGCGCGCGCAAAATGCGTTCCGGCGTGATCGGCAGCGTGTCGATACGCACGCCGACCGCGTCGAAGACGGCGTTGGCGACCGCCGGTATTTGCGGGTTGGCGCACATTTCGCCCGGCCCCTTGGCGCCGTAGGGACCATCTGCCGAAGGCCGCTCCAGCACGATGATTTCGGTTTCGGCGAGGTCGCCGGGACCAGGCATCAGATACTGGTTGAAGTCGGTGCCGCCATGGTCGCGGTTGGGGTAGTAGGGCTCGGTCGTCTCGTAGAGCGCATGGCTGATGCCCATCCACGAGCCGCCGACCAGTTGCTGCTCGACCATTTTAGGATTCAACGCGCGGCCGATCTCGAAGACGTTCTTGACCGTCAGCACCGTGACCTCGCCGGTTTCGTCGTCGACTTCCACCTCGGCCACCGTGCAGGCATGCGCGTAGCAGGTCGACGGCTTCATCGCGCCGGTCTCCTTCTCCGGATAGGAGCGCGGGATCAAAAACATGCCACGGCCTGAGATCGAGCGGCCGCGCTTGAAATGCGCCGACAGGGCGACATCGAAGATCGAGATCGATCTCTGCGGCGCGCCCTTGACCAGTATGTTGCCCTGGCCGTCGGTTTCGAGGTCCGAGGCATTCACTTCCAGTTCCTCGGCCGCCACTTCAAGCATCACCTGGCGGGCTTCCCTGGCGGCCTGGATAACCGCGTTGCCGGCGCGGTGGGTGCCGCGCGAGGCAAACGTGCCCATGCAGTGCG
This sequence comes from Mesorhizobium sp. B2-3-10, assembly GCF_006442275.1. Lineage (NCBI taxonomy): Bacteria > Pseudomonadati > Pseudomonadota > Alphaproteobacteria > Hyphomicrobiales > Phyllobacteriaceae > Mesorhizobium > Mesorhizobium sp. B2-3-10. The sequence continues at coordinate 15,870 of NZ_VFVT01000010.1, forward strand.
GGCCGGTGTCGGTGTCGGCGGTGTCGACGACGACGCGGTCGGTCGGCACGCCGATCGTCTCGGCGCAGATCTGCGCCATGATCTGCTTCATGCCCTGGCCGAGATCGACCGAGGACAGCGTGACCATGAAATTGCCGGTCGGGGTCGAATGCACCAGCGCCTGGGTCGGGTCGCCGCCAAGGTTCATGCCGGTGGGATAGTTGATCGCGGCGACGCCGCGCCCACGCCTGATCGCCATCTCAAGCTCCGTTCTTGTAGGAGGACATCGCCATGTATTTCTCCGCCACCGGCCAGTGGGCGGCGCGCGAGGCTTCCTGCATGCATTCGATGAGTGCCGCGCCCTCGGTCGGCTGGCGATGCGCCTTCATGTCGCCGTCGCGATAGGCGTTGACGAAGCGGAACTCGAGTGGATCCATGCCGATCAGCCGCGCCAGCTTGTCCATCTGCACCTCCAGCGCGAAATCGCCGATGGTGACGCCGAAGCCGCGCATGGCCGACGACGGCGTGCGATTGGTATAGACGCAGTAGGTGTCGATCCAGACGTTGGGGATGGTGTAGGGACCGGGATAGTGCCCGGCGCCCTTCTGCGCGCCATAGGGCGAGTGGCGGGAGTAGGCACCGGCATCGGTGTAGCCGGTGACCTTCCGTGCGACGATGCGGCCATCGTTCATGACGCCGTCCTTGATGACGACTTTTTCGGCCGCGCGGGGCGAGGAGATCTGCATCTCCTCCTCGCGGCTGTAGATAAAACAGACTGGTCGCCCGGTTAGTTTTGCGCCGAGGATGGCAATCGGCTCGACGATGACATCGACCTTGCCGCCGAAACCGCCGCCGACCGTGCCGCCGACAAAATGCAGCTTGCTGCCCGGCATCTGCAGGATGATCGAGGTGTTGTCGAGGGTGAAGAACATCGCCTGTGTGTTGGTGTAGCAGGTGAAGCGGTCATTGCCCTCGGGCGCCACCACGCAACCGGTGGTCTCGGTCGGCGCGTGCTCGATGGGCGAGGACTGATAGCTTTGCTCCAGCACGTGATCGGCCTCGGCAAAGCCCGCCTCGACATCGCCGAAGCGCACCTTGCGGCACGCGCCGCTGTCATAGAGGTAATGGTTCTGGCCGTGATATTCGTTGACGATGGGCGCGCCGGGCTTCAGCGCTTCCTCCATGTCGAACACGGCGAGCAGCACTTCATAATCGACCTTGACCTTGGCGGCGGCCTCCTGGGCGGCACGCTCGGTTTCGGCCAACACCGCCACCACGGCCTCGCCCTTCCAGCGCACCTTGCCGTCGGCCAGGACCGTCTCGTCTTCCGGTCCGACCTGGATCAGGATCAGGATCGTGTAGACATTGTGCGGCACGTCCCTGGCCGTCAGCACCTTGACCACGCCCGGATGTTTTTCGGCCTCCGACGTGTCGATCGAGCGGATGCGGGCATGGTGATGAGGGCTGCGCACCATCTTCAAATGCAGCATGCCGGGAAAGTTGCGGTCGGCGAAATAGGCGGTCTTGCCGGTGACGTGGCCTGGCGAATCCGAGCGTGGCCGCGGTTGACCGATCTCGTTGAGGTCATCCTTGCGAACGTCCGAGAAATAGCTTTTGCGCAGTTCCATCTTGTTTCCCTCAGGCCGCGTTCTGCGAGTTGGCGCGCGCGGCGGTGAGCACCGCCTGGATGATCGGCTCGTAGCCGGTGCAGCGGCAGATGTTGCCCGACAGCGCTTCGACGACATCGTCGCGGCTGGGATTGGGCGAGTGGTCGAGCAGCACCTTGGCCGCCATGATCATGCCCGGCGTGCAGAAGCCGCATTGCGTGGCGAAGGCGTCGAGGAAGGCATGCTGCAGCGGATGCAGCACACCGCCGTCGGCGAGACCCGATGTGGTGGTGATGATGGCGCCATTGCAGGTCTCGGCCAGCGTCAGGCAGGACAGCCGGAGTTCGCCGTCGATAATCACCGAGCAGGCCCCGCAAGTGCCCTGATGGCAGCCGCCCTTAGGCGAGGTGTCGCCGATCTTGTCGCGCAAGGCGTTGAGCAGCGTGGTGCCGCTTTCGACGAATTCGGCCTTCTCAGATCCATTGAGCGTGAACTGGACGGGAATCTTTGCCATTCTTCCTCCTTGCGCGCCTGCCCCGTAGGGAAAGCGCGCCCCCCCGATTGTGATTAGCCGAGCAGCAGCCGACCGAGATGGACCGGCAGAACTTCGGCGCGATACCATGCGCTTGCGATCGAGTCGGTGATCGGCGCGGTGCCTTCGCTGGCGGCGGCCAGTGCTGGCGCGATGCCGTCATGGTCAAGCCTTTTGCCGATTAGCGCCTTCTCCGCCGCCTCGGCGCGCACCGGCCGGTCGGCCATGCAACCAAGTGCGATGCGCGCAGAAGAGACGGTGCCGTCGGCAGCCTGCTCCAGCAGGGCGGCAATGCTCAGCACCGAGACGCCCTTGGGTTTGATCCGCGACACTTTGAGGAAGCGGAAGCTGTCGGCCTTCGGAAGCGCGAAACTGACTGACGTGACGATGGAACGATTATCGTCTCGCCCCGTCAGGAAGGTCTCGATAGGCATTTCGCTGTCGCCGGTGCTGACCAGGGCGTCGAGCGCCAGCAAGGCGACGGCGAAATCGCCATAGGGGCTTGGCGCAAACAGGTTGCCGCCGACGGTGGCCATGTTGCGGATCGCCGGGCCGCCGACAGCGCGCGCGGCCTTGGCAAGCTGGCCGAGCTCGCGATGGCGGGCGATCGCCGCCATGGTCACCGAAGCGCCGATGCGGACCGTGCCGCCGGAGACCGCGATTGCCGACAGGGCCGGGTCGGTCGACCTGACAAGGCTGGAGACCGAGACATCGCCTTCATTGGCGGCGCGTACGACAAGCGTGCCGCCGCCGAGATAGCGCGTGCCGGCGGCTTTCAGCGCCGCGCTGGCGTCTTTCACCGTTGCAAAACTCTGCAATGCCAGCGCCATGGCCCGCTCCTCAACTCTGGCCGGCGAAATGGCTCTTCAGGGCGTTGAAGCCGCCCTGGAAGACATTGGCGCCCATGCCCTCGGCCAGCTTGTCGGCTTCTTCGGGTGCTGCGTCGAAGCTGGCGGTCCATTCGGCATAGGTGCGGTCGCCGTCGGTGACGCGCCTGAGCTGCAGCGTCGCCTTGTGGTTGGTGAGGGGCTGCGGCGTTTCCAGGATGGAATAGCTGACGAGGAAATTGTCATCGGAGAAGTCGAGCAGTTTTTCGCGCAGGCGGGCACCGCTGGCCAGCTGGAAGTTGCGCACGCAGCCGATCGTGCTGGCATCCTTGCCGTCTTCGATATGGCTCTCGACCATGCGTGGATGCCAATCCGGCAACCCGTTGAAGTCGCGTATGCGCGCCCAAACCTTTTCGACCGGTGCGTCGATCACGCTGGAAATGGTGACTTTGGGCATAAGATGTTCCCTTGCGAATTTCGTTGCGGCAAGGGTAGGGCGCTAGCGCGCACAGCGCTTATCAATGCGTCTTGAGCATCTATCAACCAGTCTGAAAAACAGATGGCTGCCGGCTCAGGCCATTGCCCGCGCGGCCTCGCGGTAGAGCGTCGGCGGCACGCCGACATGGTCACGGAAGAAGCGCGAGAAATTGCCTTGCGTGGTGAAGCCGAGATTGCAGGCGACCGAGATCAGCGGCTCGCGCGACCATTGCAACTGCCGCACCGCTTCCTCCATGCGCAGCGTGTTCCAATAGACATTGGGCGTCAGGTTGGTCTGTTCCTTGAACAAGGCGAAGAAATGCGGCCGCGAAAGGCCAACGGCGCGGGCAACGTCGTCGAAGGAGATGCGTTCGCAGACATTGGCCTTCATCAGCTGGATCGCCTTGCGAACGCGGAAATCCTGCACGGTGTTTATGCGGCCGCGCGCTTCCTGCGGCGCCGACGCGTCGGCGGCATCGAGCACCGAGTCGATGAAGCGCTCGATCTCGTAATTGGCGACATCGTCGACGCTCTCATTGTCGGTGAGATGGTCGAGCAGGCTGGCGGCCGCCTGGTGCAGCCAAGGCTCGAGCGCGATCGCCGCCCGCGAAAACAGCGGCGCGCTGGATGGCAGGTCGCGCCGGCGGCGGGCCCAGTCGGGATCGATGTAGAAGGCGAGAAACAGACCGGGCGTCCCGTTTTGCGAGAGGACGTGGCTGTGGGGCTGGAAGGAATTGATGCCGGCGGCGGTGCGAGGGCCGAGGCGGACCGTCTCGCGGCCGATGGTCATCTCGCCGGCGGTGCCTTCGAGCCAGATGATCAGATGTGCCTCGACATGGGCATGGGTGACGAAGTCGCTCGCGACATTCAGGACAGAAACATGTCCGAACCGGCCCCAGTAGAGCCTGATCGCTTCCGTCATGGCATATCCTCCCGCAAGCGACTGGCCTCCCTTCGCTTGCAGGGAGGATTGTGCGGCCGGTTTTCGGCATCCGTCAAGGCATCGGCTGTTGGCCGCTACCAATGGAGGTCGGCTTCAGCCGATTTTCAGACTGAGCGATAGGAACCAGAATGAATGGCGCTTCGACAGCGAAGAGCTCTCAGTCGCTGCGCCTGAAATTGCGGATACGGTCGAACAGAACCGCGAGCAGGATGGCGCCGCCGATGAAGGTGCCTTGCCAGAAGGCGTTGATGCCGAGCAAGCCAAGGCTGTTGCGGATCACCTCGATGAGGGCGGCACCGACGATGGCGCCAAAGGCGGTGCCGACGCCGCCGGCCAAATTGGCGCCGCCGATGACGGTGGCGGCGATCACTTGCAGTTCCATGCCGTTGCCGAGATTGGTGGTGACAGCGCCGAGCCAGCCGGTTTCGATGATGCCGGCAATGCCGGCCGACAGCGCCGAGATCATGTAGACGGCGACCTTGATCTGGCGCACCGGCACGCCGGTCAGCGTCGCGGCGTGCTCGTTGCCGCCAATGGCGAAGATATGCCGGCCGAACTTCGTCCAGCGCAGGACGAAGCCGGTGATCAGGGCCAGCAGGATCGTGTAGAGCACCGGGTTGGCGATGCCGAACACCCAGGCGCCGCCGCCGAGTGCCAGCAGCTTGTCGTGGTCCGGGCCGAACTGGAAGACGACGGTGTTGTTGGAGGCGACCATGGCGAGGCTGCGGGCGATCGACAGCATGCCGAGCGTCACCACGAAGGGCGGAAAGCCCAGATAGGCGATAAAAATGCCGTTGAAGGCGCCGATGACGAGCGCGGTGGCGATCGAGGCCAGAATGCCGATCTCGATCGAATAGCCTGCATGCATGGTGACGGCCAGCACCATCGAGCACAGGCACAGCACCGAGCCGACCGACAGGTCGATGCCACCGGTGATGATGACGAAGGTCATGCCGAGCGCCACGATGGCGACGAAGGTGATGTTGCGGGTGATGTTGTAGAGGTTCTTCGAGGTGGCGAAGGCATCGGTGGCGAAGGACAGGAAGATGCAGGCCAGGATGACGGCGACCACCACCCAGAAAGTCTGGCTTGAGAACAGGCGCGACAGGAAAGTGTGCTGCTTCTGCGCAATCGTCTGGTCAAGGGTGACTGCCATTATCGACCTTTCCTGCCGGTAGCGAAACGCGCCAGCGCAATGAAACCCGGTTTTATCGCTCTCACGCCGCCTGCTCGATGGCGCCGGTAATCAGCCCGGTGACTTCCTCGGGCGAGCTCGACGCGATCGCCTTGTCGGCGACCTTCCTGCCGCGCCGCATCACGATGACGCGGTCCGCGACGTCGAAGACGTCGGGCATGCGGTGGCTGATCAGCACCACGGCGATGCCCTGGTTACGCAAATTGCGGATGAGGTTGAGCACTTCGGCGACCTGCCGCACCGAGATCGCCGCCGTCGGCTCGTCCATCAGCACGATCTTGGCCTGCGACAGCATGGTGCGGGCGATCGCCACGGCCTGGCGCTGTCCGCCCGACATCTGCTTGACGAGATCGCGCGGGCGCGTCTCGGATTTCAGCTCGGCGAAGATATGGCCGGCGCGCTTGTACATCGCCGCATAGTCAAGGATGCGGAACGGGCCGACGCCACGACGCAGTTCGCGGCCGAGATAGACATTGGCCGCCGCCGTCAGATTGTTGCAGAGCGCCAGGTCCTGGTGGACGATCTCGATGCCGTGCTGGCGCGCCTCGACCGGCTTGTGCAGGATGAGTTCCTTGTCGTCCATGCGCATCGTGCCATGGCTCGGGCGGAAATTGCCGGCGATCATCTTGACCAGCGTCGACTTGCCGGCGCCGTTGTCGCCCATCAGGCCGACGACCTCTCCAGGCTCGATCGACAGCGACACGTCGTTGACCGCCTGGATGGCGCCGAAATGCTTCGAGATGTTGGTGAGTTCGAGAACCGCCACCAGTCTTTGCCTCCCATGCCTGGCCCATCCGCACGCGGACAAGCGACAGCTTCCATTGGCTTTCCCCAGCTCCTCCCGGGGGCAGCGATGCGGTCATTTACGCGAATGGCATCGCGGGCGTCAATTGTCGAACAGGCAATTGTCAGACGAATAGTGCCATGCGGATTTTGAAAAATCCGTTTTGTAGGACAAATAGCATTGACGTTGGCGGCAAGCCGTTATTAGTTGAGCGTCGGAGGAAGACATGCCGGCTTTGACGACGCCATCGGCGGCGCCAACGGCAAGAAGGTTTTGGCGATCGTGCAGCGTCGTCGCTGGGAGGGTCGCATCTGAAAATGCTTATCGGCCTGGCCGGATTGAATGGGCGCACGCGTCTCAGTCATCTCGCATCCTGGCTGGTTTGTGTGGCGGGCACGCCGTGTCCGTCTGGTTGCAAAGGGAGGACTGACATGAGGAAAACAGTATTGCTCGCCGCCGTCGCCGCCATGGCGTTGGGCGCCGGGCCGGCTTTGGCCAAGAAGCAGCTCGTCATCGTGGTGAAAGGTCTCGACAATCCGTTCTTCGAAGCCATCCACCAGGGCTGCGAGAAATGGAACAAGGAAAACGCCAGCTCGGAATATGAATGCTTCTACACCGGCCCGGCATCGACTTCCGACGAAGCCGGCGAGGCGCAGATCGTGCAGGATATGCTGAGCAAGGCCGACACGGTGGCGATGGCGATCTCGCCGTCCAACGCGCCACTGATCGCACAAACGATCAAGAGCGCCAATCCGTCGATCCCGATCATGACCGTCGACGCCGACCTCGCCAAGGAAGACGCGGCACTGCGCAAGACCTATCTCGGCACCGACAACTACCTGATGGGCAAGAAGATCGGCGAGTACATCAAGAAGGCCAAGCCGAATGGTGGCACGATCTGCACCATCGAGGGCAATCCGGCGGCCGACAACATCTTGCGTCGTGCGCAAGGCATGCGCGACGCGCTGACGGGCAAGGAAGGCCTCACGGCACTTGCCGGCGAAGGCGGCTGGACGGAAGTCGCCGGCTGCCCGGTGTTCACCAATGACGACGGAGCCAAGGGCGTTCAGGCGATGACCGACATCCTCGCTGCCAATCCCAAGCTCGACGCGTTCGGCATCATGGGTGGCTGGCCGCTGTTCGGCGCGCCGCAGCCCTACCGCGACCTGGTCGGACCGCTCAAGGACCGGCTGGCCAAGAACGACTTCGTCATCGGCGCCGCCGACACGATCGGCGACGAGGTGGCCATCGCCAGGGACGGCCTTGTCACCGCGCTGGTCGGCCAGCGGCCCTTCGAAATGGGCTACAAGGCACCATCGGTGATGATCGACCTGGTCGAAGGCAAGAAGGTTGACGATCCGGTCTTCACCGGTCTCGACGAATGCACCAAGGATACGGTCGACACCTGCATCCAGAAATAGGCCGCGATTTCGGGGCGCTCGTCAACGAGCGCCCCGTTTCCTCCAATTCTTCAACAGGACGCCTTGGTTGGGGCAATCGGGGCCCGGCTTTGACGCGTCAGTGGTTTGGATTTTCGGCAACGGGATCGGTGCGCCGCGCGGGTTTGGATCAATCCGGGTGACTGGGGCCGACCTATTGGAACGTGAATGCCGGACGAGAAGGCAAAGAAAAAAGCCGGCCGGGCCAAGGCGCAAGCCAGCCACGACCCGGCAGCCATGCGCAGGGTGGATGCGGCGCACTTTCCCGGGTCCAGCGTCCATGCCTCGCTCGCCAGCGAGATTGGCCTCAGGATCGTGCGCGGCGACTATCCGCCTGGCAGCATCCTGCCCAATGAGGCCAAATGGGCCGAAACCTTCAATGTCAGCCGTTCGGCGGTGCGCGAGGCGATCAAGATGCTGATGGCCAAGAGCCTTCTGGCGTCGCGGCCAAAGATCGGCAGTTGGGTCGAGCCGAAGGAGCGCTGGAACCTGCTCGACCGCGACGTGCTGGCCTGGTACGCGACCGCGCCGGATCGCGAAGCGTTCCTTCGCACCGTGCAGGAGTTCCGCCACATCATCGAACCGGAAGCATCCGCCTTTGCCGCCATACGGCGCAGCGACGAACAGATGGCCGAGATCAGCCTGGCCTGCCGCGAGATGGGCGAGGCGGCCAACCTGCCCGAGCGCATCCGTGCCGACACGCGCTTCCACCTCGCCATCCTGCGGGCCTCGGGCAACGACCTTCTGGTGCCGCTCGGCGTGTTGATCGAATCGGCGCTCGACCATCTCTTCATCTTCACCACGCGCCAGGTCGGCGATCAGCGGCGGGCACAGAAACTGCACGAGGCGATCGAAAAGAGCATCCGCCTGCAGCGGCCAGCCGCTGCGCGCAACGCCGTGCACAAGCTGCTCGCCGACACCGATGAGGGGATCGGAAGAGGCCGGCGCTGAGGCCAGCCGAACGTCCGGGTTTCAGATCGTCTGCTTCTTTCCATCCTTCGTCGGCATCAGGTCGATGCCATTGACCTTGGCGATGTGCGTGGCCAGCATCGGCACGAACTGCTCGGCCGGGCCGGTTGCGTGAGCGCCGGCGAAGGCGTTCTTGGTGGCGTTGCCGAGCGGATTGGCGATGCCGGCCGCCCCCGCCATCGATTCCAGATAGGTCAGGTCCTTGAAGGCATTGGCGATGGTGAATTTGTGGGCGTCGCGGTCGCCTTCCAGCGTCCAGCGCATGAAGGTCTGATAGAACCCGCAATCCATGCGGCCGTTGCGAATGACGCTGTCGAAACGCGGCGGCGAGATGCCGACCTTCTCCGCCAGTGCCAAGGCCTCGGAATAGAGGGCGGCGTAGCCCAGCGAGATGAAATTGTTGAGCAGCTTCATGCGGTGGCCGTCTCCGGTATCGCCGATATGCACGATGCGGCCGGCCCAGGTGTCGATCACCGGCTTGACCCTGGCAAAGACGGCGTCGGGCGCGCCGACCATGGCGTCGAGCGTGCCTTCCCAGGCTTCCTTCGGCGTGCGGCTGAGCGGCGCGTCGACATAGTCGACGCCGAGCGCCTTGAGTTCCGCGGCAAGTGCCACGGTCGAGACCGGATCCGATGTCGAGCAGTCGACGACGACCGCCCCCTTCTTCAAACCCTCCTTGAGGCCATCGGGACCGCGAATGATAGCCTCGACCTCGCGCGAACCGGTGACGCAGATGAAGACGATATCGGATGCCGCCGCCACATCGCGGGAAGTCGATGCCTCACGAGCGCCTCGGCCGAGAAGATCCTCCGCTGGTTTGCGGTTCTTGCGGCCGAGGAAGGTCAGGGAATATCCCTTGTCGACGATGTTCTTGGCGATGCCGTGCCCCATCAATCCAAGGCCGACAAAGCCGATCTTCTCACCCGTAGCGGTCGTGTTCATGCTGTCTGTCCTGTTCCGTGATTATCGATAATGTCGCCGCTGTTTTAGCCATAGACGGTTGCAGAAAGCAATATTGTCTGACAATACACGTAAATCCCAGGACTTTCGTGGAGACCAGAAATGACGAAGCGGATCATGTTCACCGGCGGCAGCGGCAAGGCTGGGCGCCACGTCGTGCAATATCTGGTGGAGCAGGGTTGCCAGGTGCTCAACATCGACACCAGGCCGCTCGACAATCCCAAGGTGCGCACGCTGATCACCGACATCACCGACAGCGGCCAGGTGTTCAACGCGCTGTCTAGCTATATGGGGCTGCACGAATTCGACCCCTCGCTACGCCCGCAGCCAGTGGACGCCGTGGTGCATTTTGCTGCCATTCCACGCATCATGATCACGCCCGACAACGAGGTGTTCCGCATCAATGCAATGGGCACCTACAACATCATCGAGGCGGCGGTGAAGCTCGGCATCCGCAAGGTGATCATCGCTTCCAGCGAGACGACCTACGGCCTGGTGTTCGCCAACGAGCCGCGCGATCCCGCGTATTTCCCGCTCGACGAGGACTATGACGTCGACCCGATGGACAGCTATGCGCTGTCAAAGATCGTCAACGAGAAGACCGCGCGCGCTTTCGCGCAGCGCAATGGCACGGATATCTATGCGTTGCGCATCGGCAACGTCATCGAGCCGCATGAGTATTCGCTGTTTCCGAAATGGTTCGCCGATCCTGGTTTTCGCAAGCGTATCGCCTGGAGCTACATCGATGCCCGGGACCTTGGCCAGATCACGCTGCGTGCCGTCGAGAAGGATGGGTTGGGCTACCAGGTGTTCAATGCCGCCAATGACGACACCTCGTCCGATCTGCCGACCGCCGAACTCCTGAAGCGGTTCTATCCCGACGTGCCGGTCAAGGGCGAACTCGGTGAATACGAGACGCTGCTGTCGAACCGCAAGGCGCGCGACATGCTCGGCTTCCGCCCGGAGCACAGCTGGCGCAAATACGTCAAGACCGCCTAAGCGAGCTCGAATCACGGCTGGGTTGTGCATAGAGGCCGGCTTTGCGGCCCCGCGCCCGCACCACGCTTGACAGCCTCCCTAAACCGGCCTTTCTGGACTGCATGCGGGACGCGAAGCCGAACAGGGAAAAATCGCCGAAAAAGGCTGTAGCCGCCGATCGTCCGGCCGGTGTTCGGCGAGCCGACGCGGCACGTATTCCGGGCTCCAGCGTGCACACATCACTGGCCAGCGAGATTGGGCTCAGGATCGTGCGCGGCGATTATCCGCCCGGCACCATCCTGCCCAATGAGGCCAAATGGTCGGAGACGTTCAGCGTCAGCCGCTCGGCGGTGCGCGAGGCGATCAAGATGCTGATGGCCAAGAGCCTGCTCGCATCGCGCCCCAAGATCGGCAGCTGGGTCGAACCCAGGGAACGCTGGAACCTGCTCGACCGCGATGTGCTCGCCTGGTACGCGACGTCGCCCGACCGCGAGGTTTTCCTGAAGACGGTGCAGGAATTCCGCCACATCATCGAGCCGGAAGCGACCGCATTCGCCGCCATGCGGCGCACCGACGAGCAGATGGCCGAGATCAGCCAGGCCTGCCGGGAGATGGGAGAGGCGAAAAGCTTGCAGGAACGGACCCGTGCCGACACCCGCTTCCACCTCGCCATATTGCGTGCCTCGGGCAATGATCTGCTGGTGCCGCTCGGCGTGCTGATCGAATCCGCCTTCGATCACCTGTTTGCCTACACGACCCGGGAGCTCGACGATTTGCAGCTCGCCCAGAAGATGCACGAGGCAATCGAAAAGAACATCCGCCTCCAGCGGCCGGATGCGGCGCGCAATGCCGTGCGCAAGCTGCTGGCCAATACCGACAAGGTCATCCGTTCGCGATAGATTTCCGCGACACGGCCGTTCGGCGCGGGTGTTCGCGCCTTGGAACTCGAAGCAATTCGGGGCCGCACCGCAAAAAATTCAAAAGCCTGTGTCGGATCGGCAGTGTGGTACCCGTCCTTGGGGCATCGAACAGAGACCACGAAGGAGTATCGACATGCCCAGCACCGTACGTCTGCACCGCGTCCTGACCACCAGCCCGGAGAAGGTCTACCGCGCGTTCCTCGAGGCCGATGCGCTTGCCAAATGGCTTCCGCCGAACGGCTTCACCTGCACGGTTCATCACTTCGAGGGCAAGGTCGGCGGTACCTTCAAGATGTCGTTCCGCAACTTCACCACTGGCGACAGTCATTCGTTTGGCGGTGAGTATGTCGAGCTCGTCGCGGGCGAACTCCTGCGCTACACCGACAGGTTCGACGATCCCAACCTGCCCGGCGAGATCCAGGTGACCGTGACGCTGAAGAAAGTGTCCGTGGGCACCGAAGTGAACATCACACAAGCCGGCATTCCAGACGCCATTCCCGCCGAAGCCTGCTATCTCGGCTGGCAGGAGTCGCTGCGGAACCTGGCCAAGCTTGTCGAACCCGAGATCAGACAATAGGGCGCCTACCGGCTGGATAGCGGTAATAAACGGGTTCCTCACCTCGTTTTTGATGGGGTGAGGAACAAGCTTGAGGAGCCATTGGCGGCGAAGGCCTAATCCTCCTTTGGCCGCCCGAATGCCGCACGCAATTCGTCCTTGGCGTCCTCGAGGATCTTCTTGCGAGCCGCGGGCAGGTTTTTTCCGGCTCTGTTGATATAGAAATTCAGCATCGACATGGCGGACTGGAAGGGCTCGGCCTTGCGGCGGTGGCTGTGTTCGGCCGAACGCTTGAGCGAGGCGGCGATCTTCTTGGCGTCGTCGGATTCGAACACGTGGTCCTCGAGATCCATCGCATCGCTGTGCTCGGTCACCTCGGCCGACCATTTCTGCTTGGTGGCGGTCATGGCTGGACTCCTTTGCGTGTTATTGATCGGAAACTCCAGATGCAGGCGCCGGTTCCCGCGCTCGTACCTCCCTGGAGCCACGGATTTGGCCGCCGTGGCGCTGCTGTGCGCCGAGAATGCGTCGATAGTGGCCAAAACAGCAGCGGTTGAGGCCGCCGACAGGAAACGCCTTTGTCACGAACCGACTTGAGCGGGCCCAGCCCCGGTATCGACAGTTCCTACGCCTGGATGCGCCTGGCCATCTCGATGCTGCTGGCGACGATCGGCGCGGTCGGCATGTGGGCCGTCGTCGTGGTGCTGCCTGCGGTACAGGCCGAGTTCGGCGTCGACCGCGCCGCGGCATCCATGCCTTACACCGCGACCATGGTCGGCTTTGCCGCCGGCAATGTGCTGGTCGGCCGCGCCATCGACCGCATGGGTTACTGGATTCCGGCGCTGTTTTCCTCGATCGCGCTCTCCGCCGGCCTTCTGCTCGCGGCGCTGTCGACCTCGATCCTGCAATTCACCCTTGCCCAAGGCGTGCTGATCGGTCTCGGCACATCGGTGATCTTCGGGCCGCTGATCGCCGATATATCGCACTGGTTCAATCGCCGGCGCGGCGTCGCCGTCACCGCGGCCGCGGCCGGCAACTACCTCGCCGGAGCGATCTGGCCGACCATCATGCCGACGCTGATCAAGGCGGAAGGCTGGCGCTTCACCTATGCCGCCATCGGCGTCTTTTGCCTGGTCACCATGGTGCCGCTGGTGCTTTTGCTGCGCCGCGGCGCTCCGGAAGCGGCAGCCGCCGGCCCGGCCGGAAGCCGGTCTGTGCAGCCGAGGCCAATGTCTCCGGCCGCGATGCAGATGCTGCTGGTCGTCGCGGGACTGGGCTGCTGCGTGGCGATGTCGATGCCGCAAGTGCACATCGTCGCCTATTGCATGGATCTGGGCTACGGCATGGCGCATGGCGCCGACATGCTGTCGATCATGATGGCCGCGGGCGTCGTCAGCCGGCTCGCCTCGGGCTTTGTCGCCGACCGCATCGGCGGTGTCAAAACCTTGCTTATCGGCTCCGTGCTGCAATGCCTTTCACTGCTGTTCTATATCCCGTTCGACGGGCTCGCCTCGCTCTATGTCGTGTCGCTGGTCTTCGGCTTGTCGCAAGGCGGCATCGTGCCTTGCTATGCGATCATCGTGCGCGAATACCTGCCCGCCAAGGAGGCCGGCCAGCGCATCGGCATCGTCATGATGGCGACGATTTTCGGCATGGCGATCGGCGGTTGGATGTCGGGCTGGATCTACGACCTGACCGGCTCCTATGCCGCCGCATTCCTGAACGGCATTGCCTGGAACCTCTTGAACATATTGGCGATCGGGCTGTTCATGTGGAAGGCAAGGCATAGGGCTGCCGTCGCCGCCTGAGGAAGGCCAAGCGCGGCCATTCGGTGGCTCGGCTTGACAACGGGCAGTCACTGCGCGACGCCAAGGCGGATGGGTGCGGCAACAGGCCGGTGAGATGGCGACAGCTGGAAAGATCGCATTGCGGGCGCGCTTCGATGGCCATGCGCATGGGCCAAGGCCGTGATCAAGCCGCGTTCGCGCCGGGGCGGTGGCCGCCCAACCCTGTCGGATGTGGCACGCAAGGCCGGCGTCGGCGCCATCACGGTTTCACGCGCGCTGCGCGACCCGGCACGTGTTTCCGAGGAGCTGCGCCGTCAGATCCAGGCCGCCGTCGACGAACTAGGCTATGTGCCGGACCCCAATGCGCGCGCATTGGCCTCGGCGCGCGCCGAAGTGTTCGGCGTGCTGGTGCCTTCGCTAACCAACAACGTCTTCGCCGAGGTGGTGCGCGGCATCTATGACAGCCTGTCGGACAGCCCGTTCCGCATCCAGCTCGGCAACACGCACTATTCCGGACTGGAGGAAGAGCGGCTGCTGCAGCTGTTCGGTTCGCAACGCCCGGCCGCGCTCATCATTGCCGGCATCGACCAGACGCCCGCTTCGCGAAAACTCCTGGAGAATGCCGGTTGCCCGGTGGTTCAGGTGATGGAGACCGGACCCGATCCGGTGGACATGATGGTCGGCTTCTCGCATCTCGATGGCGGCCGGACGGCGACCGAGCACCTGATAGAGGCGGGGTATCGCCGGATCGGCTTCATCGGTGCACGCATGGACCCGCGCTCGCAGCGGCGCCTGGCTGGTTACCGGGTGGCGATGGAGAAGGCCGGCCTCTCGGACCCGCGCCTGATCACCACCACGCCGGTGCTGTCCAGCGTGCCGCTAGGCCGCGAACTCTTCCGCGATGCGCTTGCCAAGATGCCGACGCTCGACGGCGTGTTCTGCAACAATGACGACATCGCGCTCGGCGTGCTGTTCGAATGCCATCGTGCCTCGATCGAGGTGCCGAAGACCATCGGCATTGTCGGCTTCAACGATCTCGACATGATGCAGGTGGCGTTTCCCTCGATCACCAGCATCCGCACCCATCGCTACGAAATCGGCAGGCGCGCGGTGGCCATGGCTCTTGCGGCGATATCGGGTGACAGGCCGCGGCAGCGGGTCGTCGACCTTGGCTTCGAGCTCAAGCGCCGCGAGAGCACAGCCCGCTGAACACGCTTTCGAGAACACCCGCGAATGACGCTTTACACAACGTCATGGTAGCGCTACCATTTTCCATTGGAGAGCTTCGCCACTCAAATGTTGGGCCTGTTTATTATACATAAGCAACAGCTCATGCTTGTTTATTATGTATAATATGATACCTTTTTCCCAACCGAAGGAGACGGTAAGGGGTGGGATCGCGGAGGTCTTCGGCATCTGGCAGGCGTGACTGGGTAAGGCGGGAGGTGCCAGCCGGGAGTGCGAAATCGCATAAAAACTGAACCGACAAATCGGAACTGCAATCGGGAGGATTATCGATGATCAAGTCACTTGTCGGCGGCATCGTTGCTGCCAGCGCATTCGTCATGCTCAATTCGGCGGCCATGGCCGCCGGCCCGGAGATCGTCTCCGGTCCCGCCGCCCAGGCCGACTGTTTCGCGCCCTGGGACGCGAACACCAAGTTCTTCAAATTTCCGAAGAAGGAAGGTCCGTTCCGCATCGCCTTCGCCAATGGTTATATCGCCAACACCTGGCGCATCCAGATGGTGCAGACGGCCAAGGCCTATGCGTCGCAGCCCGACGTGAAGGCAAAGATCAAGGAATTCAAGGTCGTCTCGACGGGCGAGGACGTGCCGGCGCAGATTTCGGCGATCAACAACTTCATCGATTCCGGCTATGACGCCATCGTCACCGACGCGCAGAACCCGACCGCCTTCGGCCCGGTCATCAAACGCGCCAAGGAAGCCGGCATCGTGCTGGTCGCCTTCGACAATATTCTCGACACCAAGGACGCTATCAACGTCAATGTCGACCAGAAGGGACTTGGCGAACTGTGGGCCAAGTGGCTGGTCGCCAAGATCCCGAATGGCGGCAAGATCCTGGAAGTGCGCGGCGTCGCCGGCACCTCCGTCGACACCGATCGCCACAACGGCATCCATGAGGTGTTCGACGCCTCCGGCAAGAAGTGGGATGTGACCGAAGTCGCCGGCAAATGGGATGACGGCGTGGCGCAGAAAGTGACCGCCGATGCGATCGCCACCAACGGTCCGTTCGACGGCATCACCGGCCAGGGCGGCGACACCGGCATCGTGCAGGCGATGATGGACGCCAAGCATCCGTTCGTGCCGTTCGGCGGCGAGACCGAAAACGGCTTCCGCAAGTTCTGCGCGGCGCATTCGGCCGATGGCCTGAAGTGCACCTCCGCCGGCTCGGGCCCGGCCCAGGTCGCCGTCGCCATCAAGACGGCGATCGCGGCACTCGAAGGCGAAGTGGTGCCGCAGGAGGTGAAGCTGCCTCTGGCCGTCGCCACGGATCCGGACATGAAGGAAGGCACGGATTACTTCCCGAAGGAGTCCGACAATTTCTTCGTCGGCAATTCCTTCCCGACCTGCGGCATCAATTTCAGCGCCCAGGAAATCATGGGGCAGACCAAGGAAAACCAGTAGTCGCTTTCTATCGTCTGGCGCCGCGGCTGATCCCGCGGCGCCAGCCTGCAATCCCACAATCGCCCTGGGAGGGTTGATGGACGGTGCGGCTCCACTCTTTCGCATGGAAGGCATTTCCAAGCGCTATGGCGGCGTGCGGGCGCTGGAAAAGGCCGAACTGACGGTCGAGGCCGGCAGCATCCACGCCATTCTCGGTGAAAACGGGGCTGGCAAATCGACGCTGATCAAGGTCATGGCCGGTGTCGTGGCGCCCGACGAGGGCCGCATGATGCTGGACGGGCGCGAGGTGACCTTCGCGTCGCCGGGTGCGGCGAACAAGGCCGGCATTGTCTGCATTTTCCAGGAACTGTCGCTGATCCCCGAACTCAGCGTCGCCGACAACATCGTCATTTCCGATCCGCCCAAACGCTTCGGCATGATCGACCGCAAGGCGCAGCGGCGCATCGCCGAGGACGCGCTGGCGCGCGCGGGTGCCGGTGACATCCATCCGCTGGCACTGGTCAAGGACCTGCCGCTGTCACGGCGGCAGATGGTGGAGATCGCCAAGGCGCTGGCCAGAAAACCGCGCATCCTCATCCTCGACGAAGCGACCTCGGCGCTGACGGCGGCGGATGTCGCGAAGATCTTCGGCGTCTTGAAACGACTGCGCTCGGAAGGGCTGGCGCTGCTCTACATCTCGCACCGCATGAATGAGATCGCCGAACTGGCCGACCATTGCACCGTGTTCCGCAACGGCCGCAATGTCGCCAGCTACGAGGCCGGCTCGAAGAGCGACAACGAGGTGGTCGAGCTGATGATCGGCCGTGAATACAGCCATATTTTTCCGCCAAAGCCGGCGGCGGCACCCACTGGCGCCGCCCCCCGGCTCGAGGCGCGCAGGCTATCCTGGGCCGACCGGCTGCACGATATCTCGCTGACGGTCAGGGCAGGCGAGGTGGTCGGCCTCGGCGGGCTCGACGGCCAAGGCCAGCGCGAACTGCTGCTCGCCTTCTTCGGTGTGCTGCGCGGCCTCTCCGGCGAGGTGCTGATCGACGGCAAGCCGGTGACGATCACCAGTCCGGCGGCGGCCCGCGAGGATGGCATCGGCATGGCGCTCATCCCGGAAGACCGCAAGACCGAAGGACTGATGCTGCCGATGACGGTGCGCGAGAACCTGTCCTTCGCCGCGCTTGACCGGCTGTCGAAAGGCGGCATCATCGATCGCGCCACCGAACAGCGGCTGATCGACGACATGGTCGGCCTGCTGGCGATCAAGACGGCAGGCCTTGACATTCCGGTCGGCGCGCTGTCGGGCGGCAACCAGCAGAAGGTGGTGATCGCCAAATGGCTGATGCGCCAGCCGCGCATCATCCTGCTCAACGACCCGACACGCGGCATCGATGTCGGCACCAAACAGGAGATCTATCAGCTGATGCGCAAGCTGGCGGATGCGGGCGCGGCGATCCTGTTCTATTCGACCGACTATGACGAACTGATCGGCTGCTGCGACCGGGTCCTGGTGCTCTATGACGGCGCCGTCAAGCGCGAGCTGGTCGGCGGCGAGATCACCGAGCGGGCGCTGATAGCGAGCGCGCTCAACATCCATGGCGAGGAGAGCCCGGTGGGCCTGGGAGCAAGCGTGTGAAAGACTGGCGCTACTGGCTGGCCGAGCAGCGCGGAACCTTGCTGGCTCTCGGCATCTTCATCGTCATGTTCGTCATCTACACCTCGAACCACCCGGCGGGCTTCACCGCCAATGTCGTGCAGACGGCGGCGAACAAGGGCGTGCTGCTTGCCTTTGTCGCCATGGCGCAGACGCTGGTCGTCATCACCTCCGGCATCGACCTGTCCGTGGGCATGATCTTCCTGCTCACCAACTGCCTGGCATCCTGGCTGGTGGTAGGCACGCCGTTGCAGACCACGCTCGGCGTCATCGCCGTGCTTGTGGCGGGCCTTCTGTGCGGCGCCGTCAACGGCGCCATCGTCATCTATGGGCGGCTGCAGCCGATCGTCGCCACCATCGCCACCGGGGCTGTCTACTACGGCATCGGACTGTTGTTGCGACCTTTCCCGGGCGGTTCGGTCAATGAGGACCTGGCCGACGCGCTGACCGGCCGCGTGTTCGGCTTTGTGCCGGCGAGCCTGGTGGTGCTGCTCGCCATCGTGCTGGTGATCTGGGTGCCGTTCAGCCGCTCGATCCTTGGCCGCGCGGCATACGCGGCGGGCTCTTCGGAAACGGCGGCCTATATGTCCGGCGTGCCGATCCGGCGCGGCAAGTTCGCCGCCTATACGCTGGCCGGGCTGCTGGCGGCGATCGGCGGGCTGTTCCTCACCTTCTTCACCTATACGGGCGAGGCTGCCTACGCGAGCGGCAACTCCTACACGTTGTTCTCGATCGCGGCTGTCGTGCTGGGTGGTGTGTCGCTGTTCGGCGGCAAGGGAAGCGCCATCGGCGCCATCTTCGGCGCCCTTGCCTTCCGCACCATTGGCGACCTGTTGTTCGTGTTCGACTTCGATCCGCTCTGGCAGCCGCTGTTCCAGGGCGTTATCCTGCTGGTCGCCGTCAGCCTCGGCGCCTTCGCCCTGTTTCGGGTCCGCAACCGGCTGGAGTGGTTCCTGTGAGCGAGACGACCTTGGGCGGCATTGCCGGCCGCATGCCGAAATTCATTCGCCGCGCCGACCCGGCGGTGCTGACCGCCTTTGCCTGCATCGTGGTGCTGCTGTTGGTCGGCAGTCTTTATTCACGCAGCTTCCTGTCGCCTGAATATCTCCTGCAGCAGCTCAAGGTGGCCTCGTTCCTCGGCGTCATCGCCACCGGCATGATGCTGGTCATCCTGCTCGGCCAGATCGACCTGTCGGTGCCGTGGTCGGTGGCGGCGGGCGCGATGATGGCCTGCGCGGCGGCCGCCTACGGTCCGGCCGGGGTGGTGCTGGCGATCCCGTTCGGCATCTTCTGCGGCGTGCTGATCGGCATCGTCAACGGCATCGGCGTGGCCTATTTGCGCATTCCCTCAATGATCATCACGCTCGCCACCAATGCCGTCGCGCAAGGGCTGATGGTGGTCTATACCGGCGGCTTCTCGCCACAGGATTCGGCGACCGGCGCCATGCGCTACCTGGCCACCGGCTTCACCATTCCGGGCGTCCCCAACGCCGTCATCATCTGGGCGCTTATAGGGATCGCGATGGTGTTCGTGCTGACGCGCACCGGCTTCGGCCGCGCGGTCTATGGCATCGGCAACCGCGAGCGTGCCGCCTATCTCTCCGGCATCGACACGAGACGCGTGGTGATGATCGCCTTCGCTGTCTCCGGAGGGCTCTCCGCCTTCGGCGGCGTGCTGCTGGCCGGCTACGCCTCCAAGGCGGCGCAGTCGATGGGCGATGCCTATCTGCTACCGTCGATCGCAGCCGTGGTGCTGGGCGGCACCTCGATCCTGGGCGGGCGCGGCTCCTATCTCGGCACCGTCGCCGGCGTGATCCTGATCACGCTGTTGCAATCCATCCTCTCGGTCATGCAGATGCCGGAGGCGGGACGGCAGATCATCTATGGCGTCGTCATCGTCGCCATGCTCCTGCTTTATGGCCGCGCACCGGCGAGCCGCTGACGGTGGACGAAAACGCAGCGCAGGCGCCGACGGGCGCTTCCGGTTTGGCGCCAGCGGCCATCGTGGTGATGGGTGTCGCCGGCTGCGGCAAGTCAGCCGTCGGCATCGCGCTGGCCACCGCGCTCGGTGCCGTCTTCATCGAGGGCGACAGGCTGCATCCGCCCGAAAACGTCGCCCGCATGGCACGCGGCGAGCCGCTCACCGATCAACTGCGCGAAGGCTGGCTCGACGCGATCGGCGAGCAGATCCAGGCATCGATCGGCAAGCGGCAAGGTGTGGTCGCCGCCTGCTCGGCGCTGAAGCGCGGTTATCGCGAGCGCCTGCGCGGTTTTTGCCCTGATATCGTCTTCCTCTATCTGGAGATCGATCCCGCCACCGCGCGGCGGCGCGTTGGCAACCGCAAGGGCCATTTCATGCCGGCAAGCCTGGTGGACAGCCAGTTCGCCATCCTTGAGCCGCCGGGGCAAGACGAGCGGGCATTGACGCTCGACGCGACACGGCCGGTCGACGAACTCGTCGCCCAGGCAATGCGCTTGATACGCCCGTCATGAGCCTTCTTCGGCGCTGATGCCGATGCCGTCCTGGGCTTCCGTCAACCGCTCATGGCGCGACCAGGACATCATCTGCTCGGGGCACTCTTTCAGCGCCTGCAGCAGGCGGTCGCGTTTGAGCAGGATGTAGTGTGCCTGCAGGGCCATGTTCTTGGCTCCGTCCCTGATTGTGTCCGCTGCCTGGAGCGCCGGTACCGCCGGCACCAGCTCGGGGCTCAAGACGGCGCGATATTCCCGGAAGGGAACGACCTCGAAGGTCGACATCGCAAACAGGGCCGTCTTGCCGCGCGCGGCGAAATTCGCCGGTGCCGAGGCAAGGTGCGTCCAGCCGCTTTCGCCAAGCGCGGTTTCGGTGAAGGTCGAGCCGGCGTGGATTGTGTTGGTCATCATCACGACGCCGTTCTGCCTCAGCATCTTCTGAATGCGGATGGTGACCTGATAGGCGTCGTCACGGTCGAAGACGATCCGGCTTTTCAGGAACCGGTTCTCGACACGAACCATTGGCGGATTGAGAAAGCGCTGGCCGAATGCCGTCTCGGAAACGCCATGCGTGTTGACGCTGACCTGATGCGCTTCGATGCCGGCCTCATGCATGGCGCGCTTGCCGATCATTGTCTGGGCGGTGAACTGATCGCACCAGAGGATCGCGCCATGGCCGCGTTGCAAAGCGGCCTGCAAGTCCTCAAGCCCTTCCAGCCGGATCGCCGGCGTCCAGCGACGGGCGACCAGATGCGCGGCAAGCTGCATGCGGCGGCGATGGCGCGCCGCGAGCAATGCCTCGAACAGCTTGCGCGCATCGATGTCGCTGCCGAGCACCGCGCGGGTTGCGGCGGCATATCCGGGGAAATCCTTGCGCATATGACGCTTCAGGCGAAACCGCGACGCCCAATCGCAGATCGGCGACCACCAGCGCACCGGCAGCACCGCCGCGACCGCCAGGTAGAAGAGGGCGGCCAGGCTTTCGCGAAGATCCCTGGTGGAGAAGCGGCGGAGCTTGCCGGCGTTAAGCTGCTTGCGGCTGAAGAACCGCACGTCCTCGGCATATTCGGGGACAAAGACGTCGGCGATGATCTCGGTGCGGAAGCTGGCTGCCGATGGCTTGCGGGGGACTTTTCGGGATTTCGTGAACCTCGACAGCCTCATTCGCCCGGCTCTAGATCTGGGATGTCAACTCGACCGGAAAATCGTCGTTGTCGGCATCGCGCATGGCGGCGAGGCTGCGGTTGTCCAGCACCTCGGCGATCGCCTGGCGCACTTCCAGCATCATGTGCCGGACCTGGCAGGTCGCTTCGTCGCAATCCTCGCAGCGCTGGTACTGCGTGCGGCTGGCGCAAGGTATCGGCGCCAGCGGACCGTCCAGCACACGCACGACATGGCCGATCTTGATCTCGGAAGCGGGGCGGGCGAGGCGATAGCCGCCTTCCTTGCCCTTGCGGCTCTGGACGAAGCCGGCGTTGCGCAATTCGCCGAGTATGGCGTCGAGGAATTTCTTCGGGATGTTGTTGGCGACGGCGATGTCGTTGACGAAGGCCAATTGGCCAACCGGAAGATTGGAAAGATGAACGAGGGCCTTGAGGCCGTATTTGCCTTTTTTCGTCAGCATGCCCGAGTCAACCCGTTGAAGCCCCAACCACCCCGCATCTGGCGGCTGTTTGTGTGCAAATGATGACGGCATTGCTTCCACACGCTGCCGTTCGCGAAAACAAGCCATTGCAAAGGCATGTTTGGCACAGACGCGTTGATTGTTTGTAACGTTTTGCACGAGGGCGTCGGATTTGCCTTATCGCCTAAACAAGGAAAGCCGGCCCCGGGCCGGCTTTCCTTGATCTTATTGTTGGGCCGTGGAGACTTACCGGCTGCCATAAGCTTGGTCGAGCAGGCCGCCGGCGGCGAAATGCTCTTTTTGGACCTTGTCCCACCCGCCGAAGACGTCTTCTACCGTCAGCAGGCGCACGTCCGGAAAATCGGCCTTGTATTTGGCCGCGACAGCCGCGTCGCGTGCGCGCAGGCCATTCTCGGCGGCGATGCCCTGGCCCTCGGGCGTATAGAGGAAGTCGAGATAGCTCTTGGCCAGGTCGCGCGTGCCGTGTTCGTCGGCGACCTTGTCGACGATCGCCACCGGGAATTCCGCCAGCAGGCTGACCGAAGGGGTGACCTGCTCGAACTTGTCGTCGCCATATTCCTTGCGGATGCCGCGCGTCTCGGATTCGAAGGTGATCAGCACGTCGCCGATCTCGCGCTGCACGAAGGTGGTTGTCGCGGCGCGCCCGCCGGTGTCGAAGATCGGCACGTTGTTGAACAGCTTGGTGATGAACTCCTTCACCTTGGCGTCGTCGCCCTTGAAGGCTTCCTTGGCGTAGGCGGTGGCCGCCAGATAGGTGTAGCGCGCATTGCCCGACGTCTTCGGATTGGGGAAGATTACCTGCACGTCGTCGCGCACCAGGTCGCTCCAGTCCTTGATGTGCTTTGGATTGCCCGCGCGGACGAGAAACGAAGGCAGCGAATAGAAGGGCGAGGCGTTGTCTGGAAAATCCTTCTGCCAGTCGGTCGAGACGAGGCCCTTCTTGACCAGGAAGTCGACATCGGTGACCTGGTTGAAGGTGACGACGTCGGCCCCGAGGCCTTCGGCGATGGCGCGCGCCTGCGCCGAGGTGCCGGCATGGGACTGGTCGACGCTGACGCCCGGATGCTTGGCGATAAAGGCCTTGTTGACCTGCACGAAGAGTTCGCGGCCGACGTCATAGGAGGCGTTGAGCAGCTTGTCGGCCGACCAAGCCTGGGAGGATGCGAGGATGAGGCCGGCTGCGACGGCAACGCCGAGGAAAAATCGCTTCATGAAATGGCTCCGGATGTAATGTTTTATCGTTCGAGCATAGCGAGGGTACAAAGGGGCGGCGAGGCATAGATTCAGGGCTTGGCACTCGTTGCTAGAAAACCGTTTCCTAGACAGGCTGATCCTAGGTTTTTCTTTTGAGCGGCATCATATTGGAGCTCGGTTCACGTCAACCTTTTCCCAATGGAAAGGACAAATAGATACACATTGTGTATGCGGCATGTTATGGTGAAGGAAAGGAGCCCTCCATGGCGAAAGCCGCAGCCGAAACTCACGCTAAGCCTGTCAATCTGCGCATTCGCGAGGATATGCGCATACTGATTGACCGCGCCGCGAAGCTACGCGGGAAAACCCGTTCCGATTTCATGATCGATGCCGCCTACCGCGCGGCCGAGGATACGCTCCTCGACCAAACACTGATCAAGGTGGATGCCGAGAGTTACCGGCACTATCTCGACATCCTCGATGAACCGCCAAGCGGGGAAGGTTTTGCGCGTCTTATGAACGTGCCCAAGCCATGGCAGGACTGATGCTGTCGGCGCCCACGCCGCTGGCCGAGAACCACGATCTCGAACCTTTCCAAAGCGGAACGGAAAGTCTCGACCAATGGCTTCGCCGCCGCGCGCGGGCCAACCAGGTCAATGGCGCATCTCGTACTTATGTGGTCGCGGAAGGCATACGCGTTGTCGGCTACTACTGCCTGTCTTCGGGCGGGCTTGACCTGGCGGAAGCGCCCGGCATTGTTCGGCGCAACATGCCGGATCCCATTCCAATGGTCGTGCTCGGGCGTCTCGCGGTGGGCACAGGCTGGCAAGGGAAGGGACTGGGTGCAGCGCTTCTGCAAGATGCCGTCCTGCGCGCCGGTCAAGCCGCGACGATCCTCGGGATACGCGGAATTTTTGTTCATGCGATATCGGACGAAGCGAAAGCCTTTTATGAGCGCCATGGCTTTGCGGCTTCCCCGAAAAATCCCATGACATTGGTGCTGTCGTTGAAAGGCCTGGTGAAAGGGTAGGCGGCCGCCCTCGACCGGGATAGGGATTGACGGCGGTCCTATCGCTACGCAGCCGGAAACAGCTTCCAGCGCCCCGGCCGGAACGCCACGCGGCTCTTCTGCGCCGCCGGATGATCGACCGGCAGTTCGATCTCGACCCGCTGGCGTTCGCCGCCGATCTCGAGCTCGACGCGCCTTGTGCCGGCGACGCGGCGGCTGGCGGCCACGGTGCCGGCGATGCAGCCGCTGCAGCCGTCCAGCAGTTCGACGTCATGCGGCCGGAAGTAGAGCATCGCGTCGCCCTCGGGCGCATGCGGCGCCGACAATCCGATCGGACGGTCGGCCAGCCAGATCTCGCCATTCTCGACCTTGACGGGAAGGGAGCTGGATTCACCGATGAAGCCGTAGACGAAAGGCGAGTTCGGCGTGTCGTAGATGTCGTCGGCGGTGCCGACCTGTTCGATGCGCCCCTGGCTCATCACCACGACGCGGTCGGCAAGCTCCAAAGCCTCTTCCTGGTCGTGGGTCACGAAGACGGTGGTGTGGCCGGTGCGGTCATGGATTTCGCGCAGCCAGCGACGCAGTTCCCGGCGCACCTGCGCATCGAGCGCGCCGAACGGCTCGTCGAGCAGCAGCACCTTGGGTTCGATGGCCATGGCGCGGGCGAGCGCCACACGCTGGCGCTGGCCGCCCGAAAGCTGCGCCGGATAGCGCTTCTCCAGCCCTGAAAGCTGGACAAGATCGAGAAGCTCGGAGGCGCGGCGGCGGATTTCGGGGGTCGACGGCCGCGTCGGCCCGTGCCGCACCTTGAGGCCGAAGCGGATATTGTCGGCCACCGTCATGTGGCGGAACAGCGCGTAGTGCTGGAAGACGAAGCCTACGTTGCGCTCCTGGATCGATTTCTGCGAAGCGTCCTCGTCACCAAAGAAGATTTTCCCACGCGTCGGGCGCTCCAGTCCGGCGATCAGCCTGAGCAGCGTCGTCTTGCCGGAGCCGGACGGTCCGAGCAGCGCGATCAGTTCGCCCGACTTGATGTCGAGCGAGACATCGTGGAGCGCCGGAAACCGCTCGAACTCCTTGCGCACGTTGGCAACGCGAACTTCCATGCAATGAACCTTCTAATGTCCGCGCGTCGCGGCGAGTTCGGCGCCGTAGCGCATCTCGAGCAGTGTTTTCAAGACCAGCGTGACGAGCGCCAGCCCGGCAAGCAAGGAAGCAACGGCAAAGGCGCCGACGGCGTTGTACTCGTTGTAGAGGATTTCGACATGCAGCGGCATGGTGTTGGTCAGGCCGCGTATGTGGCCCGACACCACCGAAACCGCGCCGAACTCGCCCATGGCGCGCGCATTGCACAAAAGGACGCCGTAGAGCAGGCCCCATTTGACGTTAGGCAAGGTCACGTACCAGAAGGCCTGCCAGCCATTGGCGCCAAGCGACAGCGCCGCCTCCTCGTCGCCATTGCCCTGTTCCTGCATGAGCGGAATAAGTTCGCGGGCGACGAAGGGGAAGGTGACAAAGACGGTGGCCAGCACAATGCCCGGCACGGCGAACAGGATCTGGATGCCATGTGCCTTCAGCCACTCGCCGAGCAACCCTTGAGCACCGAAGAGAAGCACGTAGACCAGACCCGAAATGACCGGCGAGACCGAGAAGGGCAGGTCGATCAGCGTGGTCAGGAAGGCCTTGCCCTTGAACTCGAACTTGGCGATCGCCCAGGCGGCCGAGATGCCGAAGACGATGTTGAGCGGGACCGAGATCGCGGCCACCAGCAAGGTCAGGCGGATCGCCGAACGCGTGTCGGCATCGCTTAGCGATTGCAGGTAGGTGCCAACGCCTTTGGCGAAAGCTTCCTTGAAAACGATGATCAGCGGCAGCAGCAGGAAGACGGCGAGAAAGACGAAGACGATGGCCATCAGCACGGCGCGTGCCGGCCGGCTCTCGGTCACCGCCGCCGAGCGGCTCTCATGATACGGTTCGTATGATTTGATCTCGGGATCAGCCATAGCGCTTGCGGCTCCATGTCTGCACCAGATTGACGATCAACAGCATGATGAACGACAGCGCCAGCATGATCGCGGCGATCGCGGTCGCCGCCGGGTAATTGTATTCCTCGAGCCGGATGACGATCAGAAGCGGCGCGATCTCGGATTTGTAGGGCAGGTTGCCGGCGATGAAGATGACCGAGCCGTATTCGCCGACGCCGCGCGCGAAGGCCAGCGAGAAGCCCGTGATGATGGCCGGCGCCAGGCCGGGAAAGAGCACGCGGGTGATGATCTGGAAGCGGCTGGCGCCGAGGGTGGCGGCGGCTTCCTCCACTTCCTTGTCGATCTCTTCCATGATCGGCTGCACGGTTCGCACGACGAAGGGCAGGCCGATGAAGATCAGCGCAATGACGATGCCGAGCGGCGTGTAGGCGACCTTGATGCCGAGCGGCATCAGCAATTTGCCGATCCAGCCATTCGGCGCGTAAAGCGTGGTCAGCGCGATGCCGGCCACCGCCGTCGGCAGCGCGAAGGGCAGGTCGACCATGGCGTCGACGATGCGGCGGCCGGGAAAACGGTAGCGCACCAGCACCCAGGCGACGAGCGTGCCGAAGAGGACATTGACGACAGCCGCGATGAACGCCGTGCCGAAGCTGATTCGAAGGGCGTTGATCGTGCGGCGATCGGTGGCGATGGCCCAGAAATCGACCCAGCCGAGAGCGGCCGAACGCCAGATCAGCCCGGATAGGGGGATGAGGATGATGAGGGTGAGGTAGGCAAGCGAGAAGCCGAGCGTCAATCCGAAACCCGGAATGACGCTCGGCTGTCTGAACCGCCACCCCGCCCGCGCGGGTGCTGTGGTCATGTCGTCCCGATCTAGGTTTAGCTCACTGGGCCGGCTTGTAGATCTGGTCGAATATACCACCGTCGCCGAAATGATAAGGCTGCGCTTTCTTCCAGCCGCCGAAAAGCGGATCGTCGATGGTGATCAGCTTGATCGGCGGCAGCTTGGCGAGATCCTCGGGCGGAACCAGTTCGGGCTTGGACGGCCTATAATGGTTCTTGGCGATGATGGTCTGGCCTTCCTTGGAATAGAGGTAGCTCAGATAGGCCTCGGCCACCTTGCGTGTGCCCTTGGCGTCGACATTGGCGTCGACCACGGCCACCGGTGGCTCGGCCAGGATGGAGGTCGGCGGATAAACGATGTCGAAATTGTCGGCGCCGAACTCGTCGAGCGCCAGATAGGCGTCGTTTTCCCAGGCGATCAGCACGTCACCCAGGCCTTTTTGCGCGAAGGTCACGGTCGAGCCGCGCGCGCCGGTGTCGAGCACGGGAGCATTGGCGTAGAGCTTGCCGACGAAGTCCTTGGTCTTGGCTTCATCGCCGCCATCATTGGCGTTGGCATAGGCCCAGGCCGCGAGATAGTTCCAGCGTGCGCCGCCCGAGGTTTTGGGGTTGGGCGTGATCACCTGGACGCCGTCCTTGACGAGGTCGTTCCAGTCGTGGATGCCCTTGGGATTGCCCTTGCGGACAAGGAAGATGATCGTCGAAGTGTAGGGCGCCGAATTGTTTTCGAATTTGGTGCGCCAGTCTGGATTGATCTTCTTTGACTTGGAGACGATGGCGTTGATGTCGCCTTCGAGCGCCAGCGTCACCACATCGGCGTCGAGGCCATCGATCACCGCGCGGGCCTGGGCACCCGATCCGCCATGCGACTGCTGGATGGTCACCGTCTCGCCGGTCTCCGCCTTCCAATGCGCGGCGAAGGCCTCGTCATAGGCCTTGTAGAGCTCGCGCGTCGGATCGTAGGACACATTGAGAATGGTGGTGTCGGCAAATGCGAAACCGAGCGTGCCGAACTGGATAGATGTGGCGACCAGTGCGCCGAGCAGTTTCCTGAAATGAGGTTTGGTCATTTCTGCCTCCGTTGAACCCGCGCCAAATCTAGCGAATTGATAGAAATAAGATGCATTGAATGTTGCCTTTTTTGTTCTCCTGAAGAAAATCTTCGACGACTTGTCGCTGTTATGAGAAATATTTTCCTCGCGGTCGCTCCGCGCCGGAGTCGGCCCACCATCCGGCCTATCTAGGGATGCGCGGTTGCCGGGCAAGGCTGGTTGGGCAAGGCTGGTTGGGCAGGTTACTCGGCGGTCACCGGGAAATCGAAGCGCTGCTTTTGAAATGGCTCGCGGGCCAGCGCAAAATGCCACCATTCGCGCGCGTAGTTCTTGAACCCGCCAGCACGCATGGCATCGACGAGCAGCTTTCGGTTTGCCGCAGCTTTGGCGCCGAGCGGGCGACGCGCGGTCTCGCTCATCGGGTCGAAACAATCGAAGCCGGTGCCGAAATCGAGGGTGTCGGCATCGATCGCGCCGCAGGCCGGTTTCGGCACGGGCGTACTGTCGACAGGCGCGATGGCAACATCGACGGTCGAGCCGCGCGAATGATTGGACAGTTCGCCGACATAGCCCTTGGCGATGAGATCGCCACGCTTGACCTTCGGATACCATTGCGGGTCCGGCGGTCCACCCGCGGCCGTCCATTCACCCATGTCGGCAACGGCGCGGGCAGGGCGATAGCAGTCGAAGACGACCAGCGTCAGGCCCCTGGTGGCGATCGCCCGCTGGACTCTGGAAAGTGCCTCGGCGGCCTCCCGGGTCAAAATGCAGACCGGCGCGTCATAGCCATTCACCTTGCGGTGCAGAAAATTGTCGGCGTTGGCGTAGCGAATGTCCTGGCGGATCGATGGGGCGACATCGGCGAGGCGAACGAAACCCGCGGGGAGGGGATCGGCAGGCGCCGGCAGGGCCGAGCCGGCAATCATCAGCGCACAAAAGCCAATGCGCTGAATCGCCTGGCGCATTCTATTCAAGGATCGCTTTCACTGGACGAAGACCTTCACACTGGCAGCCCGTCCTGCGGCGTCGATGACGGTGAGCGTCGAATAGCCCGCGCCGTCGGGCAGCCAGGTCGCGGTGCGGCGGCGGTCGAGGCCGATGAGGGGCTTGCCATTGGCCAGCCAGCGGAACGGGGCGCGGCCGCCTTGCAATTTCAGCACCAGCGGCGAGGCGTCGGCCGAGTTGGTGGAGAGATCGACGCGGGCGCCGTCCGGCGGGAAGATGATGCTCGGCGCCGGTTCGGTCGGCGTCGCCTGCACCAGGCCATCCGCGCCGGCGCCGAAGCGGGCGAGCGTCACAGGCAGGTCCTCGCGCTTGGGTGTGAAGGCACCGGGCGGTTTGCCTGGCAGCGGTACGGTGGCGAGGCCCGAGCGGACAAAGCCTTCGAACAGGATCGGGGCGGCCGAGACATAGCCGGAGAGGCCCGGCACCGCGCCGGCATCGGGCCTGCCGACCCAGACGCCCAGCACATAGCGGCCATCGAAGCCCACCGACCAGGCGTCGCGGTAGCCGTAGGAGGTTCCGGTCTTGTAGGCGATGCCGCGCTGCAAGGCACCTTCCGGCGGTTTTACTCCGGAGAGGATGTCGATGATCTGCCAATTGGCCTGGTCGCTGAGGATGGTGGTGGTCGAACTCACGGCATTGGCCGGTTCGGTGCCGTCGCGCAGCGAGTGCGTCTTGCCGCCATTGGCGAGCCCCGTATAGAGCTGGACGAGGTCGCGCAGCGTGACGCCGACGCCACCAAGCCCGATGGCCAGCCCCGGCGCCTCATTGACCGGCAGGATTGGGTTGACGCCCGCCTGGCGGAAGCGCGCCGTCAGCCGCGCCGGACCGACCGCGTCGAGCACCCGGATCGCCGGGACGTTGAGCGACAATTGCAGCGCCTGGCGGATCGAGACATCGCCCTGATAGCCCATGTCGAAATTCTTGGGTCTGTAGCCGCTGAAATCGACCGGGCTGTCCTCGATCAGCGTCTCCTGCGCCACCAGTCCCTGTTCGAAGGCGAGGCCATAGATGAACGGCTTCAGCGTCGAGCCGGGCGAGCGCACGACCTTGGTCATGTCGATCCAGCCGGAACGGCTGGAATCGAAGAAATTGGCCGAGCCGACTTCGCCCAGAATGTCGCCGGTGCGGGCATCGGCCAGCACCATGGCGACCGACAGACGCGGCCCGAGCCTGGTGGCGGCGTCGCGGGCCACCTGTTCCAGTCCTTGCTGAACGCTTTTGCGAATCGTCAGCTTGAGCGGCTGGCCGGGGACGGCCTTGGGCAGCATCGCGTAAGAGGCATGCGGGGCGAGCGCCGGCAAGCGCCGGCGCAGGCCCAACACATCGTCAAGCGCCGCGCGTGCCGCCTCGCGTTCGCCGATCAGGCCTGATGAGACCATGCGGGTGAGCACACGGTCGCGAGCTGCGTGGGCGATCTGCAGGTTGCGGTCAGGGCGGCGTTTTTCCGGCAGTTGCGGGAGGGCCACCAGAAGCGCGGCTTCGGAAACGGTGAGCCGATTTGGCTCCTTGCCGAAATAGGCGAGCGAAGCGGCGCGCACGCCCTCCAGATTGCCGCCATAGGGCGCCAGTGTGAGATAGCGTTCGAGGATCTCGCGCTTCGACAACCGCCGCTCGATCTGGACGGCGCGCAGCATCTGCTTGAGCTTGGAGCCGAGGCTGCGGCTCTCGCGTGGCTCGATCAGGCGGGCAAGCTG
This sequence comes from Mesorhizobium sp. B2-3-10, assembly GCF_006442275.1. Taxonomy (NCBI): domain Bacteria; kingdom Pseudomonadati; phylum Pseudomonadota; class Alphaproteobacteria; order Hyphomicrobiales; family Phyllobacteriaceae; genus Mesorhizobium; species Mesorhizobium sp. B2-3-10. The sequence goes on from NZ_VFVT01000010.1 coordinate 47,009, forward strand.
CATCGACAGGGTCGAGCCGCCGGAGACGATGTGGCCGCTGGTTGCGAACTGGCCGGCGGCGCGCGCCAGCGCCAGCACGTCGACCCCGTCATGGTCCCAGAAGCGCTTGTCCTCATAGGTGACCAGCATGTCGACGAACTGCTTGTCGACCTGGTCGAGCCGGGTTTCCAGCCGCCAGTAGCCGTCCGGCGTGGCAAAGGCGCGCAACAGCTGGCCGTCGCGGTCCTGGACTTCGGTGGAGACGGTGAGCCTTTCAGGAAGCGGGGGCGGGAAGGCGCGGTCGAGTTGCCAGAGGGTGGCGGCGGCAATCGTGAAGAAGGCGGCAAGGGAGGCAACCGCGATGGCAGCGCGACGGAGGAGTTTCTTGGAAAGCATGGCGCCGCCCCTCATCCGGCTGCCGCCACCTTCTCCCCGTTTAGTGACGGGGAGAAGGGAGCTGTGGCATGCATTGGCGCCTTTCCTGCGACGTTTAAAGCTGGCGAAAGCTTTGGTGCAGGCTTCTTTCTCCCCGTCTCTATACGGGGAGAAATGCCCGGCAGGGCAATGAGGGGCGGCGCGAACCTCACGTTCATTTCCGCCAAGGCACCTTACGGTGCCTTGATCTCCATCATGCCGGTAGCTGTACGGGCCGAATATTGCGGGCGGTACATGTCCTCCACCGTTGCCGCCGGATGGGCGTAGGTGCCCGGCGTCACGGCGCGCACGACATAGGCAAGCGTCAGATTGTGGTCGTGGTCGCCATCGGCCGGGTTGAATGCCGCGACGAAGCGATCGTCGCGGAATTCCAGATGCGCGGCGTCGGTCTGTGCCAGCCAGGAGAAGTTCGTCAACTGGGCGCTGGAGACCAGGCCTGGATTGTCGATCTCGAAGCCGGCCGGCAACAGGTCGGTGACCAGCAGGCGCGACGGCCAGCTGTTCTGCTCGGTGACCTTGAGCACGACGACATAGCGTTCGTTCTGGGTTGCCTCGGTCACATTGGCTTCAGTGCCGTCGAGCTTGTAGTAGGTGCGGCTGATGGTGAAGCCGTCACCGCCGGCCGGCAAGGGCTGGATCGGCGACGCCACGGTGGTGACGACGGCCTGCAGCGGGGTCTTGCCGGTGTTGGCGATTTCCAGCGGGCTGTCGACCAGTTCGGAGCCGTTGACCTGGTTGGAATAGCCGCCGGAATGCGGCGCGCCATTGACGGTGAGCGCGATGGAGTCGTTGCCCTCCTTCAGCGCGCGCGCCGCCAGCAGCATCCAGGAATCGTCCTGGGTGCTGGTCCAGCGGGCTTCGGCGCGTTCCCTGGTCACCAGTTTGATCAGCTCGGGCACGATGGTCGATACCGGCTTCGATTCCGCCGCCAGCGACAGCATCGCCGCGCCGTCACGCAACGCCGAACCGTAGTCGGAGCGGTACCAGTCGTACTCCGTGCTCGACTTGGCGAGCTGCAGCGCGGTCTTGAACGTCGCCTCTGAACGCTGCGTGTCGCCGTAGAGCGCCAGGCTCGCCGCCAATTGGGCAACGGCCATCGGGCTCGAGAAGGCTTCGAGCTGGGTGTCGGCGTAATAGCGCAGATCGCCGATCGAGGCCTTCTTGTTGCGGGCGAGCACATAGAGGGCGTAGGCGATCTCGCTGCCGCGGTCCTGTACGCTCTGGTCGTAGCCGAGCGAGTTCTGCAGGTTGTTGAGGGCCTGGTTCATCGCCAGAGCCGGCACGTCGTATTTCTGCTCCCGCGCCCTGGTCAGGAATTCGCTGACATAGGCGTCGAGCCACGGGTCGCCGGAGCCCGGGCCCCACAGGCCGAAGCTGCCGCTCGAGGACTGGTAGCTCAGGACCTTGTAGATTGCGTCCTGGACGCGGCCGTGCAGGTCAGGGTCGCTTTCCATGCCGACGCCGGATGCCATCTCGTTGACGTAGAGAAGCGGCATGGCGCGGCTGGTGGTCTGCTCGGCGCAGCCATAGGGGTAGCGATCAAGTGTCATCAGCAGCGAGGGCACGTCGAAGGCTGCCGCCTGCGAAACGCCGACACTGACCGAAGCGCCGTCGAGCAGGCTGGCCGCCAAGAGTTCCTTGTCGACGCGCAGCGCGCCGCCATTGCCCTTGAGGTCGACCACAAGGCGCGTGGTGACCGGCAATTGCGCCGGGCGCACCGGCACATAGAGCGTCTGCTCGACCTTGGTGCCGTCGGCGTGCGCCAGCTTGATGGTGAGCGAGGCATTGCCCGCCGTGCTGGCGATCAGCGGCACGGTCAGCGTCTGGCGCTTGCCCTGGGCGAGCGTCAGCTTCTGGGGCAGGGGCTTGTCGCCCGTCGACAGGTCGCCCGTCGTATCGATCGACAGCGCGTAGTCGCCGGCCGGGCCGTCGGTGTCGGCCACGTCGAGGCGCATGACGGCATTGTCGCCAGGCGCCAGGAAGCGCGGCAGGCCGGCGGTAATCACTATGGGATCGCGCACGATCACGTCCGCCTGGGCATGGCCGACCGCTTCCTTGGTCCAGGCGACGGCCATGACGCGCACGGTGCCATTGAACTGCGGGATATCGAAGTCGATCCGCGCCGTGCCGTCGGCATCGAGCTGGACGATGCCGGAGAAGAAGGCGACCAGCTTTTCGGTGGGCGGGCTGCCCTGCGCCTGCATGTTGGCGCCGTCGCCGCCGGTCCGGAGCTTGCCGGTGGTGCCCAGCGAGCCATCGATCAGGCGGCCGTAGATGTCGCGGATCTCCATGCCGAGCATGCGCTGGCCGAAGAACCAGTTCTCCGGATCCGGCGCCTTGTAGTTGGTCAAATTGAGGATGCCGACATCGACGGCGGCAACCATGACATAGGCGTTCGTGCCCGGCTGCACTCCGGCCACGGAAACCGGGATCGACAGCTGCTGGCGCGGTACGGTCTTGTCGGGCGGCGTCAGCGTGATGGCGAGCTTCTTGGCGCCCGGATCGACCGTCAGCCACTTCACGCCGATGGCGCGGGCCGGCATGCGCGTTTCCTGCGCATCGCCCGGCCGGAACAGGGTTGCCGTGACATAGGCGCCGGCACCCCAATCGTCACCGACGGGGATATCGACGGTGCTGCCGCCTGCCGGTACGGTCGCCGTTATGGTCTTCAACAGCTTGTCGGAACCGATGTTGATCAGGAGTTCGCCGGCAAAATGCGGCGAGATTTTCAGCTTCGCCACTTCGCCCGCGGCGTAATTGTCCTTGTCGAGCGCGATCTCCAGGCCATCAGGCGTTTCGGTGGTCGTCGAGGCGACATACCAGCCGGCGTCGAACTCGTAGCTGGTCGCCGGCCCCTCAGGATCGGATGTCTCGACCTCGAGCCGGTACTGGCCCCAATCGACCGGCACGGAGACGGTGGCGTCGCCGTCGGCGCCGAGGTCGACCTGGCCGTTGGAAATCGACTTGGTGAAGGAGACCGGCTCGTAGTTCCAGGAGTTGTTGGAGCGGTACCACTGGTAATTGCGTTCGACCTTGACCAGTGTCCATTGCGCGCCTTTCAGCGCCTCGCGCTTGCCGTTGGGATCGACGGCGATCAGGCTGAACTTGGCGGTGCCGCCCTGCGGCACTTCGCCATCGGCGAAGTCCGGTCGGATGCCGATCATATGGCCTTGCGGGCGGATGCCGATGTTGAGCGAGCGCTCGATGGCGCGGCCGCCGGTTTCGCGCATGCGCACCGTCACCTTGCCGTCGACCAGCTTGGTGGTCGAGGGCAACTGGTCGACGGTAACAGGGAAGGTCGCCTTGCCGTCATCGCCGACCACCGGCAGGTCGGTGAGCGGCGTGACCGTCGGCTCCGCCGACTGCTCGTCGGCGAGGCCGAAGGAAAAGTTGGGAAAGCGGTCCCAGTCACGAGAGGTCGACAGCGTCAACTCCCCTTCCAGCGCAAGGCCCGCCGCCGGCGCGCCATAGAGGAAGCGGCCGTCAATGTCGATGTTGGCGGTTTCGCCCCGCGCAATCTCCTGCTTGTCGGCTTTCATGTCGAATTCGATGCGATCCGGCACGAAGTCCTCGACCAGGAACATCTGGCTGGCCACCGCCGGCTGCTTGGGATCGGTGTGGATCGACACCGACCATGTGCCGCGCATGGCGTTGGGTTCGAGCGGCAGGTCGACGGCATGGCCGCCGGCCGAGGCGCCGTCACTGACGATGCGGCGGTCCTCGACGCCATCGGGGCGCGAGAAGATGAAGGTCAGCGGCAGGTTCTCGACCGCCTTGCTCGCACCATCGCGGGCAAGGGCGGCGACATGGACGTCCTCGCCGGCGCGGTAGATGCCGCGCTCGGTCCAGGCATAGACGTCGAGCGCGCCTGGTGCCGCGCGTCCGGTGACGCCACGGTCGGAAAGGTCGAAGCCGGCCTTGGCCATGTCGAGGAAGACGAAATCATTATCGCCCTGCTTGGCCATCAGCACGGCCGGCACCATGCCGCCGTCACCGCGCGTCAGGCCGGGGTTGAAGACGGCGTGGCCGTCGGCATCCGACGTCGCGGTGCCGAGAACCTCGTTGTTCCTGGCGACCAGCGTCAGTTCGGCGCCGGCAATCGGCTTGGCGCTGCCCAGCGAACGGGCAAAGACATTGAGCCCGTCCTGGCCGGTATAGGTCGACAGGCCGATGTCGGAGACGACGAACCACTGCGTGGCCAGCGAACCGTAGTCGTCGCTCTTGTCGTTGACGGGCTGGGCGGTCAGCACATAGACGCCGGGCTTACGCTGCGGCAGCGCTTCGTCGACCGGGAAGGAGGTGGTGACTTCCTTGTTGAGGTCATTGCCGATGTCGAGCTGGCCCTGCCAGACCGGTGCGCCCATCTGCTCGGAAATGTTGGAGATGTCATAGCCGTCGAGCTGGTGCAGGAACTGGTAGCCCGACAGAAGCTGCGCCAGCGAACGGTCGCCGATGCGGTAGAGCTTCATTTCGGCGGCGTTCATGTTGACGGTGACGACCGGGATGCCGCGGCGCGCGCCGGCCGGCAGCACGAAGCTGTCGCCGGTGAAGCGGGCGGACGGCGCGCGGTCCTGTACGTAGATCGACAGCACCACGGGGGCGGCGGTCACTTCGCCGATCGCCGCCGGCAGGCCGGCGCGGAAGGTGACGTCGTAATGCTGGCCATGCTCCAGGCCCTCGACGCAGATCTGCTTGTCCTTGGCCTCGACGCCCTTGGGCGGCGCGTTGTCGACGGTGACGAACTGCGCGTAGTCGACGCCGGTCTTGACCAGTTCCTCGGAGAATTGCGCGCAGATGCGCGGCGCGCTGGTGTCGGCATCGATGCTGTGATCGACAACGCGGAATCCTTTGCGGGCTTTCAGATCGGCATAGTCGGCCTGGACCGCGGGCGAGCTTTCCAGCGCAAGGCTGGCCTCATAGGCCTGCAGCGCCGGCCGGTAGAGATCGCGCTTGTCGAGACCGTTGCCGAGCAGCGCCAGCACTTCGGCGCGCGTCTTGGTGGTGCGCAGCAGCTTATAGGCGTTGAAGGCGGCCGACGTGCCGTTTGCCGGCAAAGTCGAGGCTTCGGAGGTGTTGGCCGCAGGCTGCACGGCCAGCGTTTCGCGCGCCAGCTTGAGCCAGAGCTGGCCATCGTCAGGCATGACCGAGACCGCGGCCTCGTATTTCTGCATGGCGGAGCGATGGTCGCCGGTCAACACGGCCTGTTCGGCGGCATTGGTCAGCGCCGCCATGCCCTCTGTCGGCTTGTCGAAGGCCGGGCCGAGCAGCTTGTTGCGGTATTGCTGGGCCTGGTCGGCCATCCAGTTGGGAAAGAAGGCGAGTTCCGGCGGCGCGCCGATGTCGGGATCGCCGTCCATGTTGACGACCTTGCCGGCGACCGCGCCGGTGAAGGATTTCAACTGGTTATAGTCGGATTTGAGAAAGCACCATTTTGCCTTGGTGTTGTAGGTGAAGGCGCGGCAGGCCGGATCGCCGAGGCATGTCGTCTTGCACTGGTCGAGCGTGACGTTCTGGTCGGACCGGAGATCGAAGCCGAAATAATCGGAATTGTCCGTCGTCGCGATCCGCCGGGCCTCGGCCGCTTGCGCGACGCTACCCCAGGCAAGGAAAAAAAGGACGAGAATCGACAGACCACGAGCCGCGCGCATTGCCATTACACCCTCCAGACAATTGCAGACGTCCGGGCATGATCAAGCTTCAGTCGGGCTTGTCAACGCGCGAACGCGGCAGGTGCCGCCTGCCAACGGTTTATTTTCCGGCCAAGGACCGGTATGCGGACAGTAACCTCCATGGGAAAGGGGATCACGCTTTCTTGCGGAAACGCAGAAGGTGTGAATTCCAAGCCCGTCCTATTTCAGACAATTGGATTGTGGCCCCTTTACGAGCGCTTCAGAACTTCATTCCAATTTTAGTTTTACGAACTAGGTTGTCTTAATGCCGGCGTATGAAGAGCAGATGTCAGGAGGGATCGCGCCAGGGCGCGTGCTTCCGCGCGCCCTGCTTTTGGCCATGATGTGCTCGATGGCGCTGCTTTGCGAATCGAGGCCGGCGGCCGCATTCGAGCTTTTCGGCATCAAGCTGTGGGGGTCGTCCAGCGACGAGGACGCCGACATTGTCGATCCCCTGCGCTATGCGGTGACCATCTCCGCGCCCGATGCCGACAAGGACCTGGTCAAGAAGCTCGAAAACCCCTCGGCGCTGAAAGGCGACGAGGACCGGCCGGTTTCGGGCTCGCTCGGGCTGATGGCCAAGGCACGCAGCGACCGTGAACAGCTGGTCGCCGCCCTTTATGCCGATGCCCGTTATGAAGGCGTCGTCACCGTCACCATTGACGGCAAGCCGCTCGACGAATTGCCGCCGGACGCCGAATTTAAGGGGCCGCAGCCCATTCCGGTGGCGATCACCATCTCGGCCGGCCCCAAATTCACGCTCGGCAACATCAGGCTGGAAGGCGACGCGGCGGGGCTGATGAGCGCCGATTATGGGCTGATATCAGGCGGCGACGCCGGATCGGGCGCGGTGCTCAAGGCCGAGGCGCTGATCGTGCGGACGCTGAAGGAGCAGGGCAGGCCGCTGGCCAAGGTGACCGGCCGGCAGATCGTCGCCGACCATGCCACCTCGACGCTCGACGTGACGCTGACGGTCGCGGCCGGCCCGGTAGCCGGCTATGGCGCGACCACGGTGGAAGGCACCGAGAAGGTCGACCGCGACTTCACCGAATACATGACCGGGCTGAAGCGCGGCAGGCAGTACTCGCCGCAGGAGATCAGCGACGCGCGCGACAGGCTGCTGGCGCTGGAGGTATTCAACAGTGTCACCTTCAAGGAAGCCGACAAGCTCGACGCCGACGGCAACATCCCGATCGGCGTCCAGGTTAGCGAGCGCAAGCCGCGTTATTTCGGGCTGGGCGGCACATTCTCGAACACCGAGGGGCTTGGCCTGGAGGGCTACTGGGGCCATCGCAACCTGTTTGGCCGTGCCGAAAAGCTGCGCATCGACGGTGCCATCAGCGGCATCGGCAGCAACAATCTGTCCGAACTGAACTACAACGCCGGCATCATGTTCGAGAAACCCGGCGTCATTGGGCCGGCGTCGAAGTTTTTCGCCAGCGTCAAGACGGTGCTGGAACATCCCGACGCCTACGACCATTTCTCGGTCAAGGGCAGCACCGGCCTGTCTTATGAACTCGACAAGAAGCAGACCGTGTCGGCCGAGGTCGCGCTCGATTATTCGCGCATTCACGACGCCTTCGGCAAGCACAAATACCTGATCGCCAGCATTCCGCTGCAGTATGTCTATGACAACAGAGACAACCGGCTCAATCCGACCACCGGCTTCCGTTTGCTGGCCTATGCCGAGCCGAGCTACGACATTTTGAGCGGTGCGGCCTTCCTCAAGCTGAAGGGCGAAGGGTCGGCCTATCAATCGCTGGACACGGCCTCGAAGTTCGTGCTGGCCGAACGTGTCGCGGTAGGCTCGATCGTCGGTACCGGGCTGCAGAACGTCCCGGCCGACCGGCGTTTTTATTCCGGCGGCGGCGGTTCGGTGCGCGGCTATGCCTATCAGGGCATCGGCCCGAAGGACTTCACCGGCCAGCCGATCGGCGGCCTGTCCTTCTTCGAGACTTCGGTCGAGATGCGCATCGCCGTCACCGACACGATCGGCATCGTGCCGTTCGTCGATGCCGGCACCGTGTCGACCAAGTCGGTTCCCAACTTTTCCGACGTCAAGGTCGGCGCCGGTGTCGGCCTGCGCTACGTCACGCCGTTCGGGCCGCTGCGCATCGATGCGGCCGTGCCGCTCAACCGCGACCCAGGTGATCCGCATTTCGGCATCTATGCCGGCATCGGACAGGCGTTCTGACGATGAAAACGGTCTGGCGCATCCTTCGCATTGTCCTTTACACGCTGCTGATCGTGGTCGCGGGTGCGATCGGCGCGCTGGTCGTGCTGACCAAGACCGAGCGCGGGCGCGACAACCTCGCCGGCATCATTTCGCGGCTGGCTTCGAGCGACGACCGCAAGGTCACCGTCAGCGGCATCGACGGCATCTGGTCGGGTAATCTCAGCGTCGACCATGTCGTGCTTGAGGACCGTGAGGGAGCCTGGCTGGTGGCGCGCAAGGTGGCCGTCGACTGGTCGCCGACCGCGCTTTTGTCCAAAAGCTTCAGCGCCGATCGCATCGCCGCCGATCGCGTCGAACTGGCACGCCTGCCGGTGGCCGGTACGCAGCCGCCCGCGCAGAGCGGCACGACGACGCTGCCGGTCTCCATCGACATCAAGCAGATCGAGCTGCCGGAAATCGCGCTTGGCCAGCAACTGGCCGGCAGCGGCATCGCCGAGCTCGCGGCCAAGGGAATGCTCAAGGCCGATGCCGCGCCACTGGCGGTCCAGACGGTGCTCAATGTCACCCGTCACGACGGCAAACAGGGCAATGTCGACGCCAAGATCCATTTCGCACCCGCCGATAACAAGCTGGACCTCGACCTCAAGGCGTCGGAGCCGGCCGGCGGCATCATTGCCAACCTGCTCAAGCTGCCGGATGCGCCACCAGTCGATATCGTGGTTTCGGGCAGTGGGCCGCTTGCCAACTGGAGCGGTGTCGGCACCTTCCTCGTCGACCATCGGATCGTCACCCAGCTCACCGGCCGTCACCAGCTCACCGACAAGGGCAATCATGTCGAGGCAAAGGGCGACGGCGATTTTGCCCGCTTCCTGCCGGAAAACCTGAAGCCGTTGTTTGCCGGCAAGACCAGCTTCGATGTCGCGGGCACCGCCACGTCGGTGGGCGGCATCAGCATCGACCGGGCCAGCATCGAGAGCGATGCGGTGCACGGCACCGCGTCCGGCATTGCCGATCCTGCCGGCGCCAGCGACCTGTCGGTCGAACTCGCTGCCAAGGGCCCGCCCGTGGTGATCAGCGTCGGCAGCAAGGCGCAGCCGATCACGCTCGCGATCAAGAACGCCACCGCGCGCGCCTTCGGCGACGGCAAGGCGCCGATCGTCGACATCGGCGCCTCCTTCGTTTCGATCGTCGCCGGCGGCACGCGGCTGGACGATCTGGCGGCGCAAATCCATTCCGATGGTTTCGATATCCAGAACCGCGCCGGCCCGGTTGCCGTCAAGCTGGAGGCGGGCGGCCTGAACACCGACGTCGCGACGTTGGCGCCGCTGATCACCGGCAAGGTCAATGTCGATCTGGCCGGTTCGATCAGCAAGGACGCCGTTATTGCCATCGATCAGGGTACGCTGCGCTCCGATGCGGTCAATGCCTCGCTGACGGCGACAGTGGCACTCGCCGACATGTCGATGCAGCTCAAAATGAATGCCGATGCCGTGGCGACCGCGTTTCCCCAGCAGATCGCCTCGGTACTCGGCGGGCGGGTGAAGTTCTCGGCCACGGCATCGCGCGATCCGCAGGGATCTTTCGCCGCGAATTCCATCGAACTCACTTCAGGATCGCTCAGCGCCAGCGGTACGGCCAGCATGCAAGGCACTGACATCCAGGCCGACATCAAGGGCAAATTGGGCGATGTCTCGGTGTTGTCGCCGACGGTCGGCGTGCCGGTTGCCGGCGGGGTCGATTTCGCGCTGTCGGCAAGCGGCGCGATGACCGCGCCGGATTTCACCGTAACCGCCAACAGCGACAGCCTGACCGCTTCGGGCCGCACGGTGAAGGCCATCAAGCTGAGCGCGAGCGGCAAGGCCGACATAACGAACCCTTCCGCCAACGTCTCGCTGACCGGCGCCGTCAACGACCAGCCGCTCGACATCAAGGCGGCCCTGGTGACCAGCGAGGGCAAGCGTTCGATCAATGGCTTCCTGGTATCGCTGGGCGACAACAAGGTCTCAGGCGACCTGGCGCTCGACGACAAGTTCATGCCCCTGGGCACGCTGACGCTCGCCGCACCTGCCATCGACCAGTTGGCCGCGCTCGCCGGCCAGGCGGTGACCGGCGACATCAACGGCACCATCCTGTTCGCCAAGGACGGCGATGCACCGTCCATTGCCATCGATGCCAAAAGCACGTCGGTCGCGCGTGGCGAGGTGACGGCCAAAGCGATCGCCATCAATGCGCTCGTCGCCAATTATCTCAAGGCGCCGGCGATCTCGGGCACCATCAAGGCCGATGCGGTCACTTCGGGAAGCACGGAAATCAGCGGCATCGGCGTCGACCTCAAGCGCGACGGCGACTGGACCGATTTCACTGGTGGCGCGACCATAGCGGGCATTCCTGCAACCGCTGCCGGCCGGGTGAAGATCGCCGAGGGCACGACCAGCGTCGAGATCGCCTCGGGCGAGGCCACCGTTCGCGGCATCAAGGCGGCGGTCGCCGAACCTTCGGCTCTGACCATCGCCGACGGTGCGGCCAAGATCGAGAAGCTGGCGCTCGATATTGGCGGCGGCAAGGTGGCGCTGTCGGGCAGCGCCGGCGAGACGCTCGATCTGGCGGCGCAGGTCTCCGCCTTGCCCGCCGCCCTTGCCAATGCGTTTTCGCCTGGCCTGGATGCCACGGGAACGCTTGACGGTATCGCTGAAGTGAGCGGAGCGCCGGCAACTCCCGATATCCGGTTCAACGCGAAACTGGCCGGTGCCGAGACCAGCCAGACCCGCCAGGCAGGGCTCGGACCGCTCGCCGTCGATGCGGCCGGCAGCTACACGATCGCCGGCGGCGTCGCCCTCGACCATGCAACCCTGTCCGGCGACAAGGTCTCCGGGCAGGCGACAGGCACCATCAATCCGAACGGGGCGAGCGATTTTGCCATCGATCTGACCTCGTCGGGCCCCAGCCTGCCGCTGACGGTCGGCAGCGCCGAGAGCCCCGTCAAGATCGAGGTCCGATCAGTATCGGCTAAAATCGCGGGCGAAAGCACGCATGCCCGACTGGACCTTTCCGTGATCCTGCCCTCGGTCGTCACCAGCCCGGCGAGGGTGGACGGACTGACCCTCGCACTGCACTCGGACGCATTCGATCTCCGGAATCGCGCCGGGCCGGTTTCCGGAACGGTATCGGTGGACAAGGTTGGGCTCGACAATCCAACGATCGCGCCGCTTATCGCCGGCAAGGTCACGGCCGCGCTCAGCGCCCGGCTGAGCGCCGACACTGTGGCTATCGACAGCGGCTCGCTGAAAAGCGATGCGCTGAGCAGCCAGGTGGCCGGTCAGGTATCGCTGCGTGACGGTGCCATCGATCTCAACCTGAAGGCGGATGCGCCATCGTCGGCCTTGCCGGCGGCGGCGCGCGGCATGCTTGGCGACCGCGCCCACATAAGCGCCACGCTGAAGCGCGAACCCAACGGCAATCTCCACATCGGTGGATTGAAGCTGGCTTCCGGCGCGCTAAGCGCCGACGGACAGGCAAGCCTTGCCGACAACAAGATAACCGCCGATATCAGGGGGACGCTGAGCGACATCTCGCCATTGTCGAAGGATGCCACGGGCGCCATCGCCTTCGCGCTGAGCGCGCAAGGGCCGGCCATGGCGCCCGACCTGTCGCTTACCGTCAACAGCGACAGGCTCTCGGTTGCATCGCGCGAGATCACCGGATTGAAGCTCACGGCTACCGGCAAGGCCGATGCCGCCAATCCGGCGGCCAATGTCCAACTCACCGGCAATGTCGCCGGGCAGGCGCTGCAGGGGAGTGCCGTGCTGGCAACGGCGAACGGCAGGAGCGCCGTCAATGGCCTGCTGCTGTCGCTGGGCAAGAACCGGATCTCGGGCGATCTGGCGCTGGACGACAAGTTCGTGCCTGAAGGCACCATTTCGCTCGACCTTCCCGACATCGGGCCGCTTGCCGCGCTGGCACTGGAAAAGGCCGAAGGCGACGTTCGCGGCACGATCGCCTTCTCCGGGAATGGCGCGGCGCCGCAGGTCGCCATCAAGGCGACGACCGACTCGATCATACGCGGCGACCTGCAGGCGAAGGCCGTCTCGGTCAATGCGCTGATCGCCAATTATCTCGCCGCTCCCGTGATTTCAGGCAAGATCCGCGCCGACACCGTCACCTCGGGCGGTACGGTGATCAGCGGCATCAATGTCGATTTGAAGCGCGATGGCGACTGGACCGGCTTTTCCGGTGGAGCGACGGTCAAGGGCATTCCGGCGCAGGCGGCAGGCCGGGTGAAGGTAGCCAACGGGACGACCACCATCGAGCTTGCTTCAGGCCAGGCGACCGTCCAGGGCATCAAGGCGGCCATCGCCCAGGCCTCGACCGTCAGCATCGCCAATGGCACGACGACGTTGGACAGGCTGGTGCTCAACCTTGGCGGCGGCACCGCGACGGTGACCGGCAAGGTCGGGCAGGCGCTCGACATCAATGCGGTGCTGGCACGCGTGCCGATGTCGCTCGCCAACAGTTTTTCGCCCGGGCTCGATGCCGCGGGTTCCATTTCCGGCACGGTGAAGGTGACGGGCGCACCGGCGAGCCCCGCGGTTGCCTTCAACATAGACGCGGCCGGCGTGCAGACATCGCAGACCCGTGGCGCGGGCGTCGGCGCGGTGAGCGTTTCTTCGTCCGGCACCTTTGCCGGCAACAAGCTGGCCTTCAACGCCAATATCAGCGACGGGGCCGGCCTTGGGCTCAAGGGCGGCGGCACGGTGACGACGGTGGGCACTCCGGCGCTGGCGCTCGACTTCAACGGTGCGGTGCCATTCGGCCTTCTCAGCGAGAAACTTGCCGCGCAGGGCTTGTCGCTGACCGGCAACGCCAACGTCAATGTCCAGGTGCGTGGTCCGGCGACATCTCCGGTGATCGGCGGCAGCGTCAAAACCTCCGGCGCGCGGCTGGTCGATGCACGCTCGGGCCTTGCCATCAACGATATCGCGGCCGATGTCTCGATCGGCAATGGCGTTGCCAGGGTCAATCGGTTGACCGGAACCCTGTCGACGCGCGGCAGCCTGTCGGCCAGTGGCACGGTCGGCATCAATCCGGCGCAAGGATTCCCGGCCGACCTGTCGATCAAGCTCACGGACGGTCGTTATACGGACGGTCGCGTGGTGACCGCCAACCTTGGCGGCGACCTGACGATCAAGGGGCCGCTGACTTCGGCACCGGCGATTGCCGGCACCGTCAACCTGGCCAAGACCGTCATCACGGTCCCGGACAAATTGCCGGGCTCACTCTCGGCGCTCGACGTCAAGCACAAGAATGCGCCGGGTCCGGTCAGGGCGCAGGACAAGGCGCTGCGCCCGGCCACGACCAGCGGCAAGAGCGGTGGCAGCGGCCTTGCACTCGACGTCACGGTCAACGCGCCGAACCAGATCTTCATCCAGGGCCGGGGTGTCGACGCCGAATTCGGTGGCTCGCTCAAGCTAACCGGCCCGGCCTCGTCGCCGCAAGCCGTCGGCACCTTCACCTTGCAGCGCGGCCGGCTGTCGATCCTTGGCAAGCGGCTGACCTTCACCGAAGGCACGGTCGGGTTCTCGGGTTCGCTGGTGCCTTACCTCAATCTGACGGCGACGACGACGACGACCGGCGCGACCGTCACCATCGTGGTGTCGGGCGAGGCGACCAATCCCAAATTCACCTTCAGTTCGGTGCCTGCGCTGCCGGAGGACGAGGTGCTGGCGCAGTTGATCTTCGGGCGGTCGATGTCGAACCTGTCGCCGCTGCAGATCGCGCAGCTGGCCGAGGCCGCCGGACAATTGGCCGGCGTCGGCGGTTCGACGTCGCTTCTGGAAAACCTGCGCAGCGCCATCGGCGTCGACGACCTCGACGTGACCACCGATGATAAGGGCGGCACGGCGGTCTCGGCCGGCAAGTACCTGAACGACCGCACCTATGTGACCATCCAGAAAGGCGACAAGCCGGGTTCCGGCAAGGCGACCATCGATCTCAATGTCGGGCGCGGCGTCAAATTGCGCGGCGAGGCGACGGACGCCGGCGAAGCCAAGGGCGGCATCTTCTACGAGAAGGAATATTGAGGGCCTGGCCTTCATCCTGGCCGCAACTGGCGCTGTCGTAACCAGTGCGAATGTCTCAATTTAATTGCCCGAAGAGATTTTGGCGAAATCTGGGCGCACTAGCAATTTTGCGCCAAGACTGTCGCTATCACGCGAACTGCCCCCCTTCCAAAGTTGCACATTCGCTAACATGTTCCCAATCCATGCCGTCTTTGACATCATGGCCCGGATGCGGAATGTTAATCGGCGGAAAGCCAACAATGGGAGTTAGTCATGACAATCTATAAGAGCAACGGCGACAGCGTTCCGGATCACATCCTGGCGATGGCCGAAGAAGCCAAGTCGGGCAAAGTCGATCGCCGCGAATTCCTCGCGCTCGCCAGCGTCTTCGGTGCCTCGACCGCTATGGCCTACGGCCTGCTCGGCCTTGCCGCTCCGACTCCGGCCAAGGCCGAGGACGTCCAGGGCAAGAAGGGCGGCGTGCTGAAAGTGGCGATGTCGGTCAAGGATCCCAAGGATCCGCGTACCGCCGACTGGTCTGAGATTTCCAACGCCGAGCGCCAGGCGCTCGAGCCGCTGGTGAAATACACCAAGGAGTACACATTCGCTCCATATCTGCTGGCAAGCTGGGACATCAACGACGACGCCACCGAGTACACGCTGCATGTGCGGCCTGGCGTCGAATGGAACAATGGCGACAAGTTCACCGCCGATGACGTGATCTACAATTTCACCCGCTGGGCCGACAAATCAGCCGAAGGCAACTCGATGCCTGGACGTCTCGGCAGCCTCGTCGACGAAAAGACCAAGAAGTTGCGCGAAGGGTCGATCGTTAAGGTCGACGACATGACCGTCAAACTGAAGCTGTCGAAGCCCGACATCGCCATCATCCCGAACCTGTGCGACTATCCCGGCCTCGTCGTCCACAAGAGCTTCGACGAGAAGGGCGCCAACTTCAAGAACTGCCCGATCGGCACTGGTCCGTTCGAGCTCGTCTCCTATGATGTCGGCCAGAAGGTGGTCTACAAGCGCCGCACGACCGGCAAGTGGTGGCAGGGGGAAGCCTTCCTCGACGGCGTCGAGTTCATCGACTACGGCACCGATCCGGCCGCGACCGTTTCGGCCTTCGAATCGGGCGAAGTGCAGACCAACCACGAAACGACCGCCGACTACGTCAAGATCATCGCGGACGTCGGTGCGCCGCCTTCGGAAGTGGTGACCGCGGCTACCGTGGTGTCGCGCTTCAACGTCAACGCCAAGCCTTATGGCGACCAGAAGGTGCGTCAGGCGATGTGCCTGGCCGTCGACAATTCGGTGGTCCTGCAGCTCGGCTACGGCAATGCCGGCACGCCGGCCGAAAACCACCATGTCGCGCCGATCCATCCGGAATATGTCGAACTGCCGAAGATCAAGCGCGACGTCGCCAAGGCCAAGCAGATGCTGACGGAAGCCGGCGTGATCGATTTCGAACACGAGCTGATCAGCAACGACGAGGACTACCACAAGAACACCACGGACGCGATCGCGGCCCAGCTGCGCGAGGCCGGCATCAAGGTGAAGCGCACCGTGCTGCCGAGCTCGACCTTCTGGAACGACTGGACGAAGTATCCATTCTCGGAGACCAACTGGAACATGCGTCCGCTTGGCATCCAGGTCATCGCCATCGCCTACCGCTCGGGCGAAGCCTGGAACGAGACGGCCTATGCCAATCCGGACTTCGACAAGAAGGTCAACGAGGCGCTCGGCATCGCCGATGCGGAGAAGCGCAAGGTGGTGATGAAGGACATCGAGCAGATGCTGCAGGATTCCGGCATCATCATCCAGCCTTACTGGCGCAAGCTCTACATCAACATCAAGCCCGAGGTGAAGAACCACTCGATGCACCCCACCTACGAGCACGATTTCGGCAAGGTCTGGCTCGATCAGGCGTGACCGCTGCTTGATGAATATGAGGGGCGCCTGCCCCTCATATTCGCAGGATCGTCGCCGTTGCATTGGATGCAGCGGCGGCGGGACGCTACAAGGTTTTCGTCACAGGGTTGACCATATCTGACCCCAACCCGGCCGGCAGGGGGGCACAATGTTCTCATTCATCATCAGACGCATCGGCACGATACTGCTCACGATGCTGTGCCTGACGCTGGTCGTCTTCTTCCTCGTCAATCTCGAACCCAATCTGAAAAAGCTGGCGATCAGCCAGACCGAAATGCACACATCGGCGGAGCAACTCGAAAGCTGGCTGGTCAATCACGGCTATCGCCAGAATTTCTTCGTTCGCTATGGCCAGTGGCTCGGCGTCGTGCCCAAGCAGCCGATCACGGATCCGGCGACCGGAAAGACCACGCAGCGCTTCTCCTTCTGCAATGACCCGGCCGTGCCGACATTCTCCGGCGTGATCGAGGGCGATTTCGGTTGCTCGACCAAGTTCAAGACCACGGTCGCGGCCAAGCTGTTCCCTGCGCTGGGCGCTACCGGCATTCTGATGCTCTGCGTGCTGGGCGTAATGGTGCCGGTGTCGCTGCTGGTTGGCATCCTTGCCGGCATGCGGGAGGGGTCGCGCACCGATCGCGTGCTGTCGATTGCCTCGATCGCCTCGACGGCGACGCCTGAATATGTGTCGGGTGTCATCTTCACCGTCATCTTCGCTTCGTGGCTCGGCTGGCTGAACGGGTCGGCCGCGTCCGCGAGCCAGGGCATCACCTTTTACAATTTCACCCTGCCGGTGATCACGCTGGCGATCTACGGCATCGGCTATATCGCACGCATGACACGCGCCTCGATGGTCGAGGTGATGACGCAGCAATATATCCGCACGGCACGCCTGAAGGGGCTTTCTTTCAAAAGCGTCGTGGTCAAGCACGCGCTGCGCAACGCCTTGATCGCACCGTTCACCGTCATCATGCTGCAGTTCCCCTGGCTGCTCACCGGCGTCGTCATCGTCGAGGTGATGTTCCGCTACCAGGGCTTCGGCTACACGCTGGTCGAGGCCGCCGGCAACAACGACATCGATCTTCTGCTCGGCTGTTCGCTGGTCTCGGTGTTCATCGTGCTGATCACCCAGCTCATTTCCGACGTCGGCTATGCATTCCTCAATCCGCGCATCCGCGTTCAGTAGGGAGAAGGCGCATGCAAGCTCAATATATCGGCGCCTCCACCATCATCCTCGAAGTGCTCTGGCGCTTCTGGCCGGTCTGGGCCGCGCTCGCCATCGTCATGGGTGCGAGCTTTCTCTACAAGAAGAAGCTGGCGCTCTACGGCCAGTTGTTCGACAGCGGCGTCGGCATAGCGGGCGTGTTCATCTGCCTGTTCTGGCTGTTCACGGCGATTTTCGCCTCGACCATCTCGCCTTTCGATCCGCTCGGCCAGATCCCGATCATGAAGGACACGCTGCCGGGCGCCATCGAACCGCAATCGGGGCTCGTCTACCTCTTCGGCGGCGACAAGCTCGCCCGCGACGTGTTCTCGCGCATGGTCTATGGCAGCCAGATCGTGTTGATCATCGCACCCGCCGCGACCGGTTTCGCGCTGATGGTCGGCATCACGCTTGGCCTGCCGGCCGGCTACTACGGCGGCAAGATCGATTCCATCCTGTCGTTCCTGGCCAACCTCGTGCTGGCCTTCCCGGTGATCCTCTTGTTCTACCTGCTGGTGACGCCCGGCATCATGGACACGCCGATCCCCTATGCGCTGGCCGGCGTCTTCTTCCTGTTTCCGATCATTTTCTTCAGCGTGCTGTTCTGGACACGCTACAAGAACCGGCCCGACCGGATTTATATCCTGCTCGGCCTGACACTGATCATCGGCGGCTGGATCTATCTCGGCCTTGTCTTCGACAGGGATCCGCTGCACATCGTCCACATCGATCCCAACCAGCTCAATATCTTCGTGGCGGTGGTGTTCGCCTCCAGCCCGGGCGTGTTCCGCATCGTGCGCGGCCTGGTGATGGACATCAAGACGCGCGACTATGTGGCGGCGGCGCAGACGCGCGGTGAATCGCCTTGGTACATCATGCTGTGGGAGATCCTGCCCAATGCGCGCGGGCCGCTGATTGTCGATGCCTGCCTGCGCATCGGCTACACCACCATACTGCTCGGCACGCTGGGTTACTTCGGCCTGGGCCTCGCGCCCGAGAGCCCGGACTGGGGTACGGCGATCAAGGATGCCAGCCGATTGCTGCGGTCCTTTATTCACCCGGCGCTGCCGCCGACGATCGCGTTGATGTCGTTCGTGCTGGGTCTCAACCTGCTCGCCGACTCACTGCGTGAGCAATCGATGAAGGATTGACGGCGGGGTCTCAGATCCCACTTGGCCAAGAATAAGGATTGGAGCGACCCATGAACGAGGCAGTTCGAAATCCGGCACAGCCGATCATCGAGATCGAGAACCTTTCGATCTCCTTCTTCACCCGCAAGGGCGAGATACCGGCCGTCATGGACTTTTCCTGCACGGTCATGCCGGGTGAGGCGATGGGCATCGTCGGCGAATCCGGTTGCGGCAAGTCGACCGTGTCGCTCGGCATCATGCGCGACCTCTCCAACATCGGAAAGATCGTTGGCGGCAAGATCAAGTTCCAGGGCAAGGACATGGGCGAGCTCTCCGACGAGGAGCTGCGCGCCATCCGCGGCAACAAGATCGCCATGATCTACCAGGAGCCGATGGCCAGCCTCAATCCGGCGATGAAGATCGGCCA
This sequence comes from Mesorhizobium sp. B2-3-10, assembly GCF_006442275.1. NCBI lineage: Bacteria > Pseudomonadati > Pseudomonadota > Alphaproteobacteria > Hyphomicrobiales > Phyllobacteriaceae > Mesorhizobium > Mesorhizobium sp. B2-3-10. The sequence goes on from NZ_VFVT01000010.1 coordinate 66,014, forward strand.
GCAGCTGATGGAAGTGCCGTTGATCCACGACAAGGTGTCGACGAAAGAGGCCTACTCCAGGGCGCTCGAAATGGTGCGCTCGGTCAAGCTGCCCGATCCCGAGCGCATGATGCGCTCCTATCCGCACCAGCTTTCCGGCGGCCAGCAGCAGCGCATCGTTATCGCCATGGCGCTGCTGTCGAAGCCGGCGCTGCTTCTGCTCGACGAGCCGACGACGGCGCTCGACGTAACCGTGGAAGCGGGCATTGTCGATCTGGTCAAGGGGTTGGGCGAGAAGTTCGGCACCTCGATGATCTTCGTGTCGCACAATCTCGGCCTCATCCTGGAAACCTGCGACCGCATCACGGTGATGTATTCGGGCGAGGCAGTCGAGACCGGCAAGATCAAGGACGTCTTCGACCGGATGCGCCACCCCTATACGCAGGGGCTGTTCCGTTCGATCCCGCTGCCTGGCGCCGACAAGAACTCGCGGCCGCTGATCTCGATCCCGGGGCAATTGCCACTGCCGCACGAACGGCCCAAAGGCTGCAATTTCGGCCCGCGCTGCCACCATTTCGTCGAGGGCGTCTGCAACGCCGCCGAAATCCCGATGATCGAAGTCGCCGGACACGAGGGCCATTTCTCGCGCTGCGTGCGCTTCAACGAGATCGATTGGGAGGCATTGCCGCCCGGCGCCAAGAAGGTGAATGAGCGCGTCGTGCCCGGTGCGCCAGTACTCAAGATCGAGGACCTGCGGAAATACTACAAGGTCGGCGGCAGCGAGGTGTTCGGCTCGAGCGAAGGCCGCGTCGTCAAGGCCAACGAGACGATCTCGTTCATGGCACGCGAATCCGAGACCGTGGCCATCGTCGGCGAATCCGGCTGCGGAAAGTCGACGCTTGCCAAGGTATTGCTCGGGCTGGAAACCGCCAGCTCCGGCAGCGTCACGCTCGGCAACAAGGAAATCCAGTCGACCGGCATCGAGAAGCGCAGCGTCGACACCGTGTCGTCGATCCAGATGGTGTTCCAGAACCCGTTCGACACGCTGAACCCCAGCCATTCGGTCGGGTCGCAGATCATCCGGACGCTGGAAAAATTCAACGTCGGCAAGACCGTTGCCGACCGGCGCAAGCGCATGCTGGAACTGCTCGACCTGGTGAAACTGCCGCGGGCGTTCGAAACCCGCAAGCCGCGCCAGCTTTCCGGCGGCCAGAAGCAGCGTATCGGCGTGGCGCGAGCCTTCGCCGGCGACGCCAAGGTCGTGGTGGCCGACGAGCCGGTTTCGGCGCTCGACGTCTCGGTGCAGGCGGCGGTGACGGAACTGCTGATGGATATCCAGCGCAAGAACAAGACGACGATGCTGTTCATCAGCCACGATCTGTCTGTCGTGCGCTACATCGCCGACCGCGTCGTCGTCATGTATCTCGGCTATATCGTCGAGCAAGGCACGACAGACCAGATCTTCGCGCCGCCCTATCATCCCTATACCGAGGCGCTGCTCTCGGCGATCCCGATTGCAGACACCAGCGTGGTCAAGAAGCACATCGTGCTGGAAGGTGACATCCCCTCGGCGATGAACCCGCCGTCCGGCTGTCCGTTCCAGACACGTTGTGGCTACAAGAAGCTGGTGCCTGACAATCTGTGCGAGACCAAGGTGCCGCCGGTCAAGAATCTCGGCGATGGCCATATGAGCCTGTGCTGGCTCTCCGACGACGTGCTCAAGACCATGGAGCCGGTGATCAAGTTCGACAGGGAACATGCTGCCCATGAAGGCGTGCCTGACGACGCGCCGCATGGCGAAGGTCCGGGCTTTGCCGGCGAACCGCCGAAGCGGCCACATGGCAAGGTAGCGGGTGCTGAGGCCGACGCGATCGGGGAGGCCGCCGAGGAGGCGGACGCCGTTTCGCGGGCCCGTCGCCACGAAGTCCGCGACGAGGTGTCGGAAACCGGTGATTCAAAACCGAAGGACACGACAAAGCCGCACTAGCGCGGACAGGACATCAGCTCCCGCATTGCTGCAGCTGAACAGCATAGTCGCGGGCCATCTTGTCGGTGGCCCGTGCGTAGCCCTGGACGCCCGCATCGCCACGATTGCCGCGGCCATAGGCGGTCCAGCCTAGGTAATAGGCGAGGTAGAGGTTGTAGGTGTCGTTGCGCGCGACGCCGTATGTGTCGGCTGTCTTGGAATGATACCAGCCGACGAAGTCGACGGCGTCGGCGAATCTCGTGCGCCGCGCCGCCCAGTTGCCGGTTTCGCGCTGATATTGCGACCAGGTGCCGTCCAGCGCCTGCGAGAAGCCGGTGGCCGAGGAGACATGTTTCCACGGAATGAAGCCGAGCAGTTTGGTGCGCGGCGGCCGGGCGTTGCTCTTGAAGCCGGATTCCTTGCGCACCGTTGCCATCAGCACCGGCACCGGCACGCCGTATTTCTGTGAAGCGCGCTCGGCACCCGACTGCCAATTGTCGAACCAGCCATCGTTCTGGTCGAAGACGGCGCAGACATTGTTGATGTGACTGGGTGCCGTCGCGCAGGCCGAAAATGCCAGCAGCACGCCAACCGCTACAATTTTACTAAAACTCGACCTACGCATTGGATGAGCAATAGGCCGAAATCATAAAGGGAATCTTGCTGCCGCTGTTAACGCCTCGTCGGCACGGTCAGGTGAGAAAATGCCATAGCTGTATTCCGACGCCAATTGTCGCCTTTTATAAAGTCGTGCTGAGCATATGCCGCCTTGGCTAAAATCACGCCCGTAAACGGCGCATTTCTGACAGCTTGCGCGGTTTACCGAAGCTTTGATGCCGGCATGACCGAACCAAGACGCAAGCGCGGCGCCGAGCGTACCAGCAACCGGGGGCCAGCGCCCATCGCACAGCTGCGGCCCAGGCGGGTGATCAATCCCTATCCGCCGATGGCCTTGCTGTCACCAGACCAGATCGAGGCGATCCATCAGGCGTCGATGCACATATTGGAGAATTTCGGCATCGAGGTGATGAGCCCGCGTGCGCTGTCGCTGTTCGAGAAGGCCGGCGCCAAGGTCGATCACGCCTCGGCCAATGTGCGCGTCGATCGCGGCATGATCGACGAGGCGCTGAAGACAACGCGGTCCGGCTATACGCTGACCCCACGCAATCCGGCCAACACAATCCATCTCGGCGGCAACACCATCAATTTCACGCTGGTTGCGGGTCCTCCCAATGTGCATGACATGGAGCGGGGCCGCCGTGCCGGCAATCTGCGCGACTATGCTGATCTGACCAGGCTGGCGCAGCATTTCAACTGCGTCCACATGCTTGGCAACCAGGTCTGCGCACCGGTCGAACTGCCGGCCAACTCACGCCATCTCGATACGTACTTCACCAATCTGACGCTGACCGACAAGAGTTTTCATGTCTCGGCGATCGGCCGGGGCAGGGCGCTGGACGGCATCGAGATGATGGCGATCGCGCGTGGGATGACGCTGGCCCAGATGGCTGATGATCCCGGCATTGCCACCATCATCTCGGTCAACTCGCCGCGTCGCTTCGACGAGATGATGGCCGAGGGGCTGATGACCACGGCCGAGTACGGCCAGTCGGTGGCGGTGACACCGTTCACGTTGATGGGAGCGATGAGCCCGGTGACGCTGGCCGGGGCGCTGGCGCAGCAGAATGCCGAGGCGCTGTTCGGCGTCGTGCTGACGCAGCTGGTGCGGCCAGGCGCGCCCGTGATGTACGGCGCCTTCACCTCCAATGTCGACATGAAGTCGGGCGCGCCGGCCTTCGGCACGCCTGAAAACACCAAGGCCAACATCGTTTCGGGTCAATTGGCGCGCCGCTATGGCCTGCCATACCGGACGACGCCCGGTTCGGCTTCCAACGCCGCCGACGCGCAAGGCGCCTATGAGACGCTGATGGCGTTGTGGGGCGCGGTGCTTGGCCATGGCAATCTCGTCTACCACGCCGCCGGCTGGCAGGAGGGCGGGCTGACGGCTTCGTTCGAGAAATTCATCATCGACGTCGAGATGATCCAGCACATGATGGAGTTTTTGCGCCCGATCGTGGTCGATGAGGCCGAACTTGCCGTCGAGGCGCTGGGCGCGGTGCCGACCGGCGGCCATTTCTTCGGCGAGCCGCACACGCTGGAGCGCTACGCCACCGCCTTCTACCAGCCGATGCTCTCCAACTGGCAGAATTACGAAGCCTGGCAGGAGGCCGGCGGCCTCGACGCGACCGCGCGCGCGACGCGGCTGTGGAAGAAGGCGCTGGAGGATTATGTCGAGCCGGTGATGGACATCGCCGTACGCGAAGCGCTCGAGGCCTACGTGGCCAAGCGCAAGGAAGCGATCGGACAGGGCGAGCCGTGATGCGCCACGAACGTCCCGTTTTGAATCATCCCACCCATCCAACTAACTGATATCAGAGAAGAAACCATGAAATCGCATGCAAAGGTCGTGGTCATCGGCGGTGGCGTCGTCGGATGTTCGGTGCTGTTCCATCTCGCCCGTCATGGCTGGACCGACGTCGTGCTGCTGGAGCGCGACGAGCTGACCTCGGGCTCGACCTGGCACGCGGCCGGCGGCATGCACACGATCAATGGCGATCCCAACGTCGCCAAGCTGCAGAAATACACCATCAACCTCTACAAGGAGATCGAGGAGCTGTCGGGCCAGGCAACCGGCGTCCACCTGACCGGCGGCGTGCTTCTGGCGGCCACCGAGGCGCGGCTCGACTGGCTGCGCGGGGTGGTCGCCAAGGGCCGTTATCTCGGCATCGAGCTGGAGGAAATCTCCCCGAAAGAGGCGGCCGAACTGATGCCGCTGCTCGATCCCAAGCAGTTCGTCGGCGCCGTCCGCAACAAGGAGGACGGCCACCTCGATCCCTCCGGTGTCACCCACGCCTATGCCAAGGCGGCACGAAAACTCGGCGCCGAGGTGGAGCGCTTCACCAAGGTCGAGGATATCGTGCGCCGTCCCGACGGGCTGTGGCGCGTCATCACCAACAAGGGCGAGGTGGTGGCCGAGCATGTCGTCAATGCCGGCGGCCTGTGGGCGCGCGAGGTCGGCCGCATGGTTGGGCTCGAACTGCCAGTACTGGCGATGGAGCACATGTACCTGATCACCGAGGACATGCCGGAGGTTGCCGCCTGGAACCAGAAAACCGGCACCGAAATCATCCATGCGGTCGATTTCGACGGCGAACTCTATCTGCGCCAGGAACGCGGCGGCATGCTGATGGGCACCTATGAGAAAGCCAACAAACCATGGTCAGAATACCAGACGCCGTGGAATTTCGGCCATGAATTGCTGGCGCCGGATATCGACCGCATCGCGCCGTCGCTCGAGGTCGGTTTCCGGCATTTCCCGGCTTTCCAGAACACCGGCATCAAGCAGATCATCAATGGGCCCTTCACTTTCGCGCCCGACGGCAACCCGCTGGTCGGGCCGGTGCGCGGCCTGCCGGGCTTCTGGGTCGCCTGCGGCGTCATGGCCGGCTTCAGCCAGGGCGGTGGCGTTGGTCTGGCGCTATCCAACTGGATGATCGAGGGCGATCCCGGCGCCGATATCTGGGCGATGGATGTTGCGCGCTACGGCGACTGGGCGACGATGGCCTACACCAACGCCAAGGTGCGCGAAAACTATTCCCGGCGTTTTTCGATCCGCTTCCCCAACGAGGAACTGCCGGCCGGGCGGCCGCTAAAGACGACGCCCGTCTATGACCTGTTGTCGGCCAAGGGTGCGCAGTGGGGCGTCGCCTACGGGCTGGAAGTGCCGCTCTGGTACGCGCCGGAAGGCGTCAAGGACGAGTTCTCATGGCGGCGCTCGAGCGACTTCAGCCATGTCGCCGCCGAAGTCGCGACGGTTCGCGCAGGCGTCGGCTTGTCGGAGATATCGAGCTTCGCCAAATACAAGGTGACGGGCGAGGGGGCCGCGGCCTGGCTCGACCGGATGCTCGCCTGCAAGCTGCCGAAGCCCGGCCGGATGACGCTCGCCCCGATGCTGAAGGACGACGGCAGGCTGATCGGCGATTTCACGCTGGCCAATCTCAGCCCGCAAGGTCGGGAAGAAGCGGGCTGGTTCCTGGCCGGCTCCGGCATTGCCGAGCAATATCACATGCGCTGGTTCGAGCAGCATCTGCCCGACGATGGCTCGGTCCATATCGAAGCGCTGGGACAAAAGCTTACCGGCCTGTCGATTGCCGGCCCCAAGGCCAGGGACGTGCTGGCGAAAGCCACGCGCTCCGACATCTCGAACGCGGCATTTCCCTTCATGGCCGTCGGCAAGATGGATGTCGGCATGGCGCCATGCCTGGTCGGCCGCGTCAGCTACACCGGCGATCTCGGCTACGAGATCTGGGTGGTGCCGGAATATCAGCGTGCCGCCTATCAGGCGCTGATGGCGGCGGGGGCGGAATTCGGCATCGGTCTGTTCGGCTCGCGCGCGCTCAACGCGCTGCGGCTGGAGAAGAACTACGGCTCATGGGGGCGCGAATACCGGCCGATCTATGGGCCGCTGGAAGCCGGCATCGATCGTTTCGTCGCCTACGGCAAGGACGCAGATTTCATCGGCAAGGCGGCGGCTCTGGCCGAGCGCAAACAGGGCGGCAAGTTGCGGCTGCGCGCCTTCATCGTCGATGCCGACGATGCCGATGTCATCGGCGACGAACCGATCTGGTTCGGTGGCGCGGTGCGCGGCTGGGTGACGTCGGGCGGCTATGCCCATCATTCGAAGAAGTCGGTCGCTGTCGGCTATGTGCCGAAGGAGATCGCAGAGGAGAGCGACGGCTTCGAAATCGAATTGCTGGGCAAACGGCATGCGGCGCGCATTCAGGCGGCGCCGCTGTTCGATGCGAATTTCGAACGGATGCGGGGGTGACCCCCCGCATGGGATCATGCGCCGCGGCGGTTGTCGAGCGCGAAGGCGCCGGCGCCGGCAAAGACCAGATAGAGGAAGATGAAGCAGAACGAGATCGCCGAATCGCCGCTGTTGTTGACGGGGAAGAAGTCGCGCGGCATGTGCGCCATGAAATAGGCGATCGCCATTTCGCCGGCCAGAAGGAATGCGACCGGGCGGGTGAAAAGGCCCAGCGCCAGCAGAATGCCACCGGCGAATTCGAGGATGCCGGCTGCTAACGGCAGTCCGCTCAACGCGGTGGCTGCGTGGTCGCTGGCGGGGAAATTGAACAGTTTCTGCGTGCCGTGCTCGATGAACTGCAGCGCGGTCATGATGCGCAGAACGCCAAGCGCCTGCGGCTGGTATCTGGCAAGGCCATCGAAAAGCTTCATCCAAAACTCCGTTTGGCTTCTCGGACCGGCCATAGGTTATTGCCCGGCAGTGGACCATTCACATCCCATGGCCAGCCATCAACAATTGGTGATTGGAAATGTTCCCCGCCTTTCATATTGTTCTCGTAAAGATTGCATTTTTGCCTGTTTGGTTGTATTGGTTGTAGGCGTCGATTTGGATGCTCTTCACATGTGGGTCCCCTTGCCATGAAAAAAGTCGCCATCAGCCTGTTCGCAATCCTTGTGAGTACCAGTTTAGCCATGGCCGAGGACGCCGGCTGCGAAGCCTTCAGATGGCCGGTGACGCGCGAACAGGCGCTGTTTGCAACGGCACCCTCAACGCCGTCCGGAGCGACACTGGCAGTAGGGGCGGCCGCGGATCTGGCGCTGGTGCCGGCCGAGAAGGCCGGCTTTGCGGTGCCGCCCGAACGCGCACCTGCGGAAGGCACATTCGGCGCTGTCGCCAGTGTGGCGGTGCCGCCGGAGGGGACCATCCAGATCAGCCTGTCGGGCGAGGCCTGGGTCGATGTTATCCAGGACGGCAAAGCCGTGAAATCGTCCGGCTATAGCGGCGTCAAGACGTGTCCCGGCATCCGCAAAAGCGTGCGCTTCAAACTCGCGGCCGGCCAGGCCACCGTCCAGTTCAGCGGTGCCAGGAAAGAGACCCTCAAGGTCGCGGTGCTGGCACCGGAATAAGTCGACGCCAGCAAGCGTGATATCAGCGGTTGACGCGGGCGCTTATCGCACCGGCGCCATCAAAGCGAAGTGCGCGCCTTGCGGATCCTGGCATTGCACGACCCAGCTGCCTCCGGGGACCTCCATCGGTCCCATCAGGATCTTGCCGCCATTGTCGGTGACGCGTTTTGCGGCCGCGTCGATGCCGGTGACGTTAAAATAGAACTGCCAGACCGGCACCGGAATCTGCTCGGGCTTGTTCATGATGCCACCGCCGGATTCGGGGCCGGCGGTAAAGGTCTGGTAAGTGCCCATCGGCCCCATGTCGAATTCGCCGGCATTGGCCCAGCCGAACTGGCTGGAATAGAAGTCAAACGCGGCCTTCCAGTCGCTCGTATAAAGCTCATGCCAGCCGATATGGCCCGGCGTGCTGGCCGGCACGACGGGCTGGTCGGGGCCGTTCGGCTGCAGGAGCATGAAGGTCGCGCCTTGCGGATCGGCCACGACGGCAAAGCGGCCGACGCCTGGAATGTCGTCGGGCTGGCGGTGAACGGCGCCCCCCGCCTTTTCCAGCGACGCTGTTGCCGCGTCGACATCCCTGGCGTGGATGTAGCCCAGCCAGGCGGGCGGCATGCCCATCTTGGCGGCATCCTGAGGCATCGTCATCAGGCCGCCGACGCCACGCTCGCCGGCATTCATGACGACATAGCGCGGCATGCCTGGAGCCTTATCGAAGGGCTCGGCCTTCCAGCCCACCACGGCGGGGTAGAAAGCCTCGGCGGCGTCGAGGTCTGATGTCATCAGTTCGTACCAGAAGAAGGGCATCGGGGATTGTGGCATGGTCGGTCTCCTCACCTTTGTGCGCCGATCGTCGTTCGATCCATCCTAGGACGATCTTGACGACGGAAATCCGACATCTGGGCTGGAAATCGGGAACGGCAAGGCGCACCCTCTTGGCAATCTTGCGTGTCTTGCGATTTTCGCCTTTGCTTGGCCTCGAGGAGGAGGTCGTCGTTCCATGCGGCAGATGTCACTTACAGCCGAGCTTGTCGCACTGTGCCATCGCGACGAGGCCGATCCCGGGCCCAGCGGCGGCTGGACGCAACTGAGCGACGAGGATTTCCGGGTCCTTTCCGCGCGGCTCGCCGATGAAGCAGATGCGGGGCCGCTATGGGTGTTCGCCTATGGCTCGCTGATCTGGAAGCCGGCTTTCGAGTCCGTCGAACGCCAGCGTGCCACCGCCCATGGCTGGCACCGCTCGTTCTGCATCGACATGGTTCGCTGGCGCGGCAGCGTCGCGCAGCCTGGGCTGATGATGGCCCTCGAACGCGGCGGGCGGTGCGATGGTGTGATCTACCGTTTGCCGGAAGGGGAGAAGACTGCTCAGATCGAAAGGCTGTTGCGGCGCGAGATCGACGATCATGAGAGCGTCGCTTCGGTCAGGTGGGTCTCGGTGCGTACGGCGCAAGGGCATCTTCGGGCGCTGGGTTTCTGGGTCGGGGTGACGGGCAGGGGCACTTCGCTCGGGCAGCCGCTGGACCGGGTGGCGCGGGTGCTGGCGCGGGCCTGTGGCCATGTCGGATCGGGCGCCGAATATCTCTACAACACCGTCAGCCACCTCGAGGAATTCGGCATTCGCGACCGCAATCTGTGGCGCCTGCAGCAATTGGTCGCCGACGAAATCAGGTCTATCCATGGCAATGGCAGGGGTGGCGGCCTTATCCCAGTGTCACCGTCATCATAACATGAATACCACTATCATGTTTTCTTCCAGTCTTTTCAACGGTTTGTGCCAAAAATTGACCAATTGATAAAAAAATAAAACGTGCTAGCCTTCCCCAAAACGAAAACATGGGGAACTGAGAATGCCAGAAGGCCAGTTCAAAGAGGGTATTGTCGGCGGCCGGCTTCTGCCCGACCAATACGCGGATAATTTTTCCGACCTGCATCCCCCGCTCGATCATCACGAGGCGCTGGTCGAATCCGACCGCTGCTATTTCTGCTACGACGCGCCGTGCATGAACGCATGCCCGACCTCGATCGACATTCCGCTGTTCATCCGCCAGATCTCGACCGGTAACCCGATCGGCTCGGCCAAGACCATCTTCGACCAGAACATTTTGGGCGGCATGTGCGCCCGCGTCTGCCCCACCGAGACGCTGTGCGAGGAGGTTTGCGTGCGCGAGGTTGCGGAAGGCAAGCCGGTCCAGATCGGTCGTCTGCAGCGCTACGCCACCGATGTCGCGATGAGCGAGAGCAGGCAATTTTATCCGCGCGCCGAGCCGACAGGAAAAACCGTAGCCGTCGTCGGCGCCGGCCCGGCTGGTCTTGCCGCGGCGCACCGGCTCGCCCGCCATGGCCATGACGTGACCATCCTGGAGGCGCGCCCGAAGGCGGGCGGCCTCAACGAATATGGCATCGCCGCATATAAGAGCGTCGACAACTTTGCCCAGGCCGAGGTCGACTATGTCACCGCGATCGGCGGCATCGACATCCAGAATGGCAAGGCGCTCGGCCGCGATTACCAGCTCTCCGACCTGATCCGCAATTACGACGCCGTTTTCCTTGGCATGGGGCTTGGCGGTGTCAACGCGCTGCGCGCCGATGGCGAGGATGCCGCCGGCGTCACCAACGCGGTCGAATTCATTGCCGAACTGCGCCAGGCCAGCGACCTCTCCGGATTGCCGGTCGGCCGCCGCGTCGTCGTCATCGGCGGCGGCATGACGGCGATCGACGCCGCCGTGCAGTCGAAGCTGCTTGGCGCCGAGGAGGTGACGATCTGCTACCGGCGCGGCCAGGAGCATATGAACGCCTCCGAATTCGAACAGGACCTGGCCGCCGCCAATGGCGTCACCATCCGTCACTGGCTGCAGCCGAAGCGGGTGATTGCCGAAGGCGGCAAGGTCAGTGCCATCGAACTCGAATACACGGCACTCGACGGCGACCGGCTTGCCGGCACCGGCGAGACGCTGACGCTGGTTGCCGACCAGGTGTTCAAGGCCATCGGCCAGAGTTTCGTGCCGGCTGCACTCAACGGCAGCGGGGCGTCGATCGATCTCGAAGCCGGCCGTATCAAGGTCGACGCGGAAGGGCGCACATCGCTGGCCAAGGTCTGGGCCGGCGGCGACTGCATTTTTGGTGGCGACGACCTGACCGTTTCGGCTGTGGCGCAAGGCCGCGACGCGGCGGAAAGCATCCACAGGAGCCTGACCCAGGGATAAGGACCATGGCCACGGTGGAACCGGGCATTGCCCGTCACTACGAGATTTCAGGCCTGGAGGAGCGGATTCTTGCCGCGCTTGCCGACACCGGCGTGGAAATTGACCATCTGAGCGCTGACGATCTCGCAGCGGTCGACGAATTCCACATTGGCGGCGTGGCCGCCACCAGGGAACTCATCGACCAGATGGGGCTGAAGCCTGGAGCCCGGCTTCTCGACATCGGTTCAGGCATCGGCGGCCCGGCCCGTTTTGCCGCGAACAATGCCGGCGCCGATGTCACCGGCATCGACCTGACCCAAAGCTATGTCGATATCGCGACCAGCCTGTCGAAACGGGTGGGGATGGCCGGCAAGACGCGCTTCGTGGAAGGCAGCGCGTTGGACATGCCGTTCGCCAAGGCCAGCTTCGATGCGGCAATGATCCTGCATGTCGGCATGAACCTTCCCGACAAGGCCAAGCTGATGAGCGAGGCCGCCCGCGTGCTGAAGCCCGGCGGTGTCTTTGCCGTCTATGACGTGATGCGGCTCAAGGATGGAGCACTGACCTATCCGCTGCCATGGGCCTCCGACGCGACCATGTCGTTCGTCGCCACGCTTGCTGATTATCGAGCCGCCGCCACCGTCTGCGGCTTTTCAGTAATCGCCGAGCGCCCGCGCGGCGCTTTCGCCATCGAATTCTTCGCCACCATGCGTGCCCGCATGGCCGCCGCGCAGGCCGAGGGCAAAAAGCCGCCGCCCGGCGTCGGCCTGATCATGGGCGAGGATGCCCGCACCAAGATCGCTAATCTCACCGCCGCGCTTGAAGGCGGCAGTCTTGCACCCGTGGAAATGCTCCTTCGTCTCCGTTGAAAGGGACCTGTCATGGCTGACATCAGAAACAATTTCGTCGGCATCAAATCGCCCAATCCGTTCTGGCTGGCCTCGGCACCGCCGACCGACAAGGCCTACAACGTCATCCGCGCTTTCAAGGCAGGTTGGGGCGGTGTGGTCTGGAAGACATTGGGCGAAGAGGGGCCGCCGGTGGTCAACGTCAACGGCCCGCGCTATGGTGCGATCTGGGGTGCCGACCGGCGCCTGCTCGGCCTCAACAACATCGAACTGATCACCGACCGCGATTTGCAGACCAATCTGCGCGAGATGAAGCAGGTCAAGACGGATTGGCCCGACCGTGCGCTGATCGCCTCGATCATGGTGCCCTGCGTCGAGGAGAGCTGGAAATCGATCCTGCCGCTGGTCGAGGAGACCGGCGCCGACGGCATCGAGCTCAATTTCGGTTGTCCGCACGGCATGTCGGAACGCGGCATGGGCGCGGCCGTCGGCCAGGTGCCGGAATATATCGAAATGGTGGTGCGCTGGTGCAAGCAATATACGCGCATGCCCGTCATCACCAAGCTGACGCCCAACATCGCCGATATCCGCAAGCCGGCGCGGGCAGCGCATGCCGGCGGCACCGACGCGGTGTCGCTGATCAACACCATCAATTCGATCACCGGCGTCGACCTCGACAGTTTCGCGCCGATGCCGACCATCGATGGCAAGGGTTCGCATGGCGGCTATTGCGGCCCGGCGGTGAAGCCGATCGCCATGAACATGGTGGCCGAGATCGCCCGCGATCCCGAAACCCGCGGCCTGCCGATCTCCGGCATTGGCGGCATCACCACGTGGCGGGACGCCGCCGAATTCATGGCGCTAGGCGCCGGCAATGTGCAGGTCTGCACGGCGGCGATGACCTACGGCTTCAAGATCGTGCAGGAGATGATCGCCGGCCTCGAAAACTGGATGGACGAGAAGGGCCACCGCTCGCTCGACGACATTATCGGCCGCGCCACGCCCAACGTCACCGACTGGCAGTATCTCAACCTCAACTATGTCGCCAAGGCGCATATCGACCAGGATGCCTGCATCAAATGCGGCCGCTGCCACATCGCCTGCGAGGACACCTCGCACCAGGCGATCACCAGCATGGTCAACGGCGTCAGGCATTTCGAGGTGATCGAGGCCGAATGCGTCGGCTGCAATCTGTGCGTCAATGTCTGCCCTGTCGACAATTGCATCACCATGGAACCGCTGGCCGCCGGCGCGTTGGACCAGCGCACCGGCAGACCTGTGTCGCCGGTCTATGCCAACTGGACCACGCACCCGAACAACCCGATGGCCAAGGTGGCGGCGGAGTAGGGCAACCTTTCAAAAGCGGCGTCTCCGGGCGTCGCTTTTTCATTTTCCTATTGCAGATAAATCTTATCCAGGATATGCAGTATCTATGAATTGGAGACTAACATTATGAAGCTGGGCGAGGGTGTTGAGGCGGCCATCCACTGCGCGGCGACACTGGCGAGCGTCGACGGCAACAGCACCATGCCGGGCGCGGCGCTGGCGGAATCCTTCGGCCTGTCGCCGAGCTATTTGCTGAAGCATCTCAACATGCTGACGGCGTCCGGCATTCTGGAATCGGTGCCGGGTCCCGCCGGCGGCTACCGGCTGGCGCGGGCTGCCGAACGCATCACGCTGCTCGACATCGTGCTGGCCATCGAAGGGCGCGAGCCGGCTTTTCGCTGCGGCGAGATCCGCCGCAACGGTCCGGTCAAGATCGACGCCTCCGCCTATGTGAAACCTTGCGGCATCAATGCCGCGATGCTCAAGGCGGAGCGCGCCTACCGGGCAGCGCTCGCCGAGGTGAAGTTGTCCGATATCGTGGCGGATTACGCTGCGGAAGGCGACCCCAGATCGTTTGCCGCGAGCTGCGCCTTTGTCGAGCGCCATCAACGGCGGCAGAAACCCAGTTCAAGCAACCAAGCCTAAATTAACCTCCCCAAGGATGTGAAAGGAAAGACGATGAAACAGAGGCTGCAGTTCTTCGCCAAGGCGCCCGAGATCATGAAGGCCGTGTCGGCACTCAACAAGGCGGTCGACGAATGTGGACTGGAGGTGAGCCTGCTGCACCTGGTCAAGCTCAGGGCCTCGCAGATCAATGGCTGCTCGTTCTGCGTCGAGATGCACAGCCGCGAGGCCAGGCGCGACGGCGAGACCGAGCAGCGGCTCTATCTCGTCGCCGCCTGGAAGGAATCGCCGCTGTTCTCCGAGCGCGAACGCGCCGGACTGGCCTGGACCGAGGCGGTGACGCTGATCGCCAACGATGGCGTGCCGGACGAACTCTATGCGCGCACGCTGGAGCATTTCTCGGAAGAGGAACTGGTCAAGCTCTCCGTCGCGATCGGCATGATCAACACATGGAACCGACTTTGCATTCCGTTCCACGCCATCCATCCGATGCCGGCCGCCAAGGCGGCCTGACAGTCCGGACATCTGTTGGGGGCGCCGCCGGGGAAAGGCGGCGCCCCTACTGTTTCAAAGGGGGAGTTCAATGCCTGTCGATTTGCCTTCGACCTTGCTGTTTCTCGGTCGCCTGCTGCTCGGCGGTGCCTTTGTCTTCGCCGGCCTGCGCAACATCCAGAACGCGGATTTCCTGACCAGGTTGGTGGCCGCGCGTGGCGTGCCCCAGGCCCGGCTGGCGTTGTGGGCTGGCATTGTCGCGCAGATCATCGCGGGAGTGCTGGTGATGGTCGGCCTCTGGACCGCGATTGCCTGCGTGGTGCTGGTGCTGTTCCTGATCGTGGCGACGCCGATGTTCCACAATTTCTGGGATCATCAGGTCCGGAGCGTGCATCCCGCATCAATGGCTTCGTCGGCAATGTCGCACTGAGCGGAGGTTTTTGTCGCTGATCGCGCAGTCGCTTTAACTCTCCAACGTTTTACGCCGCGAACCGTAGGCCGCCGTCGCAGGTCAGCACCTGGCCGGTCATGAAGCCGTTGGAGACGAGGAAGGCTATCGCCGAGGCGACGTCCTCGGCGCGGCCGATGCGGCCGACCGGCGTTTTCCCCGCATAGTCGGCAAAGACCGCCTGCCGCTGCTCTGCGGGCAAAAAGTCCCACCATGGCGTGTCGATGACACCCGGCGCCACGACGTTGACGCGCAGCGGCTTCAGCTCGATGGCCAGGATCGGCGCCACGGTCAGGAGCATGCCATTGATGGCGCCGATGCCGGCGACGCCCGGCGTGGCGAGCTGGGCCGATACCGCCGAGATGAAGGTGACCGACCCCGATTTGTTCAGCGTCGGCAAGGCGGCCTGCAGGCAGGAGAGTTGAGGCCGCACTTTCTCGTCGACGCCTCCGGCGATATCGGTGAGATCGAGGGTCTGGAACGGGCCGAGGCCCTTGCCACCGCTCGCCGCCAGAACGAGATGGTCGAACGGACCGAGGCGCTCGAAGAATTGGCGCACCTCATCCGGTTTCGAAGCGTCGAAGGCCGCCTTGTCGGCGGCTCCGCCAAGGCTTTTCCAGGCGCTGATGAGCTTGTCCTGGTTGCGCCCGGTGATCGTGACCTCCATGCCGGGACCGAGCAGTTTGCGCGCCGTCGCCAGGCCAATGCCGGATGAGCCGCCGATGATCACCGTGTGTTCGGTTCTGTTGGTCATGAATGCTGTTCCTTCGTTACAGGGAAAGCCAGCCCGACAAGCTCGAGGCTCAGGCTTCGCAATTGTTGTCTTGCCTTGATGTCATAGGCCTGGGCGTCGGCGCAGGACTCCTGCAGGCCGTCGAAATAGAGGCCGCTGCGCCCTTCCAGCGTGGGCGAGGTGGCGAGATTCAAGATAGCCTCGGCGCCGGTCTCGACCGAACTCCATGGCGTGACGCCCGCCTGGCGGACCATGGTGGTGTTCATGTAACTCGCCGGATGCAGCGCGTTGACGGTGACGCCGCTGCCTTCCAACTGCCCGGCCAGATCGACGGTGAACAGGATCTGCGCCAGCTTGCTCTGGCAATAGGCGCGCACGCCGCTGTAGCCGCGGGTCAGCATGACGTCGTCGAAATCGATCGCCTGCTGGCCGGCGGACGCGACATTGACGATGCGTGCCGGGGCGCTCGCCTTCAGCAGCGGCAGAAGCTCCGAGGTCAGCAGGAAGCCGGCGAGATAATTGACGGCAAAGCGCAACTCGTAGCCATCGGCGCTTGTCTGTCGTTTGTCGCCAGCGGTGCCGACGCCGGCGTTGTTGATGAGGATGTCGAGTTGGCTCGTGCTGGCGCGCACGGCTTCGGCGAGGCGTCGTACCTGCGCCAGCGAAGCGAGATCGGCCGCGAAAAACTCGGCCTTGCCGCCGGCGGCTTCGATGGCGGCGATAGTGGCGTCGCCGCGTGTGGCATCGCGGCCATGCACCAGCACCCGTGCGCCGGCGGCACCCAGCCTTTGCGCCACCACGCGGCCGACGCCGTCGGTCGAGCCGGTGATGAGGATGGTCTTGTCTTTCAATTCCATGTTCAGAGCCTCCTGTTGTTGCTCTGAACGCAAGATGGAGCGCTTCGCCTATGTCAAACAGTTCAAACTTTATCCTGGTATCAATACTGCTATAATAGCCGGTATGAACGCTCCCGTTGCCTCCACCCGATCAGCCGACGAGAGCCGCCGGCGCGAACTCGGCGCCTTCCTGCGGTCGCGCCGGGAAAGGCTGGCGCCATCGGCCACCGGCATCGCGACAGGTCCGCGACGGCGCACGCCGGGTCTGCGGCGGGAGGAAGTGGCGTTGATCGCCGGTGTCGGCACCACCTGGTACACCTGGCTCGAGCAGGGCAGGGACGTGCGGCCCTCGGTGGAAGTGCTGGCGGCGCTCTGCGAGGCTTTGCGCCTCGACGCCGTCGAGAAGCGGCATCTGTTCATCCTGGCCGGCCGCCAGCAGCCGGAGCGTCGTGTGGCGGCACCTGAAAAGGTCGACGCTACGCTGTTGCACATGCTGCAAAGCCTGGTGCTGCAGCCCGCCTATGTCGTCGGCCGTCGTTGGGACGTTCTTGCCTGGAACGACGCGGCCGTGGCGGTGTTCGGCGACTATGGCTTGCTCGAGGGCGATAGCAGAAACATCGTCCACATGGTGTTCACCAACCCGCACCATCGCCGCCTGCTGGTCGACTGGGAAGAACTCGCCCGCGTGGTGCTTGCTTCGTTTCGTGCCGAAAGCGCCAAATATGTCGGCGATCTGGATTTCGAACGGCTGATCGCGCTGATGATGAGTTCAAGTCCCGAGTTCCGTGACTGGTGGCCCCGGCGCGACGTGGCGCGCAGGCTAACCGGCGTGAAGCATGTCCGGCATCCCATGGTGGGCTTGATGGCCTTCGAGCATATGAGCCTGTCGATCGACGACGGCTCGGACATGCGGCTGATCGTCTACACGCCGCTCGCCGAGCAGAACTCGATCTCCAAACTTCAAAGATTGCTGGAGGCGATGCCGGCCGAACGGCGCAGCGCGTGAAGTTATCTGCCGGCGCGCTCTCAACTTCGTCATCCACGGGCGGAGCGGAAGCGAAGCGGACGCGCAGACCCGAGGATCCATGCCGTTACCTTGACAGTATAGTGCAGCCGAGCAGAATTCTGGACCGTAGCGGCGCTCATGTGTCGCGGCATGGATTCTAGGGTCTGCGCCGCGTCGCTTCGCTCCTTGCTTCGCCCTAGAATGACGAAGCCAATGTGCGCTTCGGCCAATCTAGACATGACTTCGCCTGTTACCCTTTCGGCTTCAGCCCATCGAGGAACAATTGCTCCAGGAAGCGGGCAGCGTCCTCGAAGCGGCCGTCGCCGCCACGGTTCGGCCCCAGCACGGCGCGGACCTGGACATCGAAATCGGCGTAGTGCTGCGTCGTCGCCCAGATCGAGAAGATCAGGTGCCAGGGATCGGTCCGGGCGATCTTGCCGGCGCGCATCCAGCCCTTGATGACGGCGGCTTTCTCGTCGACCAGCGTCTTCAACTCGCCCGCAAGCAGCGGCATGATGCGCGGCGCGCCTTGCAGGATCTCGTTGGCGAACAGCCGGCTCTCGCGCGGAAAGTCGCGCGCCATTTCCAGCTTGCGCCTGATGTAGCTCCTGAGTTCGGTCATCGGATCGCCGATGTCGTCAAGTTCCCGCAGTGGCGCCAGCCAGGTTTCGAGCAGCCGTTCCATCAATGTCTCGTGGATGTCTTCCTTGCGGCGGAAATAGTAGAGCAGGTTCGGCTTCGACATGCCGGCGGCTTCGGCGATCTGGTCGATGGTCGAACCGCGGAAGCCGTTGGTGGAGAACACTTCGAGCGCGGCCTCCAGGATCAGTTCGCGCTTTTCCTGCTGGATGCGGGTGCGGCGAGGGGCTTGCGTGCTCGTGGTCACCGTTGCGGACCTTCCTATTGCCATATCTCGCATTCAAGGTCATCTGGACCAATTCTCTGGACCAGTTTTTCCCCAGGCTGTGGAACGCACTTCAGGAGCCGCATTTCCGCTAGTAATCCATTGACCGCCGACATGGCGGTGCTAAACGTTTGTCCAATCGGTCAAAATTTGCGTAGCATGAAAGCGCGGCAAAGACCAAGCGTTGGACGCAGCGAAACAGGTTACAAGGGGAAGTCTTGGTCATGTCCAACCGGCTGAAAGTCACGCCGAACGATCTCAGCGCATTCTGGATGCCGTTCACGGCAAACCGGCAGTTCAAGCAGGCGCCGCGCATGTTCGTGTCCGCCAAGGACATGCATTACACGACCAGCGATGGCCGCAAGGTATTGGACGGCACCGCCGGCCTGTGGTGCGTCAACGCCGGCCATTGCCGTCCCAAGATCACCGAGGCGATCCAGCACCAGGCCGCCGAGCTGGATTATGCACCCGCCTTCCAGATGGGCCATCCGATCGTGTTCGAGCTCGCGAACCGCCTGGTCGACCTCGCGCCCAAGGGCATGGACCATGTCTTCTTCACCAATTCCGGTTCGGAATCGGTGGAAACGGCACTGAAGATGGCGATCGCCTATCATCGCGTGAAGGGCGAAGGGTCGCGCACCCGCCTCATCGGCCGCGAGCGCGGTTATCACGGCGTCAATTTCGGCGGCATCTCGGTCGGCGGCATCGTCACCAACCGCAAGATGTTCGGCACGTTGCTGGGCGGCGTCGACCACATGCCGCACACGCATCTGCCGGAGAAGAACGCCTTCTCCAAAGGCGTGCCGGAGTATGGCGCGGAGCTCGCCAACGAGCTCGAGCGTATCGTCGCCCTGCATGACGCCTCGACCATCGCCGCCGTCATCGTCGAGCCGGTCGCGGGTTCCACGGGCGTCATCCTGCCGCCGAAGGGCTATCTCGAGAAGCTGCGCGAAATCTGCACCAAGCACGGCATCCTGTTGATCTTCGACGAGGTCATCACCGGCTTCGGCCGTCTCGGCGCGCCGTTCGCGGCCGACTATTTCGGCGTCACGCCCGACATCATGACCACCGCCAAGGGCGTCTCCAACGGCGTCATCCCGATGGGCGCGGTGTTCGTGAAGAAGGAAATCCACGACGCCTTCATGACCGGCCCCGAGCACATGATCGAGTTCTTCCACGGCTACACCTATTCGGGCAACCCGATCGCCTGTGCGGCCGCACTCGGTACGCTCGACACCTACAAGGAAGAGGGCCTGCTGACGCGCGGCGACGAACTGGCGCCTTACTGGGAAGATGCACTGCATTCGCTGAAGGGCGAACCGCATGTCATCGACATCAGGAACATCGGCCTGATCGGTGCGATCGAACTGGCGCCGATCGCCGGCAGTCCGACAAAGCGGGCCTTCTCGGCGTTCGTCAAGGCGTTCGAGCGCGGCGCGCTGATCCGCACCACCGGCGACATCATCGCACTGTCGCCGCCGCTGATCATCACCAAGGGCCAGATCAACGAACTGATCGACCATGTGCGTGAAGTGCTTAGGATGATCGATTGAAGAACTGGGCGCCGATATCCCTCCCCCTCGAGGGGAGGGTGGCCGCCCCGCAATTGATGAGGTTTTGAATGGCCGCACCCGGCGAGAATTTGCGAATCAATTCAGACCGTTTGTGGGATTCGCTGATGGAGATGGCGAAGATCGGCCCCGGCATTGCCGGCGGCAACAATCGCCAGACCGTGACCGACGAGGATGGCGAGGGCCGGCATCTGTTCAAGCGCTGGTGCGATGCCGCGGGGCTCGAAATGGGCGTCGACGAGATGGGCACCATGTTTGCCCGCCGCGAAGGCACCGACCCCAGCCTGCCGCCGGTCTATGTCGGCAGCCATCTCGATACGCAGCCGACCGGCGGCAGATATGACGGCGTTCTCGGCGTTCTTGGCGGCCTGGAGATCGTGCGCTCGCTCAACGATCTCGACATCAAGACGAAACATCCGATCGTCGTCACCAACTGGACCAACGAGGAGGGCGCGCGCTTCGCGCCGGCGATGATGGCATCCGGTGTGTTTGCCGGCGTGCTCGACCAGGCCGACGTCTACGAGCACACGGACAAGAACGGCAAGAAATTCGGCGAGGAACTGGAGCGCATCGGCTGGAAGGGCACCGAGAAGGTCGGTGATCGCAAGATCCACGCCTTCTTCGAACTGCATATCGAACAGGGCCCGATCCTCGAGGACGAGGACATCAACATCGGTGTCGTCACCCATGGCCAGGGCCTGAAATGGCTGCAGGTGACGCTGACCGGCAAGGAGGCGCATACCGGGTCGACGCCGATGCCCAAGCGCCGCAATGCCGGGCTCGGCATGGCACGGGTGATCGAATTGGTCCACGAGGTCGCCATGGACTACCAGCCCGACGCCGTCGGCGCGGTCGGCCACATGGAGGTCTATCCCAACTCGCGCAACATCATCGCCGGGCGCACCGTCTTCACCGTCGACATACGCTCGCCGGAAAAGGAGGTGCTTGACGCCATGGATGGCCGCATCCGCGAAGGCATCGACACGATCTGCGACGCGCTCGACATCCAGTACAAGATCGAGCAGGTCGGCGCTTTCGATCCGGTCACCTTCGACAAGGGCTGCGTCAAGGCGATCCGCGACGCGGCCGAGCGGCTTGGCTATACGCATCGCAACATCGTCTCGGGTGCCGGCCACGACGCCTGCTGGATCAACCGCGTCGCGCCGACCGCCATGGTGATGTGCCCTTGCGTGGATGGGTTGAGCCACAATGAGGCGGAAGAGATCACCAAGGAATGGGCAGCGGCCGGCGCCGACGTTCTGTTCCATGCCGTGGTGGAGACGGCCGTTATAGTGGAGTGAACTTAGAGATTTACCTTCAAACGCCGCTCACCAAGAAGCGGGAAGAGAAGAACAAGGGAACAGCAAAATGACCAAAGTCATCAAGAACGGCACCGTCGTAACCGCCGACCGAACCTGGAAGGCCGACGTGCTGATGCAGCATGGCAGGATCGTCGCCATCGGCTCGGACCTGCATGGCGACCATGAGTACGACGCCACCGGCTGCTATGTGATGCCGGGCGGCATCGACCCGCACACCCATCTCGAAATGCCGTTCATGGGCACCTATTCGGCCGATGATTTCGAATCCGGCACGCGTGCGGCCTTGGCCGGCGGCACCACGATGGTGGTCGATTTCTGCCTGCCGGCGCCGCAGCAATCGCTGCTCGAAGCCCTGCAGATGTGGGACAACAAGACCTCGAGGGCGTCCTGCGATTATTCGTTCCACATGGCGATCACCTGGTGGGGCAAGCAGGTGTTCGACGAGATGGCCACCGTGGTCGACAAGGGCATCACCTCGTTCAAGCACTTCATGGCGTACAAGGGCGCGCTGATGGTCGACGACGACGAGATGTACGCGTCGTTCCAGCGCTGCGCCGACCTCGGCGCGCTGCCGCTGGTGCATGCCGAGAATGGCGACGTGGTCGCGGCCCTGTCGCAGAAGTTGCTTGCCGCCGGCAATAACGGCCCCGAGGGACATGCCTATTCGCGCCCGCCGGAAGTGGAGGGCGAGGCGACCAACCGCGCCATCATGATCGCCGACATGGCGGGCGTGCCGCTCTATGTCGTGCATGTCTCGTGCGAACAGAGCCACGAGGCGATCCGCCGGGCACGCCAGAAAGGCATGCGAGTGTTCGGCGAGCCGCTGATCCAGCACCTGACGCTGGACGAGAGCGAGTATTTCGACAAGGACTGGGACCATGCGGCGCGCCGCGTGATGAGCCCACCCTTCCGCAACAAACTGCACCAGGATTCGCTATGGGCCGGCCTGCAGGCCGGTTCGCTGCAAGTGGTGGCGACCGACCATTGCGCCTTCACCACCGACCAGAAGCGCTTCGGCGTCGGCAATTTCACCAAGATCCCCAACGGCACGGGTGGCCTCGAGGACCGGTTGCCGGTGCTGTGGACCAAAGGCGTCAATACCGGCCGGCTGACGATGAACGAGTTTGTCGCCGTGACCTCGACCAACATCGCCAAGATCCTCAACATGTATCCGAAGAAGGGCGCGATCGTCGAAGGCGCGGATGCCGACATCATCGTCTGGGACCCCCAGCGCAAGAAGAAGATTTCCGCCAAGAAGCAGCAATCCGTCATCGACTACAACGTCTTCGAAGGGGTCGAAGTGACCGGCCTGCCGCGCTTCGTGTTCTCGCGCGGCGAGCTGTCGGTCGAGGAGGCCGAGGTCAAGGCGAAGCCTGGCCATGGTGAGTTCGTCGGCCGCGAACCGAACGCGGCCGTCAACCGGGCGCTGTCGACCTGGAAGGAGATCACCGCGCCGCGCAAGGTCGAGCGGACAGGCATTCCGGCGACGGGTGTTTGAGGTGAGGTGTGCGGGGCTCTATCTCACCGCCGTTGTTGTTCTGGCAGCCGGCTCCGCCTCGGCGGCCGGCATCGACCTGTCCAAGCCCTATGGCAATAAGTCCGGCTGCATCAACAAGAACGGCCAGAAGGTCTATGCCGAAGACATGCTGCTGCTGACCGACACCGATTTTATCACCGCGACCAGTGCCTGCGCCTTCACCGGCAAACACGGTGAGGCCGATGGTTCGCTGACGGTCAAGGCAGAGTGCGAAGCCGAAGGCGAGGAGGGAAAGTCGCCCGCCACCTTCACGATCAAGCACAGCGCCAAGAATGCCAAGAAGTTGGTGATCGCCGACGAGGACGGCAGCGTATACGGGGAAGTGTCTCGGTGCAGATGATTGCCGAGGTCGGCGCCGCCCCTCATCTGCCTGTCGGCATCTTCTCCCCGTATAGTGACGGGGAGAAGGGGGCCGAGTGCGATCTCGGTGCCCTTTCTGGCAACGCAGGCGATTGGCGGAATCCTTCGCGACGGCGTCCTTCTCCCCGCCTCTATACGGGGAGAAGTGCCGGGCAGGGCGATGAGGGGCAGCGGGGACCTGGAGCTATTGAGCCTCGGCCGGCGAACCCGCCAATACCGCCCTCAGGCGACGAGCGCGTCCAGTTCCGGCAGCAGGACGACGCTTTCCTGTTCGTTGGGATCGGTGCGGGCGATGACGGCCGAGGACGGCGCATTGCTCAGATTGGCCGGCAAATGTGGCACGCCTGCGGGAATGTAGAAAAGGTCGCCGGCCTTGACGACGATGTGATGCTCCAGCCGGTCGCCATACCAGGTATGGACCTCGCCGGAGAGCACGTAGATCGCCGTTTCATGGTTCTCGTGCAGATGCGCCTTGGCGCGGGCACCGGGCGGCATGGTGAGCACATGCATGCAGATGCCGGAGGAGCCGACCGACTCGGTGGCTATGCCGGCGAAATAGGTCAGGCCCTGCTTGCCTTCATAAGTGCTTTCAGGGCGGATAAGATGACAAGTCGGTTTAGGCGACATCGGGGAAACTCCGGGCGTCGACCGAGCGGGACAAACTCAGCAGGACTGGGGCCAATGGGACGGGTCGAGTGGAAAACAACATCACGATAAAAGCAATCGGTTTCGTGCGGCGGAAGGCAGGCAGCAACCGATGACGGGACCTTCGCCAGCTGTCGTTTCGGCAAGCAAACTGGGCCTCACCTTCCAGACCAATGACGGGCCGGTACAGGCGCTGTCCAATGTCGACCTGACCATCGGCAAGGGTGAGTTCGTCTCCTTCATCGGGCCTTCAGGTTGCGGCAAGACTACTTTGCTGCGCGTCATCGCCGATCTGGAAAAGCCCACTTCGGGGACGATCTCGGTCAATGGCATGACGCCGGAACAGGCGCGCGAGAGGCGTGCCTACGGCTATGTCTTCCAGGCCGCCGCCCTGTTTCCCTGGCGCACCATCGAGCGCAATGTCGGGCTGCCGCTGGAAATCATGGGCCTGTCCAAGACCGAGCAAGCGGAGCGGATCAAGCGCACGCTCGACCTCGTCAACCTCAGTGGCTTCGAGAAGAAATACCCCTGGCAGCTTTCCGGCGGCATGCAGCAGCGCGCCTCGATCGCGCGTGCGCTGGCCTTCGATGCCGACCTGTTGCTGATGGACGAGCCGTTCGGCGCGCTGGATGAGATCGTGCGCGACCACCTCAACGAGCAATTGCTGCAACTGTGGGGACGGACGAACAAGACCATCTGCTTCGTCACCCACTCCATTCCGGAAGCCGTCTACCTGTCGACGCGCATCGTCGTTATGTCGCCGCGCCCGGGCCGGGTCAGCGACATCATCGAATCGACGCTGCCGAAAGAGCGGCCGCTCGACATCCGCGAGACGCCGGAGTTTCTGGCGATCGCCGCGCGGGTGCGCGATGGGTTGAGGGCAGGGCATAGTTATGATGATTGAGGGGAGCGACAAGCGCGCGGTCCATCGCGACTTCGTCATCCTAGGGCGGAGCAGGGAGCGAAGCGACGCGGCGCAGACCCTAGGATCCATGCCGTTACCTCAACGTTCCGCAGCGGTGCAGACCGATGCACCTTACGCTGTGCGTTCGAAGGCGAACACTCTCGACCGCTTATACCCCCCGGCCAACGTCACGGAATGGATCCTAGGGTCTGCGCGACGCTTCGCGTTGCTCCGCCCTAGGATGACGAAGGCGAAGGTGGTCGGCCTTCGCTTCGCTCCGGCCACCCTCTCCCCGTGGGGGAGAGGAGGAGACTTCGCCCATGGATAGCTTCCGCTCCAAGATCATCCCCGTAACCTCCATCCTTCTGGGCGTGGTCGTGCTCTGGTACGTCTTCGCCGTCATCCTCAACGCGCCGTTCCAGCGCGATCTCGACCGGCGTGCCAACGAAACCTCCACGTTCGGCGAACTCATCGGCAAGACGCTGTCGCAGCCCAAGCCGACGCTGCCGGCGCCGCATCAGGTGGCGGTGAATTTCTTCGAGAACACTTTTCTGCGGCCCATCACCTCAAACCGCAGTCTCGTCTACAACGCCTGGGTTACGCTGTCCTCGACGCTGCTCGGCTTCGCCTTCGGCACCGCACTCGGCATCGTCATCGCCGTCGGCATCGTCCATGTCGCGACGCTCGACCGCAGCCTGATGCCATGGATCATCGCCTCGCAGACGATTCCGATCCTGGCGGTGGCGCCGATGATCATCGTCGTTCTGGCGGCGATCGGCATTACCGGACTGATCCCGAAGGCGATGATTTCGACCTATCTGTCGTTCTTCCCGGTGACGGTCGGCATGGTGAAGGGCCTGCGCTCGCCCGAGATCATGCATCTCGACCTGATGCACACCTACAATGCCAGCCGCGCGCAGACCTTCTGGAAACTGCGTGTGCCAGCCTCGGTGCCATTCCTGTTCACCTCGATGAAGGTCGCGGTGGCGGCAAGCCTGGTGGGCGCAATCGTCGGCGAACTGCCGACCGGCGCGGTCGCCGGCATCGGCGCCAAGCTGTTGGCGGGCGCCTATTACAGCCAGTCGATCGACATCTGGTCAGCGCTGGTCGCCGGCTCCATCGTGGCGGCGCTGCTGGTGATGGTGGTTGGCATCGCCGGCCGCGTCGTCGACCGCGCCATGGGCGGGAGGCCAGCATGAACTGGCTGAAACCTTCCTGGCAGGCCGTGCTGGCGATCGTGCTGTGCCTGATCGCGATTGCGCTCGGCGCCATGTCGAAGCCGGAAGCGGCAGCGCTTGCCGATCCGACGGCCAGTATCGGCTACCCCTATCTCGGAATGAAGGGCTTGATGCTTGGCGTGGCCGTGCTGGCGGCGCTGATCTCCATGGTCAGGATTCCGCCCCTGGCGGAGGCCGTGATGCTCTTCATAGGCGCCCATCTCGTCGCCTGGCTGCTGATATCGGGCATTTCAGGTTTCGAAGGGACGGCGCTGGCGCCGTATTTCCTTCTGCTCGCGGCTGCCTGGCTGCTTGGCTGGCGTTGTGTGGCGGTGCTTTCGGGGTTGCGGCCGACGGCAGGATGGGTCCGGACCGCACTGCGTCTGGTCATCCCCGCTATCTTCGGCGCCTGGATCCTGATCATCTGGGAAGCCGTCACACGCGGCGCCGGCATTCCTTTCATCCTGCTGCCGCCGCCGAGCGCCATCGGCGCGCGCATCGTCAGCTCGCTGCCGGTGCTCGGCGCCGATGTCCGGCAAACCATCTTCAAGGCGGTGCTCTTCGGTTATGTGGTGGGCAGCGGCGCTGGCTTCATCACCGCTGTTCTCGCCGACCGCGTACCGTTTCTGCGGCGTGGACTTCTGCCGATCGGCAATATTGTCTCGGCGCTGCCGATCATCGGCGTGGCGCCGATCATGGTCATGTGGTTCGGCTTCGACTGGCAATCCAAGGCGGCGGTGGTCATCATCATGACCTTCTTCCCGATGCTGGTGAATACGGTCGCCGGGCTCGCCGCGTCCGGCCATATGGAGCGCGACCTGATGCGCACCTATGCGTCGGGCTACTGGCCGACGCTCGTCAAGCTCAGGCTGCCGGCCGCCGCTCCCTTCATCTTCAACGCGCTGAAGATCAATTCGACGCTGGCGCTGATTGGCGCCATCGTCGCGGAGTTCTTCGGCACGCCCGTCGTCGGCATGGGCTTCCGCATTTCGACCGAGGTCGGGCGGATGAACATCGACATGGTCTGGGCCGAAATCGCAGTTGCAGCACTTGCGGGTTCGGTCTTTTATGGCGTGGTCGCCCTTGTCGAAAGGGCCGTCACGTTTTGGCATCCCTCTGTCCGTGGTGGATAGGGGCGGTGGGTTTGGGCACTAACTTCAGAGGGTAAAAAAATGAAAAGACTTATTATTCCAGTTCTGGCCGGCGCGATGTCGCTGGCCGCGTTCCAGGCGATGGCCGCCGACAAGGTGACCTTGCAGCTTAAATGGGTCACGCAGGCGCAGTTTGCCGGCTACTATGTCGCCAAGGCCAAGGGTTTTTATGAGGCCGAAGGCCTCGACGTCGACATCAAGCCAGGCGGTCCCGACATCGCCCCCGAGCAAGTGATCGCGGGCGGCGGTGCCGACGTCATCGTCGACTGGATGGGCGGCGCGCTCGCCGCGCGCGAGAAGGGCGTGCCGCTGGTCAACATCGCCCAGCCGTTCAAGAAGGCCGGCATGGAGCTGGTCTGCCCGAAGGACGGCCCGATCAAGACCGAAGCCGACTTCAAGGGTCATACGCTCGGCGTCTGGTTCTTCGGCAACGAATATCCGTTCTACGCGTGGATGAACAAGCTTGGCCTCAAGACGGAGGGCGGCCCCGATGGCGTCACCGTGCTGAAGCAGAGCTTTGACGTGCAGCCGCTGATCCAGAAGCAGGCCGATTGCATCTCGGTCATGACCTACAATGAGTACTGGCAGCTGATCGACGCCGGCTACAAACCCGAACAGCTGACCGTGTTCAACTACTCGGCCATGGGCAACGACCTGCTCGAGGACGGCCTCTATGCCTCGGAAGACAAGCTCAAGGATCCGGCCTTCGAGGACAAGATGGTGCGGTTCGTGCGCGCCTCGATGAAGGGCTGGAAATACGCGGTCGACAACAATGACGAAGCCGCAAGCATCGTCATGGACGGCGGCGGCCAGGACGAGAACCACCAGAAGCGGATGATGAGCGAAGTCGCCAAGCTGATCGACAATGCCGACGGCAAGCTCGACCCGGCGACCTACGAACGCACCGCCAAGGCGCTGCTCGACCAGAAGATCATCACCAAGGAGCCGAAAGGCGCCTATACCACCGCCATCACCGACAAGGCGGTCAAGTAGGCCTCGCAGGCGCGATCAACAGCGCCTGAGACCGGGTCTGACGATCAAAGGGGCGGGCGACCGCCCCTTTTCCATGCGCTCCAATCACAAAACCGTGTGCGGGGATACATTGCGCCGTCCAGCCGTTGCATTGAAGCATGCGCGCGTCGGGGAGCCGCGACGCACGCTTTGTCAATCGGAGGTCCTTCATGCGCGCTCACTCCTTCCTGCCAGCGCTATCGGCGCTCGCCATTTCCACCGCTTTCCTGTTCGCATCACCGGCCATGGCCGAGATGGTAAAATACAAGGCGACCCTCGATGGCGGCCAGCAGAGCCCAGCCGTCACCACGAAGGGCAAGGGGACGGCCACTCTCACCTTCGACACCACCAAGAAGAAGCTCAGCTGGAACGTGAAGTATTCCGGCCTCAGCGGCCCGGCGACAGCGGCGCACATTCACGGCCCAGCGGCGGCGGGCGAGAATGCGCCTCCGGTGATCCCGTTCAAAGGCAAGCTCAAGAGCCCGATCAAGGGGTCGGCGACGCTGACCGATGCGCAGGCCGCTGACCTGGAGGCCGGCAAGTATTACGTCAATGTGCACACGGCGGCCAACAAGGACGGCGAGATTCGCGGCCAGATCGAAAAGGCGATGTAGAGCCGGAAGCGCGGCTAACGCTTGAAGGCCGGCGGGACAGCCCGCCCTTTGTCCTGCCGGTCCTTAAGCCCTGTCGCGTATCTGTGTCATCGTCCGGGTCGGGGTGATCGCTTCGGGATCGAGCC
This sequence comes from Mesorhizobium sp. B2-3-10, assembly GCF_006442275.1. Classification (NCBI taxonomy): domain Bacteria; kingdom Pseudomonadati; phylum Pseudomonadota; class Alphaproteobacteria; order Hyphomicrobiales; family Phyllobacteriaceae; genus Mesorhizobium; species Mesorhizobium sp. B2-3-10. The sequence continues at coordinate 94,806 of NZ_VFVT01000010.1, forward strand.
TGATCTCGACGATCGCCGGCTTGCCGCTGGTTCGCGCGCGCTCGAAGGCAGGCGCGAAATCAGCTGTCTTCTCCACCGTCTCGCCATGGCCGCCATAGGCGCGGGCAAGTGCTGCAAAATCAGGGTTCTTCAGATCGGTGCCGACGACGCGGCCGGGATATTCGCGTTCCTGGTGCATGCGGATGGTGCCGTAAATACCGTTGTTGACGAGAATGACGACGATCGGCAGGTCGTACTGCACGGCGGTGGCGAATTCCTGGCCGTTCATCAGGAAGCAGCCGTCGCCGGCGAAGGCGACCACGGTGCGCTCCGGATACAGCGCCTTGGCGGCGACCGCCGCCGGCGTGCCGTAGCCCATCGAGCCCGACGTCGGCGCTCCTTGCGTGGCGAAGCGGCGGAAGCGATGGAAGCGGTGTACCCAGGTTGCGTAATTTCCGGCGCCATTGGTGAGGATGGCATCGTCCGGCAGCACGTTTTCCAGGTAGTTCATGATAGGTCCCATCTGGACCGGGCCGGGACCGTTTTCAGGCGGAGTCGACCAGTCGAGATAGGCGGCATGCAGCTTGGCTGTTTCGGCCGCCCATGATGGCGTTCCGGCCGGCATGCGCTTGGTGAAAGCCTCGACGAAAGCCGCTGGCGAAGCATTGATCGCCAGGGTCGGACGGTAGACGCGGCCGAGTTCGCCGGCATCGGCATGGACATGCACCAGAGATTGGTCGGGATAGGGGCTCTTCAGCAGCGTGTAGTCGGAAGAGGGCATCTCGCCCATGCGCCCGCCGATCAAGAGAACGACGTCGGCCTGCTTGATAGCCGTTGCCAGCTTCGGATTGATGCCGATGCCGACATCGCCGGCATAGTTTGGATGAAGATGGTCGAACAGCATCTGGCGGCGGAAGGAACAGCCGACAGGAAGCGACCAGGCCTCGGCGATCTCATGCATCCGCGCCACCGCGTCCCCGTTCCAGCGTGTGCCGCCAAGAATGACGAAGGGACGCTTCGCGCCGGCAAGCAGCATTTCCAGTGCGTCGAGTTCGGCCTCGCCGGGATAGGTTTCGACCGGCGTGTGCGGAAGTGCTTCCGGCGCGTCGACGACGCTGGTCAGCATATCCTCAGGCAGCGATATGACGACCGGGCCGGGGCGGCCCGACGTCGCCACGGCAAAGGCGCGCGTGACGAATTCGGGGATGCGCGAGGCGTCGTCGATCTCGACCACCCATTTGGCGATGTCGCCGAAGAACCTGACATAGTCCACTTCCTGGAACGCCTCGCGCTCCTTGGCGTGGCTGGCGACCTGGCCGATGAACAGGATGAGAGGAACCGAATCCTGCATGGCGATGTGGATGCCGGCCGAAGCGTTGGTGGCGCCGGGTCCGCGGGTGACGAAGCAGATGCCGGGCTTGCCGGTCAGCCGGCCCTGGCAGTCGGCCATCATGGCAGCACCGCCTTCCTGGCGGCAGACGATGGTGCGGATCGAGGAATCATGCAGCGCGTCAAGCACCGCAAGGTAGGATTCGCCCGGCACGCAGAACATACGGTCGGTGCCATTGGCTTCGAGGGCGTCGACGATCAGTTGTCCACCGGTCTTCATTTCCCAGACTTCTCCAGTTCGGCAAGGATTTCGTCAGTGTGCTCGCCAAGGCGCGGCGAGGGGCGTTCATAAGTAAGCGGTGTGCCCGACATCACCATCGGCGCGCGCACCGATGGCAGTCGGTTGCCATGGCCGTCGTCGAGGTCGAGCCGCATGCCGCGCGCAATGGTCTGCGGGTCGTCGAACATCTGGCCGATCGTGTTGATCGGGCTTGCCGGCACGCTGGCGGCTTCGAGCTTCGCCAGCAGCGGATCGCGATCAAAAATCTTCAGCGCCTCGATGATGCGTGCGCGAAGTTCCACGCGATTGGCGACGCGGGCCGGATTGGTGGTGAAATCGGGATTGGCCGGCAAATCGCCCAGCCCGACCGCGGCGCAGAATTTGGCGAACTGGCCGTCATTGCCGACAGCCAGGATGATGTGGCCGTCCCTGACCGGAAGCACTTCGTAGGGGGCAATGTTCATATGGGCATTGCCCATCTGCACCGGCGACTTGCCGGAAACGAGATAATTGAGGTTCTGGTTGCCGAGCGCCGAGATCTGGGTGTCGAACAGCGCCATGTCGATGTGCTGGCCTTCGCCGGTCTGTTCGGCATGGCGAAGTGCTGCCTGGATGGCGATGACCGAATAGAGGCCGGTGAAGATATCCGAGATGGCGACGCCGGCTTTCTGCGGCTCGCGGCCGGGCTCGCCGGTAATCGACATCATGCCGGCCATGGCCTGGATAATGAAATCGTAGCCCGCGCGAGGCGCATAAGGCCCATCCTGACCGAAACCGGTGATCGAGCAGTAGACGAGGCGAGGGTTGATTTCCTTCAGGCTGCCATGGTCGAGCCCGTATTTCTTCAGGCCGCCGAGCTTGAAGTTCTCGATCAGCACATCCGCCGTCGCGACCAGCCGGCGCACCGTCTCGGCGCCTTTGGGCGTCGAGAAGTCGATGGCGATGGAGCGCTTGCCGCGATTGCAGGAATGGTAATAGGCGGCCGACAGGTTCTCGCCGTCGTGGCTCATGACGAAGGGCGGACCCCATTTGCGGGTGTCGTCGCCGCCGTCCGGGCTCTCGACCTTGATGACATCGGCGCCGAGATCGGCAAGCAACTGCCCGGCCCAGGGCCCGGCAAGAATGCGGGCGAGTTCGACGACGCGGACGCCTTTCAGCGGGGGTTCGGCCATAAATCACCGTGGTTGCTGCAATCATCCTGATCGCTGCGAAAGCAGAGCCTCTATCAAGCCCGGCGGCGGCTGTCACGGTTCTTGCGATGGGCCAAACCGTCAGGCTTTCAGGACAGCGTCCGCCCAGTTGGCGAAATCGTCCATGACGATGTCCCGGTTCACCTCGTTCAGGCTCTCGTGGCGGGTGTCGGCGTAAACCTTCGAAACCAGATTAGAAAAGCCCATCTTGTGCATGCGGTTCGCGAGATGGGTGATGCCCTTGCCGTAGTCCGAGGCAGGGTCTTTCTCGCCGCCAACGATGGCGACGGGAAGGTCGCGCCGGATGCCGGCAAAGCCTGCATCCTTGCCACCGTTCAGCGCCATCGCGACCACATCGCGCCACATCGATATGGAGGCATCCCAGCCGCAGAGCGGATCGGCGATGTATTTCGCGACCTCCGCCTCGTCGCGCGAAAGCCAGTCGAACAAGGTGCGATGGTCGGGGACCGCCTTGCCCCAGGCCTGGAAGGTGAGTTTCGGCAGCAGGCGCGACGGGACATCGGAGCCCAGCCGCATCCGTTCCCAGGCCAGGATGCCGAGCGCCACCTGGCCGAGCAAGCCTTGCGAGAAATTGCCGTTCCAGATGGCTGCGGCATGGATCCGATTCGAGTGCCGTAACAAGTAGTTCAGCGCCACGGACGCGCCCATCGAGTGGCCGAAAAGGATCACCGGCAGGTCAGGCTGCTCGCGGGCGATAAGATCGCGGATGGCGTCGACATCGGCGATCACCTTGGCCGGGCCGTCCTTGTCGGCGAATCTGCCGAGCGGCGCGTCGGGCGCCCTGGTCGTCCCATGGCCACGGTGATCATGGACATAGACATGGAAACCCCGAGCGGACAGGAAACCGGCGAAGCGGTCGTAGCGCCCGGCATGCTCGGCCAGGCCATGATTGATCTGGACCACCGCACGCGGAGAGCTGTCGGCCTGCCGGACGAACAGATTGAGGTCGGCGCCGGTCGGCGAGCGGACCACGCGCTGCTGGCTGAATGGCATGCCGGCTGGCCTCCCCCTGGTTCCGCCCTTGCAATGTCCAACGTGTGCGCCGGCGCCTGATTTGCGTCAATCGGGCCTGCCGGCTTTTCCGCGACGATCTTTCTTGCCACGAGCCCGCAAAATATCGCAATTCTGACATGGAGACAGTTTCAGTCTGTCGCCCACTTTCCAGCAGGGGAATCTCCATGCGTATTGCTGTTGTTTTCGGATTGGCCTTGCTGGCGGGGTCGCTGGCAGGCGCGGCGCATGCCGACGTCAAGATGAGCGGCACCTTCGTGGCCGACGCTGCCTGTCCCGCGACGCAGGCGATCAAGAACGCCAAGAACCCCGGCAATGTCTCGACCGATGCGGGCAAGACCTATCAATTGCTGGCCGGCAACAAGGACGCTCCGACCCACTACCTCATCCTGGTGCCGGGCGCCGATCCCGAGCGCCGTTGGGTGAAGGTCAGCTGCGGCCATCTGTCGGGCAGCAGTGCGGTGACCGCGCCGGCGGCACCGGGCGGGCAAGGCAAGCCGGCGGCCTCGGGAAAACCCGAATATGTTTTCGCGCTGAGCTGGCAGCCGGCCTTCTGCGAGACCAAGTCGAACAAGACCGAATGCAAGGCGCAAAGCCCTGGCGAATTCGACGCCACCAATTTCACGCTGCACGGCCTGTGGCCGCAGCCGAACGGCAATTTCTATTGCCAGGCTTCGGCCAGCGACAAGGCCAATGACAATCCGGCTCACTGGCAGGACCTGCCACCGGTCAACCTCGATGCCGAGACCCGCGCCGAGCTCGACAAGGTGATGCCGGGCACCGCCTCGAAGCTGGAACGGCATGAATGGATCAAGCACGGCACCTGCTATGGCAAAAGCCAGCAGGAGTATTTTTCCGACGCCCTTCATTTGATGCGTGAGGTCAACAGCTCGCCCGTGCGCGACCTCTTCGCCAAAAATATCGGCGGCAAGCTGACCGCGGACCAGATCCGCAGCGCCTTCGACCAGTCCTTCGGCGCGGGAGCAGGGGACCGGGTGCGTGTGTCCTGCCTTATCGATCCGTCGAGCGGCCGGCGGCTGATCGGCGAACTGACGCTTGGCCTTGCCGGCCCGATCGGTCCGAACAGCTCGCTCAAGGATCTGCTGCTGGCCTCCGTGCCGACCAACAAGGCCGGTTGCCCGACCGGCACGGTCGACGCGATCGGGTTCCAGTAACGCACGGGCACGGATTTAGGCAGCCAGCCGGGCTTTCGCTTGCCGTGCCTGCTGTTATGTTGGCATGGCGGTGTTCATTCAGCGGGGGTTGCATGAGTGGCATGACGAGCAGCGCGCCGGCACGGCAGGGGAAATCGTAGCGACAAGGTTGGGTCTGGACTGACTTTGGCTAGATCTGCGCGGACCTGGTCCAGGCGATATCGGCGTCGGCTTCATGCCCGCCGGGTTCGCCGACGACGCGGTCGCGTCCGGTCGATTTCGCCTTGTAAAGGCGTTGGTCGGCGAGCGCGAACAGGTCGGCCAGGCACTGCGTCGTTTCGCTGACGGTGGAAACGCCGGCGCTGACGGTCAAATCGAACCGGCTGGTGGCGGCCGATGCCTTGAGCGCGGTGCGGACGCTTTCGCCGAAGAGCCTGGCGACGGAATGCGGACGCGAACTCAGGATCGCGAATTCCTCGCCGCCGATCCGGAACACCTGGTCCTCGACGCCTGCCGCCTCGCAAAGTACGGTTGCGACCGCCTTCAGCACCTTGTCGCCTTCGGCATGGCCGAAACGATCGTTGATCGACTTGAAGTGGTCGACGTCGACGATGAGCAGGCTGAGCGGCCTCGCCGTGCGCAGGCTGGACTGGACGGCGGCCTCGCCATCGGCATCGAAGCGTCCCCTGTGCAGCAGTCCGGTCAGGCCATCGCGGCCGACATGTTCGACCAGCGCCTCGTAGCGTTCGCGATAGGTCAAGGTCTCGAAGATGTCGGTCAGCCCACGCGGCATCTGGACATCCCGGACCTCGAACCATTTGAGATAGGCGACCAGCATGGCGCTGAAGGTCAGTGCTGCCGCCATCTTGGCGAACCAGCCGCCGAAGAAGACCGCGATCGGCGCGCCGGCAACGAAATGCAGCGCGGTGAAGAACCCCGCCTGATCGAAAGTCAGCACGCAGGCGACGCAAATCAGGATGCGTGCGAACCGCGCCTTGCGCAGGACGCGTCCAAGTTTCTCATAGAGAAGGATGATCAGGATGGCATCGACGAACAGCAGCGTCGTGCCCCAAACCATCAGCCAGCCCATCTCGTCGATGAAGCCGATATCGGGGAGCCGGCCATCGGGAAGCGGAGCGATGGCGTGCAGGCGCAGGAGCAGAACCAGACCGATCATCAGCGCATTGCCGAGCAGCAGGCCATAGATCGGCTGGCGCACGGTGGCGGCATCCTCCTTCATGTAGAGCAGAAGGAGCATCACTAGCTTGCCCGAAAACAGCACCGCCGAGCCCGGCGACACCATGCCAAACGGCAGCGCGACGTAGAAGACGCTGGCGAGATAGGTTTCCAGGAAATGCATGACGCCGAGTGCGCAGATGAAGACGCCCAGGCCGATGCGCTTGCGGAAGCGGAAAAGCGTCACCATGACGCTGAAGTAGACAATCGCTTCGGCAAGGAGCAGGAAACTGTTCAGCAATGCCGTCGATCCGCTCTCTTTTCGAAATCGCGGCCAGCCAGCGATTCCACTTCGGTCCTGTTTTGACGTGGAAGGGTTAACCGGAGATTTCCGCGTACCATCGACCGGTTGAAAACCTGGCTGTCGGTGCACACTTGTCCGTGTGGTTGCCTGATATGGCAAAAGCGATTGCCGTTCGGCGCCGCATCGCCTACATAGCGGCCAACCTCCATTCAATTCGACAAATCCAGTCATTTTTCAGGGAAAGCGCGCGTGGCACGCCAGTTCATCTATCACATGGCCGGCCTCAACAAGGCCTATGGCACCAAGAAGGTGCTCGAGAACGTTCATCTGTCCTTCTACCCGGACGCCAAGATCGGCATCCTGGGCCCAAACGGGGCCGGCAAGTCGACGATCCTCAAGATCATGGCCGGCATCGACAAGGACTGGAGCGGTGAGGCATGGCTCGCCGAAGGCGCCACTGTCGGCTACCTGGCGCAGGAGCCGGCGCTCGATCCCGACAAGACCGTGTTCGAGAACATCATGGAAGGTGTCGCGGCCAAGACCGCCATCATCGAGCGTTACAACGAATTGATGATGAACTATTCCGACGAGACGGCCGACGAGTCGGCCAAGCTCCAGGACGAGATGGACCGGCTGAACCTGTGGGATCTCGAACAGCAGGTCGAGATGGCAATGGAAGCGCTGGGCTGCCCGCCAAAGGATGCCAACGTCACCAAGCTGTCGGGTGGCGAGCGCCGCCGCGTCGCGCTCTGCCAGCTGCTGCTGCGCCAGCCTGATCTTCTGCTGCTCGACGAGCCGACCAACCATCTCGATGCCGAGACGACGGCGTGGCTGGAAAAGCATCTGCGCGCCTATCCGGGCGCCGTGATGATCATCACCCACGACCGCTACTTCCTCGACAATGTCACCGGCTGGATTCTCGAACTCGATCGCGGACGCGGCATTCCTTATGAGGGCAACTACACCAAGTACCTCGAAGCCAAGGCCAAGCGCCTCAAGCAGGAAGGCCGCGAGGACGACGCCCGCCAGCGCGCCATCGGCCGCGAGCGCGAGTGGATCCAGTCGAGCCCGAAGGCTCGCCAGACCAAGTCCAAGGCGCGTATCCAGGCGTTCCAGGATCTGCTCGATGCAGCCGACAAGCGGCGGCCGACGGATACACAGATCGTCATCCCGCATGGCGAGCGGCTCGGCAACGTGGTCATCGAGGTCGAGGGCCTGTCGAAAGGCTTCGGCGACACGCTGTTGATCGAAGGCCTCGAATTCAAGCTGCCGCCGGGTGGCATTGTCGGCGTCATCGGCCCGAACGGCGCCGGCAAGACGACATTGTTCCGCATGATCACCGGCCAGGAAAAGCCGGATGCGGGTTCTGTCCGCGTCGGCGAGACGGTCAAGCTCGGCTATGTCGACCAAAGCCGCGACGCGCTCGATCCGTCGAAGACCGTGTGGGAAGAAATCTCGGGCGGCGCCGAAGTGGTCAAGCTCGGCAAGTTCGAGGCCAACACCCGCGCTTATTGCGCGTCCTTCAACTTCCGCGGCGGCGACCAGCAGCAGAAGGTCGGCAACCTCTCCGGCGGTCAGCGCAACCGCGTGCACCTGGCCAAGATGCTGAAGACCGGCGGCAATGTTCTGCTGCTCGACGAACCGACCAACGATCTCGATACGGAAACGCTGGCGGCACTCGAAGACGCGCTGGAAAATTTCGGCGGCTGCGCGGTCATCATCTCGCACGATCGCATGTTCCTCGACCGCCTGGCGACGCACATCCTCGCCTTCGAGGGCGACAGCCACGTCGAATGGTTCGAGGGCAATTTCGAGGATTACGAGCAGGACAAGATCCGCCGGCTCGGGCCCGAAGCCGTCAACCCGCACCGCATGACCTACAAGAGGCTGACGCGGTAAGGGGCACCGGGCGGCGAATTCTCAAGCTGACATGAGGAGCCCGGATGGCTGACTGGTCCGCCGCCCAATATCTGAAATTCGAGGACGAGCGCACGCGGCCCGCGCGCGACTTGGCGGCACTGATTCCGGTCGACTTCCCGCGCCGGGTTGTCGATATCGGCTGCGGGCCGGGCAATTCGACCGAACTGCTGGTCGAGCGCTGGCCGGATGCGCAAGTGAGCGGCTTCGACACGTCTCCCGACATGATCGAGAAGGCGAGGGCGCGGCTGCCCAATGTCAGCTTCGACCTCGCCGATGCGTCGACATGGCAGCCGGTCGAGCCGGTCAACGTGATCTTCGCCAACGCCGTCTTCCAGTGGCTGCCGGAGCATCCGGCGGTGTTCCAGCGCCTGATGGGTTTTCTGGCCCCCGGCGGCGCGCTAGCCGTCCAGATGCCCGACAATATGGCCGAGGATTCGCATCGCCTGATGCGGGAGACCGCCGCCGAAGCGCCTTTCGCGGCAAAGATCAGGGATGCGGCCCGTGCGCCGCTGCCGCCGGTGTCGTTCTACTACGACCTGCTGTCGCCGCTCTCGGCTCGGCTCGACATCTGGCACACCATCTACAACCATCCGCTGGCCGATGCCGAGGCGATCGTCGAGTGGGTGAAGTCGACAGGGCTGAAGCCCTTCCTCGATCCGCTGGACGCGGATGAGCGCAAGCTGTTCCTCGACAGCTACACGGCCAAGATCGCCAAGGCCTATCCGAAGACCGCCGATGGCAAGGTGCTGCTGCGTTTCCCCCGCATTTTCATCGTCGCCAAGGGGGCGGGATAGGCTGGCGAAAAACCTTGGTTTAAGCCGGCCTAAACCTTGGTTTAAGCCGGCGTAAACCGGCCGAGTGAGAAAAATGTTGCGCCGGAACGTTTCGGCGCCCACATCAAGCCGCAACGCCCGCGGATGGACGGACTTAAACATGCATCGCGTCATCATCAGCGGCATCGGCGCTGAAATTCCCAAGCCTGTCATCACGAATGAGGAACTGGTCGCCAGCTTCAATGCCTGGGTCGACACGGAGAACGCGCGGCGCCAGGATACCGGCGAGACGCTGCTGCAGAAATCGGATGCCGACTTCATCGTTCATGCTTCAGGTGTGAAGTCCCGCCACGTGGTCGAGCGTGAAGGCATTCTCGACCCCACCCGCATGGCGCCGCGCATTCCGGCGCGTCCGGACGACGCGCTCTCGCTGCAGGCGGAATTCGGCATCGCTTCGGCTCGGAAGGCGATCGAGCACGCTGAGGTCGATGCGTCGGATGTCGATCTGGTGATCTGCTCGTCCTCGCATCAGCAGAGGCCATATCCGGCGATCGCCATCGAAATGCAGGAGGCGCTGGGCACGAGGGGCGCGGGCTTCGACATGGGGCTTGGCTGTTCGTCGGCCGCGGCTGCGCTGCACATGGCGGTCAATCTGGTGCGCTCGGGCGCGCACAAGCGCATCCTGGTGACGACGCCGGAAATCATCACCGGCCATCTCAATTTCCGCGACCGGCAGACGCATTTCATCTTCGGGGACGCTTCGGTGTCGATGGTGGTGGAGGGGCTGGCCCAGGGTGAGAGGCGGCCGGGCCGCTTCGAGGTGCTGGACACGCGCATATGGACGCAGATGTCGAACAACATCCGCACCAATCTCGGCTATCATACCCGCACCGCCCAGGACGATCCCTACAGGATCGACCTGGAAGGCAACCTCATCAAGCAGGTCGGCAACAAGGTGTTCAAGGAAGTCACCGTCGCCGGGCACAAATTCATCGTCGAATTCCTCGCCGAACACGGGCTGACGCCGCAAGCGGTGCGGCGCTTCTGGCTGCACCAGGCCAATGCGCGCATGAATGCGATGATCCTGAAACTGGCGTTCGGCCACGATGTCGGCCATGACCGCGCGCCGATGGTGCTGGAACGACTGGGCAACACCGCCGGCGCGGGAGCCATCATCGCGCTGTCGGAGAACCATGCCGACATGAAACCGGGCGATCACGGCCTGATCTGCGCCTTCGGTGCGGGATATTCGATCGGTGGCGCGCTGCTGAGAATGCTCTGAGGTGATGCCGCGCTAGGCCGGCGTGAAGGGAACCAGCATCGGCACCCGCCTGGCGTAATCGTCATAGGCGGGTCCGAGTTCGTCGCGCAGGAAACGCTCCTCCAGCCTCGCCTTGATGACGACGCCGATGATGAGCAGGGCCGTACCTGCAATGCCCCAGACCGTGCCCTTTGCCGCCATGGTGGCAACCACAGCCAGCAGCAGCCCGGTGTAGATCGGATGCCGGACCAGGCGATAGGGGCCGGTGTCGACCACGCGATGATCCGCCTTGGCTGTGACCGTGGCGGACCACAACCGCCCGAGATGGATGCGTGCCCACCATGCGAAGCCGATGCCGACCGCGATCAGGGCAACGCAGACCCAGGCTTCGGCAAGGGTCGGCGTCCACAATCTCAGCCTGCCTTCATAGCCGTGCGCTGGAACGAACAGCAGGACGGTGCCGGCCAGCCAGAAGACGCGATAGCGGGCCTCCGCCCCGATGGTGGCGCGCTTTTGGGCTGGATCGGCCCAGGATGCAGCGACGATCCAGGATACCACCCAGAACAGCCAGAGCGCTGCGATGGCGTGTCCAACCTGCATGCCGAACCTCCTCCTCCCGACTGGCGCCGAATATATATAGGCGGCGCGGCGGCAATGGGATGCGCTCGCTGCAACATGACGGCATTTCCGGTAATAACGTCGTGATCGGCATCAAACGCAGTGATCGGATCATCAGCGCTTTCGACTGGACCGCATTGTCCGAGGCCTCTAGACCAGCAGCATGCAGGAAACAAACCTAGAACTTTTTCCAACTGCTGAGCCCACGATCGACATCGTCCCGGGCCGCAAGCTGACGGCAAAGGCAGTGGCGCTCTATGCCGCTCCGTCCGATCATTTCGAGACGAAAGCCGTCGAGGAATTGCATCTTGGCTTCGACGGAATCGCGAATGACTTCCATTCCGGAATGACGCGGCGTTCCGGTGGGCGCGAGCCTTGGTATCCGCGCGGCACGGAGATGCGCAACGAGCGGCAATTGTCGCTGGTCGCCGCCGACGAGCTTTCGATCGTTGCCGAGCGCATGGGCCTGAAGGAGATCAAGCCGGAATGGATCGGCGCCAATATGCTGATCGGGGGTGTGCCACATCTGTCGATGCTGCCGGCCGGCTCACTGATGTTCTTCGAAGGGGGCGTGACGATCAAAATCGACGCGCAGAACAAGCCGTGCCGGGTCGCCGGGCAATCCATCGCCACGCATGTCCATGCATCGGATCGCGATGCAGCCGCACTGCTCTTCCCGCAGACGGCGAAGCGGCTGCGTGGCCTTGTCGCGTGGGTTGAAAAACCCGGCGTGGTCAGGGTCGGCGAAGAGATTTCGGTGCGTGTGCCGGAGCAATGGATTTACAAGGCATAGCTACGCCGCCCGTAGGCGGCGCAGCTACTACGTTGGGCGTCAGCCCTTGCGGTTCTTGTTGACGCCTTGCGCCATGACGGAGACGTGGTCCCACTTGTCCCAGGTGGCGAGGCGGTTGGCGTATTCCTGGCGTATCATCGGCAGGCCGCCATCGCCGAAGAACACCCTCAGCGGCGGCTCTGCCGCATCGACGATGGCCAGCATCGCCGGCCCGGTCGCCTCGGGATCGCCAGCAACCGAGTTGGCGCGGCGCTCGGCCATCTTGGCGCGGGCGGGCGCATAGGCCTCGATCGGCTTGGAGACCTTGGCCGATGCTCCCGACCAGTCGGTGGAGAAGCCGCCCGGCTCGACCAGCGTGACATGGATGCCGAATTCCGCGACCTCGATGCTGAGCGACTGGCTGAAGGCTTCCAGCGCCCATTTCGAGGCATGGTAGAGGCCGAGCGAGGCAAAGGCATTGACGCCGCCGATCGACGAGATCTGGATGATGTGGCCGGAGCGCTGCGCCCGCATGATCGGCAGGACAGCCTGGGTAACCCACAGCGCGCCGAACACATTGGTCTCGATCTGGTCGCGGGCTTCCTGTTCGCTGACTTCCTCGATGGCGCCGAAATGGCCGTAGCCGGCATTGTTGATGACGACGTCGAGCCGGCCAAAGCGCTTGTGCGCCTCGGCGACAGCGGCATCGACGGCTTTCTTGTCGGTGACGTCGAGCTTTATGGCGGCGATGTTGTCGCCGTATCTATCGACGAGATCGGCGAGCGTGCCGGTGTCGCGGGCGGTCGCTGCAACGCGGTCGCCACGCGCCAGTGCGGCCTCGGCCCAGACGCGGCCAAAGCCCTTCGACGATCCGGTGATGAACCAAACCTTTGATGTCATGATGTGGAATCCTTGCCCCTGCGGGGCGCAATTTCTGGATGGAAGCGGAGGCTTCTCCGCTTTCGGGCATATACGGCCTGTTCCGTGATTTTCCAGAGGCGAGGGGGAATCTTTTTGAACAAGACGCAGAGCGCCATCTGCCGGCAGTGGCCTCATTCCTCCTCGTCGTCGGCGTCGAGCAGGCGCGTGGCGCGCCAGCGCGTGAGCATGGTGTTGGTTTGGTCGATGACGAAGAAACGGGCGGAGTCGCGGTCATAGCCCTCGGCCAGCAGCTTTTCGTAATCGGTGTGCATGTGGCGGATGTGGGCGATCGTCGCCAGCCATACCGCGATCGTCGGCGGCAAGGTTTTCATATGGACCGAGCCGGCGTCGGTGCGGATCTTCTCCATGTCGGCATAAGGCGCCAGCGGCAGAAGTGCTGTCAAAGCCTTGGCGATGGCGCGGCGGCGGCCGGTGGGCGCGGTCATTGCTCCCCGCGCCCCTCAACGGTCGCCTCGGCAAAGGCATCGGTCGAGGTGAAATACGGTTTGATGTCGATGACCGGCGTGCCGTCGAGCACGTCGATGGCGTCGAGGTCGACGCGCCCGGTGCCGATGTCCAATCCGACGAGCTTGGCTATATGCAGGCCGATTGGGTTCGGCCGGGCAGGGGAGCGCAGGCCGAAGACGCCTTTCGCTTCAGCCGCATGGCGGGGTTTCTGCACAATCAAATTCCGCGGCGCGTGGTGCAGCCAGGACAGGATGACGACGTGGCTGGCCCGCTCCAGCCCGCGCAGGCCCGCACGATAGGGCGCATTGATGGCCAGCACCGCGGGCTGTCCCGCCTCGCGCGCCGCGCGCATGTTCTTCGGGCAGCTATCCCGGGTGATCCACGGCGAGGCAATACGGCCGATGAAGACGATGCCGGCGTCCGGCGGCATCAAGGCCGGATCCTGGTCCAGTCTCTGCTCGCCTTCGCGAGCCTCGAACATCTCACGCGGTTCGGTCATTGCCTGTCTCTGTGCTGGTGCATGCCATTGTCTCAAAACCGCTAGACGTTTCGGGCTGATCCGGACCGGGAAATCACGCATGCGGCATTTTCTGGTCCGGAAGCGACATAGCGCTTGCAAGGTCGCCGAATTCGACATAAACATATGTTTATATCTTTTCAAAGAGAATACGCTGATGCATGTCTCGCTCGACACCATGGTGGATACGCTGAAGGCGGCGGCCGAATCCAGCCGCCTGCGCATATTGGCATTGTTGTCGCGTGGCGACCTCACCGTTTCCGACCTTACCGAAATTCTCGGCCAGTCGCAGCCGCGTGTCTCGCGCCACCTGAAGCTGCTGCTCGAGGCGGGGCTGATCGGCCGCTACCAGGAAGGGTCGTGGGCGTTCTTCCGCCTGTCGGACGCCGATTCGGCGCGAGACTTCGTGATGAGGCTGGTTGCCGGCATTCGCGGCGCCGATCCGCAGATCGAGCGCGATCTGGAGCGACTGACCTCGGTCAAGCGCAAGCGCCAGGATCGCGCCACCGCGTACTTTTCGCAGAACGCCGCAAGCTGGGATCATATCCGCTCGCTGCATGTGCCCGACCGTGCGGTGGAGGCCGCGATGCTGAAGCTGGTCGGCAAGCGGCCGTTCCAGTCCATGCTCGACCTTGGCACCGGCACCGGGCGGCTGCTCGAAATCTTCTCGCCGCTCTACCGGCGGGGGATCGGCATCGACATGTCGCGAGAGATGCTGACCGTGGCGCGCGCCAATCTCGACAAGGCCGGCGTTTCGAACGCGCAGGTGCGGCAGGGCGATATCTTTTCGCCGCCGGTCGAGCGCGATGCCTTCGATCTCGTCACCATCCACCAGGTGCTGCACTATCTCGACGATCCAGCCCGCGCCATCCATGAGGCGGCGCGGCTGCTTCGCCCGGCCGGCCGTCTCGTCATCGTCGATTTCGCGCCGCACACACTGGAATTCCTGCGCGACGAGCATGCGCATATGCGGCTGGGCTTTTCCGACCGGCAGATCGGAGAATGGTTCTCCGAAGCCGGCCTCGATCTCGAGGATGCCCAGGAGTTCGAACCGCGCGGCGGCAACGAGGCCAGGCTCACCGTCAAGCTTTGGCTTGGCCGCGACCGGCGCCTGTTGATCGCCGATCCTGCCAATGCCAGCCAGCAGACCAGAGTGAGCTCGATAGGGGAAATCGCCTGATGAACCAGTTTCGTTTTTCCCGCCGGCCCGATATCGGCGACAAGGTCAGGGTTTCGTTCGAGTTCTTCCCGCCGAAGAACGACGAGATGGAGGCAAGACTGTGGGATACGGTCACAAGGCTCGAGCCGCTGCAGCCGAAATTCGTCTCGGTGACCTATGGCGCCGGCGGTTCGACGCGTGAGCGCACGGCGCGCACCATCGGCCGTATCCTGAAGGAGACCAGCCTGACGCCGGCCGCGCACATGACTTGCGTCGACGCCGCTCGCCATCAGGTCGACGCCGTGATCCAGGAATTCACCGACATGGGCGTGAAGCGCTTCGTCGCCTTGCGCGGCGATCCGGCGGAAGGCGTCGGCGCCGCCTACCGGCCGCATCCGGACGGCTACGCCAACGGCGCCGAGCTGGTCGGGGCGCTGAAGGACGCCGGCGATTTCGACATCTCGGTTTCGGCCTATCCGGAAAAGCATCCGGAAAGCCCTGACTTCGCCACCGACATCGACATGCTGAAGCGCAAGGTCGACAACGGCGCGACGCGGGCGATCACCCAGTTCTTCTTCGACAACGATCTCTACGAACGTTACGTCGAGCGCGCGCGCCGCGCCGGCATCTACATCCCGATCGTTCCGGGCATCCTGCCGGTGCACAATTTCACCCAGGTCGCCAATTTCTCGGCGCGCTGCGGCGCGCTGGTGCCGGCATGGCTGGCCGAGCGTTTCGACGGCCTGCAGAACGACCCTCAGACGCATGCGCTGGTGGCATCCGCCGTGGCCGCCGAGCAGGTTCTGGACCTGGTCGAGCGCGGCGTGGGCGATTTCCACTTCTACACAATGAACCGGGCCGACCTCGTCTTCGCGGTCTGCCATATGATCGGCATCCGCTCGCATGAGGTGGCGGGCTCCGCTGCTGCCTGAGGGTCAGTCAGGTAAGCAAAAGGCCGGGTAAAAACCCGGCCTTTCGAATCGGTTGGACTATTTGCTGCTGGTCTTCCCCGTCTTGGCGGGTTCAGGGAAGGACGCCCATAATGAGGGCGCCGATGAAAGCAAACGCAGCACAAATCATCAATGCGTTGATTGGCCTCGTAAGTCCCATGACATAGCCTCCTCTTAAAGAGCTATGCCCTGGAGTCTAGGTTCATTTGTGCCACAGGCAAGCGGAAAATGTGCTGCATTGCGACGTGATTGTGGATTTTGCGACTTCGGTTTCGCCCTTAGCCGTTGAAACTCCTTGGCAAAAACCCGCTTCCTGCCTGTGAATAAATTATGGCGGTGGCGTGTCGATGCTGTGTCATGGCAGCGCTACCCCGCAAAAGTCGCCTTCGACTTTCGCGATTGCACATGCCGAGCTCTAACGCCGTCCGAACACTCGCCCGTCGATTGTCAGAAGACCAAGTCCGATCAGCACCACACCGCCGATCTCAAACGATTCCAGCCGCTCGCCAAGGAAAAGAAAGCCGAGCAGCATGGCACTGGCCGGCACGATCAGCGTGACCAGCGAGGCGTTGGTTGCCCCGGCCGAGGCGACGAGGTTGAAGTAGAGGATGTAGGCGAAGGCCGTCGAAAGAAGCGCCAGCGCCAGCACCGCCGCCCACACCGGCGGCGAGGCGGAGAACAGGCCGGCCGGGCCATGGGCGAAGAGCACGATCGGGGTCATGATGATGGTCGAAGCCGTCAACTGCCCGGTGGCGACGACTGGCGAGGGCACGCCCTTGAAACGGCGGGCGACCATCAGCGCGATACCGTAGGACAGCGAGGCGCCGATCAGCGCGAATTTGGCCCAGACAGGGCCGCCGAGCCCCGCCAGCAGGCCGGGACCGATCATCACAGCGGTGCCGGCGACACCGAGCCCAATGCCGGCGAGCTTGTTCCAGGACAGCTTTTCATCTGATGTCAACGCATTGGCCAGGAGCAGCGTCCAGAACGGCGTCGTGGCATTGAGGACGGAAGCGACGCCGGCCCCCAATTGGGTTTGACCGGCAAAGATCAGCGAGAACGGGACGACATTGTTGGTGAAGGCCAGCAGGAAGAACAGGCCGGCATGCGGCAGAGCGGCGCGGAAGGACGGTCCGCGCAAGCCGAGATAGAGCTGCAGGGCTATCGCCGCGATGGCGACGCGAAACAGCACCAGCACCAGCGGTTGAAGCTCCGCCACCGCGATGCGGGCGAAGAAGAACGAGCCGCCCCAGATGGCGCCGAGCAACAGCAACTGCCCCCAGTCCCTGAGCGTCATCGGTCCGCGTGGCGCAGATGCAGCGGTCACTGCCATATAAATCCTCCCCCAGACAGCCGGAATGCCAGCCGACAGGCGGAAGCCATATCTGGTTCGGCGGCAAGGGCCACCCGAAACCCGACCGGCAGCCAAGCCTTTCGGCAAAAGCCAGTGCCGTGCCGCAGGAGCACGAGACACAGAATTGTTTTCGTTGCAGCACCGCGCGCCTCCAGAGATGCGCAAAGGACGCTTGCAAGGCTCATCCCTGGCGCATGATCCCTTCCGAAGTCGAAATAACTTTCGGGGTCATGCGCTAGCCGCTAGCTTGGATTAATTGTGCGAGCTGAAGTCGAGGATTCGTCCATGCAGCGATTCGAGAATGCAAGCGAGGCTGCACTGGCGCTTCGCCCGGACGACCCGGTCTACTGCTTCCGCCCGCAGGTCTTGAAGGCGGATGCGAAGCAGTTCATGGGCATGTTCCCCGGCAAGACCGCCTACGCGGTCAAGACCAATGGCGAGCAGATCGTGCTGAAGACGCTGGTCGAGGCCGGCGTCACCGCCTTCGACGTCGCTTCACCAGGCGAGTTCGCCGCCGTGCGCGCCGTCTCGCCCGATGCGGAGATGCTCTACATGCATCCGGTCAAGGCGCAGTCGGACATCAAGCTGGCTTTGGAGAAATACGGCATCCGCGTCATCTCGCTCGACCATGAGGACGAGATCACCAAGCTGACCCGCGTGGTGCGGGCGCTCGATATCGACCCGGGCGCGGTCAGCGTCTTCGTTCGTGTGCAGACAAAGGGCCATGCCGCCTACGAGCTGTCCAAGAAATTCGGCGCCGGGCCTGCCTATGCGGTCGAACTCGCCGAGCGGCTGAACCGCACCGGCTACAAGGTCGGCCTGTGTTTCCATGTCGGCAGCCAGATCGAGGATCCCGACACCTATGAGCGGGCGCTGGCCTCGGCCGACTGGGTGCGCAACCGGCTGACCTTTGACATTGCCGGGCTCGACGTCGGCGGCGGCTTTCCGGCCGAATACGGACATGATCCCAACCGCAAGCAGATCGAGATGCCGTCGCTCGGCCAGATCATGTCGCGGCTCTCCGGCGACCTGAAGGAATATCAGTTCGACCAGATGCCGCTGGTGGCGGAGCCGGGCCGGGTGATCGTGGCGCGCTGCCTGTCGCTGATCGTGCGCGTGCTGTTGCGCAAGGGCAAGCGGCTCTACATCAATGACGGCATCTGGGCCTCGCTGTCGGATTCCTGGACCGGCAAGATCACGCTGCCGGCGCGGTTTATCCCCGATCCGGCGATCCGTACGCGCAATGGCGATGAGAAGAACATCGTGCCGTTCAAGGTCTGCGGCGCGACCTGCGATTCCGTCGATATCCTGTCACGGCCGTTCTGGCTGCCAGAGACCGTCGACACCGGCGACTGGATCGAGATCGGCCATATCGGCGCCTATTCGCTGTCGCTGAGGACCCGCTTCAACGGCTTCTATCCCGATACCTTCGTCGAGGTCACGACGCCCTTCGACGAGGGCGACGCGCCGGTGGGGTTCGCGAGTTTGGAGACGATGGCGGATTAGGAAAAAAGGGGTGAGTAGTCAGTAGTCATGAGTAGTCAGTAGTCAGCAGGGAATCTCTATATCTCACTACCCACTACCCACTACCCACTACTCGCTCTCTTCACAATTTTCCCAACAGCTCCGGCGTCGGCCAGCCATCGACCGGCATGCCGAGGCGCATCTGCTCCTTGCGGATGGCTTCACGGGTGTTGGTGCCCAAAATGCCGTCGACGGTGCCGACGTCGTAGCCCCTGGCTTCGAGCTTGGTCTGCAGTTCTTTCATCTGCTCATTGTTGAGGCCGGGCTCGGGATTGCGCGGGTCAAGCGGCGGCGCGCCCGCCAGCCGCGCGGCGAGATTGGCCGCGGTCAGCGCGTAGGTGAAGGACTGGTTCCATTCGAGATAGACGTCGAAATTCTCGTAGGTGAGGAAGGCCGGGCCCTTGCGGCCCATGGGCAGCGCCAGGCCGGCCTTCAGCCCCTTGTCGGCCAGCGGCGAGCCGTCGGGGTTGGTGACGCCCCACTGCGCCCACTGTGTCAGCGGCAATTTGTTGGTGCGCCCGGTCTGGTCCCACGGCATCTCCTCGGGCACACGCACTTCCTGGATCCAGGGTTCGTCCCGCTTCCAGCCGCGCGACAGCACCTTGTTGCCCGTGGTCATGATCACGTCGGGCACGGAGCCGCGCAGATCGATTTTGCCGTCGCCGTCGCCATCGACGCCCCGCGCGAGATAGTCGGATGGCAGGATCTGCGTCTGGCCGATCTCGCCGGCCCAGGCGCCGGTGACGTCGGTCGGCAGCACGCCGCGATCGATCAGTTCCAGGAGCGGCACCAGTTGCTGGCGGAAAAGCTGCGGGCGGCGGCAGTCATGCGACAGCGTCACCAATGCGCTCAGCGTATGGAAATCGCCCTGCACGGCGCCGAAATCCGTTTCAAGCGCCCAGAAGGCGGTGATGACCGGGGCCTGGACGCCGAACTGCTGGTCGGCGCGGGCGAAGATGTCGGCGTATTTCTTCATGTTCGCCGCACCTTGCTTCAGCCGGTAGGCCGAGATCATGCGGTTGGAAAACTGGACGAAGGTTTGCGTGAAGACGCCCTGCGCACGGTCGCGCGCCAGAGCCCTCTCGTCGATCCTGGCGTCCTCCAGCGCATCAAGACCGACCGCGCCGACACCGGCAGCCTTGGCTTCCGCCGCCACACCCTGCTTCCAGGTTTCAAAATCGCCGCCGCATTCCTGCGCCATCGCCGGCAAGGCCGTGGCGCACAAGAACAGCGCCGCGAGGGCTTGGGAACGCAGTCGCATCAGCTTCCTTTCGAAACGAGAGGGCATTGTCGTGCCTGAAAGCGCAACGCCCTGAATTACCAGCGGTTGCACCCTTTAGCGCTGGCTGTGTCGAAAGCAGGCGGCAGGCCCGGTGTCAACGGGTCTTCTGCCGCAACCACCATTCCCGCGGCCTCGCTGCCGTTGCCACGGTGTCAACGGCTGATCTGTCGCAATCACTATTCCCGCGGCTTGCTGCCGTTGTCACGGTGTCAACGGGTCTTCTGCCGCAACCACCTTTCCCGCGGCTTCGCTGCCGTTGCCACGGCGTCAACGGGTGATCTGCCGCAACCACCTTTCCCGCGGCTTGCTGCCGTTGCCACGGCGTCAGCGCGTGTTCTGCCGCAGCCACTTGTTCCAGGCGGATTCGGAGCCGTTGAAGACGTTGATGTCGGACTTGCCGGTCATGCCGGGAACGATGCCGGTTCCGGTGTACTGCCAGAAGGTGAAAGGGTGGCTGCCATATTTCTCGCGCGGGTGTCCGGCGACCGAGCGCAGCCAGTAGGGATAGCCGCGGAAGGTCGACAGTTCATTGTCGTCGAAGAAGTCGACCGAGGTGTAGATGATCGGCTTCTTGCCGTAATGCCGCTCGACGATTTCGAGGAAGGTCGTCATCTCCGCGCGCACCGTGGCGGCGTCGGGGCGCAGCCGGCAGGTCGGCGAGTTCGGGTTCCATTCCATGTCGAGAACCGGCGGCATGGCGGAGCGGTCGGCGGGGACATTCTGGATGAACCAGCGCGCCTGGGTGGCTGCCGGCGTGCAGAAATAGAAGAAGTGATAGGCCGCGCGTGGAATCCCGTTGGCTTTCGTGCGCGCCCAGTGCTCGCTGAAATACTCATCGAAACGATCGCCGCCTTCCGTTGCCTTGATGAAGGCGAAGGAGATGCCGCTGGCCTTGGCCGCCGGCCAATCGACCGAGGTCTGGTATTTGGAGACGTCGGTACCATGGACGGCATAATTCCACGGCGCACCGCTGTCCCACTCATGCGGCTTTGAATCGGCAAAGCGCGGCGCGCGCACGGCCACCGTCGGACTGCTCGACGCGGACGGCGACAGCGGCGAGAGATCGTCCACGGTCGAGCAGGCGCCGAGCAGCGTCAGCATGAAAAGGGCCGCAAGACGGCGCATCGCAACTTCCAAGCCGGAATCAGCCGGTCGCTGATGGGTCTGTGCACTGATGGCCGAAGCTGGTCTGGCCCTCTCCAGGCGATCGCCCCACGCATCGCCTGGCATATTCGTTTTTCATGCATGTCGTGTCCCAAAACCGCTGAGCGCTTTTAGGCGACATGCATCCCTGTGATCGCCGATCATGGTTGATATCTGGTTTATGGCGGTCGACAAGAGGCCCGATTTTGCGGAAGCAATGGCGGCAATTCGATGACATAAACGTCAGGCGAATGCCTGGGAGGCAATGGATGCGGTTCGTCGTCAAGATCGTCAAATGGCTGCTTGGCCTGATCGTGCTGGCTATCGCCGCGCTGTTTGCCTGGCTCTATATCGCGCCGCCGGAGCTGATCCGCGTCGGCTCGGGCTATTCGGCCAAGATCGTCTGCTCCAACGTCTTCATCGCCGGCCGCGACGCCAACGAGGTGCTGGCCGTCGATGTGCAGGCGCCGGGCCACCCGCTGCTGCGCTTGATGCGGGTTTCGGTCGACAAGAACCGGGGGACGGTTTCGGCCGGCCTGCTCGGCTTCCTCGGCAAGAGCGAGGCGGTTGCCCGCGACGGGCTGGGCTGCGCCTCCGTCCCCGACGGCGATGTCGGCAAGGCGCGGCGCACGGCAACCCACGCCTCGCCATCGCCGACCAGTCAGGATGCGCTGTGGCCCGAGGGCGAACGGGTCGAAGCCTCGCAAAATCCCGGGGTCACCAATATCGTCGCGGATGACGCGCTGGCCGGCACCGGCATGCGCGCGATCGTGGTGGTCAAGAACGGACGGGTCGTCGCCGAACGCTACGGCGACGGTTTTTCGGCCAAGACGCCGCTGCTCGGCTGGTCGATGACCAAGACAGTGAATGCCGCTATCGTCGGCACGCTGGTCAAGGATGGGAAGATGACGGTCGACAACAAGGGCCTGTTCACGTCGTGGAAGGCCGACGGCCGCGCCGCGATCAGCCTTGCCGACATGATGGCGATGTCGAGCGGGCTGGAGTTCAACGAGGATTATGGCGACGTCGCCGACGTCACGCGCATGCTCTATCTCGAACCTGACATGGCGGGCTTTGCCGCAACCAAACCCCTCACCGGTGAGGTCGGCAAGACGTTTTCCTATTCGAGTGGCACGGCGGTGATGCTGTCGCGCCTCTGGCAGGACGCGATCGGCGACAAGGCCAAGGCATTGACGTGGCCGCGCATGGCGCTGTTCGAGCCGCTCGGCATGCGTAGCGCGGTGCTCGAGACCGACGAGCAGGGCACTTTCGTCGGCTCGTCCTATCTCTACGCCACAGCGCATGACTGGGCCCGCTTCGGCCAGTTCCTGCTGCAGGGCGGTGTATGGAACGGCAACCAAATCCTGCCGGCCGGCTTCGTCGAATGGATGCGCGAGCCGGCATCCGCCTCGAAGGTCTACGGCAAGGGCCAGTTATGGATCGAAGCGCCGGGCGACGAGGAAAACCCCGGCGCCGGCGTCGCGGCCGGGCTGCCGAAGGACACTTACTGGATGGAGGGCCATGACGGACAGACCGTCGCCATCATTCCGTCTGAGCAATTGGTGGTGGTGCGGCTCGGGCTTACGCCGGCCACGTTCAACTACCGCCCGCAAGCAATGGTGGGGGCGCTCGTGAAGGCGCTGCATTAAGCGGCAGTCGGTTGCTGTAGAGTTTCTTCTAGGCCGCGGTCGCCAAAGGCTTGGCGCGATCAATCCGCGCCCGCTCCTCGGGTGAATTCATGACCTGCCAAAGATCGCTGCGGCGCTGCACGTTGAGCCAGAAATCCGGGCTGTTGCCAAAGACCCGCGCCAGAATGAGCGCGGTCGCGGCCGTCACGTTGCGGCGGTCGTTGCACAATTCGTTGACATGCTTGCGCTGAACCCCCATCGCTTCCGCCAAAGCAGCCTGTGTCAGGCCAAGTGGTTGCATAAATTCTTCCGTGAGGATTTCACCCACCGTTGCCGGCTTGCGTGTGGTCATCAACATGTGTCGTCTCATCTGTAGCTATGATCGTCGAGATGGATATCCGACGCTTCACCACGGCCGCCATTCCACCGAAAGATCAGCCGCCATTGGTTGTTGACGCGGATTGAGTGGAAGCCATCGAGACTACCACGCAACTTTTCGAAATGATTGCTCGGCGGTACGCGCAAATCCTGATCGGTCGTCGCGTCATCGATCATCTGGAGCTTGCGGAACAACCGGCCTTCAAGATCGGACGGAATGTTGCGGGAATGGATGTCTTCCACGAAAAAGGCTCGCAGCCATCCGTCCCGAAACCCGACGATCACTTTCTATCTCCAGCATGGAGATAATGTACCACCCTTTGGGTCATTCTGCAATCGCGAAGGGCGAACCCTGCTGATCGCGTTCACCGGATTGACCTTGGAATTGGAGCGTTGGGCCGCCGATGGCGAAAGCGCGCCGGGTTCTACGGCTGTTTTGTCTGCGATGTCAGGTGCCGAGCTTGATCACAGCCAGCCAGGAATAACCGTGATAAAGCGTGCGGAAACGGAAGGTTGCGCCGGTTCGCTCGGCTTCCGATTCCAGAACGTCGCGCAGGGATTCACGCGGCGTGACGTGGAATTTTTTCAGCCAGCCGCGCAGCAAGGTGCGGAACCAGCCTGGCAGACCTTCCTGCTGGCCGAAATCGACGACGTGCAGCGAGCCCATCGGGGCCAGCGCGGCAAGTGCTGCCGATACCGTCTTCTCCCAGCCCGGGATCATCGACAGCGAATAGGATACGAAGACGCGGTCGAAGCTGCCTTGGCCAAACAGCGCCTTCGCGTTGAAATCCGTGGCATCGCCCCTTGCCAGCATGACGCGATCAGAGAGGCCTTCGCGGGCAACCGCGGCGCCTGCCGTCTCCAGCATTTCGGCCGAAATATCGAGGCCGAAGAAGCGCGCGTCTGGATAGGCGCGGGCGGCGAGGATGATGTTGCGGCCGGTGCCGCAGCCGAGTTCCAGTACGGTGCCGCCCGATGGCACGTCCAGTCCCGATATCAGCTTGTCGCGGCCGAGCAGGTAGTATTTGCGGGTCAGGTCGTAGACATGGCGCTGCCAGCGGTAGACGCCGTCCATCAGTTCGGCGTGGCTGGCCGGCAGCTCCGTCGTGCTCATGCTGCGCGCTTCACATAGAGGTGAAAACCGCCATAGATGGCCGAGCGGTCGCGGGCCGAGAATTCGCGCGAGGCATCGCTCTCATAGGTCCACTGGTCGAGCAAAGAGGTCGAGACACGGCCAGGCAACAGACTGGGCTCGGCGGCGGTGCGGAAGATGACGCGGGCCCCAGTGGAGGCGGAGCGGGTGATTTCCGACCACAGTGCATTGAGCTGGTCATCGGTCATCCAGTCCTGCGCGTCGAGCAGGATGAAGCGGTCGACGGCGCCGGCATCCTTGCCGGCGAGGAATTCGATCAGGTTGGCGTGATGGATGGCGACGCGGTCGACATTGCCGCGGATGGTCTCGTAATTGTGCTTTTCCAGATAGGCGGGCAGGGCGGCCTCGCCTGGTTCCGGGTAGCGGCGAGCAAAGGCCTGCCAGGCGAAGTAATTGTTTTCCAAGGGGAAGTCGCAGGCAAGCTTTTCCAAGCGGGCCTTAAGCACGCTGGCCATGGTGCCGTCGCCGGAGGTGATCAGCGAATCATACTGCGCCGGCGGAATGCCGAGACCGAACAGCGAGGCTTTTCGCGAGGTCGCCCATTTCAGCAGCTTCCTGTCGAAGACCGGCGCCAGCTCCTCGTTGAAGAAGCGGCGCTGTTCGCCGATATTCCTGGCTTCCATCATGCGGGCCGGGTTGACGCCGAACAATTTCGCCGTGCGGTGGCCCATGGCGATGAACAGGCCGAGCAGGCCGGTCTGGTAAAAATTGCGGTCGAAGACACCAATACGCCGGCGGCCGCGCCAGTTGCGGTGTTCCCAATAGTGGCGGCTGACCGGGTCGAGATGCGGCGCGATGAAACGGTCGTAGGCTTCCGAATTGTGGCTGGTGTCGGCGGCGCCGAAGAAGCGGAACAGGTCGCCCTGCGAAGGCAGATGGCGGACTGCCTCAAGCTTCATGCGGTTCAGCGCGATGTGAGCGGCGTTGAGGTCGACAGCGTCGATCCGTGCCGGCGAACGGGTAAGGTAGGCCAGGATGTTGCAGCCGCCGGAAGCGATGGTGACGACGCGATGACCCTGGCCAAGTTGCATCGCGTCCATGTCGACGTCAGGGTCTTCCCAGATCTGCGGATAGACAAGGCCGGAAAACAGGAAGGCGAACAGCCGCTCGGAAATGCCGGCTTTCGAAAGCGCGCGGTTCTGGTAGACCGCTTTTCCAACTTCCTTGCCGCGGCGAAAAACCAGGTCCGAGGAGACGTCCGTCATGGCAAAGTGATTCCCCATTTGCTTTGCCGCAAGCGGGTAACCCAGGGTCATGACAGGCCGGTGACAGCCTGTTGACGTCTCCCTTACAGCTTTCCAAACCCGCCCGGCGTCGGCGTCGTCACGATCACCGCCTCGCCAGCGTCGAGCACGGTCTGGTCGCAGGCCTTCAGCACCTCGACCGTGCCGTCGTTGCGGCGGACCTTGGTCGAGCCGACTTCGCCGTCGTCGCCGCCATCCAGCCCCCGTGGCGGGCGGTTGCGGTGCGAGGACAGGATGGCGCATTCCATTTTCTCGAGGAAGCGGATGGTGCGTTTGGTGCCGTCGCCAGCGTTCCATTTGCCCTTGCCGCCCGAGCCTTCGCGGATGTGAAAATCCTCCAGCACCACGGGAAAGCGCAGTTCAAGCACCTCCGGATCGGTTAGGCGCGAATTGGTCATATGGGTGTGCACGCCGGAGGTGCCGGCAAAGCCGCGGCCGGAGTTCATATGGCCGGCCGGCGAGCCGGAACAGATGGTCTCGTAATATTGGTACTTCTTGTTGCCGAAAGTCAGGTTGTTCATCGTGCCCTGCGCATTGGCCATCGCGCCCATGGCGCCGAACAGCGCATTGGTTACGTGCTGCGAGGTCTCGACATTGCCGGCGACGACGGCGGCAGGATAGGCGGGCTTCAGCATGCAGCCGTCGGGAATGACGATGTTGATCGGCCTGAGGCAGCCGGCATTCATCGGGATCATGTCCTCGACCATGACGCGGAAGGCGTAGAGCACGGCCGCGCGCGCCACCGGCTCAGGGGCGTTGAAATTGTTCTTCATGACAGGCGACGTGCCGGTGAAGTCGACGGTCGCCTCGCGCCTTTGGCGATCGACCGTGATCTTCACCTTGATGACCTGGCCGGTATCGGTCGGATATTCATATTCCGACGTGTCCGGCAGCCGCTCCAGCACCCGGCGCACGCTCTCGGCGGCATTGTCCTGGACATGGCCCATATAGGCCTCGACGACATCAAGCCCGAAATGGGAGACCATCTTGCGCAGTTCGGCGACACCCTTCTCGTTGGCGGCAATCTGTGCCTTGAGATCGGCGATGTTCTGGTGCGGATTGCGGGCGGGGTAGCGATGGTCGGTGAGCAGCGTATGCAGCTCCGTCTCGCGGAATTTTCCGCGGTCAACGATGCGGAAATTGTCGAACAGAACGCCTTCCTCGTCGACCGTGGTGGCGAGCGGCGTCATCGAGCCCGGGGCGGTGCCGCCAATGTCGGCATGGTGGCCGCGCGAGGCCGCCCAGAAGAGGATGTTTTTCCTGATGTCGTCGAACACCGGCGTCACCACGGTGAT
This sequence comes from Mesorhizobium sp. B2-3-10, assembly GCF_006442275.1. NCBI lineage: Bacteria > Pseudomonadati > Pseudomonadota > Alphaproteobacteria > Hyphomicrobiales > Phyllobacteriaceae > Mesorhizobium > Mesorhizobium sp. B2-3-10. The sequence continues at coordinate 121,610 of NZ_VFVT01000010.1, forward strand.
GTCGGGCAGATGCGTGCCGCCATTATAGGGGGCATTCAAGGCAAAGACGTCGCCGGGGTGGATGTCGCCGGAGTTCAGCCGGATGATGGTTTCGACCGAACGGTCCATGGAGCCGAGATGCACCGGCATGTGCGGCGCATTGGCGACCAGCGCCCCGGTGTGGTCGAAGACGGCGCAGGAAAAATCCAGCCTTTCCTTGATGTTGACGGAATAGGCGGTGTTCTGCAGCGTCACGCCCATCTGCTCGGCGATCGACATGAAGAGATTGTTGAAGACTTCGAGCATCACCGGATCGGCTTGCGTGCCCAGGGCAGCGGCGCGCGCTTTCTTTTCCGTGCGGCGTATAACGACGTGATTGAGGTTGGTGATTTCGGCCCGCCAGCCCGGCTCGACGACGATGGTCTGGTTTGGCTCGATGATCAAGGCGGGGCCGGCGACCAGATAGGACGGTCCGAGGGTCTCGCGACGGTAGACGCCAGCTTCATGCCACTGGCCTTCCGTGTAGATTAGCCGGGTCTCGGAAGCGGCTGGATGGACCCTTGCCGGTCCGGCAGGCGCATGGGCTTCGGCGTTGGTCTGGCCGGTTTCGGTGCCCTCGACGCCGACGGTCTCGACCATCATCGGCTTGTCGTCATAGACGAAACCGAATTGCGCTTTGTGGGCGATTTCGAAATCGCGCTTTGCTTGGAAAATCGAGTCGTTCTCAAAATTTACCGGCAGCGTCGTATCGGTGCCGTCATAGCGAATGTGCAGCACCGGCCTGGTGGCAACCACGTCCTCGGCGATGCCTTGCGCCGCCAGCTCCGCGATAACGGCCTTTTTCAAGGTGGCGACGAGGCCGCCAATCTCCGTTCTGGACTCTTCGGCGAGCGGCTTGAGCAGCGCCTGCTGGCGCGAGGCGAACACCGAGGCCAAGCCGATGCCATAGGCCGAAAGCAGGCCGGAGAAGGGATGGATCAGCACGGCCTCCATGCCAAGCGCGTCCGCGACCAGGCACGCGTGCTGTCCGCCGGCGCCGCCGAAGCAGTTCAGGAGGTATTCGGTGACGTCGTAGCCGCGCTGCACGGAAATCTTCTTGATCGCGTTGGCCATGTTCTCGACCGCGATGGTGACGAAGCCCTCGGCGACCGATTCGGGCGGCCGGCCATCGCCGATCTCAGCGGCAAGTGCCGCGAATTTCGCATGCACGGTTTCCGCGTCGAGCGGCGCGTCCTGGCTGGAACCGAAGATCGACGGGAAGAAGTCGGGCTGCAGCTTGCCGAGCATCACATTGGCATCGGTCACCGCCAACGGGCCGCCGCGCCGGTAGGCGGCGGGGCCGGGATTGGCGCCCGCGGAGTCCGGTCCGACGCGGAAACGCCCGGCCTCGTAGTGCAGGATCGAGCCGCCGCCGGCGGCGACCGTGTGGATGCGCATCATCGGCGCGCGGACGCGCACACCGGCGACTTCCGTGTCGAAGGCCCGTTCATACTCGCCGTCATAGTGGGCGACGTCGGTGGACGTGCCGCCCATGTCGAAGCCGATGACCTTGTCGAAACCGGCGAGCTTCGCCGTCTCGACCATGCCGACCACGCCGCCGGCCGGGCCCGACAGCAATGCGTCCTTGCCCTGGAACATGTCGGCGGCGGTGAGCCCGCCAGAAGACATCATGAACATCAGGCGAGGGGATTCGTCGTTTTTTCCCGCCGCACCCGGTTCTCCCGCCACCCCCAGTTCTCCCGCCACCCTTTGCACATAGCGCGACAGGATCGGCGACAGATAGGCGTCGACCACCGCGGTGTCGCCGCGGCCGACCAGCTTGATCAGCGGCGAGACCTCGTGGCTGACCGAGACCTGTCCGAAACCAAGCTTGCGGCAGACCTTGGCCACCGCCTTCTCGTGATCGGGATATTTCCAGGCATGCATGAAGACGATCGCCACCGCATCGATGCCATCGGCTTTCGCTTGTTCTATGGCCGGCCGGCAGGCTGATATGTCGAGCAGCCGTTCGACGCGGCCGTCGGCGAGCACACGCTCGTCGACCTCGATGACGCGCTCATAGAGCTGTTCGGGAAGGATGATCTCCTTGGCGAAGATGTCCGGTCGCGCCTGGTACGCAATCCCTAACGCATCGCGAAACCCCTTGGTGATGAGCAACAACACGCGGTCGCCCTTGCGCTCCAGGAGGGCGTTGGTGGCCACGGTCGTGCCCATCTTGATGTCGCCGATCAGGCTGGACGGGATCGCGGCGGCCGGTTCAAGGTCGAGCAGGTCGCGGATGCCCTGAATGGCCGCATCGGCATAGGCCTCAGGATTCTCCGACAGCAATTTGCGCGGATGCAGCCCGCCTTGCGGGTCACGGCCGATAATATCGGTGAAGGTGCCGCCGCGATCGATCCAGAAATCCCATTTCGCGGTCATGCGGCTGTCTCCGGTATTCGTTTTCGTTATCGTTGTTAAAGCGCCCAAGCGCCGGCAGCAATGTCGCCTGCATGCCATTGATGTTACAGGCGGAAACGCAACGTTATGAAACCCATGGCCGGCCGGGGCATTTCTCCTTCGACCGTTCACCGCAACGTGAACGTGTGTTGAAGGAGAGACGTAATGAAAAAGCTCATTCTTGCTTCGGTGTCCGCCCTGGCCCTGCTGGGCGTTGCCGCCTGCAGCGACAGTGGCACAGGCACTGACAACACCACCACGCAGAGCACCAATCCGCCGGCTGCCGAGCAGCCGATGAAGCCTGCGGCCCCGGCCGATAATTCGACCAAGCCTGCCGAGCCGGCTCCGGCAACGCCCGCTCCTGCGCCCGCGCAGTAGTTTGTAAGCAGTAGGTGTCTTGGGAGGAAGGCCGGCTTCATGCCGGCCTTTCTCGTGGAGACCGCGCTCGGGACCGTGGATCGTCGGTGGCCACGGACCCGATAGAGAGTGGCCGTTATTGGCTTGATAGCGGGGACCGGTTGGCTCTATGAAGCTGGCCATGTCGATTTGGGACCGCCTCGGCGACTTCATCACGCGGGTTTCGTCTTCAACCACGTCAGGCGTCGCCGACGTGGTTGAAGCTGTGCGCACGGTTTTCTCCGGCGATGCCGACCTGCGCCGCCGCGTCGCCTTCTCGGTGGCGATGATCGCGCTGTCGGCCAAGATGGCCAAGGCCGACGGTATCGTCACCCAGGATGAGGTGCGCGCCTTCCAGGAAATTTTCGAAGTGCCGCCGAAGGAGACGCGCAACGTCGCGCGGCTGTTCGATCTGGCCCAGCGGGATGTGGCCGGTTTCGAGACCTATGCCGAGCGCATGGCGCAGCTCTGCGGCTCCGGGCACTCCAATTGCGTGATGTTGGAAGACATACTCGATGGCCTGTTCCACATCGCCAAGGCCGATGGGTTGGTGCATGAGCGCGAAGGCATCTTCCTGCACCGTATCGCCGAGATCTTCCGTATTGACGAGACGCATTACGAATCGATCATGGCGCGGCACGTCAATCTTGGTGCCGGCGACCCCTATGTCGTCCTCGGCATCGAGCGGGGCAAGCCGTTCGAGGAGGTCAGGAAACGCTATCGCAAGCTGGTGTCGGACAACCACCCGGATCGCCTGATCGCGCGCGGGCTGCCGCAGGAATTCATCAAGATCGCGACGACCAGGGTCGCGGCGATCAACGCCGCCTACGAGATGATCGAGCGGGGTCTGCGGCACGCATGAGCGGCTTCCTGCCCGACGAGCCAAGCGCCGAGGTCAGGGTATCGCCGAATTTCGGGCCAAGGCGCGACGCGCAGAAGCCCGACATGATTGTGCTGCACTACACGGGCATGGCCACCGGGGCCGCGGCCGAAGCCTGGCTGTGCGATCCGGCGAGTGAAGTCTCGTCGCATTATCTCGTCCATGAGAATGGTCACGTCGTGCAGATGGTGCGGGAAAGCGATCGCGCCTGGCATGCCGGCCAGAGTTCCTGGTTCGGACGCACCGACATCAATTCCTGCTCGATCGGCATCGAAATCGTCAATCCCGGCCATTCACTGGGCTATCCCGGCTTTCCGCAACGTCAGATCACGGCGGTCATCGAGCTGTGCAGAGGGATTGTCGCGCGGCACGCGATTACCCCCCAGCGGGTGCTGGCGCACTCCGACGTGGCGCCGGGGCGCAAGATCGATCCCGGCGAGAAGTTCCCATGGGCCGCGCTGTTTAAGGCCGGTGTCGGTCATCTCGTGCCGGCCGCTCCCGTCAGGCGCGGAGCCGCGCTGAAGTCCGGTGACCGCGGTGCCGATGTGGAGACGCTGCAGTCGATGCTGTCGCTTTATGGCTATGGCGTCGAGATATCGGGCATTTTCGACGACCGGACACGAATTGTCGTTGAGGCCTTTCAACGGCATTTTCGACCGCGCCGGATCGACGGAATCGCCGACGGCTCGACGATGCGCACGCTGCAGAAACTGCTTGCTTCCGTGAGGAATTGACCTCAGGTCAAGAGCCGGTCCAAGTAATCCTCCCTGGTCATAAAGTTACAAACTGTCACTGAAAGTGACTTGCCTCGCCTTCATTGACTCCAAATCGGACTTCAAAGGGCGTTCCGTACAGTTTGTCGGACGTCCATCCCCCCGGGTGTTCCGATATTGATCAAGCGATGCCCCGCGAAGATCTTCGCGCGGCCCCAACAGAACAGGATCACATGCAGAAATTGACCGTTTTAACGGCAGCTCTTGCTGCCGGGGTAATGAGTTTTGCCTTCAGTGCGGCCGACGCCGCGCCGTTAAGCCCACGGGCCGACCAGGGCCTCGTCGCGGCATCCGCCAAAGGCAAGGCCATTTCGGCCAAAAGCAACAAGACGACGAAGCAGGTTTCCGCGAAAGTGGAAAAGGCAAGCTGGGCCAAGGCAAGTGGGACCAAGGCAAGTAAGACCGGGGCAGGGAAATCCTCCGCCAAGAGGCAGACAAAGCGCGGCCGCAAAACCGTGGACATGACGACGACGGCATCGATCGGTCTCGGCAACGTCGCTGCGGCGACCGCAGCGGTGACGAGCGGTGGCCAGTATTCCGCGATTGTCGGCCGCTACGCGGCTACCTACGGGGTTCCGGTGTCGCTGGCCCAGGCCGTGATCAAGATCGAAAGCAACTACCGGCCGAACATGGTCGGCGGCGCCGGCGAGATCGGATTGATGCAGATCAAGCCGGCAACCGCGCGCATGATGGGTTACAGCGGGTCGGCCAAGGGCCTGTTCGATCCCGACACCAACATCAAATACGGCATGAAGTACCTCGCCATGGCGCGCGACCTCGGCGGCGGCACGACCTGCGGCACCATCCTGAAATACAATGCCGGCCATGGCGCCACCCGCATGAACCCGGTTTCGGCGGCCTATTGCAGCAAGGTCAAGGTCCAGTTGGCGGCTGTCGGCGCACCGGCTTGACAAGAACCGGGCACGACGGCTTTTTCGGTTGCGTTTTGCGGTGTGAACCCCTTTATACGCCCTGCCAGCTGGCCGGGCGGCCGCACCCGCAAACGCCGAAAGGCCGCGGGTGAGGAAAGTCCGGGCTCCATGGAAACACGGTGCCGGTTAATGGCCGGCGGGGGCGACCCCAGGGAAAGTGCCACAGAAAGCAAACCGCCACGACTTTGTCGGGGTAAGGGTGAAAGGGTGGGGTAAGAGCCCACCGCGCGACTGGCAACAGGAGCGGCACGGTAAACCCCACCGGGAGCAAGACCGAATAGGGGCGGTGCGAGGGGGAACCCTCGAGGGCTGTTTCCGGCCCACCGTCCGGGTAGGTTGCGTGAGGCGCATGGCAACATGCGCCCAAGATGAATGGCCGCCACGTTCTCGCCTCGCAAGGGGCGAGGGCCATACAAAACCCGGCTTACAGGCCAGCTGGCAGTTCCTCTCCACGACATCTGGGATAAAGCCTTTGGTGCCAGAAGGTTACGCCCATGGGCGCAGCTTCTGATTCAACGCATGGCGCTCATTTGCCCCGCCGCAAGACAGAGATATCCGCCGACTTTTCTTGAAACTGGTGCGATTAAATCGTACCATCACGGCTCATCATCAGGAGCCTATCGTGGGTCAGGTCGACAAACGCAGCATCACGCTTTCGCCGGAGTTGGCTCAGGCCGTCGACGATGTGGTCGCGGCTGGAGAATACGCTTCGGCGAGCGAGGTGATCCGCGATGCGTTGAGGCAATGGAAGGACCGCCGCGACCTGATGGGCTACACGGTTGAGGAACTGCGCAAGCTGGTGCAGGAGGGGATCGACAGCGGGCCTGGTCGGTTTGCCTCGATGGACGAAATCAAGGCGGAGGCCCGCAGGCGTCTGCGATCTGACGACGCGGCATGAAGTTGCTGCCAATCGACCGCAGCGCTCGTGCGGAAGAGGATTTGGTTGCGATCTGGCTTCATATTGCGGGCAACAACGAGGCAGCAGCGGACCGGTTGCTTGATCGTTTAGCGGCAAGATGGCAGCAATTGTCGACTTATCCCTTCTCAGGTGCGCCACGCGACGACATTGCGCCGGGTATCCGCCATCTGATTGTCGGCGAATATCTCACCTTGTACCGGGTCGGCGGTGATGCGATCGAAGTTCTTCGCGTGCTGCATGGTCGTCGTAACATCGAAGCCAATGACCTCGGCTCCTAAGCAATCCAGGAGAAGCGCTAGTGCTTTGCGGAATCGCGTAATTGCGTAAAACAAGGAGTTAGGGCGGTTCAGCGATCCCATCAAACGCTGACCCGCTCGTGGTCGATTTGTCAGTCGCTGATCCTGTCCAGCGAGGCCTCGATCGCCTTCCAGAGTTCTTCCACGGGCTCACAACCGACCGACAGGCGAACGAAGCCAGCCGGAACCGCGTCGCCTCGCTTCAAGCGCCGCTCGGCCGAGGTGTGGACGCCGCCGAAGGAGGTTGCGGCCTGCATCAGGTCGCAATTGTTGATGAAATCCTCGGCTTTCTGCTCGGAAGCGAGTTCGAAGGAGATGAGGAAGCCGAAGCGCTCCATCTGGGCGCGGGCAAGATTGTGCGAGGGATCGCCTTCGAGGCCGGGATAGCGCAGGCCGTTGATCGCCCGGTGGCCTTGCAGGCGCCGCGCGATCACTTCCGCCGACGAACACATGCGGTCGAAGCGCACATCCAATGTTTCCAGGCCGCGATGCACCAGCCAGGCTTCGAACGGCCCGGGGATGCTGCCCGAGACCTCGCGCCAGCCGGTCACGGCGGCGATGATATCCGCATTGCGGCTGGCAACATGTCCGAACAGCACGTCGGAATGGCCATTGGGTGCCTTGGTGTCGGCGGCGACAACGATATCGGCGCCGTGATCGAGAGGGCGCTGGCCGAAGGGCGTCATCGTCGTGTTGTCGACCACCAGCAGCGCGCCGGCCTTGTGGACGGCTTCGGCGACAGCGGCGATATCGCAGATGTCCAGCCCCGGATTGGCCGGCGTTTCGACGAAGGCCAGGCGATAGCCCGCAAAACCGCCGTCAAGGAAAGTCGATGTCGGCCGGACATCGTAGGAGACACCGAGCGGTTGCAGGAAGCGATCAGCCAGCGCCCTGGTGGTGTGATAACCGTCCGAAGGCAGCAGGACATGGTCGCCGGCCTTGAGCATGGCAAAGAATGCCGCCGAGATCGCTGCCATTCCCGAGGGAAAGCCGACGCAGGGCGCGTCTTCCAAATGGGACAACATGTGTTCGACGGCATCCCAGGTCGGGTTGCTGAAACGGCCGTACTGGTTGAAGCCGGTGGCATCGCCCGGTGCATGGAAGATGGCGGCCATGGTCAGTGGCAGGGGAATGGAATCGCCCATGGCAAACCCGCTGCGACGCAAATGGGGAAGGGCCGCGGCGCGCGATTTGGCAGTTTCAGACATCGAGTTTCAAATCCCTTGGCGATCGGTGATATGGGGAGACGCTATGCCCGGCCGCGGCTCGCGGCAAGGCGTCTCCAGTTAGACCAGCGAGGCTCTAAACGGTTCGTTAGGCTTAATAGACCATAAAGACGAGACGTGCCGTCAAAGCCTTCTCGTCGCCGTGATGCGCATGTTTGTGAAGCCTATTCCCGTTGACGCCCATAGTGCCCCATGGTATCCCATTTCGACATCAAAGCCTTCGTTCCGCGTCAGGGTAAAGCGTACGCCAATCGGGCAGCCGCGGCGGCTGCGCGTTTGCCGTTTTTTGCCCGTGTGGACGAGGTTGGTGCGGGGCAGACGCAGCGCTGCGGTGGCGCGTGCGACACGATGAAGAGGGGTGCGGCCGCGCAGGCGGCTGCAACGTGTGATGGACCGGTTTCTGTCGAACACGGTGAGCAGGATCGATGCGAAGGGACGGGTGTCCGTTCCGGCGCATTTCCGTGCCGTGGTGCAGAAGCGCGGCTATTCGGAACTCTATGCGCTGCGGTGCCTGGATCTGCCGGCGATGGATGTCGGCGGGCTCGATCTGCTCGATCGCTACGAACAACGCATCGCGCGGGAAGACCCGTTCCTGCAGGCTGCGGACGACATGTCGTTCTTCTGCCATGGCGACGGAGCGTTCCTGAAACTCGACCAGGACGGCCGCATCACCATGACCGATTTCATTCGCGAACATGCCGGCATTTCCGCGGAGGTGGCCTTTGTCGGGCGCGGCAATTTCTTTCAGATCTGGGAGCCGGGACGGCTTGCGACCTACGGCGCGCAGGCGCGTGCCAGGCTTTTGCAGCTTCGGCAGGGGACGAAGGCTCGCGAGGCCAAGGCTGGGGAGCGACCGGAATGACGGTGGGCCACGGCGATGATATCAACGCCGTTGGCGGATCGGTCCGCCACATTCCGGTCCTCCTTGGCGAAGTGCTGGAAGCGCTGGCGCCGGCGGAGGGCGACATCGTCATCGACGGCACGTTCGGCGCCGGCGGCTACACCAAGGCCATCCTGGCGGCAGGCGCGTCCGTGATTGCCATCGACCGCGATCCGGATGCCATCGCGGCCGGCCGCGACCTCGAGGCGCAATCCGGCGGCCGGCTGAAGCTGGTGCAGGCGCCGTTCTCGACGCTCGACGAGCACGTCGAAAGCGTCGATGGCGTCGTGCTCGACATCGGCGTTTCCTCCATGCAGCTCGACCAGGCCGAGCGCGGCTTTTCCTTCCGCAACGACGGACCGCTCGACATGCGCATGGCGCAGGCGGGCCTGAGTGCTGCCGATGTCGTCAACAGTTTCAAGCCGGGCGACCTTGCCCGCATCTTCGGCTTCCTCGGCGAAGAGCGTCACGCCGGCCGCATCGCGCGCATGATCGAGGCGCGCAGGGAAAAACGCCCATTCGAGCGCACGCTCGAACTCGCCGATGCGATCGAAACCCATATTGGACGCGCGCCGAAGGACAAGATCCATCCGGCGACCCGCGTCTTCCAGGCGCTGCGCATCTTCGTCAATGACGAGCTCGGCGAACTGGCCAGGGCGCTGTTCGCGGCCGAACGCGCGCTGAAGCCCGGTGGACGGCTCGCCGTGGTGACGTTCCATTCGCTGGAAGACCGCATCGTCAAGCGCTTCATCGCCGACCGCGCCGACGCCATGACCGGCTCGCGCCACATGCCGGAGGCGCAGGCGCGCACCGCGACATTCCGCAAGGCTGGTGGCGGGGTGACCGCAGGCGATGCCGAGGTTGCGGCCAACCCACGCGCCCGCTCGGCCAGGTTGCGTGCCGCGATCCGCACCGAGGCTCCGGCGCGCGGCGACGATTTTTCGATTTTCGGCCTTCCAAAGCTTCCCGGCATCGACCGGCCGGGGGAGAGGTAAGCACGTGTTTCGTACCAGCGACATTGTCCTGATCGCCGTCATGGTTTCGGCGGCGGCCCTGACCTACAAGGCCAAGCGCGAGGCCGAGGACCAGTTGGCAGCCGTGCAGAAGATCCATGCCGAGATTCGCTACGAGGAGGATACGATCGACCTGCTCAAGGCCGACTGGAGCCTGCTCACCCAGCCGTCGCGCCTGCAGAAGCTGGCCGAACTCTATAAATCGCAGCTCGCGCTGGAGCCGGTCAGTGCCCGCCAGATCGTGGGCCTGGGCGACCTGCCGGCCAAGGCCCTCGATATCCAGGACATCCTGAACGGGCGCCAGGGCGCCATGGCCGACAATTCCGACAAGGTGCCTTCAGGCGACAAGGATCCCGTCGTGACCGGAGACATCGCCCAATGATCGGCAAACTGCTGAGGCGCTTCGCGTCGGTAAGGCGCGCCAGGACGGGCGAGGACAGATCGATCGTGGTCGAAGGCGCCCGCAAGGCGACAGGCGGCAAGGGCAAGGCGCGCATCGTGATGACGATGGCGGTGTTCTTCGGCATCTTCTCGACCATATCGGGGCGGCTGGTCTATCTCGGTTTCCAGACACCCGACCTGTCGGGCGGGCCGCAGAGCCGGGTGACCGCCTCGCGGCCTGACATTGTCGACCGCAACGGCGAAGTGCTGGCCACCGACATCAAGACGGCGTCGCTGTTCGCCGAGCCGCGCCGCATCGTCGATGCCGACGAGGCGATCGAGAAGCTGTCGACGGTGCTGCCCGAAATCGACTACGAGCAGACCTATCACAAGCTGAAGAGCGGCGCCGGCTTCGTCTGGCTGCAGCGGCAGCTGACGCCCAAGCAGCAGGCCGACATCATGCAGCTCGGCATTCCCGGCTTTGGCTTCCGCACCGAAAAGCGCCGTTTCTATCCGAGCGGTGAAACCTCGTCCTACGTTGTCGGCCTGACCAACATCGACAACCAGGGCATCTCCGGCATGGAGAAATATATCGATGAGCAGGGCCTGAGCGACCTGCAGGCGTCGGGCCTGGCGGTGGCGAAGGATCTCAGGCCGGTGAAGCTTTCGATCGACCTGCGCGTCCAGCATGTGGTGCGCGACGAGATTGCCGCCGGCCTGGAACGCTATCGCGCCATGGGCGCTGGCGCGGTCGTGCTCAACGTCAAGACCGGCGAAGTGGTGGCCATGGCCTCGGTGCCGGATTTCGATCCGAACAATCCCTACAATGCGCAGGACAAAGACCGGCTCAACCGGATGTCGGCGGGGCTCTATGAGATGGGCTCGACGTTCAAGAGCTTCACCTCGGCCATGGCGCTCGATTCCGGCAAGGCGACGATGTCGAGCCGCTTCGACGCTTCGCATCCAATCCGCGTCGGCCACCAGGCCATTCACGATTTCCACGGCAAGAACCGTGTGCTGTCGTTGCCGGAGGTGTTCCTCTATTCGTCCAACATCGGATCGGCCAGGGAGGCAGAGCTGGTCGGCATCGAGGCGCACCGCGAATTCCTGCATCGCCTCGGCATTCTGGAGAAGATGCAGACCGAACTGCCCGAAGTCGCCCGCCCGACCGAGCCGAAAGTCTGGAAGCAGGTCAACTCGTTCACCATCGCCTTCGGCCATGGCGTGTCGACGACGCCGCTGCAAGCGGCTGTCGGCTGCGCGGCGCTGGTCAATGGCGGATATCTGATGGAGCCGACATTCCTGGTCCGCAGCCAAGAGGACGCGATGGCGGCAGCCAAGAAAGTGGTCGCCGACAAAACCGTCGAGGGCATGCGCTACCTCTACACGCTCAACGCCGAGAAGGGTTCGGCCAGAAACGCCCGCGTTCCCGGCTACCGCGTCGGCGGCAAGACCGGAACGGCCGAGAAGGTCATCAACGGCCGTTACTCGAAGGAGTTGAATTTCAACACCTTCGTCGCCGCCTTCCCGATGGACGATCCGCAATATCTGGTGTTCACGATCGCCGACGCCCCGCATCCGGAAAAGCCTGGGATGACCGACGTCGCCGCCAACAATGCTGGGGTTATGGCCGGCAATATCATCAGGCGTTCAGCGGCCATGCTTGGCGTGAAGCCAGATTTCAGCCATGAAAATGGTGCAACGCTGGTTTCCTATCAGTGATTCTTAGGGCGCGCCGGCAACTGCGCGCTATTTTGTTGCGGTGAACGGGACTCGATGAAGCTCAAAGATCTAGCCGGTATCCTGCCAGTCGAAGGAACAGCTTCCGCCGATCTGGAGGTCACCGGCATCTCGTCCGATTCCCGCCAGGTAAAACCGGGCGTCGTCTTTTTCGCGCTTGCCGGAACCAAGGCCGATGGCGCGAGCTACGCCGCTGATGCGGCCCGGCGTGGCGCCGCCATGATCGTCCTGGGCAAAGGCAGCGCCCTTGCCGATTTGCCGGTTCCGGTGCTGGCGGTCGATGATCCGCGCCTGGCACTGGCGTTGAGTGCCGCCCGCTACTTCGGCAAACAGCCGCAAACCATGGTCGCGGTTACCGGCACCAGCGGCAAGACATCGGTTGCCGCCTTCACCAGGCAGATTTGGGAGCAGGCGGGATACGCCGCCGCCTCGATCGGCACCACTGGCGTGGTCGCGCCCGGCCGCAACGAATATGGTTCGCTGACGACACCCGATCCGGTCGCCCTGCACAGGTTGCTCAGGGAATTGGCCGATGCCGGCGTTACCCACGCTTCGATGGAGGCCTCCAGCCACGGGCTCGACCAGCGCCGCCTCGATGGGGTGAAGCTCTCGGCCGGGGGCTTCACCAATCTCGGCCGCGACCACATGGATTACCATCCGACGATCGAGGATTATCATCGCGCCAAATTGCGCCTGTTCGACACGTTGCTGCCGAAGGGCGCCCCCGCCGTCGTCTTCGCCGACGATCCGTGGTCCGAGCCGACGATAAAGGCGGCGCGGGCCGCCGGGCTCGACGTGCTGACGGTTGGCCGCCATGGCGATTTCCTCAGGCTGAAGCGGGTCGAGCATGAGCGTCATCGCCAGCGTGCCGAGGTCGAGGCCGACGGTGTGATCCAGGAGATCGACCTGCCGCTCGCCGGCGATTTCCAGATCGCGAATGCGCTGGTTTCGGCGGGGCTGGCCATTTCCACTGGAACGCCTGTCGCCAAAGCCTTGGCGGCATTGGAGAAATTGAAAGGGGCGCCGGGCCGGCTCGATCTCGTCGGCACCACGGCGAGCGGCGCGCCGGTCTATGTCGATTACGCGCACAAGCCCGATGCGCTGGAGAACGTGCTGGCCTCGGTGCGTCCGTTCACCACCGGCCGTGTCATGGTCGTCTTCGGCTGTGGTGGCGACCGCGACCGTGGCAAACGACCGATCATGGGCGAGATCGCGACACGGCTTGCAGATGTCGTCATCGTCACCGACGACAATCCGCGCTCGGAAGTGCCCGAAACCATCCGCGCCGCCATTCTTGGGGCCGCGCCCGGCGCCATGGAGATCGGCGACCGCCGCAAGGCTATCCACGAGGCTGTCGGCATGCTGCATGCCGGCGATACGCTGATCGTGGCCGGCAAGGGTCATGAGGAAGGCCAGACGATCGGCTCGGAAACGCTGCATTTCTCCGACCACGAGGAAGTGCGCGCCGCGCTCCGGGAGCATGCCGCATGAGCTTGCTGTGGACGTCGGAAGCGCTGGTTGCCGCCACGGACGGGCGGCCGCTCGGCCCCATGCCCGAAGGCATATCGGGCATTTCGATCGACAGCCGCAGCCTGCAGCCGGGCGATGCTTTCTTTGCCATCAAGGGCGAGGCGATGGACGGCCATGACTTCGTCACCGCGGCCATCAAGGCCGGCGCCGGCGTGCTGGTGGTGGCCGAAGGCAAGCTGCCCTCACTTGGCCGGTTGACCGCGCCGATCATCGTCGTCGACGACGTCCTGGTTGCGCTGGAAAAGCTCGGTGTCGCGGCGCGCGCCCGCTCGCAAGCCAAGATCATCGCGGTGACCGGCTCGGCGGGCAAGACCACGACCAAGGAGGCGCTGCGCCACGTGCTTTCGGCTGTCGGCAAGGTGCATGCCTCGGCGCAGTCCTTCAACAACCATTGGGGCGTGCCGCTGACCTTGGCGCGCATGCCCGCCGATTGCGATTATGCCGTGTTCGAGATCGGCATGAACCATCCCGACGAGATCCGGCCGCTGGTGAAGATGGTGCGGCCGCATGTCGCCATCGTCACCATGATCGCGGCCGCGCATCTTGGCTTCTTCCGCAACCTGGACGAGATCGCCAAGGCCAAGGCCGAGATTTTCGAGGGCTTGGAGCCCGATGGTGCCGCCGTCCTCAACCGCGACGATGCGCGTTTCAAGCTGCTGTACAAGATGGCACAGGCTGCCGGCGTCGAGCATATCCATGGCTTCGGCGAGAATGCGCGCTCGACCTTCAAGCTGGTCAAGTGCGAGTTGCATGCCGACCATTCCGACATCGCCGCCCGGATCAGCGGCCACGATATGATCGCCCGTATCGGCGCGCCCGGCCGGCACATGGTGCAGAATGTGCTGGCGGTCCTTGGCGCCGCGCATCTCGTTGGCGCCGATCTCGACAAGGTTGCATTGGCGCTGACCGATCTCTCGGCCGAGCGCGGGCGCGGCAAGCGCCACGTGCTGCGGCATCCCGGGAGCCCGATTTCGGGCGGGGCCGGTGGCTCGATCACGCTGATCGACGAGAGCTACAACGCGAATCCGGCCTCGATGGCGGCCGCGATGGCGCTGCTCAACGCGACACCGGTGACGGGCGAGGGCAGGCGCATCGCCGTGCTTGGCGACATGCTCGAACTCGGCGATCACTCGGCCAAGCTGCACGCCGCTCTTGCCGATCTCATCGTCGGCACGGGCACGCGGACGGTCTTTCTCGGCGGCCCGGAAATGCGGTCGCTGGCGGAAGTGCTCCCGGACGATATCAGGACGGAATACCGCGCCGGCGTCGAGGAGTTGAAGCCGGTGCTGCTCGCCGCGCTGAAGCCGGGCGACGTGGTGATGATCAAATCGTCGAAGGGCATCGGTTTTGCAAAACTGGTCGATGCGCTGCTGGGCAAATTTCCGGCTGAAACGACAACAAGCAACCAGACCTAGTCGGGGGACGAAAGCGCATGTTCACACTGCTGGTCGATTTCGCGGACAAGGTCTCTGTCTTCAATGTCTTCCGCTACATCACGTTCCGCACCGGCGGGGCGCTGATCACCTCGGCGCTGATCGTCTTCATCTTCGGGCCGACCATCATCAATTCGCTGCGGCTCAGGCAAGGCAAGGGCCAACCGATCCGCGCCGACGGGCCGCAGACCCATTTCAAGAAGGCAGGCACGCCGACCATGGGCGGCCTGATGATCCTGTCCGGCATCATCGGCTCGTCGCTTTTATGGGCGAACCTGTCCAGCATCTATGTCTGGGTGGTGCTTTTGGTAACACTCGGCTTCGGCTCGATCGGCTTTTACGACGACTATCTGAAGGTGACGAAGCAGTCGCATCTCGGCTTCTCCGGCAAGGCGCGGCTTGCGTTGGAATTCGTTATCGCCGGCATCGCCGCCTGGGCGATCATGCACAATGGCCAGGCGCCGTTCTCGTCGTCGCTGACATTCCCCTTCGCCAAGGAATTCATTATCAACCTCGGCTGGTTCTTCATTCCGTTCTCCTGCTTCGTCATCGTCGGCGCCGGCAATGCGGTGAACCTGACCGATGGCCTCGATGGCCTTGCGATCGTGCCGATCATGATCGCGGCGGCGTCCTTCGGCGTCATCGCCTATCTCTCGGGCAACGCGGTTTTCGCCGAATATCTGCAGATCCATTTCGTGCCTGGCACTGGTGAACTGGCGGTCGTGCTTGGCGCGGTCATCGGCGCCGGCCTCGGCTTTCTCTGGTTCAACGCGCCGCCCGCGGCGATCTTCATGGGCGACACCGGATCGCTGGCCATGGGCGGCCTGATCGGCACGGTCGCGGTCGCCACCAAGCACGAGATCGTGCTCGTCATCGTCGGCGGCCTGTTCGTGGTCGAGATTCTCTCGGTCATCATCCAGGTCGGCTACTTCAAGATGACCGGCAAGCGCGTGTTCCTGATGGCGCCGATCCACCATCATTTCGAAAAGCTCGGCTGGACCGAAAGCCAGGTGGTGATCCGCTTCTGGATCATCGCCGTCATCCTGGCGCTGGTCGGTCTTTCCACCCTCAAGCTCAGATAGGCCGCCACTTGATCCCCGCCGCATCATTCGCAGGCAAGCGTGTATCGCTCTTCGGGCTCGGCGGCTCGGGGATCGCCACGGCGCGCGCGCTGATCGAGGGCGGCGCCGAGGTGCTGGCCTGGGACGACAATCCCGGCAGCGTCGCCAAGGCGGCCGCCACCGGCATCGCCACCGGCGATCTGCGTGGCGCCGACTGGGCCGGTTTTTCCGCCTTCGTGCTGTCGCCCGGCGTGCCGCTCACCCATCCCAAGCCGCACTGGACCGTGGAATTGGCGCGCGGGGCCGGCGTCGAGGTCATTGGCGATATCGAGCTGTTCTGCAGGGAACGGACGCAGCGTGCGCCGGATGCTCCCTTCATCGCCATCACCGGCACCAACGGCAAGTCGACGACGACGGCGCTGACGGCGCATATCCTTCAAGCCTCCGGGCGCGACACGCAGATGGGTGGCAATATCGGCCGTGCGGTGATGACGCTCGATCCGCCGAAGCCTGGCCGGCATTATGTAGTCGAATGCTCGTCCTACCAGATCGACCTTGCGCCCTCGATCAATCCGACGGCCGGCATCCTGCTCAATCTGACGCCCGACCATCTCGACCGCCACGGCACCATGCAGCACTACGCTTCGATCAAGGAGCGGCTGGTGGCGGGCAGCGAGACGGCGATCATCGGCATCGACGATTCCTGGTGCGCGCAGATCGCCGATCGGTTGGAGCGGGCAGGGCGGCAGGTCGTCCGCATTTCCAAGCGCCTGCCGCTGACCGACGGCTATTTCGCCGACGGCACCAATCTGATGGAAGCCGTGCACGGCCGCTACAGCCGGGTAGCCTTCCTCGAAGGCATTGGCTCGCTGCGTGGTCAGCACAATGCGCAAAACGCGTTGGCCGCCGTCGCCGCTTGCCTCAAGGTCGGGCTCAACCTTGGCGAGATCCAGTCTGGGCTGGAAAGCTTCCCGGGTCTGGCGCACCGCATGGAGCAGGTTGGCCGCAAGGACCATGTGCTGTTCGTCAACGATTCCAAGGCGACCAATGCCGATGCCGCCGCACCCGCGCTGTCCAGCTTCAATCGCATCTACTGGATCGCCGGCGGCCTGCCCAAGGAAGGCGGCATCGAGCCGCTACGCGGTTTCTTCCCGCGCATCGCCAAGGCTTATCTGATCGGCGAGGCGGCGCCCGCCTTTTCGGCGACGCTCGGCGAGGCCGTGCCCTACGAGATCTCGGGCACGCTGGCGGCAGCGGTGGAGCATGCCGCGCATGACGCGGCCAAGGACGACAGTGGCGAGGCGGTGGTGCTGTTGTCGCCGGCCTGCGCCAGTTTCGACCAGTTCAAGAATTTCGAGGTCCGCGGCGAAGCCTTCAGGCAAGCTGCGAGCGCTATGGATGGCGTCAAACCCATCGGAGGGGCACGATAATGCAGAGCCGTCTCGACAAAAGTCCGGTCGCAACCTGGTGGTGGACCATCGATCGCTGGTTCCTGGCGGCGTTTCTGTCGCTGATGGGGCTCGGCATCGTGTTGTCCTTCGCCGCAAGTCCCGCGGTGGCCGAACGCATCGGCCTCGACAGTTTCCATTTCGCCACCCGGCAGATCATCTTCACCGTGCCTGCGCTCGGCGTGATGCTGGCGGTCTCGTTCCTGGATTCCAGGCAGATCCGGCGCATGTCGCTGATTATGCTGTGCCTGATGCTGGTGCTGATGGTGGCGGTGCTCTATGTCGGCGTCGAGGTGAAGGGCGCGCGCCGCTGGGTGTCGCTTGCCGGCCTGTCCATCCAGCCGTCCGAGTTCCTCAAGCCGGCCTTCGTCATCATGTGCGCGTGGCTGTTCGCCGAGCACAAGCGCCAGCCCGACATTCCGGGTAATCTGTTCGCCATGCTGCTCCTGGTGCTGGTCGTGTCGCTGCTGGTGGCGCAGCCGGACCTCGGTCAGACCATGCTGACCACCGGCACCTGGGGCATCATGTTCTTCATGGCGGGGCTGCCATGGCTTTGGATCATCGTGCTGGGCGCTGCCGGCGTCGGCGGCGTCTTCGCCGCCTATACGGTGTTTCCGCACGTCGCGCTGCGCATCGACAAGTTCCTCACCGGCGAAGGCGACACGTTCCAGGTCGACATGGGCCGCGATGCGCTGATCAATGGCGGCTGGTTCGGCGTCGGGCCGGGCGAGGGCACGGTCAAGCGGGTCATCCCCGACAGCCATGCCGACTTCGTCTTCTCGGTCGCGGGCGAGGAGTTCGGGCTGATCATGTGCTTCTTCATCATGTCGATCTTCGCCTTCATCGTGCTGCGCGGTCTCAACACGGCGCTCAAGGAGCATGACGACTTCACCCGTTATGCGGTCGGCGGTCTGGTCACCGTGTTCGGCCTGCAGGCCGTCATCAACATGTGCGTCAACCTGCAGCTGGTGCCGGCAAAGGGCATGACGCTGCCCTTCATCTCCTATGGCGGCTCCTCGCAGATCGCCATCGCCATCTCGATGGGGATGGTGCTGGCGCTGACGCGCAAGCGGCCGGAAAAGCGCAAGCAGATGGGCTTTACCCTGCCGCAGCGCGCCATGCCGGCGGAGTGACATGGCCAGAGGCGTTATCCTTCTCGCGGCGGGCGGAACCGGCGGACATCTGTTTCCAGCCGAAGCGCTGGCGCATGAACTCCTCGATCGCGGCTGGGCGGTGCATCTGGCGACCGACACCCGGGCCGAACGGTTTGCCGCCCATTTTCCTGCAGCGGCCGTCCATCCGATCCAGTCGGCGACGTTAGGCTCGAAAAATCCCTTCGCCCTGCTCGGCGCCTTCTGGAAAATCTGGAGCGGCGTGCGTCAGGCCTCCGCCATCATCGGCAGGGTCAAGCCGGAGGCCGTGGTCGGCTTTGGCGGCTATCCGACCTTGCCGCCGCTCTACGCGGCGACGCGGCGCAAGGTGCCGACGCTGATCCACGAGCAGAACGCGGTGATGGGCCGCGCCAACCGGGCGCTGGCCGGCCGTGTCGACGCGATCGCCGGCGGCTTCCTGCCGCAGGATGAAAGCGCGGCCGGCGCCAAAACGGTGACGACCGGCAATCCGGTCCGGCCGGCTGTGCTCGAAGCGGCCAGGACGCCTTACGCGGCTTCGACCGGGGATGAGCCCTTCCGCCTGCTGGTGTTCGGCGGCAGCCAGGGCGCACAATTCTTTTCCGATGCCATGCCAGGGGCCATCGCGCTGCTTTCCGACGCACAGCGCAAGCGCCTTGTCGTGACCCAACAAGCTCGCGCGGACGACGTGGCGCGGGTGAAGGCGGCCTATGCCGCGCTCGGCGTCGCCGTCGAGGTCTCGCCGTTCTTCACCGACATGGCGGCGCGCATAGCGGCGGCGCATCTTGTAATCTCTCGTTCCGGCGCCTCGACCGTGTCGGAAATCGCCGTCATCGGCCGGCCGGCGCTGCTGGTGCCCTATCCCTTCGCGCTCGACCACGACCAGGCGGCCAATGCAGCCGCCCTTGCGGCCGCCGGCGGTGGCGAAGTGCATGTGCAATCCTCGCTTTCGCCCGAGCGCATCGCGGCACTGCTCGGCGCCCTGATAGACCAACCGGAGCGGCTGGCGACGATGGCTGCCGCGGCCAAGTCGGTCGGCAGGCCCGACGCGGCGCGGTTGCTCGCCGACCTCACAGAGGCTATTGCGTCCCGCAAAACAGTATCGGATTTCAGGAAGGGGACGCACCCATGAAGATGCCGCAGACCATCGGCCTCGTGCATTTCATCGGCATTGGCGGCATCGGCATGAGCGGCATCGCGGAGGTGCTGCACAATCTCGGCTACAAGGTGCAGGGGTCCGACCAGGCCGACAGCGCCAATGTGCAGCGGCTGCGCGACAAGGGCATCGAATGCTTCGTCGGCCACAAGCCGGAGAATCTCGGTGACGCCGAGGTCATCGTCGTCTCGACGGCGATCAAGAAGTCGAATCCGGAGCTGAAGGCGGCGCGTGAAAAGCTGTTGCCGATCGTGCGCCGCGCGGAGATGCTGGCCGAGCTGATGCGTTTTCGCCAGGCGGTGGCGATCGGCGGCACGCATGGCAAGACCACGACGACCTCGATGGTGGCGACGCTGCTCGAGGCCGGCGGGCTCGACCCGACCGTCATCAATGGCGGCATCATCAATGCGTACGGCACCAATGCCCGCATGGGCGATGGCGAGTGGATGGTGGTCGAAGCCGACGAGAGCGACGGCACCTTCCTCAAGCTGCCGGCCGACATCGCCGTCGTCACCAACATCGATCCCGAGCATCTCGATCATTATGGCAATTTCGACAATGTGCGCGAAGCGTTCCGCCAGTTCGTCGAGAACGTGCCTTTCTATGGCTTCGGAGTGATGTGCACCGATCACCCGGAAGTGCAGGCGCTAGTCGGGCGCATCGAGGACCGGCGCGTCATCACCTATGGCGAGAACGCACAGGCCGATGTGCGCTTCACCAACCATCGCATGGCGGGGGCGACCTCGGAGTTCGACGTGATCATCCGCGACCGCAAGGGGCGCGGCCAGACGGCAATTTCGGGCCTGCGCCTGCCGATGCCCGGCCGCCACAATGTTTCCAACGCGACCGCCGCGATCGCGGTCGCGCATGAACTCGGCCTGTCGGCCGAGGCGATCAAGAAAGGCCTGTCGTCTTTCGCCGGCGTCAAGCGCCGCTTTACCCACACCGGTTCCTGGAACGGTGTCGACGTGTTCGACGATTACGGCCACCACCCGGTCGAAATCTCGGCGGTGCTGAAGGCGGCGCGCAGCGCCACCAACGGGCGTGTCATCGCCATTGCCCAACCGCACCGCTTCACCCGCTTGCATGATCTGTTCAACGAGTTCTCCGCCTGCTTCAACGACGCCGACACGGTGATGGTCGCCCCGGTCTACGCCGCCGGCGAAGAGCCGATGGACGGCGTGACATCGGACGCGCTGGTGTCGCGTATCCGCGCCGGCGGCCATCGGGACGCCCGCTACATCGAGGGGCCGGCCGACATCGCGCCCGTCATCCGCGACATCGCCAAGCCCGGCGACTTCGTCGTCTTCCTCGGGGCCGGCAATATCACCCAATGGGCGTACGCGCTGCCGAAGGAGCTTGCCGCGCCATGATGAACGGCCAGGCCCTGATCGACAGACTTGGCGACCGGCTAGCCGGTCTGCGCGGCCGCATCACGCCGAATGCCGAGATGGACAAGATCACCTGGTTCCGGGCTGGCGGCCTTGCCGAGGCGCTGTTCCAGCCTGCGGACGAGGAGGATCTGTCGGCCTTCCTCAGAGCCGTTCCCGAAGAGATACCCCTGACCATCGTTGGCGTCGGCTCGAACCTTCTGGTGCGCGACGGCGGCATTCCGGGTTTCGTCATCAGGCTTTCGGCCAAGGGCTTCGGCGAGGCCGAAGTCGTTTCCCCGATCAGGATCAAGGCAGGTGCCGCCACGCCAGACAAGCGCATGGCGGCGGTGGCGCTCGAGGCCGGCATTGGCGGCTTCCATTTCTATCACGGCATTCCAGGCGCTATCGGCGGCGCGCTCAGGATGAATGCCGGCGCCAACGGCGTCGAGACGCGCGAGCGCGTCGTCGAGGTGCGGGCGCTCGACCGCGCGGGCAACGCCCAAACGCTGAGCAATGCCGAGATGGGCTATGCCTACCGCCATTCGGCGGCGCCCGCCGGGCTGATCTTCACTTCGGCCGTTTTCGAAGGCTTTGCCGAGGACAGGGCAGTGATCAAGGCGGCGAGGGATGCGGTGCAGAACCATCGCGAGACCGTGCAGCCGATCCGCGAGAAGACGGGCGGCTCGACCTTCAAGAATCCGGAAGGCACGTCGGCCTGGAAGGAGATCGACAAGGCGGGTTGCCGCGGGCTGATGATCGGCGGTGCGCAGATGTCGCCGATGCACTGCAACTTCATGATCAACACCGGAACCGCGACCGGCTACGAGCTCGAATATCTCGGCGAGACGGTGCGCGCCCGGGTGCTCGAGCATTCCGGCATCCGGTTGCAGTGGGAGATCAAGCGCATCGGCAATTTCCGTTCCGGATACGCCGTCCAGGAGTTCCTCGGCCAGCTTCTCTAGCGCCTCTTGAAGTTCATGTGATGCGTGAACTTCAAGGGGATCGAAATGCCGTGAAATCGTTGCTGCAAAGACTCAGCGACACGGTTTTCGCATCTGTTTTCTCAGAAAGTGAATCTCTCGGAATCATAAGTGCTTGCCAGTGAATCAACTCTCTGATTCTCTGCCCTAAAGCGTTTCCTGATTTGAGTCGTTCGACGCGTTTCAGCGTTTTCCGTCTGGGGGGCAACCTGCCGGGAGACTCGGACTCAATGTTGCGGAAATCTTGCGTTTTTGGTCCGCGGTGAGAGGGGATGACGGGGAATGAAAAGCAAGCATGTGGCCGTATTGCTGGGAGGTTTCTCGTCCGAGCGGCCCGTGTCTCTGTCTTCCGGAAAGGCCTGTGCCGATGCGCTGGAGCAGGAGGGTTACCAGGTCACCCGCGTCGATGTCGGGCGCGATGTCGGCTCGGTGCTTGCCGAGCTCAAGCCTGACGTCGCCTTCAATGCGCTGCATGGGCCTTTTGGCGAGGACGGTACCATCCAGGGCATCCTTGAATATCTCGGCATTCCCTACAGCCATTCCGGCGTGCTCGCCTCGGCGCTTGCCATGAACAAGGAGCAGGCGAAGAAGATCGTTAAATCGGTCGGCGTCCCCGTTGCCGAATCGAAGGTCGCCAATCGGTTCTCCATCCAGAACAAGCACCCGATGAAGCCGCCCTATGTGGTCAAGCCGGTCAGCGAGGGGTCGAGCTTTGGCGTCGTCATCGTGTCGGAGGGGCAATCGCATCCGCCGCAGGTGATCGGGTCGTCCGAATGGAAATATGGCGATACCGTCATGGTCGAGCGCTACATCCATGGGCGCGAGCTGACCTGCGCCGTCATGGGCGATGTGGCGCTTGGCGTCTGCGAGATCATCCCGACGGGCCATTCCTTCTACGACTATGATTCAAAATATGTCGCGGGCGGATCAAAACACGAATGCCCCGCAAAAGTTTCACCGAATATTTACCAAAAAATACAGACACTGGCGCTCAAGGCTCACCAAGCTGTCGGCTGTCGGGGCGTTTCCCGGTCGGACTTCCGTTATGACGATCGTCACTCCGAAAATGGCGAGGTTGTATGGCTCGAGGTCAACACTCAGCCGGGTATGACGCCGACGTCTCTGGTGCCTGAAATTGCCGCCCATGCCGGGCATTCGTTTGGTGAATTGTTGAGTTGGATGGTGGAGGACGCTTCGTGTCTGCGTTGAAATGGGGACAGGGTAAGGTGAGGGGCGCGGCCGGGCCGTCGCTGTTCGGCCTGCCATTGTCGTTGGACCATTTCGTTCTGCCGCGCGTGCTTCGCCGCCCGGTACGCATCCTGACGCGCCTGGGCGATGGTGAATTCCAGGCGCCGCGCTTCTCCGCCGCGATCATGTCGTCGGTACTGCTGGTGTCGAGTGGCGCCTATGGCGCCTACCTCGGCGGTCACGCCGACGGGATCATTCAAAGCATCACCGCCCGCACCGGCTTCGCGGTCGACCAGGTCAAGGTGGTCGGCAACCGTCAGACTTCGGAGATCGACATTCTCGACAGGCTGGAACTCGATGGCTGGACGTCGCTGATCGGCTTCGACGCCGAGGCCGCGCGGGAGCGTATCGCCACCTTGCCCTGGATCCAGGTTGCCGCGGTGCGCAAGGTCTATCCGCACACGCTGGAAGTGCGCGTCGAGGAGCGTGCGGCTTTCGCGCTCTGGCAGCAGGGCAACGACCTCTCCGTCATCGAGAAGGATGGCGCCGTCATCGCGCCGTTCTCGGGCGGCAAGCAGGTGCTCCTGCCGCTGCTGATCGGCACCGGCGCGCCCGCCAAGGCGCCTGATTTCCTGGCCAGGATCGAACATTATCCCGACCTCGCCAGCCGCATCAAAGGCTATGTCCGTGTTGGCGAACGGCGCTGGGACCTGAAGCTGGACAACGGCATCACCATCAAGTTGCCCGAGGATGACGAGGACCAGGCGCTCGCCGAACTCGTCAAGATGGACCATGACAAGGGGCTGTTGTCGCGCGACATCGCCGCCGTCGACATGCGCCTGACAGACCGGCTGGTCGTGGAGCTGACGCCGCAGGCGGCGACGCAGCGCGAAGCCGCGCTCAACGAGAAGCCGAAAACCCTCAAGCGCAAGCCGGAGACGAAGATATGAGCTGGCTTGGCGGTTCTGGCGATGCCTCGTCGCGCCGGTCGGGCACCCTGACGGTGCTGGATGTCGGCTCGAACAAGGTCTGCTGCATGGTGGCCAAGCTGAAGCCGAACGATGACGGCAAGCTCCTGCGCGGCCGCTCGCATCGCATCCAGGTCATCGGCATCGGCCACCAGAAATCGCAAGGCGTGAAGTCCGGCGTCATCGTCGATCTCGACCGGGCCGAGCATGCCATTCGCCTCTCCGTCGATGCCGCCGAACGCATGGCCGGGCTGACGGTCGATTCGCTGATCGTCAACATGACCGCCGGCCGGCTGAAGAGCGAAAGCTTCTCGGCGACCATCAATCTTGGCGGCCACGAGGCCGACGAAGCCGACATCAAGCGCGTGCTCGGCGCCGGTGCCAAGCAGGCGCTGAAGGCCGAGCGCGAGGTGGTCCATTCGCTGCCCGTCGGCTTCTCGCTCGATGCCGAGCGTGGCGTGCGCGATCCGCGTGGCATGGTGGGCGACACGCTTGGCGTCGACATGCACGTGCTGACGGGCGATGCGGCGCCGATGCGCAATCTGGAGCTCTCCATCAACCGCTCGCATTTGTCGGTCGAGCGCATGGTGGCGACGCCCTATGCCAGCGGGCTGGCGGCACTGGTCGACGACGAGCTGGAACTCGGAGCCGCCTGCATCGACATGGGCGGCGGCACGACGACGATCTCGGTGTTTTCGGAAGGCAAGTTCGTCCATGGCGACGCCATCGCCATCGGCGGTAACCATGTGACGCTCGACATGGCCAAGGGACTTTCGACCTCGCTCGACGCCGCCGAACGGCTGAAGGTGATGCACGGCTCGGCGCTGCCGGGCAGCGCCGACGACCGCGATCTGGTCTCGATCCAGCCGATCGGCGACGATGGCGACGTGCCGCTGCAGATCCCGCGTTCGGTGATGACGCGCATCGTGCGCGCCCGCATCGACGAGACGCTCGAACTCCTGCGTGACCGGTTGAACAAGTCCGGTTACGGCAATGCGGTCGGCAAGCGCGTCGTGCTCACCGGCGGCGCCAGCCAGCTGGCCGGCCTGCCGGAAGCGGCGCGCCGCATCCTGGGGCGCAATGTACGCATCGGTCGCCCGCTCGGCGTGGCGGGCCTGCCCGAAGCGGCGAAAGGCCCGGCTTTCTCGGCCGCGGTCGGGCTTCTGATCTATCCGCAGATGGCGAGCTTCGAGAGCCATCCGGCGAAAGGCATTTCCGGTCTCAGAATGACCGGAACGGGTGGAAAACTGCATCGCATGAGTCAGTGGTTGAGAGACAGTTTCTAATTGACGGGGACAGCCCCATAGGCGGCCGCGGCGGCGAAGCGGCGTGAAAGGCAAAGGACGGAGACAATGACTATCAATCTGCAGAAGCCGGACATCACCGAGCTTAAGCCGCGCATCACCGTGTTCGGTGTGGGCGGCGGCGGCGGCAATGCCGTGAACAACATGATCACCGCCGGACTGCGCGGTGTCGAGTTCGTCGTGGCCAACACCGACGCGCAGGCGCTGACCATGTCGAAGGCCTCTCGGCTGATCCAGCTTGGCGCGCATGTCACCGAGGGGCTCGGTGCCGGATCGCAGCCGGAAGTCGGCCGCGCGGCGGCGGAAGAGTGCATCGACGAGATTCTCGACCATCTCACCAACACCCATATGTGCTTCGTCACCGCCGGCATGGGCGGCGGCACCGGTACGGGTGCTGCTCCGGTTGTTGCCCGCGCAGCGCGCGAGAAGGGCATTCTCACTGTCGGCGTCGTCACCAAGCCGTTCCACTTCGAAGGCCAGCGCCGCATGAAGACGGCCGACTTCGGCATCGAGGAGCTGCAGAAATGCGTCGACACCTTGATCGTCATCCCCAACCAGAACCTGTTCCGGCTGGCCAATGACAAGACCACCTTCGCCGACGCCTTCGCGATGGCGGACCAGGTGCTCTACTCCGGTGTGGCCTGCATCACCGACCTGATGGTCAAGGAAGGCCTGATCAACCTCGACTTCGCCGACGTGCGTTCGGTGATGCGCGAGATGGGCAAGGCGATGATGGGCACCGGCGAGGCTTCGGGCGAGGGCCGCGCGATGGCGGCGGCGGAAGCCGCGATCGCCAACCCGCTGCTCGACGAGACCTCGATGAAGGGCGCCAAGGGCTTGCTGATCTCGATCACCGGCGGCCGCGACCTGACCCTGTTCGAAGTCGACGAAGCGGCGACCCGCATCCGCGAGGAAGTCGACCAGGACGCCAACATCATCCTGGGCGCCACGTTCGACGAGGAACTCGAAGGCGTCATCCGCGTCTCGGTGGTAGCCACCGGCATCGACAAGTCGGCGGCTGAAATCGCCGCGGCGCCGATCTCGATCCGGACCTCCCCGCCGAAGCAGGCTGCCCGGCCGGCCGTCGCCCCTGTGGAAAGCCGCCCGACGCCGGTCCAGCAGACGGTGTATGAGCCGCGCGCCGCCGATCCGGTCGCCGAAGCCATCCAGTTGGCCGAAGCCAATGCCGCGGCCGTGGCGCAGGCTCGTCCGGCTCCTGTCGCCCATGCGGACGATTTCCGCCCGCAGAGCAAGATCTTCCAGGCGCCGCCCGCACAACCGCAGCCGATGGTGCAGCCGGTGGTGCAGCAGATGATGCAGCCGGCTCCGCAGCCGCGCGAAATGCTGCGTGAGGTCCAGCAGCCGGTGGCGATGGCGCCGCAGCGCATGCCGCGCGTCGAGGACTTTCCGCCGGTCGTCAAGGCCGAGGTCGACGCCAAGAGCCGCCCGGCCGACCACGAGAACAGCGGCCCGATGGGCCTCCTGAAGCGCCTGACCAATGGCCTGACCCGCCGCGAGGAGGAGCCCGCACGGCTGCAGCCGGCGCAACCGCGCGAGCCCAAGCTGCGCCAGGCGGCACCGGAAGTGCGCCGCCTCGCCAGCCAGGACGCCCAGCTTTACGCGCCGCGGCGCGGCCAGCTGGACGATCAGGGCCGCCTGACGCCGCAGACCAGGGCGACTCAGGAGGACGATCAGCTGGAGATTCCGGCGTTCCTGCGCCGCCAGGCCAACTGAGCGGTTAACGGACTGTAACAATTGTTAACAGGCAGGCAAGAAATTGCTTGCCTGTTAACGTTTAAAAGACAGCGTAATCAACGGGTTATGACGTCGTACATGTTCCAGTTCGCGGTTACAAAGAGTAAGAAACCGTGATTTGGAGTCTCCCTGCCGGGACATTATCTTCGCTGCCTACCATAGTCGGTTTGCCGGGATTTCGGGGGAAGTCGCCCTGCCTGCCGATTTAACAAGAGCCGCGCCCTCGGGCTGGAGAAGCGGACCTAGGCATTACGGGCTCATGGGGATTGTCTTGCACGACCACCAGACGACAGTGAAGACGCGCGCGTCGCTTACAGGCACCGGCGTTCACAGCGGCAAAGAAGTTTCCATCAGTTTCCTGCCCGCGGATGCCGATACCGGCATCGTGTTCGCGCTCCTCAATGGAGACGGGCAGGGCCGTGAGTTCCGCGCCCTGTTTTCCGAGATCGGCGCCACCGACCTTTGCACCATGCTTGGCGATCCTTCGGGCGAGCACATCGCCACGGTCGAGCACATCATGGCCGCCCTGTTCGGGCTCGGCATCGACAATGTCATCATCGAGATCAACGGCCACGAGGTCCCAATCCTCGACGGCAGCGCCATGGCGTTCGTCGAAGCCATCGACCAGGCCGGCATCGAGATGCTGGCCGTCAAGCGGCGCTATATCAGGGTGGTCAAGCCGGTCCGCATCGAGAACGGCGCCTCCTGGGCGGAGTTCAGGCCCTATGACGGCACCCGTTTCGAGGTCGAGATCGATTTCGAAAGCCCGGCGATCGGCCGTCAGCTCTTCGCATCCGATATCAACGCCGATATTTTCCGCCGCGACATCGCGCGGGCCCGCACCTTCGGCTTCATGAAGGACGTCGAGCGGCTGTGGGCCGCCGGCTATGCTCTGGGATCCTCGCTGGAAAATTCCCTGGTGATCGGTGACGACAACCGCGTCATCAATATGGGCGGCCTGCGCTATCCCAATGAGTTCGTGCGCCACAAGACGCTCGACGCCATGGGCGACCTGGCGCTGGCCGGCGCGCGCTTCATCGGTTGTTTCCGCTCCTATCGCGGCGGCCATCGGCTGAACGCCGCCGCACTGCGGCGCCTGCTGTCGGACCGCACCGCCTTCGAGATCGTCGAGACGACACGCCGTGAGCGTGGTCGCGCCGCCGAGATGAACGCCGTCAATGCGCCTCTCTATGCGCCCTGGATGATCTGATTTTCTTAATCTTTTTCGGATTCCATGGCGGTATGGGTGTTGCATGAATGCATCATCCATCGGCGAAATTGCGTAGATTTTCACGCCACGGTCCGCCGCCACAAAAATGCGCGATTGGCTGGACATAGCGTTGCCGGGCAAGGCGGTTATGGTTTATGGCTGCTGCCGTCGATTAGTGCATGTCGCTCAAAGGTGGGGACCAGTTTTGGGACAACTGCATGCAACGAGCATTAAAATAACGCCGAAAGGGCGCAATCCAATCATGTTCTTCAAGCGAGTCGGTCAATCGAAAGCGCCGCAGCGGTCTGTTTTCCTAGCGCTTTCGGTGGTTGTTCCATCGCTCTTTCTGGCGGCTTGCATGTCGTCGGAAAAAGACATCGACCTGTCGACCTATGTCGACCAGACCGAACCGGCCGACGTTCTCTACAATCAGGGCCTGGCCAATCTGAACGCCGGCCGCCTGGACGAGGCAAGCAAGAAATTCGACGCGGTCGACCGCCAGCACCCCTATTCGGAATGGGCCCGCAAATCGATGGTGATGGGCGCGTTCGCCGACTATCGAAAGGGCAGCTACGACGATGCGATCCAGTCGGCGAAGCGGTACCTGGCTCTCTATCCGTCCACGGATGACGCGGCCTATGCCCAGTATATCATTGGTCTGAGCTACTATCGCCAGATCAAGGATGTGACGCAGGACCAGAAGGAAGCACGCCAGACCCTGCAGACGATGCAGGACCTGGTGACGCGCTGGCCGACGTCGGAATATGTCGACGATGCCAAGGAAAAGATCCGCTTCGCCAACGACCAGCTCGCGGGCAAGGAAATGCAGATCGGCCGCTATTATCTGGAGCGCCGCGAGTACATCGCCGCCGTCAAACGCTTCCGCACCGTGGTCGAAAACTATTCCAACACCCGCCATGTCGAGGAAGCGCTCGCGCGCCTCACCGAAAGCTATTACGCGTTGGGCTTGACCTCGGAGGCCCAGACGGCGGCCGCGGTGCTCGGTACCAACTATCCCGACAGTTCGTGGTACAAGGATTCCTACAAGCTGCTGCAGAGCAACGGGCTGGCGCCGCGTGAAAATGCCGGGTCGTGGATATCCAAGGCCGGGAAGCTGATCACCGGCGCCTGACCGCGGAGCCTCCGAGCGAAGCGCGCAGCGCGCTTTTTCGGATTGATCCGAAGCTCAAACAAAAAGATAGTGCGGCGCTGCGACTCCAACTGTCGGGTGCCGCTTTATACTTTTGTTTTTCGTGCCTGTCGTTATCCCGAAACCGGGTCCACTTTTGGGCGGCATGCAATAGGTCCGGTTTCTCATGCTTTCCAGACTGTCGATCCGCGATATCGTCCTGATCGAAAAGCTGGACATCGACTTCCAGCCGGGCCTTTCCGTGCTGACCGGCGAAACCGGCGCCGGCAAGTCCATCCTGCTCGATGCCCTGTCGCTGGCGCTCGGCGCGCGCGGCGATGCCTCGCTGGTGCGCCACGGCGCGTCCCAGGGCCAGGTCATTGCCGTGTTCGATGTTCCGCGCAACCATCCGGTGCGCGCGCTGCTCGCCGAAAACGCCATCGAGGATGATGGCGACGTCATCCTGCGGCGCGTGCAGACGGCGGATGGCCGGACCCGTGTGTTCGTCAACGACCAGCCGTCCTCCGTGACGCTGATGCGCGATGTCGGCCGCGCCCTGGTCGAGATTCACGGCCAGCATGACGAGCGCGCCTTGGTCGATCCCGGCGCGCATCGCGATGTGCTCGATGCTTTCGGCGGCCATCTCGGCGCCGTCCGCTCGACCGGCGAGGCATGGCGGCACTGGCGCGCCGCCCAGCAGGAGCTGACGCGCCATCGCGCCAAGGTGGAAGCCGCCGCGCGCGAAGCCGACTATCTGCGCGCCGCGGTTGCCGAACTGACCAAGCTCGATCCGCAGCCGGGCGAGGAAACCGAACTTGCCGAGCTGCGTGCCCACATGATGCGCGCCGAGAAGATCGCTTCCGAAATCCACGACGCGCAGGATGTGCTGTCGGGCCCGTCCTCGCCCTTGCCGCAACTGGCCAGCCTGCTGAGACGGCTGCAGCGCAAGGCGACGGAAGCGCCCGGCCTGCTCGAGGACGTGGTGAAGTCGCTGGATGAAGCCATGCTGTCGCTCGACGCGGCGCAGTCGGGCGTCGAGGCCGCGCTTCGTGCCACGGAGTATGATCCGCAGCGGCTGGAGAAAGCCGAGGAACGTCTGTTTTCGCTGCGCGCGGCGTCACGCAAGCACAGCGTCGCCGTCGATGACCTGGCGCAGCTGCGCGACACGATGGTTGCCGATCTCGCCGATCTCGATGCCGGCGAAGAACGCCTGCACGGGCTGGAAAAGCAGGCGGCCGCCGCGCGCGAAGCCTATGACATCGCCGCCGCACAGCTGTCCTCGCTTCGTCATGCCGCGGCGGTCGGTCTGACCAAGGCGGTGATGGCCGAACTGCCGGCGCTGAAGCTCGAACGCGCGGCCTTTATCGTCGAGATGAAGAGCGAGGCCGAGGCGCGCATGGAAGAGGGCATCGACCAGATCGAGTTCTGGGTGCGCACCAATCCTGGCACGCGGCCCGGGCCGATGATGAAGGTTGCCTCCGGCGGCGAGCTTTCGCGCTTTCTCCTGGCGTTAAAGGTGGCGCTGGCCGACCGTGGCTCGGCGCCGACATTGGTTTTCGACGAAATCGACACCGGGGTGGGCGGCGCTGTCGCCGACGCCATCGGCCAGCGGCTGGCGCGGCTGTCGAAGCGCGTCCAGGTGCTTTCCGTCACCCATGCGCCGCAAGTGGCGGCGCGCGCGGCAACACATTTCCTGATCTCCAAATCGGGCAGCACCGACCGTGTCGCGACCGGAATTGCCGAGATGGACAGGACTGCGCGGCAGGAGGAGATCGCCCGCATGCTGGCCGGCGCCACGATCACCGACGAGGCGCGCGCCGCCGCCGAGCGGCTGCTGCGCGAGAATACAAACGCGGCATGAGACGATCCGGCGTCATGAGACGATCAGGCGTCATGGGGCGAGTCAGGATATGGCTCCATCCTGCTGTTCAGGAATGATCTTTTCCGAAAACCGGTTCCCACCTTTCAAGATCATGCTCTATTGTGGCGCGCCACCGTTTAGGGACAAAAAGCATGGCCGAAAAACCTGTCGATTCGCTCAGCGAAAGCGAGGCTGAAGCCGAACTCCAGCGCCTTGCCGAGGAGATCGCCGGTCATGACCGGCGCTACCATGCCGAGGACGCGCCCACGATCACGGACGCCGAGTATGACGCGCTGCGGCGGCGCAATCTTGCCATCGAGGAGCGCTTTCCCGGGCTGGTGCGCGGGGATTCGCCCTCGCTCAGGGTGGGTGCCGCCCCGGCGGAAGGCTTCACCAAGGTGCGCCATGCCGTGCCGATGCTCAGTCTCGCCAAGGCCTATACCGACGCCGACGTCACCGATTTCATCGAGCGCGGCCGGCGCTTCTTCGACCGCGACAAGGACCTCGAAATTGCCTTCACCGCCGAACCGAAGATCGACGGGCTGTCGGCTTCGCTGCGTTACGAAAAGGGCGTGTTCGTGCAGGGCGCGACGCGCGGCGACGGCGCTGTCGGCGAGGACATCACCGCCAACCTCAGGACCATCGCCGACATTCCCGCCAAGCTGAAGGGGTCAGGCTGGCCCGAGACCATCGAGATCCGCGGCGAGGTCTATATGACCTATGCCGAATTCGAGGCGCTCAAGGCGCGCTCGGCGGCTGTGGGGGGCCAGGATTACGTCAATCCGCGCAACACGGCGGCCGGGTCGCTGCGCCAGAAGGATCCATCCGTCACCGCCAGCCGCAACCTCAAATTCTTTGCCTACGCGTGGGGTTACACGACGGCGGATCCGGCACCAACGCAGTACGAAGCGGTGCAGAAATTCGCCGATTGGGGCTTCAAGATCAGTCCGCTGATGGTGCGGGCGAAATCGGTCGAGGAACTGGTCGCGCATTATCACCTGATCGAGGAGCAACGCTCGTCGCTCGGCTATGACATAGACGGGGTCGTCTACAAGGTCGACCAGCTGGAGCTGCAGCGCCGCTGGGGTTTCGTCACCGGTGAGCCACGCTGGGCCGTCGCGCACAAATTCCCGGCCGAACAGGCGATGACGACCGTGCAGAGGATCGACATCCAGGTCGGCCGAACCGGCACGCTGGCGCCGGTCGCGCGGCTTGCGCCGGTGACGGTCGGCGGCGTGGTGGTGGAGAACGTCACGCTGCACAATGAAGATTATATCAAGGGCCTGGACAGCACCGGCCAGCCGATCCGCGACGGCATCGACGTGCGCATCGGCGACACGGTGGTGATCCAGCGGGCAGGGGACGTCATCCCGCAGATCGTCAGCGTCGTCATCGACAAGCGTCCGCCCGATGCCGTGCCGTACGAATTCCCGCACTCTTGCCCGATCTGCGGCTCGCCGGCGACGCGCGAGATCAACGAGAAGACCGGCAAGGAGGATTCGCGCCGCCGCTGCACGGGCGAACTGATCTGCCCGGCGCAAGCCGTGGAAGGGCTGCGCCACTTCGTGTCGCGCGGCGCCCTGGATATCGAAGGCCTGGGCGCGGAGAACATCGACACGTTTTTCAATGCGGGTTTGATCAAGACAGCCGCCGACATCTTCACGCTCAGGGAGCGCCGCCCCGCCGTGACCAAGGCGCTGGCCGAGCGCCGCGAGGAGCAGGCCAGGCAACGGGAGGCCGCATCCGGCAAGACCCGCAAGAATGTGCGCAGCGTCGAGGACCGCAATTACGAAGGCCTCGACAAATTGTTCGCGGCCATCGATTCGCGCCGCGAGCCGGAGCTCGACCGCTTCATCTTCGCGCTCGGCATCCGCCATATAGGCGAGACAACGGCCGCCGTGCTTGCGCGAACATTCTCGACCATCGAGGAGCTTATCCGCGTCGGCAAGGAGACGGCGGCGGCGAAGGATCCGCATTCGGTCTTCCCGTCGATCAACGGCATTGGCGATACGGTGATCGATGCGCTGCGCGATTTCTTCGGCAACGAGCGCAATGACGAGGTGCTCGAGAAGTTGCTGCAACAGGTCAAGCCGAAGCCCTATATCGTCACCGTCTCGGCCGACAGCGAAGTCGCCGGCAAGACGATTGTCTTTACCGGTTCGCTGGAAAAGATGACCCGTTCCGAAGCCAAGGCGATGGCCGAACGTCTCGGCGCCAAGGTGGCCGGTTCGGTTTCGGCCAAGACCGATCTTTTGGTGGCGGGACCGGGTGCGGGCTCAAAGCTCAAGCTTGCCAGCGAACTCGGCGTCGAGGTCATAGACGAGGACACCTGGCTGCAGCGGGTCGGCAAGTCGTGACGGACGGGACGTTCAAAGGGTTTGGTCCGAAAGCCATTCCGTTCTTCAAGGCGCTGGATTTCCACCAGAGCCGCGAATGGTTTGCGGAGAACCGCGCGCTTTTCGACAGCGATCTGCATGGGCCGATCGGCGATCTGGTCGAGGTCCTTACGGAGCGGTTCGCAACGGCGGGGCTTGGTCTGCGCGGCGACCGCAAGAAATCGCTGTTCCGCATCAATCGCGACGTCCGCTTTGCCAAGGACAAACGTCCCTATAACAGGCATGTTTCGGCCATTCTGTCACCAGACGGCAGCAAGACAGGCCTGGGCGTCTTCTACGTGCATATCGGGCTCGAGCGCTGCTTTGCCGACGTGGCCTGGTGGAACCCTGAGCCGCCGCTCTTGCTGGCGATGCGCAGGGCGATCACCGATCGGCCCGGCGAATTCCGCAAGCTGCTTTCAACGTTGAAGAAAAACGGCCTTGAATTCGAAACCGAAGGCCGCATGAAGCGGGCGCCGCGCGGTTTTGAGCAGATCGCGGACGCCGATCTCGCGGAGGCCGTGCGCAACCGGCATTTCGTCGTCCAGCGTGTCATCGATCCGGCCGAAATTCACGCGCCGGCGCTGGTCGACGAGCTTGTCGATTTTACATTGCGCGCCAAGCCGCTGCTCGACTGGGGCAGGGCGATCCAGGGCAAGGTGACCGGTTAGTTTTCCGATCCGTTGGACAGGGCGGGCTACATCCGCATCAGGAGACCCCCATCGACGGCCAACTCTATTCCGGTGATGTAGCTTGCCGCGTCGGAAAGCAGGAAGAGCGCCGCATTGGCCATGTCCTGCGGCGTGCCGATGCGGCCGAGCGGTGTGTAGTCGGCAACGGCGGCGCGCTTCTCCTCGGTGTCCCAGCGCGCCTGCAGCGGCGTCAGCGCCATGCCCGGGCAGATGGCGTTGGAGCGGATGCGCTCGCCGGCCAACTGCATGGCCAGCGACTTCGACAGCGCGCAGACGCCGGCCTTCGACGCCTGGTAGGCATCCTGTGGCTTCGGATCGCCGCGATACCACTGGATGGTCGAGAAATGCACCATGGCGCCGCCACGCCCGCCGGCGCGCATTTGCGGAACAACCGCGCGCGCCGTGTGCACGAAGGATTTCAGGTTGATGTTGAAGACCTGGTCCCAGACGTCGAGGTCCATCTCGAGGGCCGACTTGTCGCGGCCGAACCAGAGCACGCCTGCGACATTGGCGAGATAGTCGATACCGCCGCGTTCGCGGCCCGCAGCGCCGATGGTCCGTTCAACAAAGCCGGCGTCGGTGAGGTCGCCCTGGGCGAAGGTCAGCCGGTCGTCATAGGCGGCGAGCGCTGTCGGGCGTGGCTTGACGTCGATGGCGGTGACCGACGCGCCGGCATCGAGCAGCGCCAGCGTGATCGCCTCGCCCATGCCGCCACCGGCCCCGGTGACGACTGCGTGCCTGCCGGTGAAATCATAAGCAATCATTAGAATCCCCCTCGTGTATTTCTGCCAAATGCCTGCCGGGCGACAATAGGATATCGCGTGAATCCTAACAGGGATCATTTCCGCTGATCGTTTGGCTCAAGCGAATTCGTGTGACAAGCCGGGCAGTGCTTCCTACATCAGCCCTCTGATCGGGGAGAGACATGTCGGCGCAAGCAATTTCCGAGAACGGCGCGAAAAGCGATTTCTGGCAAGGCGTACGGCTCTCCATGCCGGTCGTGGTGGCGGCGGCGCCGTTCGGGCTGCTGTTCGGCGCGATCGCCGTCGACAACGGCTTTTCCGTTTTCGAAGCCTTCCTGATGAGCGCGCTGATCTTCGGCGGCGCCAGCCAGATGGTCGGCATAGAACTGTTCGGCCAGCATGTCGCGCCGTGGCTGATCGTGCTGTCGATCTTCGCCGTCAATTTCCGCCACGTGCTCTATTCCGCCGGCATTGGCCGGCGCATCGCGCACTGGTCCGGGGTGCAGCAGGCGCTCGGTTTCTTCATCCTCACCGATCCGCAATTCGCCGTCGCCGAGGCCAGGGCCCAGTCGGGCCAGACCGTCGGCTTTGCCTGGTATCTGGGACTTGGGCTGCCGGTCTATGTATTCTGGACCATCGAAAGCGCGCTCGGCGCGCTGTTTGGAAAGCTCATTCCCGATCCCCATGCCCTGGGCATCGATTTCCTGCTGCCGATCTATTTCCTTGGCCTCGTGATGGGCTTCCGCAAGCGGCCGCTGTGGCTGCCGGTGGTCGTCGCCAGTGCCTGCGCCTCGATCATCGCCTACAAGACAGTGGGTTCGCCCTGGCACGTTTCGATCGGCGCCATCGCCGGTGTGTTGCTCGCCGTCGTCCTGCCGCCGCATCACAGCGGTGTGGAGACAAGGCCATGAGCACGACCTTCTGGATCATCATCGCCGGCGCCATCGCCACCTATCTCACCCGTATCGGCGGGCATCTGGTCATCTCGCGCTTCGACCACATTCATCCGCGCGTCGAGGCCGGGCTCAACGCCGTGCCTGCGGCGGTGCTGACGACGCTGGTGGCGCCGGCGGCGCTCGGCGCGGGCCCGGCGGAGTGGGCAGCGCTGGTCGTCTCCGCGCTGGTGGCGCTGCGTGGCGGGCTGATGGCGATGTTTCTGGCGGGCGCGGCGGTGTTGATTGTAGCGCGGCAGTTCGTCGGGTAGGGCGTATCGATATCCAGGTGATTCCGGCCCGCAGACGGCTGATAGCTGCGCTTCGGTGCTCCAATCCGGTTCTCCGTATCAACCGTTTTCGAACCGGCCTGGCCTGAACCTCGACACGCCCTTCAGCGCTTCAGAAAATCAAATCTTCGCGTCGTGCGGCAGCGGCGCCGTCGCCTTTTCCAGCCAGGCCAGCGTTTCGCCGTCGAGCATCGGACCGATCTCGGCCAGCACGCGGGCGTGGTAGGCGTCGAGCCAGTGCAATTCGTCGCGCGTCAGCAGATCCGATCGCACCAGCCTGACGTCGATCGGGGCCAGCGTCAGCGTCTCGAAACCGTGCATAGCGATGTCGCCGCCCTCGATCTGTTCGGCCGGCGTCACCAGGATGAGGTTCTCGATGCGGATGCCGTAGGCGCCTTCCTTGTAGTAGCCGGGCTCGTTCGACAGCATCATGCCTTCGAGCAGCTTTTCGGTGCCGGTGCGGGCGATGCGCTGCGGACCCTCATGGACGGCCAGGTATGAGCCGACACCGTGGCCGGTGCCATGGGCGAAGTCGCAGCCATGCCTCCACAGCGCCATGCGGGCGACGGCGTCGATCTCCGATCCGCGCGTGCCGGCGGGGAAGCGCAGCGTGGAAATGCCGATCATGCCTTTCAGCACCAGCGTGAAGCGCTCGCGCATCTCTTCGGTCGGCTGGCCGATCGGCACGGTGCGGGTGATGTCTGTCGTGCCGTCCTGGTATTGCGCACCGGAATCGAGCAGGAACAGCTCACCGGCCTGGAGCTTGCGGGTGGTGGCGCGCGAGACGCGGTAATGCATGATGGCGCCGTTCGGGCCGGCGCCCGAAATGGTGTCGAAAGAGACGTCGCGCAGCGGCATCTGCGTTTCCTCGCCGGTCTGCCGGCGGGTTTCTTCGAGCCTGGTGACAACCGCGATTTCGTCGAGTGAGCCGGGTTTCTGGCGCTCCAGCCAGCACAACAGCTTGGCCACCGCCGCGCCGTCGCGGCGATGCGCGGCGCGCGAGCCGTTGATCTCGGCCTGGTTCTTGGTGGCGCGCGGAATGCGGGCAGGGTCGGGCGCGGCAATCACCGTGCCGCCATTGTCCTCGATCAGCATGCGCAGCCGGTCGGCGGCCAGCACCGGATCGAGCGCGATTTTCGCGCCGCTTTTCGCAAGTGCGGCGATCGCCGCTTCGAATTCGCCGGGCTCATGCGGATCGGCGAGCTGGGTGAGGTAGGCCGCCACCTGGCGCGAGAACTTGCGCCGATCCATGAAAAGCTGGTGCGACCCGTCGGCGGCGAGTATGGCGAAGCCGAGCGCCAGCGGCGTGTGCGGCACGTCACCGCCACGGATGTTGAAGGCCCAGGCGATGGACGATGGGTCGGTCAGCACCGCATGGGTGGCGCCGTCCTTGCCGATCGCCGTCGCCAGCCGCGCCAGCTTGTCCTTGGCGAGTTCGCCGGCAAAGCCGATCGGGTGCAACTCGACCGGGGTCACGGGTGCGGCGGGCTGATCCTTCCAGATGATATCGATCGGGTTCCGGTCGAGCGGCACCAGCACCGCGCCGGTCTTGTCGGCGGAGGCCTGCAGCGCCTTGACCTCGCCGATCGTGTGCAGCCAGGGATCGAAGCCCAGCCGCGCCCCCTTGCCGATGTTGTCCTTGAGCCAGACGGCGGGCGGATTGTCGACCAGACTTTCGATCGAAAAGATGCCGAGATCGACCTCATTGCGCACCTGCAGCGTGTAGCGACCGTCGACAAAGACGAAGGCGCGGTCGCGCAGCACGATGGCGACGCCGGCCGAGCCGCTGAAGCCGGTCAGCCATTTCAGCCGTGCCGACCGATCGGCGACGTATTCGCCCTGGTGCTCGTCGGCGCGCGGAACGATGAAGCCGTCGAGGCCGTTCGCGGTCAGCCACTGGCGCAGCAGCGCCACGCGCGGCTTGCCGACCGCCGGATCGCCCGCGGAATCGAAGCTCTGGAACATGATGGGCCTCCTTGGTATCCGCTCGACCGTAACCTATGGGCCTGGAAAGCGGAATCGATTTTCCGGCTGGTGCAAATTGCTACAGCGTCCGCCGGGTGACAACCAAATGAGGCTGGTCCAGCCATGGATAAAGGGGCGGCGGCGGCATTCTCTTGCCGACACGCATCGAAGTCCAGCAACCGGGACCGTTGAGGGCCGGCAACCGCCTTGCCGGCCTCAGTGCTTGAGATGGATCGTCACCCAGCCTTCGCGGTGCAAAGTACTGACGTGGCGGAAATTCTGGCCGACATAGGCCGAGATCACAGCGTCGCGCTGGCGGTCGAGAATGCCTGACAGCACGATCGAGCCGCCAAGCGTGACATGCCCTGCCATTTGCGGTGCCAGCCGCATCAGCGGCCGCGCCAATATGTTGGCGACGATGAGGTCGAAGGGCGCGCGCCTGGCAAAGATCGGGTGGTGAAAGCCAGGCGCGGTCACCGTCTCGATCAGGCCTTTGACGTGATTCAGACGCGCATTGGCGGCGGCGACCTTGACCGCGACCGGATCGATGTCGGTGGCCAGCACCGGAATATGTGCCAGCTTGGCGACGGCGATCGCCAGCACCGCACTGCCGGTACCGAGGTCGAGCGCGTTGCGCGGGTGCTCGCGCCGCACGACTTTCTCCAGCATTTCGAGGCAGCCCGCAGTGGTGCCATGATGGCCGGTGCCGAAGGCAAGGCCCGCCTCGATCTCGATGGCGAGTTCGCCGCTGTGGCGCTTCCTGCTGTCATGCGCGCCGTGGACGAAGAAACGGCCGGCGCGCACCGGCTTCAACCCTTCCAGGGACCGTGCCACCCAGTCGACGTCGGGCAGCGCTTCGCGCTGGACCGGTCTCGACAAAGCGAGGCCGGCGAGAACATCCTTCAGCCGCGCCTCGACCGCTTCGACGTCGCCATCGGCGTAGAGCGAGACCTCGTGGATGTCGGCCTCTTCATCGACCTCCAGCACGGCGATCGGCAGGCCCTCATCCTCGAAGGCCGTTTCGAGCGCCGCGAAGATGCGCTCGGCCTCGATCTTTCCGGTGGTGAAATGGAGCCGCGTCTGGGTCATGTGAATTCTTGTCAGCCCTTCGCGGCGAGGCGCTTCAGCTTCTCCACGGCGGTGCTGGCATTCTCGCCATAGGCGATCGTGCCCGCGAAGTCGCCCTTGGCGTTGAGCAGCAGGACCGAGGCGGTGTGGTCCATGGTGTAGTCGCCGTCGCCGGTATCGACCTTCTTCCAATAGATGCCGAACGCCTTGGCCATGGCATGGACCTTGTCCGGATCGCCGGTAATGCCGGTGATGCGGTCGGAGAAATTGCTGACATAGGCGTTCATCACCGGCGGCGTATCGCGCTCCGGATCGACCGAGACGAAATAGGCATGCAGGTTCTTGCCGTCGTCGCCGAGCGTCTTCAGCCAGCCGGAGAGTTCGAACAGCGTGGTCGGGCAAACTTCGGGGCAGTGGGTGAAGCCGAAAAAGACGACGCTGGGCTGGCCCCGGAAAGCGGCTTCGGTGATCGGTGCGCCTTTCTGGTCGACCAGGGTAAAGGGCGCGCCGAACGGTTCGCCGCCATAGTGACCGCGATACCAGTCGAAAGTCAGCCAGCCGATGCCGGCCGCCATCAGAACGAGAATGCCGACCAGGATAGAACGCATCATCAAAAAAGTCCGTCCGTAATGTCACGGTGCGCCGGCCAGAACCATGCACCCGTTGTCGGCCACAGTCTTAGCGGTTCGACGGGGTACACGCAAAGATGCCGCGTTGACGCAACCGGCTATGGCGGATGCCTGCGGTTTGATCCGACCTTCCGGCTTGCAATGTGTCAGCCTTGGCCCCACCTGAGACCCCGGCAACCCGAACCGCAGGAGGATTCTTTGCCGG
Organism: Mesorhizobium sp. B2-3-10; assembly: GCF_006442275.1. NCBI lineage: Bacteria > Pseudomonadati > Pseudomonadota > Alphaproteobacteria > Hyphomicrobiales > Phyllobacteriaceae > Mesorhizobium > Mesorhizobium sp. B2-3-10. The sequence goes on from NZ_VFVT01000010.1 coordinate 161,889, forward strand.
GATTGACTGGGCCAGAATTTATCGGACGAGGCTTGATTGGGCGAAAACTGATCGGCGGTGCCTTGGCCGCGTGTGTCGTGCTTGCCGCCGGTAGCGCCATTGCCGAGGAAGTTGGCAAGGTCGGCGTCGACTGGATCGGCAACGACATCATCGTCGAGGCGATCAAGGATCCGAAAGTGGAGGGCGTGACCTGCCACGTTTCCTATTTCGATCGCAGTGTCATCGACCGCTTGCACAAGGGCAACTGGTTCGAGGATCCCAGCGATTCCTCGATCTCCTGCCGTCAGACCGGTCCGATCACCATCGGGAATATTGATACGAGCGAAGGCGGCGAGGAGGTTTTCAAGCAAGGCATCAGCCTGATCTGGAAGAAGCAGGTGGTGAACCGCATCTACGACAAGGCCAACGAGACCCTGATCTATCTGTCGCATTCACGCCAAGTCCAGAACGGCTCGGCCAAGATGTCGGTTACGACGGTGCCGCTCTATGGCCAGAATGTGGTGTGGAGTAACGGCAAGCCGAAATAGGCGGGTCGAACTCTACCCTGTCCGTTCCGACTGACGATTCGCGCCGCTTGCGGGACCAATCGCTCTGACGTAAAGCCGCCGGCATGGACCGTTCTGAAGATCTCGTTGCGAAAGATCCCGAGCCGCGCATTCATCCAACCGCTGAGATGAAGGGCTGCAAGCTTGGCCGCTACGCCGCGATCGGCGAACGCGTCGTGCTGCGCGAGGTCATCGTCGGCGATTTCTCCTATTTCGAACGCCATGCCGAGGCGATCTACACGACGATCGGCAAATTCTGCTCGATCGCCGCCAACAGCCGCATCAATGCGCTGGAGCATCCGATCGAGCGGCTGACCCAGCACAAGGTCAGCTATCGGCCGAACGAGTATTTCCGCTGGCTGGGCGTCGATGCCGCGTTCCGTGAGCGGCGGCGGTCGAAGGCCGTGACCATCGGCCATGATGTGTGGATCGGCCATGGCGCGGTCATCTTGCCCGGGATCGCCATTGGCAATGGCGCCGTCGTCGGCGCCAATGCGGTGGTGACGCGGGACGTACCGTCCTACGCGATCGTTGCCGGCGTGCCGGCGAAGCCGCTCAAGCAGCGCTTTGCCCCTGAAATAGCGGCACGCATCGAAGCTCTCGCCTGGTGGGACTGGCCCGTCGAGAAACTCGCCAGGGCGGTTCCCGACATGCAGGCAATGCCGATCGAGGCTTTCCTCGACCGCTGGGAAAACGACGCCGTCTGACGGAATGAAACCCCTTCCGCCATGCGGGGGTGGCGCAGCGGAAGGGGCTGGAGGTAAACCGCTGTGAAGCGGAAGGAACAGGCTCTTTGCCTGCACGGCTACAATGACCTTAAACCGATAAGGTGTGTTTTGTTCCAGATGCGCGCTTTGCGTGCATTCGATTGCGTGGGTCGTATTTTTTACCGGCGGGAACCCGAAATGGCTGCTGGTTGTTTCTTCCGGCGGACCGCATGACGCGGCGCTGTTTTGAGGGACCTCATGATCGAGAAGCTTTTCACCAAATTCGCCAACCAGATCGCCCATCTCACCGGACTGCCGCTGACGTTTGCGGTGTGTTGCCTGATCGTTATCGTCTGGGCGGTGAGCGGGCCGTTCTTCAATTTTTCCGACACCTGGCAGTTGGTGATCAACACCGGAACCACGATCATCACCTTCCTGATGGTGTTTCTCATCCAAAACACCCAGAATCGGGACGGCGCCGCGATCCAGGCCAAGCTCGACGAATTGATACGGGTGAGCGAGGCCAAAAACACCTTCATCGGCATCGAGCACCTGACTGAAGCCGAGGTCCAGGAGATCCGCGCCAAATGCGAGGTCGCGGCGAAGCGGCATGACGACAAAGTCGCGACCATGGCCGCAAAGAAAGTCGTGGCGGCAAAACGCAAACCGAAAAAAGAGGTGGCACGAAGCGCCGGCGGCTGAACCCGCGGTCAATCCCGAGTGTTCCGCCGGTGTTCGAGTTATGTGATCCGCACCGCAGCCAATGTTCGGGACATGCTCATCGCTTCATGAACGCCGCGAATGCATCCTTGTGATCGGGGTGCCAACGCGACAAGGCAGGGCGGTTTTCGATGATGTCGCCGATCGCCCAGGCCATGCGCTTTTCGTCCATGGGTCGCGCCGCCTCATTGTCGGGACACAGGATATAGAAGTCGCGCTCGACCAGCGATTCCAGCATGAAATCGATCACCTGTTCGCCCGTCCACGCTCCAGCCGGCTTTTCGGTCGCGCCCTCGGTCAGGCCGGTATAGGTGAAGCCGGGGATGAGCAGATGCGCCGACAGGCGGGCGCCGGGCTCATTGCGCAGCGCATGCGCCAAGCCCTCGGTAAAGGTCTTCACGCCTGCCTTGGAAACGTTGTAGGCGAGGTTGCCGGGCGGTGTGGTGATGCCTTGTTTGGAGCCGGTGTTGACGATCAGGCCCGGCTTGGCCGACGCCAGCATGCGTGGCGCGAAAGCTTCGACGCCGTGCACGACGCCCCAGAAATTGATGTCGAGCAGCCGCTTCCAGCCATCGCGGTTTTCCCAGGGCTTTCCGGGGTTGTCGCCGACGCCGGCATTGTTCATCAGCAGCGAGACCTCGCCGAAGGCGCCGAATGCCCGGTCGGCGAGACGGTCGACCTCATCGGCCTTCGAAACGTCCGATGCGACGGCAAGCACGGCGTCGTCACCGGCAATCGCGGAGACGGCCCGCGCGGCATCGTCGAGGCGCGGCCCGCCAATGTCGGCCAGCACGATCTTCATGCCCATCAGCGCCAGCCGTTTGGCCGCGGCAAGGCCGATGCCGCTGGCGGCGCCGGTAATGACGGCGGTGTTGCCAGGGGCAAGCGCTGGCAGGGCGGTCTGGATCTCGGTGTCGGCGATCATCGGCGATGGTTTCCTTTTTTGATGGCGCCGAACTTAGCGCCGGAACGGGCCTGCGCAAGCCTCCGTCGGGCTTGTCGGGTTGACCGGCCCGGTCGGGGCTGCGCATGCTACGACGCCAAAAAGGAGATTTCCGATTGACGGATTGGGTTGCAATTCTGAAGGAACAGACCGCCACCGGCGACCGGATGGGGCGCGAGGTGCCGCAGATGCTGGCCAACCCCGATATCAGCGAAGCCCAGGTGAAGACTCTGTTTTCGGCGCTCGAGCAACAGGCCGAGTTCGTCGAGAAACTGCGCATGGCGCTGGAAAAGTTCGGCCATGATTTCTCGATCATCAAGGCGGCGGAGCGGCTGGAAGAGCGCTATGCCGATCTGGCCGCTTCCGTGGCGGAAAAGCTGAAGGCGATGCGCGGTTAGGCAATTCCACGAAACGTGTGAAGCGGTTTGCCCTGCCGGATTGCGTCAGGCAGATGGCTATTTTTCGATCACCCGCGCAAAGCGCGTGTCCGGCACCAGCCAGATCAGGGCGACGGCGACATAGAGCGCCACGCCGATCCACCGGTCGAGGAAGGTCAGCCCAACGGCCGCTATGTAGACGGCGAGCGAAATCCTTCCCTTGCGATCGCGGCCGATTGCCTTGGCGAATGCGGTGTCCGGCCCATGCAGCCGATGCAGCGCAATGACCAGGATGCTGTAGGCGGTCGCACACATTACAAGGTCAAAACCATAGACCGCGACCGGAACCGCGGCGAAATGGTTCTCGCCCATGAAGGCGGTCGTCACCGGCATCAGGGACAACCAGAACAGCAGATGCAGGTTCGCCCACAGCACGCGGCCGTCGACACGCTGCACGGTATGGAACATGTTGTGCAGATTGTTCCAGTAGATGCCGACATTGATGAACGAAAGCACGTAGCACAGGAAGACCGGCCACTGCGGCAGCAGCGCCGAAAAATCCTCGCCTTCCGGTACCTTCAAGTCCAGCACCATGATGGTGATGATGATCGCCACCACGCCGTCGGTGAATGCCTCGACCCTGCCCTTGCCCATGATCACCACCTCGGTCCGCGACGAATTGCCGAAAGATAGTAAATCGTTAGCGGATGTTGGCATGCCGATAAACGGCGTACGCAAAATTCCTCAACTATATCAGGGGAAACTTCCACCCGGATCGGTGATCGTGGTGATTGGCCTTGGTAACTTGTTGACTTTTCCCTGCCCAGCCTCTCCCCTTGCGACGCAGTCCCGGCCGAAGCAGTCGAACGGCCGGCGCTCGATGGAGGGACTGATGAGATTTCGATTTCTGCTTGCGATAGCGACCATTCTGGCCGCCGTCTTCGGGACGTCCGCCGCGGCCTTCGCCTACGGCGCCCACACGACGACGAGCCTCAACGTGCGTACCGGACCTGGCGCGGGATACGCGAAGGTCGGGACGTTGCCGGCCGGTCTCAGGGTCGACGTGACCGGCTGTCAGCCGGGCTGGTGCAGGATCCATGGCGGCGGTGTCAGCGGCTGGGCCAGTTCCGGCTATCTCTCGCGGACCCAAGTCGTGCATCCGCCGGTTATCATCGTGCGCCCGCCGCATCGGCCGCCGCACTGGCATCATCGGCCCCATCACCGTCCTCCCCACCACCGCCCGCCGCACAAGCCGCGTCCCGGCAAGTGCAAGATCGCACCTGGTTTCTCCTGCAAGTAGGCCCGGTTTTTTCTGCAAACAGGACTGATTGCGCCTAGTACGGCAAGGGTGCCGTGATGGATCGGGGCCGCTGGCCCCGATCCATTTTTTTGCGATCATCGGCTTGCTGGCCGGGCAACGCCAGCGTGGTGTCAGGAGCATGGCCGTCGACCGGAACGTCGGCGGTGAGGACGCGTTAACGTCGCGACCCCTGAACCTGGTGACGAGGTTGGCCATGGCCTTTCGCGATCTGACGCAAACTCAGAACGAAGCCGGCAGCGACGTCCTCGCGATCCCGACTGTCGCGGCGATGATCGCGGTGCTGTTTGCCGGCAGCACGGTGCTGACGCCTCTCTATATCGTCTACAAGCAGCAATTCGGCTTTTCGCAAATCACCTTGACGCTGATCTACGCGGTCTATGTCGTCGGCAATCTCGGCGCCCTGCTGGTGTTCGGCAGCGTTTCGGATGTCGTCGGGCGCCGGCCGGCGGCGCTTGCAGCCATGATCGTCGCCGTCATCAGCGCGGTTGTGTTCCTGTTTGCCGGCAATGTCGCGTCGCTCGATGTTGCGCGGATCCTGAGCGGACTTGGCATCGGCGTGGGCGCCGGGACGGGAACCGCGTGGATCGCCGAGCTTCTTCCAGAGGCCGGCAGGTCGCGCGCCAGCGTCATCGCCACCAGCACCAACTTTCTCGGCCTCGGTTTCGGGGCGCTTGTTTCGGGGCTGCTGGCCCAATACGAGCCGTGGCCATTGCGTCTGGTCTTCATTGTCTACCTGGCGACGCTCGCGGTGGTGACGATCATGGTCTGGCGCACGCGCGAAACGGTGATGAAGCCAGGCGGCCTTGGCAAGGTCTCCATGCGGCCGCGGCTTTCCGTGCCGGCGCAGATCCGTTCGCGCTTCGTGGCGCCGGCGGTGACCGGCTTTGGCGCGATGGCGCTGGTCGGCTTCTATGCGGCGGTGGCGCCGAGCATCCTGGCGCAGCAACTGCATGAGGCCAACCACGCCGTGGCCGGTGCGCTGTTCTTCGAACTGGCGATGGTCGCGGCAATCAGCATCGTGGCGCTGGCGCGGATGGGGAGCAGCAAGGCGATGCTGGCCGCGCTGGCCTTGATGATCCCAAGCACCATGCTTGTGGTGGCGGCGCAGATGCTGGCCTCGATGGCGCTGATGATCGCGGCGACGGCCTGCTGCGGCGTGGCGGCAGCGCTCGGCTATCGCGGCGGCCTGCAAGTGGTGAACGAGATCGCGCCGCGAGATCGCCGCGCCGAGGTCGTGTCCAGTTTCTTCGTCTGCTGCTTTGTCGGCAACGCCTTGCCTGTCATCGGCATCGGCGTCGTGTCGACCTATGCCAGTGCTGTCGCCGCGAGCCTGGCCTTCGCGGCCATGATCATCGCGTTCGCGCTGGTGGCGCTCGCCTTCGGGCTCGGACAGAGGCGCTGAGACCGCCGCGCCAGCCCGGCAAGGCACCTCGACAAGGCACGCCGGCAAGACAGGCCGGCATCAGCCGTTCGGCGTTTCAGGCGCCATGTTCGCGCGCTGGCGCGGCACGCCAAGCCCGGTGTCGGGCGGTTCGCCGGCAGCCGGCCTGTTCTCGATCATGTGCAAGCTGCGCCAGCCGCCAAAGCGGTAGTAGATCGCGGCCAGGATCAGAGACGTGATCGAACCGGCCGGAAAACTCCACCACAGCGCCTCCTCGCCGATCACGCCACGCATGTAATAGGCAAAGCCGGTGCGCACGACGAGCACCGAGATCACCAGGATGATCAGCGGCGGCATCACGGCACCCGTGGCGCGCACCGTGGCGAACAGCACGATGGTGATGCCGAACAGGATGAACGACCAGGACGCGGCCGTGTTGATATGGGCGGCGATATCGATCGCCGCGCTGTCGCTGCTCAGGAACAGGCTCAGGATCGAACGGTCGAAGACCCATAGCAGCGCGACGAGGGCGCCGGTCAGGACAAGGTTGAAACCGACGCCGGAGGCGGCGATGCGGCCGATCCGGTCCCAGCGACCGGCGCCGACATTCTGCGCCGCCATGGAAGAGACCGCGGCGCCGATGGCGAGCGCCGGCATCTGGATGTAGGTCCAGAGCTGCGCGGCGATACCGTAGGCGGCGGCGACCTGCGAACCGTAGGAATTGACGATGCCCATCACCGTCAGGGCCGCCGCCGAGATGACGATCATCTGCAGGCCCATCGGCACGCCCTTGAAGACGACGATGCGCAGCAGCGCCGCATCCGGGCGCAGCAGGACGAGATTGGCGCCGGCCAGCCGCAACGGATGCTTGCGCACGTAGAGCACGACGAGGATGGCGACGACGCTCACGGTCTGGCCGATCAGGGTCGAGGTGGCGGAACCGGCGATGCCGAGTTCAGGAAACGGGCCGATGCCGCGGATGAGCAGGGGATTGAGCACGATGTCGAGCACGACCGCCAGCGCCATGAAGATGAAGGGGGTGCGTGAATCGCCCGCACCGCGCAGCACGGTCATGACGAAGGACAGAAGGTTCATCATCGGCACGGCGACGAAGATGATGCGCAGGTAGGAGCGTGCGAGCGGCAAGGCGTCGGCCGGCGTGCCGAGCGCGCCCAGGATGGCGTCGACCCAGATCCAGCCGCAGACCGCGAACATCACTGAAACGAGGAAGAAGAAGGTGGCGCTGGTGCCGACGATGCGGCGCGCCTCGGGCAGGTCGCGGGCGCCGACCGACTGCGCCACCAGGATTGTGGCCGCCATGCCGATGCCGAACACCGTGCCGAGGATCAGGAACAGGACGAGGTTGGCGTTGGATGTCGCGGTCAGCGCCGACTCGCCGAGGAAGCGGCCCACCCAGACGGCGTTGACCGAGCCGTTCAGCGATTGCAGCACGTTGGAGCCGAGCACCGGCAAGGCGAAGAGCAGCAGCGTGCGCGGGATCGGGCCGCTGGTCAGGTCGCCGGTACGCCGGCGTGCGGGCATTTTTTCGTCCATGGCGGCCAACCTGGCAAATGTGACTCTGGCCCGCGACGATACCGCAGGCCGGACCGAGATGCACCCTGCGCCGAGGCGCAGTGACCGTCGATCGGTCAGGCTCGCCGGAACGGAATTCGATCGGCAAGAACGCGTCGTCCGGCTGCGTGCGCTTATGAACCAGGACGTCATCGACCTCCCGCTCAGGTCTTCGTGCGGCCCAACCTGTCGGCCGCCGGCAAGATCATCGCCGTGTCGAGCAGGACGGCCGAGCCGATCGATGCCGGTGTGCCGAAGGACGCGGAATTCCTGAAGTAGGCCTTCACGACCTGCACAGGCGGACGCGCCAGGCGCGCCCGCTTGAGCAGTGATCCTTACTTCTTGCCGGGACCCGGCAGCGTGACCTGATAGACCAGGAACATGGTGTCGACATCGGCGCCGTCATCGGCCTTGTAAGGCGCGCCGACCTGGAAGCCGTCCTGGGCGAGGAAGTCATTGTCGTTGCCGACGAACAGGAAATAGTCGTCGGGCAGCTTCGGATCGAGGACGCTGGCCAACGACATGGCTTCCCACTTCTCCGAAAGCTCGTTGTGGTCCTTCGCGCCGCCATTGTGCAGGCCGAAGTGGCCAAGCGCGGTGGCGTCGTTGATGTCGATGAACGGCGTCAGCTTGGCCGGCGTCACCGAGGGATCAAGCACGCCCTTGGGGGCGACCGGCTTGTCGGCCGCATCGAAGGCGCCGCCCGCGATGTCGGTCGCGCCGGAGACGTCGACGATGTTGATCTGGCGGTAGAGCGAAGCGTCACCCTTCTTCAGGCCCTGGCCGTTGCCGCTGTCGCGCGCCAGCATCAGGAAGGATGTGTCCGAAAGCGCCACGATCTCGCTCTGCGCGGCGATTTTGGTCTTGCCCTTGGCATCCTTGAACACCGGCAGCGGCACGACATATTCATGCGCGAGCTTCAGATGGGCGAGGTCGGAAGCATCGTAGACCAGCGCCCGCGTGTTCTGCCGTGTCGAGGGTGAATCGCCGCCATCCTGCCGGGGCGCCGACTGCAGCACGGCGATCAGGAACTTGCCGTCCGGCGTCATCGCCATGCCTTCGAGGCCCTGGTTGTTCTGGCGCCCGGTTTCGGGATCCTTCGGATCAGGGTCGGTGGCGCCCGGCCCGGGATTGTCGGAGGAGAAGTTCGGCGCTCCCTTGCGCATCGGCACGAGAGCCGCCGGCGGCTGGGTCGCCGACATCAGGCGGCCTTGCGCGGAGAACCTGTAGATGTTTGGGCCGTACTCGTCGGAGATGAACATCGAGCCGTCCGGCAGCCGTACGATGGCTTCATTGTCGAGCGCGAGCTTGCCATTGGTGGCGACGGGCAGCATGGGCATGTCGCCGGCCGCGGCGCGTACGTCCGACAGCGGATCGAGGCCGGTGGCATCGGCGCCCTTGTCGTCGGTGAGAAGCATGGTGTCGGCAAGCGTCGCCTTGACGCCCGTCTGCTCCTGGCCGGCTGCGGGAGCAGCGCCCGGCGCGACAGGCGTGAACTCGATGGTGATGGTGTTGAGGCGCGGCCGGTAGTCGGTCGTGCCGGCGACATTGTAGCCCCGGTCGGGCAGTAGCCAGAGCGATCCCTTGTAGGTGCCGGCATCATGCGTCCAGCCCGAAATGTCGATCGCCATGCCCGAGCCTGAGCCGAAGGTCTCGCCGAACTTGTCGCGCTGGTCGGCCGGGATACGGCCGACGCCGACAAGGCCCTTGTTGATATAGGCCACGCCATCGGCAAGCGCCGGGGTGAGGGCGGTGAACAAGGCCAGCGCGACGCCGAGCGAGGCGGTTCGGTACAGGTGTTTCATGGACAATCCTCTTTATGACGAAGCACGCCGGAGCGGCCGAAGGAAAAATGAAAAAGAGGTGCCGCATCGATGATGCCGCGCGTGCCTCCCCGAAAGCGATCTAAGGCGTCAACATGATGCTTGCGTGACAGTGCGCCATACGGGTCCGCCGGTCTCTCCATGTGCAGATAAAAACCAGGAGAGCGGGAATTGGTGACCGCCCATGGAGCGTCTCTGGCGTAATAGACACTTATGTCTAGTACGGATATGATGCCGGCTTCGAACTGACCGCCGAGCGGAGGCCTTGAAGCCGCACTATCGCGCAGTGGTTATCGGGGGCGGCTTTGTCGGCGCCTCGGGTGGATTTGGCTACCACGATCGGCAAGAGCGTCGCGCTGGCGTTGGTGGACGACGATTTCGCCGGGGAGGGGATGGCGCTTTGCGTGCACATTGTCGGCGTCGAACGGACGGCGCGGGTCATCGCGGCTTCGCCCTACGGTCCCCAGGGCAGGGCGATGCGGCAATGAGGAGGAGTTTCTGATGGTCGATGACGCTGCACGGGATACCAGGCGCGAACGCCGGCGCGGACGCATGGGCGAGGCAGGCAGCGAATCAAGCCGTAAGCCCAATTACCGGTCGCTGAAGAACCCATTCCTGCCGCAGCCGATCTTTTCCGACGACCAGGTGGCGTCGATCCACGGCACGGCGCTGCGCGTGCTGGAAGAATTGGGCATCAAGGTGCTGCTGCCCGAGGCGCGCGAGGTGCTCGCCCGCGCCGGCGCCCTGGTCGACCCCGACACCGATATGGTGCGCATCGGTCGCGACATGGTGGCGGCAGCCTTAGCCTCGGCGCCGCGATCGATCCACGCTTATGCCGGAGCGCGCGATCGCGACCTGTCGCTCGAACTGGGCTCGATGACATTCCTGGCGGGCTCCGGCGCGCCCAATGTCACCGATCTCGAGCGCGGCCGGCGGCCCGGGACGCTGGTCGCCTTCGAGGAGTTGATCAAGCTGGTGCAGCATTTCGACGTCTTGCACATGCTGGGGCCGTGCATCGAACCGCAGGACATCGACAATCGTTTCCGCCACTATGCCGTCAACCGGGCGCAGCTGACTCTGTCGGACAAATTTCCGTTCGTGTTCGCGCGTGGCACGCCGCAGGTCGATGACAGTTTCGAGATGATCAGGCTGGCGCGCGGGCTGTCCGAGGACGAGTTCCGCTCGGGCGCGCATTGCTACACCGTCATCAACACCAACTCGCCGCGCCAGCTCGACATTCCGATGGCGCAAGGCATCATCGATTTCGCCAAGGCGGGCCAGGTCCTGATCGTCACGCCGTTCTGCCTGGCGGGTGCGATGGCGCCGATCACCGTGGCCGGTGCGCTGACCTTGCAGCATGCCGAAGCGCTGGCCGGGCTGACGCTGGCGCAGATCGTGCGGCCGGGCGCGCCGGTGGTCTATGGTTCCTTCTCCTCCAATGTCGACATGAAATCGGGCGCACCGGCTTTCGGCACGCCGGAGCACGTCAAAGCCACGCTGGGCGCAGGCCAGCTGGCGCGCTTCACCGGTCTGCCCTGGCGCTCGGGCGGCGGCAGCGCGGCCAACATTTCAGACGCGCAGGCCGCGCACGAGACGCAGTTCGCGCTGTGGGGCTCGGTGCTGGCGGGCGCCACCGTCTGCATCCACGCGGCCGGCTGGCTGGAAGGGGGCTTGAGCGTTTCCCTGGAAAAGCTGGTCACCGACATCGAGGCGCTGCAGACGGTCGCGGAACTTTGTGCGGCGACCCCCGGCGACGACGACGCAATAGGCTTCGAGGCAATCGCCGAAGTGCAGCCGGGCGGCCACTTCTTCTCGGCCGGCCACACCATGGCGCGCTACCGCACCGCCTTCTACGAGCCGCTGGTGGCCGACTGGTCGAATTTCGGCAACTGGACGCAAAGCGGCTCGAAGACCGCCACCGAACGCGCCACCGGCATCTGGAAGCGCACCCTTGCCGATTTCGAGCCGCCGGCCGCGGCGGCCGCCACGTCAGGCGTGCTCGACGCGTTCATCGCGCGGCGCACGGAAGAGGGCGGCGCTGCGCCGGTGTCGTGAGATAGTTCGCGGATCCATCATCCCGAATTGTGGCCGTGATCCCGGAACCCGCGGCGCGTCCCACGCATTCATGGATGCGGGCCAATGCCTGGCTCCATCCGCGAGCCGTTGAGGGAGGACGACATGGGTTTCGACCAGTACCACGAACCGCCGGAAGAACTGTCGCAGGAAGTGCGGACCTTTGCCCGCATGATCACCTCGCTGATCGAGGAGGCGGAAGCGATCAGCTGGTACGAACAGCGCATGTCGGTCGAGAAGAACCCGCAGGCCAAGGCGATCATGAAGAACGCGCAGAGCGAGGAGTTCAAGCATTTCGGCATGGACCTCGAATTCCTGCTGCGCCAGAAGACGGATTGGCGCGTGGAACTGAAGGAAATCCTGTTTACGACGGGGGATATCGTGAAGGCCGGGGAGAAGGGCGAGAAGAAGGTGGATTGAGCGAATCTGAATGTCCACCGACCTGATACATCTATCCCAATTTCAGCGGGATCAAAGCCCGTTGTCAGAACCCCCACTTCAGCTTGTCGTAAAAGGAACAAAGCTTCCGAAAATAACTTGCGTAATTTGATTTCGAGTAGTCGGTTTTATCAAAATTCTCGATGAGAAATGACTGCAGTTTATCTAGGTCAATTTCGTCAATTTTCAAAAATGGAATGTATATTGCCGCGTTCTCAGGTGTGCGTTTTCCTAATATTTCCTCCAATTTAAAGCTTCTGTATTTGGACAAAAAGGATTTTGCGTACATTCCAAGTTTGAAATCTTTAGGCGGCCTGTTAACCCATTTGTCAAGGTTGTATCCTGATTTCGAATATTCGCCTCTAGTCCTAGTGCCACAAGCATGCAAGTACTTGAAGACAGGAACATTTTTCGTATTTCGGCCTGCGATCTTTATTGATTGTTCGATAACTTGCTTCGGGTCGTACCCTCGATCTTCGAAAAGCAAATCTGAGATCAGATCCCTCGCATCTATGCCGGCATAACCTATGCCTGAAATCGGAACTTGCTGTTGCGATACAACTCCCACTCCCACCAGAAATTCGACATCTTCCTTTCTATCGATTTCATCGATGTCTACTACACAAATTTTCTTTTCTGGCTCAGAAGATTTCACCAGCTCGTAAAGCTGCTCTTTGCAATATCTCAGAACTCTAGCTGGTATCTTTCTCTTGGTCGATTCTAGTGATCGGTATATCTGAGTGAAATCATTTGTTTTTACAAGGACAAGTGGTATTTGTACTCCATCAATAGATATATACGTGTCAGAAATGCTGTCTTTCTCTGTTCCGTTTGATCTCTGAACAAATATCAAATTTCTTCTGAGTTTCTCAACGTTTTCTTTTCCTATGCATAATGAAATTGATCGCAGCATCATACTAATGTTCTGATCAGATATCGAATACCCTATAAAAACGACCGGATGTTCAACAAAAATTGTGATTAGTTTCGCAGCAAGATAGGCATTCTTGTTGTTGAAATCATGGTAGTCATCGGATGTTAGTGTGAGAGATTCTGGGCGAGAAGCGCATCCATGAATTTTGTATATCTCGCCGATTTCCTGAGGATTAGAAAAAAGTAGCTCCTCCTGACCCACGTAAATTTTATAATCTGGAAAAACTTGCTCTAGAAATGGATCCCAATTTGTAGTTATTATGCCGTCAACGTTTAGGGACGAAAGTAGTTTTACTTCAGCTTCGTATTCGGATTTTTTTGCTGTGTTTTGATCTAATTTCAATAAGTAATTGGAAATTTCGATCCTGAGGGCGGATGTTATTCCTTTTATCTTTGATTTATTCTTGGATACACTTTCTTTGAACTCCTCGGCTGTCCACCAAAACTCATTGAACTGCTCTGCGATCAATTTGGCAGCGAGTGGCAGATCTCCATCGGCCGACGCAAGATAAAACTCAAATGGTTGCTCGCCGCGGCAAAATCGCCTTAGCAATCCTGACCAATCCTCGAGGCCCAAGTATCTTCTAGAAAAACCAGATCCAACAAATAGAAAAGGGCCAGCCGCCTTTGCTTTAAATAGTTTAGTCAAATCGTCTTCAAGGGACATGTTTTGTCGACCTATCCAGTTTATTTTATTGTCCCGGTTACAAACCCGTCCAGCACGCGTTTCTGGCCGGCCTTGTCGAAATCGATGGTCAGTTTGTTGCCCTCGATGGCTGAAATGTTGCCGTTGCCGAATTTCTGGTGGAAGACGCGGTCGCCGACGCTAAAGGCGGACGGCGTGTCGGAGACGGACTTGGCGACCAGTTCACCGTCGATGGTGCGGCCCTTGACGCTGGTGCGGCCGGCGCCGTAGCCGGAGTCTGTTTCACCATAGCCGATGCGTTCGACCTGATGGCCCGAACGCGTGCCCCAGTTGCGGTCGGTCGCCTCGGTGCGGTTGGCCTGCGCACGCTGCCAACCCGGCGTCGAATAGGTGTTGGAGAAGGCGCCGGATTTTTCCCCGCCGCCCGAAGTGCCGCCGATATTGTCGAAGCGCGAAGCGCCATAGGGGTTCTGTCTTCCTGCCCCCTGGCCGCCGCCGCGGCCGGATGCGAACGAGCCGCCGCCATAGGGATTGCCGTAGCCGCCATAGGAGTTGCCGGATTCGGCGACCTCGACATGGGCTTCCGGCAGTTCCTCGAGGAAGCGCGACGGGATGGTCGATTGCCAGAGCCCGTGGATGAGGCGGTTGGAGACGAACCAGATATGCAGGTTCTTCTTGGCCCGCGTCAGCCCGACATAGGCGAGACGCCGCTCTTCCTCGAGCCCCGAGCGGCCGCCTTCGTCGAGCGCGCGCTGATGGGGAAAGAGACCTTCTTCCCAGCCGGGCAGGAAGACGGTCTCGAATTCGAGGCCCTTGGCCGAATGCAGCGTCATGATGGAGACGGCATCGAGCCCGGCATTCTGCTCGGCATCCATGACCAGCGCGACATGTTCGAGGAAGGAGCGCAGCGATTCGTACTCCTCCATCGAACGGATCAGTTCCTTCAGGTTCTCAAGCCGCCCGGGGGCTTCCGCCGAGCGGTCGTTCTTCCACATGTCGGTGTAGCCGCTCTCCTCGAGAATGGTCTCGGCGAGTTCGGTGTGCGGCGTGGTTTCCAGCGCCTTTTGCCAGCGTTCGAAATTGGCCGCGACCTCGCGCAGCGCGGCGCGCGGTTTCGGCTTCAGCTCGTCGCTTTCCGCCAGTGTACCCGCCGCCTCCAGCATCGGGATGCGCAAGCCGCGCGCCGTGTCGTGGATCTGGCGGATGGTCGCTTCGCCCAAGCCGCGCTTGGGCACATTGACGATGCGCTCGAAGGCGAGGTCGTCGGTGCTGTTGGCGACGACGCGGAAGAAGGCCAGCGCGTCGCGGATTTCCATGCGCTCGTAAAAACGCGGACCGCCGATGACGCGATAGTTAAGGCCGAGCGTGATGAAGCGGTCCTCGAAGGCGCGCATCTGGAAGGACGCGCGGACCAGGATCGCCATGTCGTTCAAATTATGCTTCTGGCGCTGGTAGGCCTCGATGGTCTCGCCGATGGCGCGGGCCTCCTCCTCCGAATCCCAGGCGGCGTGGACGTTGACCTTGCCGTCCTCCGGATCGTTGCGGTCGGTGAACAGCGTCTTGCCGAAACGGCCCTCATTGTAGGCGATGAGATGGGAGGCGGCCCCCAGTATGTGCGCGGTCGAGCGGTAGTTGCGCTCCAGCCGGATGATGGTGGCGCCCGGAAAATCCTTGTCGAAGCGCAGGATGTTGTCGACCTCGGCGCCGCGCCAGCCGTAGATCGACTGGTCGTCATCGCCGACGCAGCAGATATTGACTTTGTTTTCGCTCACGGGCTGTTCCGCGCCTGCCGGCGCGGGCCCTCCGCGGGGGCCTCGCAACGGCTCGGACGCCCGGTCGGACTTGCGGCCTTCGGCCGAAACTGCTGAATCGTCCTCTGGAGTTGCGGGTCTATAGCTAGCCGCTTCCGTTCTATCCGAAACACCGGAAAAACTTGGAACGCGCCCATCCGGAGAACCACTTCGCGCTGGTTGTGGTCCGCTCGGCCTCTGCGCCAGAAGCCGCAGCCACATGTATTGGGCGGTGTTGGTGTCCTGGTACTCGTCGACGAGGATGTATTTGAACCGCCGGTGATAGTCCTTCAGCACATCGGGATTGGCGCGGAGGATGCGGATCGGGTGGCAGAGCAAATCGCCGAAATCGCAGGCGTTCAGCGTCTGCAGCCGCTCCTGATAGGCCTTGTAGAGCTCGCGGCCTTTGCCGTTGGCGAAGCTGCGCGCATCGCCCTCGGCGATATCGGCCGGACCCTGGCCCTTGTTCTTCCAGCCGTCGATCATCTGGGCGAACTGTTTCGCGGGCCAGCGCTTGTCGTCCAGGCCCTCGGCCTGGATCAGCTGCTTGATCAAGCGCACGACGTCGTCGGTGTCGAGGATGGTGAAGTCGGACCTCAGGCCGGCAAGCTCGGCATGGCGGCGCAGCAGCTTCACGCCGATCGAGTGGAAGGTGCCGAGCCACGGCATGCCCTCGACATTGCCTTCGCCGATCAGGATGCCGATGCGCTGTTTCATCTCGCGCGCGGCCTTGTTGGTGAAGGTGACGGCCAGGATCTGCGAGGGGAAGGCCCTGCCGGTGGCAAGGATGTGGGCGATGCGGGTGGTCAGCACACGCGTCTTGCCCGTGCCGGCGCCGGCCAGCACCAGAACCGGGCCTTCGGTGGTCTCCACGGCCAGCCGCTGCTCGGGATTCAAGCCCCTGAGATAGTCGGGCGCATTGTTTTGGCCGCCGCGGGCAGCCATGGCGCGCGCGGCAATGCCCGACGGGGCCGTGGGCCGCGCATTGGGTTCGTCGAAAAAGGGCATGTCTTCGGAAAAGCCGGACATCTCCCCCGAATGTAGTGATTCGGGAGGGAAAGACCAGAACTGTCTACGTTTTGTTCCGGTAAAGTGCCCGATACGGCGGCTTCACCGATATGGGAACCGCCGTTGTGGAACAATCCCAGGCGGAACGAGGTTGCTGCCCGCAGGCTCGCGACCTACGCTTGACAGGCGCCGCGGTCGGGAGAAAGTTGCCGGGGCAACACGCAATGCGGGTTGCCCTAGGCCGCCCCACGCGCGCAACAGTCGAAGGAGTATCATCTTGGCTGTCACCATCACCTCCCTCATTCTCTTCCTCCTAGGCCTGGCGCTTGGCGCCGGCGGCATCTGGTTGGCTTCGCTGGGCGGCAGTTGGTACTACATCATCGTCGGTCTCGCCTTCCTGGTCGCCGCCTGGCTGCTCTACCGGCGCCGTTCGACGGCGCTCTGGCTCTACGCGGCGATCGTGCTCGGCACGCTGGCCTGGGCGGTCTGGGAAACCGGCTTCGACTGGTGGGAGCTCGGCCCGCGCGGCGGCATCATCGTGCTGGTGGCGTTGTGGCTGCTGACGCCGTGGGCGCGGCGCGGCCTTGCCGGTCCGGACGGGCGAGCACCTTTGATCCTTGCCGTGCTGGCATCGCTGGCGGTGGCCGGCTATTCGATGACCACGGACCCGAAGGACATCGGCGGCGCGCTCGACACCGACAAGGTGATCCCCAACGCCAATCTCGGCGGCGATGTGCCGGCGGGCGAATGGCACTATTACGGGCGCACGCAGTTCGGCCAGCGGTATTCGCCGCTCGACCAGATCACGCCGGAAAACGTCGCCAACCTGAAGCCGGCCTGGACCTATCGCACCGGCGACGTCAAGGGCCCCGACGATGTCGGCGAGACCACCTATCAGGTGACACCGCTCAAAGTGGGCGACACGCTCTATATCTGCACGCCGCACAACTTCGCCATCGCCGTCGATGCGGCGACCGGCAAGGAGAAGTGGCGCTACGATCCCAAGATCAAGCTCGACAAGGACCGCCAGCACCAGACCTGCCGGGGCGTCTCCTATTATGCCGACGCAGCGGGCGCCGCCGGCCAGCCCTGCGCGGCGCGCGTCTACCTGCCGACCTCGGATGCGCGGCTGATCGCGCTCGACGCCGCCAACGGGCAGGTTTGCCCGGCCTTCGCCGAGGGCGGCACGCTCAATCTGTTGACGGGCATGCCGTATCCGAAGTCGGGCTATTACTACTCGACCTCGGCGCCGCTGATCGCCGGCGGCAAGATCATCGTCGGCGGCGCGGTGAACGACAATTATTCGACGCAGGAGCCGTCCGGCGTCATCCGCGCCTATGATGCGAGCAGCGGCAAATTGCTGTGGAACTGGGATTCCGGCAATCCGGACCAGACGACGCCGCTGCCGGCCGGCCAGACCTACACCGCCAACTCGCCCAACATGTGGTCGACGCCGAGCGCCGACGAGAAGCTCGGCCTGCTCTACGTGCCGCTCGGCAACCAGACGCCGGACCAGCTCGGCATGGGCCGCAGTGCCAATGTGGAGAAATTCTCCTCCTCGATCACCGCGCTGGACCTCAACACCGGGCAGTTGAAATGGGTGCGCCAGACCGTGCACCATGACCTCTGGGACATGGACGTGCCGGCGCAGCCGAGCCTGATCGACATCACCAAGGCGGACGGCTCCGTGGTGCCCGCGCTGGTCGGGCCGACCAAGCAGGGCGACCTCTATGTGCTCGACCGGCGCACCGGCGAGCCGGTCATCCCCGTCAAGGAAGTGGCGGCGCCCGGCGGCGCCATCGAGGGCGACCACACATCGCCGACGCAGCCGGCGTCCGACCTTTCCTTCAACCCGCCGCCGCTGACCGAGCACGATATGTGGGGCATCACCATGTTCGACCAGCTGGCGTGCCGCATCGCGCTTCACAAATTGCGCTATGAAGGCCGCTACACGCCGCCTTCGCTGCAGGGATCGCTGGTTTATCCCGGCAATTTCGGCACGTTCAACTGGGGTGGCGTGGCGGTCGATCCGGTGCGGCAAGTGATGTTCGGGATGCCAACCTATCTTGCCTTCACGTCGCGGCTGGTGCCGCGCGCCGACGTGCCGCCCCCAGGCGACACCAAGGGCAGCGAGCAGGGGCTGAACCGCAATGACGGAGCGCCCTATGCGGTGGTGATGGGACCGTTCCTGTCGCCACTCGGCATTCCGTGCCAGGCGCCGCCCTGGGGCTATGTCGCGGGCGTCGATCTTCGCACCGGCACGATTGCCTACAAGCACCGCAACGGCACCGTCTACGACATGACGCCGCTGCCGTTGCCGTTCAAAGTCGGGGTGCCCGGCATTGGCGGACCGATGATCACCGCCGGCGGTGTCGCCTTCCTGGGTGCCGCGGTCGACGACTATCTGCGCGCCTATGACCTGACGTCAGGCAAGCAGCTCTGGCAGGCGCGGCTGCCGGCCGGAGGGCAATCGACGCCGATGACCTACACCGTCGCGGACGGACGCCAGTTCGTGGTCATCGTCGCCGGCGGCCACGGCTCGGTGGGCACCAAGCCGGGCGATTACGTGATGGCCTACGCGCTGCCGAAGTAGGCAGGCGGGGTTACCGGGTCCGGCGAGCCGACGATCAGCCGAGCCCCAGATGGCTCTTTAGGCTCGGCACCGAGCCAAGCACTTGGTTGGTCAGATCGGGGCCCGCGGCCGCCTCGGCCTGCTGGACAAGCGTCTCGCCAGCCTTCTGGATCTGCGCCAAGTCGAGGCCGGAGGCCTTGAGCGCCGCGAGGCCGTTGACCAGCGCGCCGGCCTTTTCGCCGAGAACGCCGCCAAGCGCGCCCTGCAGCGACGACAGGAAGCCGCCACCGCCGCCGGCCGGGGCGGCCATGACGTCATATTTCTGCGCCAGCGCATCGGCGCCCGGAATCTTGGCGAAGAAGGAGGAGGCGCTGGTGCCTTCGGCCTCGTGCTCGAGCACCGAGAAAATGGTGCCGACGACCTTTTCGGTCGTGGCCTGGTCGAGACCGGCCTTCTGCGAGACGGTGTTCACGATGTCCTGAACGTCCATGACTTCACCTCAACTTTGGGTGTTCAAGTTCGCAGGCTGGCGCTTGCGGCTGCGGACCCTGACCATGGACTTGCGGCTTGCCGCGACAACGGCCGCGCGCATCGCCAGAACGGCCGCCACTGCTGCCACGAAGGCGGTTGCCAGGATCGGCGAGGGCATGGTCATCGGCATTGTTCCTTTCAGATCGGGCCTATAGGACCGTGACCGCCGAGGGCGGCCGGCCAGCCAGTTTCCCCCACTATTGTGGCAGCGCCATCAAGATTTGTCACCGATGACAAAAACGTGATGATCCTCGGCCGACCGGCCGACCGACGGCCGCGAGGCAGCGAGATGTCACGCTCCGGTGACTGGACGATGAGAGGCTCGCCCCTATCTTGCGACCGGCAAGGACACCGCAGTCGCGACGAGATCGGGGAAGCCCATGGCCGACGTCACCACCAAACCCGTCATCACCCAGGCGATGATCGATGCCTATGACGAATACACGCATCTGACACTGGATCGCCGCCGCTTCATGGAGCAACTGACCAGGCTTGCCGGATCGGGCGCGGCGGCCGCCGCGATCGCGCCGATGCTGGCGGCGAACTCGGCCCAGGCGGCGATCGTCGCCGACAACGATGCCCGCGTGAAGGGCGAGGACATCACCTATCCCGGCAGCGGCGGCGAGATGAAGGGCTATCTGGTCAAACCCGCAAACCAGGCCGGCAAGCTCGGCACGGTCGTCGTCATCCATGAAAACAGGGGACTCAACCCGCATATCCGCGACGTCGCCCGGCGCGTGGCGCTGGAAGGGTTCGTGGCGCTCGCGCCGGATTTCCTGTCGCCGCTCGGCGGCACGCCCACTGACGAGGACAAGGCGCGCGACATGTTCGGGAAGCTCGACCCGGCGCAGACCGTGGCCAATGGCGTGGCGACGGTCGCCTTCCTCAAGGGCGACAAGGACGGCAACGGCAAGGTCGGCGCCATCGGCTTCTGCTGGGGCGGCGGCGCGGCCAACATGCTGGCCGTCAATGCGCCCGACCTTGCCGCGAGCGTCGCCTATTACGGCATGCAGCCGAAGGCCGCCGACGTCTCGAAGATCAAGGCCGCGTTGCTGCTGCACTATGCCGGCCTCGACGAGCGCACCAATGCCGGCATCGATGCGTTCAAGAAGGAACTCGATGCCGCGCATGTCGAATACACGGTCTATGTCTATGAAGGCGCCAACCATGCCTTCAACAACGACACCTCGGCGGCGCGCTACGACAAGAAGGCGGCCGACCTCGCCTGGGGCAGGACGATCGCCTTCCTCAGGCAGAAGCTGGCATGACCATCGCCTTCAGGCCGCCGGCGCCCAGATCGTCTTGAAGGCCGGCGACAGGGTGAAGCCCGCCGGGCGCTCCGATTTCGGCGGCGGGCGCCGCACGCCTTCCTGCAAATAGCGCAGGGCAGAGGTCAGCCCGTTCATCGTGTAGGGCTTGGCGATGACGCCGATCGCACCGGCGAAGTGGTCGGGGATGCGCTTCGGGTTGGCGGTCATGAAAATGACCATCGAGTTCTTCCTGTCGCCAATATATTCGGCAACGTCGATGCCGGTCGGGCCGTCGGTGAGATGGATGTCGACTAAGGCGATATCGGCCTGCGTGGTATCGACCATGTCCTTTGCTTCGGCGAGCGATGTTGCCCAGCCGACGACGCTGTGCCCGGCGTCCTCGACCAGGCTCTCCAACTCCATGGCCAGCAGCGCCTCGTCCTCGACGATCAGGACCTTGAGCGGTTCAATCATGACAGGTTCCCTTTGTGCTGTGGTCCATTGGGCATCGAGATGACAACGCGAGTGCCGGGACCGGCATCGCGCCACTCGATGTCGGCACGCAATTGGCGGGCAAGCGACTTGATCAGCCGCATGCCGAAGGAGGCGTCGCCATTGGCGCCCGCCATGCCGACGCCGTCATCCGAGACCTCGATGTTCAAATGGCCGTCCGGCTGGCTCATCTTGATGCCGATGCTGCCCGATCTCGTGCCGTCGGGCCTTTCCTTGAAGGCATGCTTGAGCGCGTTGGTGACGAGTTCGTTGACCATCAGCGCCACCGGCGTCGCCTTCTCGGCCGGGACGACGACTGGCTCGAGATCGAGTGTCGGGTTGATTTCCGAACGTCCCGAAGCCGTCAGCAGGTCGGAGATGAGATCCTTGGCGAAGTCGGAAACATCGAACTTGCTGACATCCTTGGACTGGTAGAGCCGGCGGTGCACGGTGCTGAGCGCCTCTATGCGCTCCAACATCGTGCCAAGCGAGCGCTTGAGGTTCGCGTCGGAGACGGTGCGGCTCTGCATGAGGATAAGCGAGGAGATCATCTGCAGATTGTTCTTCACCCGATGATCGACCTCATGCAGCAGCGTGGTCTGCGCCTCAAGCGCCGCTTCGAGCTCAGCCGTGCGTTCCTTGACGGCCTTTTCGAAACGCTCCTTGTCCGCGGTGATGCGATTTTCCCAGAGCTTCCGGTCGGAAACATCGAGTTGCGAAGCGAAGAAGAACTGCATTTCGCCTTTGTCGTTGGAGACGGGGCTTATGTAGAGCGCGTTCCAGAAGGTCGACCCGTCCTTGCGGTAATTCAGGATATCGACACTGATGTCGGTTTCATCGGCGATCGCGGCGCGTATCTGAGCGATCGCTTCCTTGTCGCTCTCCGGCCCCTGCAGGAAGCGGCAGTTCCTGCCGAGAACCTCGTCGCGCTCATAACCCGTCAGGCGCAGGAAGGCGTCGTTCGCAAAGACGATCGGATTGTCCTGCCGGCGCGGATCGGTAATGATCATCGACATGCGCGTGGCGCGGATGGCCGCCGCGAAGGGGTCGCCCTTGCCGTGCTCGACATGAAGGTCGTCGGTCATATGCCATGCGTCCGCCGGCTCCCTGGTCCGTTTCCGTTCCATAGCGTCGCTCCAAGCCATTTTTCGCGGGAGACAACGGCTCAAAGTAGAATTTGGTTTCAATCTCGGCTGGCCTGTTGCAGTTCGTCGCAGGCGGGAACCGATGGAGGCTTTCCGCAACCGACCGCGAGGAAGGGGTTTCCCGGCTAGCCAGCCGAGGCCGGCCTGTGAAGCGCGACGCCGGCCACGACCAGCGCGATGCCGAGGCAATCGGACGGACCGGGTACCTGGCGCAGCACGACGACGCCGATCAGCGTTGCGGTGACCGGCAGCAGCGACAGCATCAGCGCGAAACTCGCACGCGGCAACCGCGCCATGGCGAGCTGGTCGCATACGTATGGAATGACCGACGAGCAGATGCCGACGCCGATGGCGGCGACGAGCAGCGGCGGCGACAAGAAGGCGGGCAGGGCGTCGGCGAAGCCAACGGGCAGCACGACGACGAAAGCGACCGGCATGGCCGCACCCAGGCCGGCGATGCCGTCGCCGGCGCCCGCGCGGGCGACACGGTGGCCAAGCACGATGTAGCCGACAAAGAGCGCGCCGTTGAGGAAAGCCCAGACCAGCCCGACCGGGTCGCTTGCCCATTTGACATCGATCAGCAGCAAGGTGCCGGTCACGGCGATGGCAAGAGCGGCCAGATTGCGGGTGCTCCCGAGGCCGGCGAGCGCGACGCCGATGGTGCCGGCGAATTCGATCGCCGCCACCAGCGAGATCGGCAGGCGGTCGAGCGCCAGGTAGAACGAACAGTTCATCACCGCCAGGCAAGCACCGAAGGCAACGAGCAGGAGCCGCGTGGGAGGATCGGCGCTGGCGAAGGTTCGCCATGGGCGGGTCAATGGCGCGAAGACCAGCGCCGCGGTGGCTATGCGCAGCCAGGCCATGCCGAGAACGCCGACTTGCGCAAAAAGCAGCACGGCGAAGGCCGGGCCGAGATAATGAAAGACAGCGCTGACAGCGAACCAGATATGAGGCGGCAATCTTGTCGCGAGCCCGGCGAGCGCGGGGCCGGCAAAGGCCGGGGTGGCAGCGGCAGGGCAGGTATGCGGGGCTTGCCTCTGGTCATGCATGGGATCAGTATCGTAGCCAATCCTCCCTATTCATATGGATGATGACCAGCTTGACCAATCATTCCTTTCCCGGAAGCAAGGAATTTTCCATGAAACGCCTTCGAAACGAAAATGCCGACATCGACGCGGCCGACATGAAGATCCTGCGCCTGTTGGAAGAGGACGCGCGCATCAGCACCGCGGAGCTGGCCCGTTCCGTCGGCCTGTCTGCGCCGAGCGTGGCGGAGCGCATCAAGCGGCTGCAGGAGAACGGCGTGATTGAGGCCTATTGCGTCAGGGTCAACCCGGCGGCGCTTGGCCTGAAACTGTCGGCGTGGCTGCGCATCCGGCCGGTGCCTGGGCAATTGTCAGTCGTGGCCGAGATCATCCGTGAGTTGCCGGAGATCGCACAATGCGACCGGGTGACCGGAGAGGACTGTTTCATCGCGCTGGCGCATGTTGGCTCGGTCGCCGAACTCGAACGGGTGATCGACCGCATCATCCCATATGCGATGACCAACACGGCGATCATCCAGTCGTCGCCGGTGATCGCGCGCTCGCCGCTGGCGGCGATCAGGCAACGGCGCTAAGCGTGGCCGCGCTTCAGGCGGGCGCGCTTCAGGATGCTGCGCCAGCGGATCATGTCGAACGGGATCGGTTCGTTGTTGTTGGCGATGTGAAAGATCTCGTTGTCGACATTCTTGAGCGAACGCCAGAAATCGTAGTCCGATATGCGCGGATCGGCCGCCAGCCTGTCCACCTCGACCTTGATGTCGGTTTTCATGCACGTTCCTCGAACCGGCTTCGCCGCGCCGCCCGCTAAAACAACCCTGTGCGGACGTTTTCGACCGCTCCGCTGAGTCGTTCAACGGCTCAGATGGCTTGTTCCCGTTAAATCCTCGGTAAGGTTAATGCGGGTGCGAGGTGGCTTCAAGCACGCGTGCCAGCCGATTTGAGGAACCCGGCGATTTTGGATCGCGGGTGTGGCTTTGAGGCCAGACCCGGTCGCCTGGGCTTCGCCCTATTTGCGCTTGATGCCGATCGAACGGCCGGCGCGCTCGGGCATCGGGAGCACGGAGTGGGCGGCGCGCATGGCTTCGATCCTGGCCAGTACATCGGCCGGGAAAGGCGCCACCTTCGGCCCCGACATGTCGACATGCAGCGACAAGGTCTCGGACGTGGCGGCGAGCCAGCCGTCGACATGTCGGATTTCCTGATAGGCTCGCAGCCGCTTCTCGTCATGGTCGATGAGCTGGAAGGAGACCGCGACCTTGTGGTCGAGATGCAGTTCCCTGACGTAGCAGACATGGGCTTCGGCGGTGTAGATGGTGAGCCGCCGCTCTTTCACATAGTCCAGCCCCATGCCCATCGCCTCGAAGGCCTCGTCCGAGCAGCGGTCGAACAGCACGTTGTAATAGGCCATGTTGAGATGGCCGTTATAGTCGATCCAGTCCTTCTCGATGTCCATGGGCCTGGAGACGAAGGGGGCGGGAATGGACATCGAAACTTCCTTGTTCTGGTGCTGGACAGAGTAGCCGGTGAGTGTCTTTACATTCTGACGCAATTTCGGATGGAAACCGCTTCACACTTTTCCTGAAATTGCTTTAGGCATCCATACTCGCTTAACAAGCGTGGGCGCTGGTCCATTCGCGGAGGAATTCATGGCTCTGAGCGACCTCAATCCGGTCGAACGCAACGAGGAAGGCATCGCGGCGGTGCTTGGCATCCTCAAGCAGCGGCTGGGCGAGCGCTTCCAGACCGGACAGGCCATCCGCTCGCAGCACGCGCATACGACCACCTATATTCCGACGCAGGCGCCCGACGGCGTCGCATTCCCGGAGACGACGGCCGAGGTGCAGGAAATCGTGCGTGCCTGTGCCGCACACCGTGTGCCGGTGATCGCGTTCGGCGTCGGCTCGTCGCTCGAAGGCCACACCAATGCGCCGGGTGGAGGCATTTCGGTCGATACGTCGCGGATGAACCGCATTCTTTCGGTCAATCCGCAGGATCTCGACTGCACGGTGGAACCCGGCGTCACGCGCGAGGACCTGAACCGGCACCTGCGCGACACCGGCCTGTTCTTTCCGATCGATCCGGGCGCCAATGCCTCGCTCGGCGGCATGGCGGCGACGCGGGCGTCGGGCACCAACGCGGTCCGCTACGGGACGATGCGCGAGAACGTGCTGTCGCTGACCGCCGTCATGGCCGACGGCGAGACGGTGACGACCGGCAGGCGGGCGAAAAAGAGCTCGGCGGGTTATGATTTGACCCGGCTGCTGGTCGGCTCCGAGGGCACGCTCGGCATCATCACCGCGCTGACCTTGAAGCTGCAAGGCATTCCGCAGGCGATCTCGGGCGGCGTCTGCCCGTTCCCGAGCGTCGAAGCTGCCTGCAACGCCGTCATCGCGACGATCCAGATGGGCATTCCGGTGGCGCGCATCGAACTGGTCAACGCGCTGCAGATGCGGGCGATGAAGACCTATTCCAAGCTCGATTATCCCGAGAGCCCGTGCCTGTTCGTCGAGTTTCATGGCAGCGACGCCGGCGTTGCCGAACAGGCCGAGACCTTCGGGGCGATCGCGGAAGACAATGGCGGCGGGCCGTTCCTGTGGACCAGCGTTGCCGAGGAACGCACCAAATTGTGGAAGGCCAGGCACGACGCCTACTGGGCGTCGCTGACCTTGCGCCCGGGCGCCAAGGGCCTGTCGACCGATGTCTGCGTACCGATCTCGCGCTTTGCCGAATGCGTCATGGAAACCGAGGCCGACATTGCCGAGATGGGACTTATCGCGCCCATCGTCGGCCATGCCGGAGACGGCAATTTCCACGTGCTGGTGCTGATGGATGTCAACGATCCCAAGGAAATTGCGCTGTCGGAAAAATTCGTGGCACGGCTCAACATGCGGGCGATCGCCATGGAGGGTACCTGCACCGGCGAGCACGGCATCGGGCAAGGCAAGATCGGGTTCCTGCGCCACGAACTCGGCCATGGCGTCGACATCATGCGTACGATCAAGCAGGCGCTCGATCCGCAAAACATCATGAATCCGGGCAAGATCCTGCCTGACGCGGGCTAAGGGCATCGCGAACAGCGCGTCTTGACCGCGCCGCCATTCGGGTCGAGGCTCCTCAATTGGCAAACCTGGAAAGACAGGCGTGCCGGCTGAGGAGAATTTCTATGGCCATTTCACGCAAGGAAGAAGCACGCGCGCTGAACGCCGATGAAAAGGAATTGGTGGAGAAATCGCACCATCCGGCGGTGCAGGAGCTTTCCGATTCCGACCTTTCCGGTCTGGTCAAGCTGTTGCGGGAACGGCGTGACAAGGCGCAGACCGAAGCACATCGCCGGCGGCGCGAAATACGCGGCAAGGGCGCGGCGAAAGGTACGGCACCCTCGAAGGCCGACGGAGGTTCACAAGTGAAGCTCGCGGTGCTGGCCATGGCGATGCGGCGGCTGAACGGCGAGGCCGAACGGCGGCGCCAACTGGCGGCCCGCACTTCGCTGGTCGACAATGCGCGCAAGGCGCTGGCCTTGAAGCAGAAAGCTCCGGAGGGTCCCACGCACAATTCGCGCACCGCCCACAAGGGCATGCGGGCCGTGGCCAACCAGAAGGTTCCAAATCTTGTTCGGCCGGCCGAACTCGGCCGCCAGCGCAAGGCGGCCAAGGTGGCGCAGGCGAAGCGCGACGCACGTTAAGGGGGGCGGTTAAGGCCCGCCAACCGTCGCTCTACCCTGCAGCGGGAAGATGCTCCCGGGCGTCCTGCGCAAGCGTCTGCAGCATGGGGCGGGTCGGGGCGAAGAAGGTCGTGCCGGTGTGCGGCGTGGAGACATCGAGCAGCCGGTCGTAGGCGCCGGGCGGGTCGCCGACATACATGCGCTGCAGCATTTTCTCCGTGACCCAGAGATATCTGCTGTAGCCGATGAAGTAGGTGCCGAATTCGTTCTGCCCGGGCCTGCCGAACGGCATGTTGTCGCGCAATATGTCGTGTTCGTTGCCGTCGGCATCGACCACGGTGGCAAGCGACTTGTGCGATTTGCGCAACGCGTCGTCATCGTCGATTTCGATGTTGTCGATCTTGGTGCGCCCAATGATCGCCTCCTGCTCGGGCGTGGGAATGCGCGCCCAGGCTTGCATGTCGTGCAGATATTTCTGGACCACGACATAGCTGCCGCCGGCGAAATCGGCATCCTCGTCACCGACCAGCGCCGAGGCGGGTAAATCGAGGCCGGCCGGGTTGGCGGTGCCGTCGACGAAGCCGAGCAGGTCGCGGGCGTCGAAATAGCGAAAGCCGATCACTTCGTCGACGACGCTGACGCCGGGACCAAGCCTGTCGAGCAGGATACGCTCGAATTCGAAGCACATGTCGGGCCGCTCGGCGCGGATGTGAAAGAGCAGGTCGCCCGGTGTCGTTGGCGCCGAATGGACCGCGCCCTTGATCGGCGCGAACGGCTTCAGTTCCAGCGGCCGCCGGCCGGGGCTGAGCCGGTCCCAGAGATCGCGGCCGATGCCGGCGATGCAGGACAGGCGCCCGCCGAGATCGCGGAATCCGACAGTCTTGACCAGATCGTCGAGTTCGCCGAGCACGGAACAAACCCTGGCCAGAGCCGGCTGATCGCCGGCGACGGTGCCGACAAGGAAAATCGCCGACTGCGATAGCGGGGCATCGACACTCTGCGCATCGATCGGCACGCGATCCCAGTTCTTGCCCGACATCCGAGAATCTCCGCTTTTCCCGGATTTGTTTCAGATCGTCCGACATGACGCAACGGGACGAATTGCCTCTTTATCGACACGCGGATGCGGGTAGAGTGCGGCGGAATTGCAATCAACCTGTTCGGAGCTGATGCTCGCACGCCTGTTCGTGATCTTCGGTGGCCTGTTCGTGCTGGTGCTGCTTGCGGCGCTGGTGGTGCCGCATTTTATCGACTGGACCGGCTACCGCGCCGAGTTCGAGCGCGAGGCAAGCGCCATCCTCGGCCGCAAGGTAACCGTGCAGGGCGACGCCACGGCAAGGCTGCTGCCGTTTCCCTCGGTAACCTTTTCCAACGTCGCCGTCGCCGGTGGCCCCGACGGCCAGCCCGCCATGACCGTCGAGACGTTTTCGATGGACGCGGAACTGGCACCCTTCCTGCGCGGCGAGGTGCTGATCTTCGACATGCGGCTGGTGCGGCCAAAGGCGACCATCGACATCGCCGCCGACGGAGCCGTCGATTGGGCCATGCGCCCGTCCTCGCCCTTCGACCCCGGCCAGGTCTCGATCGAGAAACTGACTGTGACGGAGGGGCAGATTGAACTGCGCCATGCCGCCGGCGGCCGCAGCCATATCTTTTCGGAGATCAACTCGACCATTTCGGCCAAGTCGCTGGCCGGTCCATGGCGCATGGACGGCACGTTGCGGCTGGACGGGTTGCGAACCACGGTCGCGGCATCGACCGGCAAGGCCGAACCCTCCGGGCAGATGCGGTTACGGGTGAAGGCGGATCCCGACGCCTATCCGCTGGTCATCGAGACCGACGGCAATGCCGGCATCGTCAACGGTGCCGCCGTCTATTCCGGCCAGTTCAAGATTTCGGGCGCGGACAAGGATAGCGCGGGCAAGAATTCAGCCGAGTTGCGCGGCACGGACGGCGAGACGGTGAAAGTCAGCACCGGCAAGTCCGATCCGGGCTTCCGGCTTAACGGCAAGTTCTCGCTCGATCACCAGAAGCTTGGCGTC
This sequence comes from Mesorhizobium sp. B2-3-10, assembly GCF_006442275.1. Classification (NCBI taxonomy): domain Bacteria; kingdom Pseudomonadati; phylum Pseudomonadota; class Alphaproteobacteria; order Hyphomicrobiales; family Phyllobacteriaceae; genus Mesorhizobium; species Mesorhizobium sp. B2-3-10. Next base: position 190,902 of record NZ_VFVT01000010.1, read on the forward strand.
GACGAATTCCGTTTCGAGACCGGTCCGCTCGACAATCCCTACACCGCCGATGGCAAGGCCTCGGTCGATCTCGGCCAGAAACCGAGTTTCGCCATCGAGGCGAATGGCGCGCAGGTTCAGTTCGACGAGGCGGTGGGTGCCCAGGCGGGTACGGGCCTGACGCTGGATCAGCGCATCGCCGGGTTGGAACAGGCGCTGCTCGATCTGCCGAAGCCGACCATTCCCGGCACGGTCGAGGTCAAGTTGCCGGCGGTGGTGGCCGGCGACACGACGGTGCGCGATGTTCATCTTTCGGCCGAGCCGGTCGGTGACGGTTGGTCGGTGAAATCGCTGGCCGCGACCTTGCCCGGCCGCACCAAGCTGGAAGCCGATGGCAATGTCATGCTCAACGTACAGGGCCATTTCGGCTTTACCGGCTCGTTGCTGCTGGCCGTGGCGCAGCCTTCGGGTTTTGCCGCCTGGCTGTCGAAGGATGTCGACGAGGCGATCCGCCGTCTGCCTGCCGCCGGTTTCAAGGCCAAGGTCGATCTCTCGGAAAATCATCAATCCTTCAGCGATCTCGAACTGATCCTCGGCAAGGCGAAGTTTTCCGGCCGCATCGATTCCAGCCAGCCCGAAGACGCAAAGCCATCTGTGCTGATGCGGCTCGAGGGCGGCGATCTCGATGTCGATGGGCTGGCGGCCTTCGCCTCGATCTTCGTCAGCGACAAGGGCGCCAACCGTTTTGCCGACAGCGACCTCGATTTCCAGATCAAGGCCGGCCCTGTCAGCGCCGGCGGCTTGACCGCCGACACGGTCGACACCGCGCTCAGGCTGCGCGACGGGCTGCTCGAAATCGACCGGCTGTCTGTCGGCGGACTGGCCGGTTCTTCGATCAGCGCCACCGGCCGCATCAAGGATTTTCCGGCGAGCCCGACCGGCAAGCTGGACGCCTCGGTGGTCGCGGTCGACCTCAAACCGCTGATTGATGTCGCAGCACGGCACTATCCGGACAATGCCGTGCTGAAGGGGCTCGCAGACCGCGCCGCAGCCTATCCCGACTTGTTCCAGGACGCGCGCGTCGACCTCGTGGCCAGTGCCGCCGACAATGGCGACGGCACCACGGGCCTGGCGGTGAGCGGGCAAGGCAAGGCCGGTGGCTCGTCCTTTTCGGCGTCGCTGTCGGGAAAGGGCGCGGTGGACAGGCTTGCCGACGCGCCGGTGACACTGACTTTCAATGCCAGGAACCCGGACGCAACCGCCTTGCTCGCGCTCTACGGCCTGCCGGCGCTGCCGCTCGGCATGTTGGGTGAAGCAAGCACCGACATCCAGGCCAAGGGCACGCTTTCCGGCGGCCTGGCGACGAGCTTCAGCCTTGCCGGCAATGACTTCAAAGCCGGCTTCGAGGGCATGGTCGCCGACACGCCGCAAGGCCCGACGGCCAAGGGCAAGATCAATCTCGATGCCTCCGACATCGAGCCGTGGCTGATGACGACGGGCATCGGCCTGCCCGGCATGGGCGCCGGCATGTCGACGTCGCTGGCCGCGCAGGCCGATTACGGCAATGGCCTGCTGGTGCTCTCCGGGCTCAGCGGCGCCATCAACGAGGCGGCTGTGTCCGGCGACATCAACCTCGATGTCAAGGAAGGAGCCGACGGCAAGGTCGGCGTGCCGCACCTGGCCGGGGCGCTGGCGCTCGACGAACTCGACCTCGATCCGATGGCGGTGGCGCTGTTTGGCGATTCCGCTTTTCTCGTGGACAAGAACGGGTCCGGCAAGAGCGACAATGCCGACAAGAATAACAGGGCCGACAAGAATGACAGGGCCGACAAGAATGATAGGGCCGACAAGAATGACAAATCCGGCGCGTGGCCGTCGGCGCCGTTCAGCCAGAAGTCCAGCCTGCCGTTCACGGCCGATCTCGACCTGACCACGGCTTCGCTGACCGTCGGCCCGCTCGCCACCGCCTATGACGCGGCCCTCTCGCTCAAGCTCGACCCGGAAGGCATTCGGGTCACCGATCTCAAGGCCAAATTCCTCGGCGGGGCGCTCTCCGGCCTGTTCGAGCTGAAGAACAATGATGGTACCGGGCTTTTCACCGGTCAGATGAAACTGGCGGGTGCCGATCTGGCTGATGTCTTGCCGGATGCGGGCATCGGCGGCATCGGCGATTTCTCGACGACGCTGTCGACCAGCGGCAAATCCGTCGACGCGATGATTGCCGCTCTATCGGGATCCGGCACGGCGACGCTGAAGGGCTTGCGGATCGCCGGCGTCAATCCTGACGCGTTCGGGGCTTTCCTGGCCAAGGCGGATGCGATCGGACGCGATATCGACGCCGCCAAGACGGCTGGTTTCGCGCCTGACATCGCCGCCGACGGCAGCTTCGCCGCCGGGAATGCCGAGGTCGCCTTCACGATTGCCGGCGGCACGCTCAGGGCGCCGCCGATCAGTCTTGAAAACCCGGCGGCGACCTTGTCGGCCGACATCACGGCGGATCTCAACACCGGCACGGTTTCCGCCAAGGGCGCGGTCACCTATCGGCCCGGCGACGAAGCGCTGGTCGGCTCCGAGCCGGCCGTGAATTTCACCGCCGAGGGGCCGTTCGGTGCCGTGAAACGGCAGTTCGACAGCGAGCCGCTGGCGCAATTCCTGACCCAGCGTGCGCTGGAAAAAGAACAGCAGCGCGTCGAGGCGATGCAGGCCGCGCTGCTGGAGAAACAGCGGCTGCGACGCGAAGTGCGCTATTACGCGGCCCTTCAGGATGCCCGCGACAAGGCCGCCGAGGAGCTGCGCCAGCAAGAGGAAGCGGCGCGCCTGAAAGCCGAGGCCGACGCCAAGGCGAAAGCGGAGGCCGACGCTCAGGCCCAGGCCGAAGCGGATGCCAAGGCAAAGGCCGACGCGGAAGCAAAAGCCAAGGCGGATGCCGAGGCCAAGGCGGCGGCGGAACAGCAGGCAGCGGACGAGGCGGCCAAGGCGCAGGCCGAGCAGGAGCGCCAGAAGGCGGAGGAGGCGATGCGCATTGCCTCCCAGGAAAAAGCCAGGCTCGAAGCCGAGCGCAAGGCGGCGCAACAGGCACCCAAGGCCGAGCAGGTGCCCGCCAACGACAATCCGCCTCCAGCCAAGCCGAAAGCCAATCCATTCACGGTCGACAATCTGTTGAAGTCACTGCAGTAGGCAGCAGGGCTAGGCTTTCCGGTTGCTCGCCCGCCAGGCAATCGTCTCAAGAACGAATGCTTCGGCGCCGTCGGCCACGTATCTGGCGTGGCGGAAATCGCGGATGGCGGCAAGCTTGCCGCCCTGCCAACCCAGCAGGATGAAGTATGCAGGTGCTGCCGCAGGGTCGTTGGGATCGCGCACGAGGATTGCCGGACGGTCCTCGACAAAACCGGACTGGAAATGCCAGTCCCGCACCCGGGAATAATTGCCGAAATAGGTGGCCACCTCCTTGCGGCCGTTGAGCCTTGCCCTGGCCACCAGTTCCAGCCGCACTTCGTCGGCCAGCATGTCTCGCACGGCATCGAAATCGCGGGCGTTGAAGCGATCGACATAGGCGTCGAGCAACAGGTGCTCCGATGCACTCAGCCTGGGAACAGGACGATCGTCCTGTTCGTCGGCGAGCTCACGCAACCGGCCACGGCCACGATGCAGCGCTGCCTTGATCGCGGGGACACTGACGTCGAGCATGTTGCTGATTTCCCGCAGCGAATAGCCCAGCACATCCATCATGATGACGCTGCTTCGCTGCGCGACGGGAAGGCGCATGAAACTGTGCAATCCGGCTGCCGCGGCCTGCCGGTCGGCGATGGAATTTGCCGGGTCGGCGATCATGTCCGGCTCCTCCTCGGAGAAAGTCTTCTCACGGGCGCGGCGGCGCAAAAAGTCGAGCGCCGCATTGTGGGCGATGCGAAACAGCCAGCCTTCGGGATTGGCGATCGGGACGGTGCCGGCCAAGGCCTCGAATGCCTTGGCCAGCGCCTCCTGCACGACGTCCTCGCCATCGACGACCGAGCCGGTCATCCGGGCGCAGTAGCGATGCAGTTTGGGGCGCAATTCGCCGAACAAGCGGTCGAAAGGCTCTGGGATCTCGCCTGGATTGTTCATGCACCGGCCGTTCTTGACATGGTTCTATTCAGGCTACTCGTCCAGCATCCGATAATGGCCCACCACTGTCATCACGTCACGATGCGGAGGGTCGACGCAGCGATCCCTGATGCCACTCTGAAAAGCCTGGAAGGCGGCAAGCCCTGTGATGAGGTCGGCATGCCCGTCGGTTTCGGTCTCGACGAGATGGACGAAAGTGCCATCGGCGGAGCGCCAGGTCATGTAGCGAACGCCTTCCGGCGATTTGCCGCGCAGTTCCTCGAACACTGCCTTGACCAGGCGCTCGTTCTCGTCGGCCCGGTCCGGCTTCGTCTTGTAGCGTATCAAATGGCGTTTCATCGCATTGGCTCCCTTGGCTGTCGCCTGTCCAAGACGCCGCGGCCAGCCCAGAGGATTCGGATTCCGGAAAAAATAGTTCGCTATCGGCCCGCACGGATGCTGGACGTCAGTCCTGGCTCCGGTCGAGCAGGCGCCGCAGCATGGGTTCGATGCGCGAGAGCTCGTCGAGATGCGCGGCCGACAGTTCGGCCAGGCAATCGTCGGCGCGTTCGGTCAGCCGCAGCAGCACGCGGCGGTGGTCGTCCTTGTCCTGGTCGCGTGCGACCAGTCCTGCCTCGCCGAGACGGTTGACCAGTTCGACGGCGCTGTGGTGACGGATGCGCAGGCGTTCCGCCAGGTCGCCGACCGTCACCGGCCCGCCGCCGGGATATCCCTTGATCGCCAGCAGCGCCTGGTGCTGGCGCGGGGTCAGGCCGGCGTCCTCGGCCTGCACCTGGCTGAATTCTAGGAAGCGGCGGATGAGGTAGCGGAACTCGGACAGCCGCTGGTAGTCGGATTGCCTGATGGCGGGGCGTGATGTCTTGGGCTGCGTCATATCGGAGATGTCTTCGTTTTCCGGTGAAAGCTCAAACGAAATTTCAAGCGAAAGCCGCTTGAATAGATATATCGTGTTACGATACATACCCGGCCGACAACCGGCTGGCCACTTCGACCGTGCCGCAGAACCCCAGACACGGCCGCCGCCAGGAAGCAAAGCCACCATGAAGACCCATAACTCCAATCCCGATCATCTCCGGGATTTCACCACGGATGCCCGAGTGCTGCTCGTCGCCGCGATAGCGGTGGTGGTGGCGACCGCCGGGCTGTTTGCCGGCATCGCGCTTCTGAAGCTGATCCGGCTCGCCACCAACATCGCCTATTTCGGCCAGTTCTCGCTTGCCGAGCTGAAGCTGCAGGATACGCCGCTCGGGCTTGCCGCCGTCATCGTTCCGGTCATCGGCGCGCTGATCATCGGCCTGATGGCGCGCTATGGCAGCGAGAAGATCCGCGGCCACGGCATTCCCGAGGCCATCGAGGCGATCCTGCTTGGGCGCTCCAAGCTCGACGCCAAGGTGGCGATCCTGAAACCGTTGTCGTCGGCGATCTCGATCGGCTCCGGCGGGCCGTTCGGCGCCGAGGGTCCGATCATCATGACTGGCGGCGCCATCGGCTCATTGATCGCGCAGATGCTGCCGGTCTCGGACAACGAGCGCAAGACATTGCTGGTGGCGGGAGCGGCGGCCGGCATGACCACCGTGTTCGGCACGCCGATCGCAGCCATCATGCTGGCGGTCGAATTGTTGCTGTTCGAATGGACGCCACGCAGCTTCATTCCCGTCGCGGTGGCGGCCATCGTGGCCGAGGTGGAGCGCACCATGCTGCACATGCCAGGGCCGATCTTTCCGTTCGCGGGCAACATGGCTATCTCCTTCGTCGGCCTTGGCGGCTGGGTGCTGGTCGGCATCTGCGCCGGCCTGTTGTCCGGGCTGCTGACGCAGATGGTCTATGCCTGCGAGGACGGCTTCCAGAAGCTGCCGATCCACTGGATGTGGTGGCCGATGCTCGGCGGCCTGGTGGTCGGCATAGGCGGCTTGATCGACCCACGGGCGCTCGGCGTCGGCTATGACAACATCGCCGACATGCTGGGCGGCCGCACGATCGCCACCGCGGCGTTGCTGCTGCTGGTGGTCAAGGCCATCATTTGGTCGGTTGCGCTCGGCTCGGGAACTTCGGGCGGCGTGCTGGCGCCGCTATTGATCATGGGGGGCGCGATGGGGGCGGTGCTTGCCGGCATCCTGCCGGCGGCGGACCCGGGCTTCTGGGCACTGCTGGCGATGGCCGCCACCATGGGCGGCACGATGCGCGCGCCGCTGACAGCCACGTTCTTCGCCGTCGAGCTGACCGGCAACACGCATGTGCTGGTGCCGCTGATCGCGGCTTGTGCCGCGGCGCACGCGGTCACCGTGCTGCTGATGAAGCGTTCGATCCTGACCGAGAAGATCGCCAGGCGGGGGCACCATCTGGTTCGCGAATATCGCGTCGACCCCTTCGCGCTGACCAGGGTGCGCGAGGTGATGACGGCGCAGGTCGAGAGCGTGCCGGCGACGATGACGCTGCATGGTGCGGCCGCCTTCCTGACCGCGCCGGAAACCCGGCATCCGAGTTTTCCCGTGGTCGATGAAAACAGGCAGGTGCTTGGCCTCATCGATCCGCCGGCGATCCTGCGCTGGCGCCGTGCCGGCAAGCACCGGACGACGACACTCGGCGAGCTGCTGGCTGGAAGCAAGGTGACGCTGGCCCATCCCGACGAATATCTGGAAGGCTTGTCGGACAAATTGCTGACCGCCAATGTCTCGCATCTGCCGGTCGTGGCGCGTGAGGATGGAAGGTTGGTCGGCTATGTCGGCTGGAAGGATCTGATGCGCGTGCGCTCGCGCAAGCAGGCCGAGGAGCGTGAGCGCTCCACCTTGCTCGGCTTCGGACGCGGGAAAAAGGCGGACCCGGTCGAGGGTGCGTAAGTTCAGGCGCTCGTCGCGCGCTTCGCCCACTCCAGGACATGCAGCCTGAGCGCCGAGGACAGATTGGTGTCACGGGGCCGGATCTCGTCGATTTCGGCGACAAGGGCGGCGAGCGTCAGCTTTCTGGTCGCCGCGATGGCGACGAGATCGTCATAGAAGGGCTTTTCGAGGGAATAGCTGGTGCGATGGCCGCGAATGGTCACCGAGCGTTTTTCGACGGCGCTCATTGATCGTCAGGCAGGGTGGGCTTTTCGCGACGATGGCCCGCGACAAACCTTTCGCTCTTGTCGGCGATCAGGCGGTCGCGTTCCTTTTCGGCCTTGGTGCGACCGTGCAAGGCGCGATTATGGCTGGCCGTTTGTGCCTTGTCGTCCCGCGCCTTCCGCTTGCGAGCCTGGCGGAGATTGACGATGTCGGCCACGGACCGCGAGCCTATTTCTTGCGGAAGGCGTCGAGCGAGACCACTTCGGCGCCCTTGGTGCCGGCATCCGCGGCGGTTGCCTTCTTCTCCGCTTCGGCGGCGGCCTTCTTCTCGGCCTTCGGCTTCTTCTCGGAGACGATGGTCAGCGGCTCGGGCACCGGTGCCGCCGGTTCCTCGTCGGGCTGCGCATCGGTCTTGACGTCGAATTCGAGCTCGAAATTGACCGAGGGGTCGTAGAAGCCGCGCACGGCCGAGAACGGGATTTCCAGTTTCTCCGGCACGTCGGAGAAGGAGAGACCGACCTCGAACCCGGTGTCGGTCACCTTCAGGTCCCAATACTGGAACTGGATGACGATGGTCATCTGCTCGGGATAGCGCTCGCGCAGCCGCGATGAGACGCGCACGCCCGGCGCGCCGGTCAGGAAGGTGATGAAGAAATGATGGTTGCCGGGGAGGCCGGTGCGCGCGACCTCTGCCAGGACCTTGCGCATGACGCCGCGCAACGCCTCCTGGGCCAGAATGTCGTAGCGGATATGGTCGTCGGCCATGAGGTGGTCGGGTTCCGTTGAATCGTCCGCATAGCTGTAATCAAGCTTGGGCGCGGCGTAAACCTGATATAGACCGCCGCCGCGCCGAAGCGAGGACTATTGCAAACGATTTGATCGGCAAGGCGGCTTGGCGGCAACGCCAAATGTTATGCGTTAGCCAGCGCAGCGTGTCTTTTGAGGCTGGTCGGGGAAGGGCGCTTGCCGAAAGCGCGCAGGAAGGTGCGCACGCCGTTTTTCGCCGATTGTACCACCTCGTCCTCGCCCGGCGTGCCGCCGAGCATGAAGGTGGTCTGCAATTCGGCATTGACGAGGCCGAGGAACTGGCGCGCCGCGACGTCGGGATCGTCGATCGCGAGATAGCCGCCATAGGCGAGGCGGGCGAAGCGGGCGGCGATCGCCGGCCATGTCCTGCCGGGTCCCTGTTCGCGCCATTCGGCAAAGAGCTCGGGATAGCGCTCGCCCTCGGTCTGGATCAGCTTGCGCAGGAATTTTCCGTCGCGGTTGCAGATGCAGTTCTGATTCAGGCGCACGGCAAAACCGATCAGGTCGGCCTCGAGATCCCCAGGCTGATCGGGAAAGGTGGCGATGGTGGCGAAAATGCCGGCGTTGCAGCGCTCGGTCAGGTCGCGCACGACCGCGATGAACAGCTTTTCCTTGTCGCCATGGTGATTGTAGACCGTCTGGCGCGACACGCCGGCCTCAACCGCGATCAAGTCTATATTGGCGCCGGCGAAACCTTCGCGGCAGAACACGCCGGCAGCGGCGTCGACGATCGACAGGCGCTTGGCCTCGTGGCCGCGTGGCGGGAAAGTGTCAGGAGAAACGCCCGGTCTCATGAAAATCTATATAGAGGTGATTGACGATTTAGACAAGACTGTCTAAATTTGTGGACACGATATAAGGGGATTTCGCTCCGGAGACGACTAAATTTACTCCAGGAGTAGGAAACCCTCGGGATGGAACGTCCTAGGGTCAGACGTCGCCTGGCGGCGGCAACCAGATTCGAAAGAAGCCAATATCATGAGCCCCAAATTCCTCCGCATCGCGGTCGTGCTCGGCCTGTTGTCCGCCATCGGCCCGTTCGCCATCGACATGTATCTGCCCGCTTTGCCGTCGATCGGCACCGATCTGCATGCCGGCACCGCCGCCGTGCAGATGAGCCTTTTGATCTTCTTCCTGTCGATGGGCTTCGGCCAGATCGTCGTCGGGCCGATCTCCGACATGGTCGGCCGCAAGCTGCCGCTCTATGGCGGCCTGGCGCTGTTCATGGCCGGCGGCATCGGCTCGGCAATGGCGCCGACCATCGAGTGGCTGATCGCCTTCCGCTTCCTGCAGGGGCTTGGCGCCAGCGCCGGAATGGCCATTCCGCGTGCCATCGTGCGCGACCTGCACACCGGCAATGAGGCCGCCAAGCTGATGTCGCTGCTGATGCTGGTGTTTTCGGTGTCGCCGATCCTGGCGCCGCTGACCGGCAGCCAGATCATCGAGAATTTCGGCTGGCGCGCCGTGTTCTGGACTGTGACCGGCGCGGCGGTGCTTGCCACCATCCTGCTCGCGACCTCGCTCAAGGAGACACGGCCGGCGGAAGAACGCGTCGGGTCCTCCTTCGGTACCGCCCTTGCCGGCTACCGCTTCCTGATGGGCGACCGTAATTTCCTCGGCCTGGTGGCGATAGCCGGCTTCGGCATTGCGAGCTTCTTCGTCTATCTGTCGAGTTCGTCCTTCATCCTGATCGACCATTACGGGCTGTCGCCTTCGGTCTACAGCGTCTTCTTCTCGATCAACGCGGTTGCCTTCATAGGCATGTCGCAGTTGACGGGCCTGCTTTCCGAACGGTTCGGACTGAAGCGCGTGGTGTGGGTGGCGGTGACCGGCTACGCGACGACGATGGTTGTGCTGTTCGCGATCATGGCGACGGGCGTCGATCGGCTTGACGTGATGGCGGCCCTGCTGTTCGTCGGCTACGGCTTCCTCGGCTTGGTCATCCCGACCACATCGGTGCTGGCCATGGAAGAGCATGGCGAGATCGCCGGCACGGCGTCGGCGCTGATGGGCACGCTGCACTTCGCCATCGGCGCGCTCGCCATGGGCGTCGCCGGTGTGTTCTTCGACGGCACGCCGCTGCCGATGGTCGCTGGCATCACGCTCTGCGCGGTGATCTCGTTCGCACTGGCGAAGGTCACTCTTGGCCGTTCGCGCGAAGCGGTCGAAGCGCCGGCGGAGTAAGCACCTTTTCCAATAAACCAGGGGAGGCCGGGTCGATCCCGGCCTTTTTTGTGTTGAAGCCGGCGTTTGCCCCCGGGTTGAAGACCGCGCTCTGGCGGCTGACGCTCAGCTGAGTTCCTGGGCGAGGCCGATGAGAAGCCCTTCAGGCCCACGGATGTAGCAGAGCCGATACACGTCCTTGTACTCGACCACTTCGCCTACGAGTTGCGCGCCGCGCGTGCGGAGCCTTTCAAGCGTGTCGTCGATGTCGTCCACGGTGAACATGACGCGGAGATAGCCCAGGGCGTTGACGGGGGCGGTCCGGTGATCCGCGACGACAGGCGGCGCGAGGAAGCGTGACAGCTCCAGCCGGCTGTGGCCGTCCGGCGTGCGCATCATGGCAATCTCGACATGCTGGTGGCCCAGTCCGGTGACGCGTCCGGCCCATTCTCCTTCTACCGTGGCCCGCCCTTCGAGCTCGAGGCCGAGTTCGCGAAAGAAATCGATCGTCACTCCAAGGTCTTCGACGACGATTCCTACATTGTCCATCCGCTTGAGCGCCATGTTTCCGATCTCCATGGGGTGTGGTTTCAGTTTACAAGGTATCGCCTGGTCCACCAACGCACAGGAAAGGCCGGACCCGTCCGACCTCTTTATGTCCGCGATGTCAGCGGCAATCCAGCAGCGTCGAGGAGGAAGCGTACACGCTCTTCGACTGGGGCCAGCGGCAAGGTCACCAGTTCGTAGCCGAGTGCGGCATAGACGCCGGCCACGGACTGGCAAGTGCGCTCGGCCTCGTCGAGGGTTTGCTTGCGTTCTTCGTCCTGGGTGAAGATCTCCGGCCATGGCGGGGCGACGAAGACGCGACGCGCATAGCGGAATTCCGTGGCGGCACTGGTGAGGTGATCCGGCACCGGCAGGCCGCAGAGCCTGAGATAGCCGATCGTGTCCGGAACGCCGCGATCAAAGAAGACCGGACCGGCCAGCTCGCGGACCGCACGGTACGAGCGCATTTCCCACGACAGCATCAGTTCGGCGAACAATGCGCGATCGCTCCAGGGCAGGGCGGTTCCACCAATGGCGGATTGGTCGCGGATGATGCCGCGCCCGGCCTCGGCGGATGTCGCAAAGCCCGCCTGCCGCAAGGCTTCGATCAAGGTGGTCTTGCCGGAACCGGGGCCGCCGGTCAGCACGAAGAATCGATCGGAATTGTTTTGCATTTTGTCCATGGAGAAAGGGCACGCAACGCAGCGGCTTCGCAGCCGTGGACGTGCGAAGTCTTGACGGCAGGAACCGTTGTGCGTCACGCAAAATGAAAGGGGGAGAAGTGGAGGTTTCTGTTGCCAGGTACCTCCGAACCCCGCCTAGAAGTGCGAACCCCTAGGGCTTGATTTGAAGCTATCGCACTGCATTAAGCAGCGAGACGTGCTTCCGCATAGTTGTCGTTGGCAACTATAAGTTTAGCCCGATGACGGTGGTACAATGCCGGGCAAAAGTACGATCTTTACACCTTCGTCGATCCTATTTCGCCCCCAGCAAAAACCGCTCTGTCCTCAACAGCGGCTTTTGGTGGAGGCGCCGGGTACCGCCCCCGGGTCCGAACGGCTTATTTCATCGCCCATTTATCGCCATAGTCGGTCAAGCCGACAAAACGAATATAGGGGGGCTTGCGCGGAAATGAAAGGCCGCAATGGTGCTTTGTCCCTGTGTCAAATTGCGACGCGAAGGGTTGACTTGGGCGCGGTCTCAACCGAAGCTTTGCGGGCGGTGAGGAGTTACCGACCTAGCGCACAAGTTGCGAAGCGCGCCACAGCCCTCATCGATCGGATCCGTGGCGCCGACGAGGGGAATTCTGATGGCCGACTATCTTGCGGATGTGAAGAAATATGACGCCGCGGCAAGCGCCGATGCGGTCGAAAAAATCGTCAAGCACCTGGGCATTGCGCTGAGGAACCGCGATTCCTCGCTGGTGTCCTGCACGGATCCGAAGGAATTGGCGCGGGTCAAGGAGAGCTGGGTGGCCAAGAAGCTCGGCGTCAGCGACGGGGCGAAAGCCGACGCCGCGATCGAGAAGACTTGCAAGGCGATGCACGCCGACAACACCAAGAACCGCGTGACCTTCTACTATCTGGTGGCCAAGGACCTGGGCAAGCTCGGCTCTCTCTGAGACCTTTGGTTACTTCATCCTGGCGGCCGGTTGGCGATTTCCGCGCTTCCGGTTCGCCGGTGAGGATTCTGGGCGGGCTTCGTCCCTGCTAAGTGGGGACGATCTCAGACAAGCGTGGCGTCAGCGCCTATATGCGCTATGATCGGAGAGATCCCGAATCGAGCCCGGAACCGATGCGCCAGTATCTCGATCTCCTGCAGCATGTGCTGGACAACGGCGCCGATCGTGGCGACCGCACCGGCACCGGCACGCGCTCCGTCTTCGGCTACCAGATGCGCTTCGATCTGGCGCGCGGATTTCCGGTCACCACCACCAAGAAGCTGCATCTGAAGTCGATCATCCATGAACTCCTCTGGTTCCTGGCCGGCGACACCAACATCAAGTACCTGACCGACCACGGCGTTTCGATCTGGGATGAATGGGCCGACGAGAATGGCGATCTCGGCCCGGTCTACGGCAGGCAGTGGCGATCCTGGCCAGACGGCCATGGCGGCTCGATCGACCAGATCGCCAATCTTCTCAAGGAGATCCGCCGCAATCCTCAATCACGGCGGCTGATCGTCTCGGCCTGGAATCCCGCCGAGGTGGAAGCAATGGCGCTGCCGCCTTGCCACTGCCTTTTCCAGTTCTACGTGTCCGAGGGCCGGCTTTCCTGCCAGCTCTACCAGCGCTCCGCCGACATCTTCCTCGGCGTGCCGTTCAACATCGCGTCCTACGCGCTGCTGACGCTGATGGTGGCGCAGGTGACCGGGCTAAAGCCGGGCGATTTCGTCCACACGCTTGGCGACGCGCATCTCTACTCGAACCATTTCGAGCAGGCGCGCGAACAGTTGCGGCGCACGCCAAGGACCCTGCCGACGATGTGGATCAATCCTGAGGTGAAGGACCTTTTCGCCTTCCACTTCGAGGATTTCCGGCTGGAAAACTACGTCGCCGATGCGTCGATCAAGGCGCCCATCGCGGTCTGAGCCGCGGCTTTTCAGTCGATGCCGACCATCACGTCCGAGGCCTTGACCACGTCGTAGGCCTGCTTGCCCTTTCGAGCTTGAGGTCGGCGGCAGCTTCATTGGTGATCGAGGCGGTGACGATGATGCCGCCGCCGATGTCGATGCGGACATGCGAGGTGGTGGCTCCCTTGACGATTTCGGTGATCGTTCCCTCGAGCACGTTGCGGGCGCTGATCTTCATTGCAGTTCCTTTCGCGGCGGCGGTCTTATCAGAACAATCATGCAGCGCCGGATCGAGTTTCAGCCGGCCGGGCCTTCCCTTGTTATATCCATGCGGATATATCGGTCTACAGGCTTCGAGCCAACCGGAGTTTGAACCCAGGGAGAGTTTTCGATGACACGCAAAGGTTTCGGGTTGAGGATGATCGCCATTGGCGGCTTTGCGGCGACATTGATGGCGGCAATGCCGGCAGCGCACGCGGAAGACAAGGTCGTGGTGTTCGCGGCGGCCAGTCTCAAGGACGCGCTCGATGCGGTGAACAAGGCCTGCGAAGCCGATGTCGGCGAGGCCGCGACCGTTTCCTATGCCGCGAGTTCGGCATTGGCCAAGCAGATCGAGGGTGGGGCGCCGGCCGACGTCTTCATCTCCGCCGATCTCGACTGGATGAAATATCTCTCCGACAAGAAGCTGACCAAGCCCGACACGGAAGTGAAGCTGCTGGGCAACGAGATCGTGCTGGTGGCGCCGAAGGATTCGACGGTCGAAACCAAGATCGAGAAAGGCTTTGACCTCGCCAAGCTCGTCGGCGATGGCAAGCTTGCCATGGGCGACTTCAAGGCCGTGCCGGCCGGCAAGTACGGCAAGGCGGCATTGGAATCGCTCGGCGTCTGGTCCTCGGTCGAGGGCAAGGTGGCACAGGCCGAGAATGTCCGTGCGGCGCTGAAGCTGGTTTCAACTGGTGAGGCCGCCCTCGGCATCGTCTATGCCACCGACGCGCACGCCGAAAAGGGCGTCAAGGTGGTCGGCACCTTCCCCGAGGATTCACATCCGCCGATCATCTATCCGGTTGCCCAGACCGCCGATTCGAAGGACAAGGATACGCTGGCCTTCCTGAAGTGCCTGCAGTCCGCCAAGGCTGGCGCGCTCTTTAGGGAACAGGGTTTTACCGTGCTCACGCCCAGCAACTGAGTCGGCGAGCAACTGAGTTCGAAAAGGCCCGATACCGCACTATGAGCTGGCTGCTGGACCTCACTCCCGACGAATGGAATGCGGTCCGGCTGTCCATCAAGGTGGCGACGGTGGCGATGCTCGCCAGCCTGCCGCCGGGCATAGCGATCGCGCTGCTGCTTGCCCGGGGGCAATTCTGGGGCAAGACGCTGCTCAACGGGGTGGTGCACCTGCCGCTGATCCTGCCGCCCGTGGTGACCGGTTATCTCTTGCTTTTGACGTTCGGCAAACGCGGCCCGGCCGGGGCCTTCCTCGCCGAACATTTCGGCATCGTTTTCTCGTTTCGCTGGACGGGTGCCGCCCTTGCCTGCGGTGTCATGGGCTTTCCCCTGATGGTGCGGGCGATCCGGCTGTCGATCGAGGCGGTGGATCGCAAGATGGAGGCGGCGGCGGGAACGCTCGGCGCCAACCCGCTGTGGGTGTTCGGCACCATCACGCTGCCGCTGATCCTGCCCGGGCTGATCGCCGGCGCCATCCTGTCCTTCGCCAAGGCGATGGGCGAGTTCGGCGCGACGATCACTTTCGTCTCCAACATTCCTGGCGAGACGCAGACGCTGCCGTCGGCGATCTACACTTTTACCCAGGTGCCGGGCGGCGACGAAGGGGCGCTGCGACTGACGCTGATTTCGATCGTCATCTCGATGGCGGCATTGGTCGCATCGGAAGTGCTGGCGCGGCGGGTCGGGCGGCGGATGGACATCGAATGAGCGTCCTTGTCGACATTGGCCACCGGCTTGGCGATTTCGCCATCGATGCCCGCTTCGAGAACGCCGGACGGCTGACGGCGCTGTTCGGGCCGTCCGGTTCCGGCAAGACGACCCTGATCAACATGATTGCCGGGCTGATCCGGCCGGACAAGGGGCGCATCGAGGTCGATGGCCGCGTGCTGGTCGACACTGGTGCCGGCATTTTCGTGCCAAGGCACAAACGCCGCATCGGCATGGTGTTCCAGGATGCGCGCCTGTTTCCGCATATGAGCGTGATGAGCAATCTGTGCTACGGCCGCTGGTTCACGCCGGCGGCGGAACGCTATGCGGACATGGACGCCGTTGTAGAATTGCTGGGCATCGGCCCGCTGCTTGGGCGACGACCGGCAAAACTCTCGGGCGGCGAGAAGCAGCGCGTGGCGATCGGCAGGGCGTTGCTGGCCAGCCCCAGACTGCTGCTCATGGACGAGCCGCTGGCCTCGCTCGACGAAGCGCGCAAGGCCGAGATCCTGCCCTATATCGAGCGGCTGCGCGACGAAACAAAGATCCCGATCGTCTATGTCAGCCATTCGGTCGCCGAGGTGGCGCGGCTGGCGAGCGACGTCGTGATGCTGGCGCGGGGCAAGGTCACGGCCAGCGGCCCGACCGACGCTGTCATGCAAAGGCTCGACCTGTTGCCGGTGGAAGAGCGCGGCGAGGGCGGCGCCGTGCTGGACACGAAGGTGCTGCGTCACGAGGAGGCTTTTGGGATGACCGTGCTCGGCTCGGCCGCCGGCGAGATCCGCGTGCCGCGTCTTGGGATGAAGGCCGGGGCTCCCGTGCGTATCCGCATTCGCGCTCGCGACGTGATGATCGCCGCGGAGAAACCGACGGGCCTCAGTGCCCTCAACATCCTGCCCGGCACGATCGTCGCGATCAGTCCCGGCGAGGGGCCGACGGTCGAAATCGGCATCGACTGCAATGGGGCAACGGTGCTCGCCCGCATCACGGAACAGTCGCGGCAGACGCTGAAGCTGCGGCTCGGCGGCAAGGTTTTCGCGGTGGTCAAGACCGTGAGCTTCGATCGGGGAAATACCGGCGCCGGTCTGCCGCTCGACGTCGATGGCTGACAGCGGCGGTGATCGGCGCTATATTGTTTTGGAATAACGGTCGCCGAAGCTGAAGCGGTCGCGGAGGAGCAACAATGCCGTCGCTGAGCTTGCGGATAAATCTCGATCCGGACGGACGGATCGGTCCTGGCAAGATCGAGCTTCTGGAGCACATCGCCACCTTCGGTTCGATCTCGGCCGCCGCGCGCGGCATGGCGATGTCCTACAAGCACGCATGGGACCTGGTCGAGGACATGAACCGGGTGTTCGGCAAGCCGCTGGTGGCGGCGCAGACCGGCGGCCGCAAGGGCGGCGGCGCGCAACTGACGACCGTCGGCCTGGCCGTGGTCAGCCGTTTTCGCGCCATCGAGCGCGCGGCGAGTGCGGCCGCGGCAACGCATATGGACGCGTTGCAGTCGGAGATTGAGGCGGGATAGGGGAGTAGGGAGTAGTGAGTAGTGAGTAGTGAGTAGTGAGTAGTGAGTAGTGAGTAGTGAGTAGTGAGTAGTGAGTAGTGAGTAGT
>NZ_VFVT01000011.1:0-198337 GCF_006442275.1 Mesorhizobium sp. B2-3-10
TGGCGGCATGGACTTCTAAGAAGTCCATAAAGCACGCCCATGAATCCAAGTTGCTCAAGCCCGCAAGCGGGCTTGAGCGGCGGCATGGACCTCTAATCCACGCTTCCATCTGCATTCAGCTACCGAAGGGCGGCCCTCGAGGTCGCCCTTTTCTTTTCGTCTTGAGGCTGGTGCTCCACCGCAGTCAGTTGGGACTAGCGGTCAGACAGCGGTAGTCTCCGCCCGCTGTGCCACCTTGCCGGCGAGCACGGCCTGCTCGATAAGGATGGCCACCTCATCGGCCACTGCGTTGAGCGATGAGCGGTCGCGGGTGGCGCGGGCAATCACCATTAAGCCTTCCAGCGAAGACTCGACCAGCAACGCCAGTGCCTGCGCGCGACGCTCGGGCACCCCTGCCCTGACGAAAGCCTCACGCAGCAAGCCGATCCACTGTTCGAAGGCCGAGCGGCACAGTTCGACAAGGTCGGGCACATCGCCTGGCGAGTCCAGCACGACCGGCGCGACCGGGCAGCCGAGTGAGAACTCATTGTCTTCCAGCATGCGTGCCACCGACTGATAGATGTGATGGACGGCGACGGCAGGGTCGCGTTCGGCGGCCAAAGCCTCGCCCAGACGCTCGGTTACCTCGGCGACGCTGGCGCGCGTCACCTCGACCACCAGTTGGTCCTTGCCGCCTGGGAAGTGGAAATAGAGCGAGCCGCGGGGTGCGCCGCTGGCGCTCAAAATGTCGTTGAGCGACGTGCCGTGATAGCCGCGCCGCCGCAATAGCAGTGCCGTCGCCTCGATCATCCGCGTGCGTGTGTCCGTCGCCATGTCAACCTCTGTCAGGAGTGCGCACTATAAGGCTTGCCCGAAATATGACAATCGGTCTACATAATATGTAAATCGGTCTACATATTTCGGAGGCAGAGATGGATGGGTATCGGCGGAAAGGGCAAGACGGCGGCCTGGCTCGTGATGCATGAGGAAGCGGTGCTTGCGCCTTCATTTCATCAACCAGAGGAGAGACAGCAATGACAATTCGCGAAGCATCGGCCGAATGGCACGGCCCGCTCAAGGAAGGTTCCGGACGGCTCAGGCTGGGCAGCGGCGTGTTCGAGGGCGCCTACTCGTTCCCGTCCCGCTTCGAAAACGGCCCCGGCACCAATCCGGAGGAACTGATCGCGGCCGCCCATGCCGGCTGCTTCTCGATGGCGCTCACCGCCGTCCTCGGCAGTGAAGGTCATATCGCGAGCGACATCCATACGACCGCCAAGGTGCATCTGGGCGCCACCGCGGCCGGGCCGACGATTACCCGCATTGAATTGGAGACGGAGGCGACCGTCCCCGGGCTCGCCGCCGCCGACTTCGAGCGGCTGGCGCAGTCGGCCAAGGCGGGATGCCTCGTGTCGCGGGCGCTGGCCGGCGTCGCCACGATCACGCTGAAAGCGAACCTCATAAGTCACTGAACGGAAGGAGAAATCGCATGACCCAGGAATTGATCATCGACATCACCACGGCCAGCCGCTCCGGCGAAACGGCTGAAATCATGCGGCGCTACAACGATGTGTTCCAGGGTCACGATCCCTCGGCTCTCGACGATCTGGTGGCGCAGGACTGCGTGATCGAGAACACCACGCCGGCGCCGGACGGCGCGCGCCGCGCCGGCAAGGCAGCCTGCGTCGAGCTGTGGTCGGCGATCGCCACCGCACCCGGTACGCGCTTCGACCTCGAAGAGACTTTCGTGGCCGGCGACCGCGCCACGATCCGCTGGCGCTACTGGATGGCCGACGGCAATTCGCTGCGCGGCGTCAACCTGATGCGCGTCGCGGGCGGGCGGATCGTCGAGGCGATGGGTTATGTCAAGGGCTAGACTAAGCGCCTCGATCACCTATCCGCCAGCGCCAGCTTGGCGCCGAGCATGACGAAGGCGCCGGCAAAAGTCCGGCGCATCCAGGTCAGCACCATTGGCCGCGACACGACATGGCTGCGGATCGACGCCGCGAAGATGCCGTAGCCGACAAAAACCACGAAGGTCAAAAACATGAAGACCGAGCTGAGCTCCAGCATCTTCGACAGTGCGTTGGGTTCGGTGGTGCTGACGAATTGCGGCAGGAAGGCGAAGAAGAAGATCGACAGTTTCGGATTGAGCACGTTGACGAGGATGCCGGTGGCGATCACCTTGCCGGCCGAGCGCGGCGCGACATTGTCCTCGACGCTCAGGCCGCCTTTTTCCTTCAGTGTGTTCCAAGCCATGTAGAGCAGATAGGCGACGCCCAGATATTTCAGCGTCTCGAAGGCGACAGCACTGGTGTGCAGCAGCGCCGCCAGACCGGTGATGGCGGCCGCCATATGCGGGATGATGCCGAGCGTGCAGCCGAAGGCGGCAATGATCGAGGCCCGCGCACCACGCGAAAGCCCGGCGCTCAGCGTATAGAGTACGCCGGTGCCCGGCGAAGCCACGACGATCAGCGACGTCAACAGAAATTCGATGCTCACGATGATTTCCTCCGGCGCCCTACCCTGACGCAGCCTAGCCAGCAAGCGGGGTGCGCACAAGCGACAGTCATTACAGCATGTCGCGGCGACAGGATTCGCCGACCCGCTGTAAGCTTCTGATTTTATGCTTGTCGTCGTCCCGGAACCGTGGACGCTTCCGGGCGACATGCATTCGCCGCCAGGAAGCCGCCGCTAAGAGGTGGAAAATCCGAGCGCCCGGCGCGCCATCAGGCACTCGTCGTCGCCAGGCATGCAGGCGCGGCAGACATCCGGGCGCAGGTCATAGATGGTGCAGGCGGTCGACTTGCCGACCTCGCCAGACAGGGCCGAACAGCGCACGCCGTCACAGCGCATGCCCGACAGGTCTGCCGCCACGTATTTTTCCGGGATGCGGTCGAGCTGCGCATCGTCCTCTGTCGAAAAGCGCGGCCACTCGGCTGAATAGGAACAGCACGCGCCGCAGCTCTGGCAATCGAACATAGGAGCGATGCCTGGTTGTGCCGACGGCAGGCTGGTCGTGGCTGCCTGGGCAAACGGCCCCGGCGCGGCGAGATTGCGATCGGCGTCCCGCGGCAAGGCGCTACTTCTTCTTGCCGGTCTTGCCCTTCGGTGCGTCCGCTGGCGACTTGAACAGATCGGTCGCTGCCTGGTCGGCGGCGGCGGCCTTCGGCGCGGCAACCGGCTTGGCCGGCTTTGCGGCGGGAGCCGGCGCTGCCGGCTGATCCATGGCGGAGAATTTTATGGCCATTTCAATCCTCGTCGGCGAAACGCGATGATGGTGCGCGCGGATTGCGCAAGCGGCCGATCAATGCGGAAACCGCCGTGATGTTCATTTCCTCGGGCGACCAGTTCCTGGCTTCCGCGATGTGGTGCGCGGCCAGCTCACGATGCGTGCTGCCGCTATAGGCGGCATCCTGATAGGTGACCCGCTCATGGGTCTTGGCGTCTTCGCGGACATATTCGATGAGGTAGTTCGGGCACTCGGCCCGGCCGCGCACGCCGACGCGCACCTGGGCATCGCCATGGGCGCGCTTGCAGCGTTCGAGCTTTTCCAGCACGCGCCGGACATATTCGACCGGCTTGTCCAGGGTCTCGACCATGTCGGCAATGGTCGCATCGGCCGCGATTGGCGTTTGCGGTACGCGCTTGGTGGCCATCAGCGTTTTCCGGCTCGTTTCGGCAGCGCCGCGAGTGCCGCCGCTGCCGCCATCTCGTCGGCCTCCTTCTCCAGCCGCAGCTCGCGCAGGCGCGCGGTCTTGGCTTCCCGCGCTTCGCTGACGGCATCGCGCTCGGAAATGATGCGGTTAAGCGACATCGACTGTGTTTGCGTCTTGCTGAACAGCGACACGGCCGGATCGACGGCTGTCTTCGAATGGGCGGTCAAAATCTTTCTCCTGTCAGGAGCCTGGTGCCGATAGGACGAGACCGGGTCTTCGGTCGGGACCATGCACAAAGCGATGCGGCAGCGGATTCAAGATGCTGGAGCGTCCCTTAGCACGTTCAGCCCAATGCGCAGCGCATTTTCGGCGGCAACAAGCGTAAAATGAAAAAGGCCAGGCACCGCCTGACCTTCCCTGGGAGCGCCGCGCATCCAACTGGATGCACAAGGCAGCTCCTGATGGGCAGCAGAAGCCGTGGAAACTCAAGTTCCCGTAGCCATGCGCCCGAATTCGCCGTTCACCGGTGCCAGTACATCCGTGGTCACCGGGACGGCTGAATTCTTTCTTCAGGCCGCCTTCAACTGGTCGGCGGACATCTTGCCCGACTTGTTGTCGCGGACCATCTCGTAGCCGAGCTTCTGGCCCTCGACGATGTCGCGCATACCGGCGCGTTCCACGGCCGAGATGTGGACAAAAACGTCGGCGGAGCCGTCGTCAGGCTGAATAAAACCAAAACCCTTGGTGGCGTTGAACCACTTAACTGTGCCGGTGCTCATGACGAACCCTTTCCATGGCAAATATTCGTTCGCCGTCATGCGGATGCACAACGCCGTTTGTCTCGATTTTTGATGTGGGAAGTTCGTCAAAGGCGCGCCCGGAAGCGCGGATAACAAAAGTCAGTCAAACAAATATCGACGACTTTCTTCTACGCGTGTTTCAGACGCCTGTCAAATGTTGCGCCATCGATCCGAGAATTCGACGCCTGAAAGGACGTCATCTGGCCAACATCCATGGTGAACAAGCGCCCGCACCTGAGCGTTGCCGGCGGCCGCTCAGCGTTCCTGGTCGGTCGGTCTGATGACGATCTCGTTGACGTTGACGCGCGCCGGCTGGCCGACGGCATAGAGGATGGCGGCGGCGACATCCTCGGCGGTCAGCGCTTCCATCGTGGCGAGGCGCTGGTCCAGCCCCGCCTTCGAGGCAGCGTTGGTGATATGGTCGCCAAGCTCTGTGCGCACCAGGCCGGGCTCGATCACGGTAACGCGAACCTTGTCGGCATAGACTTCGCGCCGCAGTGATTCCGAAAAACCGACAACACCAAATTTGGTCGCCGCGTAACCGCTGGCGCCGGGATTGGCGACGCGGCCGGCGACCGACGAGACATTGACGATATGGCCCTTGGCAGCCTTGAGATGCGGCAGCGCCGCCTTGGTGACGCCCATCAGCGCCAGCAGGTTGAGTTCCACCATATGGCGCCAGTCATCGAGCGTTGCCTCCGCTGCCGGCGAGAGCAGCATCACGCCGGCATTGTTGACAAGAATGTCTAGCCGACCCCATTCGGCCACCACCTTCCCGACCATGGCCGCGACATCGTCATTGCTGGTGACGTCGGCCTCGATGCGTAAAGCCGTTCCGCCGATTTTTTCGATGCGGGCGGCCAGAGCTTCGAGCCTATCGACCCGACGGGCGGCGACCGCCACCCTTGCCCCGGCAGCAGCCAGTGCCGCAGCCGTCGCCTCGCCAATGCCCGAGGAAGCGCCGGTGACGAGAGCAACCTTGCCGGCAAGCATGGAAGAAACGGTCATTGCAACATCTCCAAAGGGCGCCGCGCCAATGCTCCTAGATAGGCCGTCCCGGTCAACGGGGAAGACCGCTTCGCAGACGGGTCCTATTCATCCGGCCCCGGCTCCGGCCACGGCTCCTTCGCCGCTTCCGCATACCATTGGCGCATCGCCGGCAGCGCGAGGATGGCGTCGACATAGGCCCTGGTATCGGGCGCCAGATCCCCACCATAGGTGTCGAAGCGGGTGACGACAGGCGCATACATGGCATCGGCCGCGGTGAAATGGCCGAACAGAAACGGGCCGCCCTTGCGGTGTTTCTCACGGCACTCGCGCCACAGCGCCTCGATGCGGGCGCGTTGCGCCTCGCCCTCGGCGTCGAGTGGCTTGTGGCCCTTTGGCCGCCGCAAATTCATCGGCCAGCCATAGCGGACTTCGCGAAAACCGGAATGCATCTCGGTCGCCGCCGAACGCGCCAGCGCCCGGGCGCCGATATCGGCCGGCCAGAGCTTTTTCTCCGGAAAGAGATCGGCGAGGTATTCAAGGATGGCAAGGGTTTCCCAGACCATTCCGCCAGTGTGGTTCAAGGGCTTGTGAACCAAGACAGGGACTTGACCTGTCGGCGACACGTTCGCCAGGTTGGCGGCGGTCTCGGGGGTGCGCAGCCGCACCAAGACCTCTTCGAACGGTATCTCCAGGTGCCGCATCGCCACCCAGGGCCTGAGCGACCAGGACGAGAAGCACTTGTTGCCGATATAGAGCGTGAATTCCGACATTTGTCCCCCTTGGCGGTTTGCTCCTTGCGGAGTGCGCTGGCCGGCACCCTAGCCTGCCGGCGCGGCGCCCGAAAGACACCCTGTTTCGCCGACATAAGCGGCGGCTGTCGGAACCGAAACCGTGCCGGCTCGTTTGCCAAGGCCAACCAAACCCGGGAGATGCGAAAATGGTGAACAAGGATCAGGTCGCCGGTGCGGCCAAGCAGGTAAAAGGCTCGGTCAAGCAAGCCGCCGGCAAAGTGACCGGCGATAGGCAGACGCAGGCAGAAGGCATGGCCGACAAGGCCACCGGCAAGGTGCAGAAGGCCTATGGCGACGCGAAGGACAAGGTCAAGAAATCGCTTGACCGCTGAGGAAAGGGCCGCGTCGAGCGGCCCTTTTCACGTCTTCAGCGATTTGCTGAAAGCGTTGGTGAAAATCACGGCGCCATGATCGTCGCCGGCTTCGCCCAGCACGACGTCCAGGCTGTCGCTGGTGACACGTGCCAAGGCGAAGCCGCCCATATAGGCGGCTTTCGGCTTGAAGAGATCGAGGCCGTCGCGTTGATAGATCATCGGCACCTCGTGCTGGTGACCGTGGAAGACGGCAACGACGTTGTAACCCTTCAGGGCGGCCAGCAAGGCCTGGCGGTCCGCATCGCTCCACCAATGCGGCGCGCCCTTGCCGTCATCGTCGAATGCTCTCTTGGCGGGGTCCCACCGCTCTATCGAAAAAGTATCCCAGCCATAGTGCTGGAACAGGATGACCGGGCGCCCATCCGCCGCATAAGTTGCGAGGTCCTGCTTGAGCCAAGGCAGGCTGCTGTCGGCGCCATGGCCGGTGTCGCCGGCGAAGCGATGGGTCTGCACCAGATGCAGGCCACCCCAGTCCCAGGAATAGCAGTCGGTGTCGACGTCGTAGCTGGTGGCCGGCACCGGCGGCTTGAAGAACACGCCGGCGCGATGATTGACCTCGACATAGTCGCGCATTTCACGCCGGTACCAGTCGACATGGTGCGGCGGGCCGTTCTGATCGAGGTCGTGATTGCCGAGCCCGACATAAACCGGAATGTGCACACGGTCGGGGCCCATGCCTTGCTGATAGCGCTGGCTGAACTGCAGAAGCTGGGTGCCTTCGCTGGGCTCGGTGATCTGGCCGCCGCCATCGTCGGTGATGTCACCGCCAACGACAAGGCCGAGCGGCGTGCCGATGCGGCTGCCGGCCGGCCGCAGGCCCGTGGCGATACCGTTGATCCGCGCCGGCCAATCCTTGTCACCGATGGCGTTCAACGCCGCGACGTTGCGCAGCAGCGCCGCGTCCGTCTTGCCTTCCAACTGGCAATTAGGGCTCAAGCCGCTCGCCATGCGGCAGGCATGGACGTCGGCGACGAACAGGAAGGTGGCGTCGACGGGCTGGATGCGCTGTCCGGTCTGGCCGAGCGCCGGACGCGAAAGCGCGCCGGCAGCGGCAAGACCGGCGGCCTGCACCAGAAAGCCGCGTCGTGAGAACAATAGGGGCGGAAGGCGATTCATCATCGGCGGAATTCAGCACAAGCGGCGTCTGTCCGTCCAGCTTGGTCGCGACGTCAGAGCCGGGCCCCAGCGATCCACCTGCCTCAAGTGGCGCCATGCCGGCGCAGCACCCTGCGACGTCGCCGCGCCACCGGCTCGCCCTGCGATGATGCCGCTTGCGAGGCGCTCTGCTCCAGCGCCGCCAGGCAATCGCGCAACGGGCCGGCGTCCTGTGCTGTCTTGGCCATCGACATGGCGCCGGAATAGGCGGCGACCGCAAACACCGCAAAATGCTCGGGATCCGTGCCTTGCTCCCTGCCCTCCCGCTGGTCGGCCCTGATCTTGTCGGCGATCGCCTGGCGCCATGCCGAAAAGACGCCAACAAGGGCATTCCGAAATTCGGGATCGGCGAGCGACAGTTCATGCGCCAGATTGTTGAGGGGGCAGCCGCGCACGAAACCTTGTCGTTCCAGTTCCGCCGCCACGGCGTCGAACACTTGACGCACGCCCTCGCGCGCCGAGGCCGCCTGCCGCACCGGCGCGATCCACGTCTCCTCGACCGCCGCCGCCACGCGCTCGTCGATGACCGCCAGCGCCAGCGCCTTCTTGGTCGGGAAGTGATGATGCAACGCGCCACCGCTGACGCCTGCCGCCGCCATCAGGTCGCCGAGGCTGGAAGCATGATAGCCGCGTGCCTGAAACGCTGCCTCGGCGACATCGAGCACTTTGCGGCGCATGCCTTCGGGGTCGTTGATGCGTTTGCCTCGGACTCGCCCTGGCCGGATGTTGAGCTCTGCTGACATTGCCGAAGGATAGCATGTTGACAAAACAGGGCAACCGGTCTGTTTATAAACAGGACGATCAACCTGTTTTGGAGAACCCGCGGATGAGCCCGATCCCGAATGCCACGCCTAAGCCGGCGGTACTCGCCTCGCCGATCGTCGAATTGCGGCAGTACACGTTGAAGCCTGGCCGGCGCGAAACGTTGATCGATATCTTCGACACGCAGTTCATCGAAAGCCAGGAAGACGCGGGGATGACCATCATCGGCCAGTTTCGCGACCTGGACCGCCCCGATATGTTCGTCTGGATGCGCGGTTTCGAGAGCATGGATGCGCGCAAGGATGCTCTGAGCGCGTTCTATGACGGCCCGGTATGGGCGGCGCACCGCGACGCGGCCAACGCGACGATGATCGATTCCGACGATGTGTTGCTGCTGCGGCCGGCGTGGCCGGATGCCGGCTTCGATCTGTCGGGATTGCGCCGGCCAATGGCCGACATGGCCAAAAGCACAAGCGAACGGAGCGGGTTGCCCGGCCTGGTTGAGATTTCGATTCATCATTTACGGCCGGGCATCGGCGCCGACTTCGCCGGGCGCTTCCGGGCGGAGATGGTTGCGCGGCTTGCCCAGACCCGTGCGCGTCTGCTTGGCGCCTTCCTGACGGAGCCGGCCGCAAACACCTTCCCGCGGCTACCCGTGCGCGCCGGCGAAAACGTCTTTATCACCGTTACCGGCTTCCCCGACGGCGATGCCCACGCCAGCCATCGCCTCGCCGCTTCGCCGGCGTGGCAGGCACTTGGCCACAACATGCAGGGCATTAGCACTAAGCCGGCCGAGACGTTGCGGCTGGTGCCCACGGCCCGATCGCTGTTGCGGTGATCAGCGGCCGGAGAGCAGTCCCGCCATCGCGGAGGCGACGAAGGCCGGGTCCTCCCAATGGGGATTGTGACCGCAGTTTTGCGCCCAGGCGAGACGGGATCCGGTCAGCGCGTCGGCCAAAGCCTGCTGATGCGGCTCGTCGAATAGCGGATCGCAGGCGCCGGCGATGATCAGTGCCTTGGCCCGCACGGCCCGTGCCTCGGCGGTCAGGTCGGTGATGCGGACTTCCTCCAGAATGGCACGCCAGCGGGCCGCAGGCATGGCGGAAGCTTCCGTCGCCAGGCCCGCGAGGAACGTCCGCGGCACCGAGGTTTGGCACGCATGCCACCAGGCAAAGAACGGGTCGGCCGGCGATATCGGATCGTGCAAGGCCAGGATGCCGACCGGCAACGCATGGTCCGGCGTGAAGCCGGGCTTCAGCGTGCTGGCCAGCACGACCAGGCCTCCGATCAAGTCCGGCTGCCGGGCGGCTAATGCAATTGCCACCATGCCGCCCAGCGAATGACCGACGATGACAGGCCGGTCCAGCCGCAGATGCCGGATCAACCCGGCAATATCCTCGGCGAAATCAGCGACGCGGTAGCCGCCGCCCGCCTGCGAGGCACCATGGCCGCGCAGATCGGGCATGATCAGCCGGCGGCCAGCCAGATGCGGCGCCAGCAGCGAAAAGCTGCGGCTGGTGTCGGTGAAACCATGGATCAGCAACAGCGGCGGCCCGGCACCGGCGATCTCGACATAGGCGATGTCGAGATCGCCGATATTGACCCATTGCTTGCGACCAGCCCAGGCGTTCTGTTCCACACAGGTGATGGACAAAGCGTCCGGCGGTCTCACAGGCCGAGCTTCTCCTTGACGGCGGCAAGACCAGGCTTGCCATCGAAAGTCGTGACACCGGCGAGCCAGGCATCGAGACGGTTCTTGTTCAGCGTGATCGCCTTCAGCGCCCCGTCCTCCGGCTTCATGCCGTCATTGATGAGGTAGCCCATGCCGACATTCTCGAAGTCGATGTCGAAGACCAGGTTCCTGAGGAACTGCGCCACGTTAGGACATTCCTGCAGGTAGCCCTTGCGGACCTGCGTCGTCACCGTCGCGGCGCCGAAATTCGGGCCAAAGAACTTGTCGCCGCCGGTCAGATACTTGAAGTCGTACATGGTGTTCATCGGATGCGGCGCCCAGCCCTGGAAGACGATGAACTGCTTCTCCTTGATCTCGTAACCGACCTCCGACAGCATGCCGGCTTCGCTGGACTCGACCACGTGCCAGCCATCGAGGCCGAAGGCCGGATCGGCGATGGCGTCCATCATCAGCTGGTTGGAGCCGGGCTCGATGCCATACATCTTCTTGCCGAACTTGTCGGCGAACTTGTGCAGGTCGGAGACGTCCTTGACCCCTGCCTCCCAGACATAGGTCGGTACGGCGAACGTGTATTTGGCGCCGACGAGATTGACACGCACATTCTCGATCGAGCCGTCCTTCTTGTAGGGTTCGTAATAGGTGACCATCGCCGGGTCCCAGTAGCCCAGGAACAGGTCGAGATCCCGGTTCTTCATGCCTTCGTAGATGACGTTGATGCCCAGCACCTCGCTCTGTGGCTGATAGCCGAGCGCTTGCAGGAGCACATTGCCCACACCCGTGGTGAAAGCGAGATCGTTCCAGCCGGGCTCGGCCATGCGGACCACACGGCATTGCTCGGCGTCGGCCGCCTGGGCAGCCTGCGAGGCCAACGCCAGCGCGGCCAGACAGCTTGCAAGGATACGCACCATTTCCGTTCTCCTTATTGTGTTGACCCATCGGTCTTTTTATTGTCCCATGGGTCAATGATTGATCTCGCGGGGCGAAAATGTCAACGTGGATTCGTGAGGCATGGAACAATCCCGTG
This sequence comes from Mesorhizobium sp. B2-3-10, assembly GCF_006442275.1. NCBI lineage: Bacteria > Pseudomonadati > Pseudomonadota > Alphaproteobacteria > Hyphomicrobiales > Phyllobacteriaceae > Mesorhizobium > Mesorhizobium sp. B2-3-10. The sequence continues at coordinate 11,225 of NZ_VFVT01000011.1, forward strand.
AAACTGAAACGCCTTGGCGACATACGCCGAAAGGAATTGCGCCAGGCGGCCTTCGCGGTTCTGGAGCGCGAAGGCATTGCGGGGGCGACGCTGGAAAAAGTCGCCGCCCATGCAGGCGCCTCCAAAGGCATCGTGCTGCACTATTTCCGCAACAAGCAGGAATTGTTCGAGCACGCCATGCGCGAGGCCAACGCAGTCCTATGCAACGCGGTGGTCGCAAGGCTTCGCCGGGCGCGGACTTCGATGGAACGCCTGGACGCGGTGATCGAGGGCAATTTCGAGGAGCATCTCTTCCTGCCGCCCCTATGCCATGCCTGGCTTTCGCTCTGCGCCGAGGTGCCGCGCGATGAAAAGCTGGCGCGCATCCAGAAGGTGATCCATGGGCGCATGCGCTCGAACCTGTTGTCCGGCCTGCGCGGCCTCGCCTCACCTGGGGAGGCCGACGACATCGCGCTTGGCGTCACGGCCTTGATAGACGGACTCTGGCTTCGGCTCGGCCTGCAGCCGGGCAGCGTCTCGCGCGAACAGGCGATCCGGCAGGTCAAGGGCTATGTCGCCGCGCGGCTGGCTACTCAGGAGCGCTCCACCGCCAGCGCGTGAAACCGACCCGCACGTCGTCCGGTTTTCGCGCTGCGACGGGTCTCAGGCCAGCCGGCCGTCGGGCGCTTGCGCCGGACGCCGGCCGAAGTTCATACCCTGGGATAGCCTGATGACTTGACCCCGTCACGGACATGCGGTGCGATCCCTCTGTTTGATGGCAAACGCATGGTGAGGTGCGTGATGAGGCTTCACGGCAAGCGGACGTTGATCACCGGCGGATCGGATGGCATCGGCCTGGCGATCGCCGAGGCATTCCTGCACGAGGGTGCCGATGTCCTGATCGTGGGCCGCGACGCGGGCAAACTCGACACCGCTCGCCAGAAGCTGATGGCCCTCGGCTCGACAGGCATGGTGGCGACATTGTCGGCCGACCTCGCCACCAGCCCCGGCCTCGCAGCGGTCGTCGAGCAGGCGAAAGAATCCGGCCGGCCACTCGACGTTCTCGTCAACAATGCCGGTGTCGCCTATCTCGTGCCGTTCGAGAGTGTCAGCGAGGCACAGTTCCAGCACTCTTTCGCGCTCAATGTGACGGCGGCGTTCTTCCTCACCCAGGGGCTGCTGCCGCATCTCGGTGCAGGTGCATCCGTCATCAACATCTCCTCTTATTTCGCCAACAAGATGATCCCGAAACGGCCATCAAGCCTCTACTCCCTGTCCAAAGGCGCGTTGAACTCGCTGACCAAATCGCTGGCCTTCGAACTCGGTCCGCGCGGCATCCGCGTCAACGCAATCGCACCCGGTACGGTGGATACCGCAATGCGGCGCAAGACCGTCGACAACCTGCCGGCCGAGGCACAGGCGGAACTGAAAGCCTATGTCGAGCGCAGCTATCCTCTCGGCCGCATCGGCCGGCCTGACGACCTCGCCGGGATGGCGGTCTATCTCGCCAGCGACGAGGCTGGCTGGACCAGTGGCGGCATCTTTGCCGTCGACGGCGGCTACACGGCGGGGTGAACTGCCTGGCCGCTATGGCGCGGCAACTTCACCAGCGGCGCTTTCCACAAATCCAAGAGCGCCCACAACGTCCAGGATCTGAAGGCGAATCCAGCGATGAGGGGGCTCGTCGTCTCGGCGTGCGTGCCAGTACATCCTGATTTCAGGAACGGCAATGGGAAGTGGCGGCTCGAAGATGGCGAGAGGCAGGGTCTTGGCTGCCCAAACCGCGAACTGCCTGGGAACCGCGGAAAGGTAGTTTCCGTTTGCGACGGCCAACGCGACAGCCTGAAAGTGAGGCAGTGCCAAGCTCACACGGCGGCTTCGCCCGATTTTGCGGAGCGCCTCGTCGGTGGAGCCCGACATCGAGCCGTCAATAGAGCGAAGAACGTGCGGCAGTTCGCAAAAAAGCTCAAGCGGAATAGGCTCGCCCCCTGCGATCCCCGCCAGTCTGATCGCAGCATTGTTTTGCGCCGCAATGATTGCGAATGGCGAATGGAACAGCGGTACGCTGGAGACCCAATCCAAGACCTCCAGCGGACGTTCGAGAGCCACATCGATTTCATCGTCCTGGAGCAGACGCGAAACATCGCCTCGCGCGCTATCGAGAAACCGTAACGACGCATGCGGCGCGATAGCCGCGACGCGCACCGCCAGTGTCGGCATCAGTAGCATGGAAAAGAAGTCCGCCCCCATGAGCGTGAAGGTTCGCTCAAGTTCCGCCGGATTGAACGAATGCGCCGAATGAAAGGCGCGTTCGATCTCGCGCAGTGCGGCGCGCACCGGCTCCGTCAGGCTTTCGGCGCGCGGGGTCGGCACCATGTCGTTGCCGCGCCGCACGAACAACTGGTCGTTGAGGACATGACGCAGGCGATTGAGCGCGGCGCTCACGGCGGGCTGGCTCAGCCCGATCTGCTCGCCGGCGCGCGTCACGCTTCGTTCGCGCAAAAGCGCGTCGAGCACCCTGACCAGATTGAGGTCGAGCGCATTTAAATTCATGGCATCAATCCGCCCCATACGATCATTGGATTTCCATCGGCGGCATGCACCTGATCAGATCCTTCCGACCGCGACCCGTCCGAAGGCAACAAAGGAGGAAGAACCATGACAATGACCGTCGGGACCATTACAGGCAAGGAACTCTTCTGGTTCAACAACACACTGGTTGCCATTCGGATATCGTCGGCGGAGGGCGAGGACGGCATCTGTGTCGTCGAGCACCGCATGCCCCATGGCGATTCTCCGCCGCTGCATGTGCATCGGCACGAAGACGAGGTGTTTCATATCCTAGAAGGACAGCTGCGCGTTCGGATCGACGGACAGGAGCGGGTCGCTGGTATCGGCGAGACCCTCATTGCGCCGAAAGGCCTGCCGCACACATACAGGGTCGAATCTCCAGAAGGTGCGCGCGCTCTGACCGTCACGCGCGGCCGCGGGTTCGAGACGATGCTGCGTCAGGCGAGCCGCCCCGCCGGACAGCCGGAATTGCCGCCGCTGTCCGAGCCGACGCCCGAGATGATCGAGGCTCTGGTGCGGATCTGCGCGGAAAATGGCATCGATATTGTCGGTTCGCCCTTGAGTTGAGAACGCGAAGCCGCCGATCTCTGCTCCGAGGGTTCCAGTGGGGAGATCGGAAGCATCTTCAACCGATTTGCATCCGCAGCCGCGTTATTCTCCGCTTGAAGCCATTTGTGCAACGCGATACGCCGTTGCCCAAATCGACAGACCGGAGCCTTGCCGTGAGCACGCCAAAGACGAGAACCGAAACCGACACGTTCGGCCCCATCGAGGTCGCCGCCGACCGTTATTGGGGCGCGCAGGCGCAGCGTTCCCTCGGCAATTTCAAGATCGGCTGGGAAAAGCAGCCGGCTTCGATCGTGCGCGCGCTGGGCATCGTCAAGCGGGCGGCGGCGGAAGCCAACATGGAGCTCAAGCGGCTCGATCCGGCCATCGGCAAGGCGATCATCGAGGCCTCGCAAGAGGTCATCGACGGCAAGCTCAACGACCACTTTCCGCTGGTGGTCTGGCAGACCGGTTCGGGCACGCAGTCCAACATGAACGCCAACGAGGTGATCTCGAACCGCGCGATCGAGATGCTGGGCGGCGTCATGGGCTCGAAGAAGCCGGTGCACCCCAACGACCACGTCAATATGAGCCAGTCCTCCAACGACACCTATCCGACGGCAATGCACATCGCCTGCGCCGAGCGGATCGAGCATGACCTGATTCCCGCTCTGCACCACCTGCACAAGGCGCTCGCCGCCAAGAGCCGGGACTTCAACCACATCATCAAGATCGGCCGCACCCACACGCAGGATGCCACGCCGCTGACGCTGGGCCAGGAATTCTCCGGCTATGCCGCGCAGGTCGCCTCCTCGATCAAGCGCATCGAGCAGACGCTGCCCGGCCTGCAGGAACTGGCGCAGGGCGGCACCGCCGTCGGCACCGGCCTCAATGCGCCGGTCGGTTTCGCCGAGCGGGTGGCCGATCGCATCGCCGCCATTACCGGCATCGCCTTCGTCACCGCGCCGAACAAATTCGAGGCGCTCGCCGCCCATGATTCCATGGTGTTCTCGCACGGTGCCGTCAACGCCGCGGCCGCGGCACTGTTCAAGATCGCCAACGACATCCGTTTCCTTGGCTCCGGCCCGCGCTCGGGCCTCGGCGAATTGTCGCTACCGGAAAACGAACCCGGCTCCTCGATCATGCCGGGCAAGGTCAACCCTACCCAGTGCGAGGCGATGACGCAGGTCTGCGTGCAGGTGTTCGGCAACAATGCGGCGCTTACCTTCGCCGGCAGCCAAGGCCATTTCGAGCTCAACGTCTACAATCCGCTGATGGCGTACAATTTCCTGCAGTCGGTGCAGTTGCTCGCCGACGCCTCGGTCTCCTTCACCGACAATTGCGTCGTCGGCATCGAGGCGCGAGAGGACAACATCAAGGCGGCTCTCGACCGTTCGCTGATGCTGGTGACCGCGCTTGCGCCCACCATCGGCTACGACAACGCCGCCAAGATCGCCAAGACCGCGCACAAGAAAGGCACGACGTTGCGCGAGGAAGCGTTGGCAACCGGACTGGTCAGCGAGGCCGACTATGACCGCCTGGTGCGGCCGCAGGACATGACACATCCGGGGTGAAGGCATTTTTCGGCGGGAGAATATCCTCACGCCAGCGCGTCGACCGACATGAATTTCCGCTTTTCACCGGTTCACAGAAACGTATTCCTGTGAACAATGTGTCGCCGGATAGGCAGCTTTGGTGAACAGTCGACATGCTCTATCTGACGGGGCATCAACCCCATCCGGAGAGCCACCATGTCCACAAACACCTCCTTCGCCGGCAGCGGCACCGCGTCCAACAGCTCTGTCACCATCCTTGTCGGCCGTATCCTGCTCGCGGTCATTTTCCTGCTTTCGGGATTCGGCAAGCTCACGGCCATTTCCGGCACTGCCGCCTATTTCGGCGGCCTCGGCCTGCCGGCGCCGACGGCGACGGCCGTCATCGTCGGACTGATCGAGCTGCTTGGCGGCCTTGCCGTCCTCGTCGGCTTCCAGACCAGGATCGCCGCCTGGGTGCTCGCGATCTTTACGATCGCGACCGGGCTGGTCGCCCACACCGGCTGGGCCGACCAGATGCAGATGATCCAGTTCCTCAAGAACGTCGCCATCACCGGCGGTTTCCTGCTGCTGGCCTCCTCGGGTCCCGGCGCGTATTCGATCGACGCCAAGCGCGGCTGAGGTTTTTTCCTCCCAAGGATCTGAAACGAGCGGCGCGGAATTTTCCGCGCCGCTTTTTCGTTGTGTGCTTACAGGCCTGTAGCACGTCGCGGCGAATAGGATTCGCCCGACCTGCTGTAAGCTTCTGGTTTTATGCATGTCGTTGTCCCGGACCAAGGACACTCCCGGGCGACATGCATTAGACTGCAATGGTCGCCGGCGACCGTGCCGGCAAGGGAGGGAGCCATGGGTCGCAGTGCATTGCTTCTGGTTTCGCGGCTGCTGTTTGCCGTGCTGTTCGTGCCGTCCGGCTTCCAGGCGCTCGCCAACATCGCCGGCACCACCAGCTATTTCGCCGGCCTCGGCCTGCCGCTGCCGGCGCTCGCCGCCTGGGGCACCGGCCTTTTCGAGCTGATCGCGGGACTGCTGATCCTCGTTGGTTTGCAGACGCGGATCGTGGCACTGCTGCTGGCCGGCTTCTGCATCGCGGCCGGCTATATCGGCCACTATGGCCAAGGCGCCGAGGATGCGGCGCTCGCCTTCCTGCACCAGCAGATGCTGATGAAGGATATCGCGATATCGGGTGGTTTCCTGGCGCTTGCCATGGCCGGCGCCGGCGCCTGGTCGGCCGATGGGCGCGGCTTCGGCATAGGCGCCGACGCGACTTGACTACTTCGCCGACACGCTCTGCCCGCCCTCGACCGCCAGCACCAGGCGACGGTTGGTGATGCGCGCCAGTTGCGCCAGCCGGCCGGCCGGGCGCTCGCCGTATAGGTCGGAGAGCGAGGCCGGCAGCACCAGCGCCAGCGCGCCGTTGGGGCGGCTTTCCCATTTCAGCCTCGGCATGATGCCGGGCATCGCGGCCGTCAGCAGATAGACCACGCGCATCATCGCTGCCAGTACGCGGGCGCGCTCCAGCAGGCGCGGCGGCGCCAACGCCCTGATTTCGGGCGCCACCAATTCATTGAAGACGCCATCGTGACGGTAGGCGTTGGTCAGCGCCAGGTAGGCGCGGCCGGGATGATCGACACCGATGAACGATGCATGCGCAATGATGTTGAGCGACTGCTTGCCGCGATATTCCGGATGAGCGCGCCAGCCGATATCGGCGAGCAGGCAGGCGGCATGGCGATAGCGCGCTTCGTCTACCGTCTCGTCGATGCCGAACGCCTTGAAGGCCTTGCCGGTCCATTCGACCAGGTCATGCGCGTGATGGACCGAACGCGAGCGCAAAAGCGCGAGTTCCTCGGCGGCCGAGATCAGCGGATCGGCCTTCTGCTCGGCCGCGTCGAGCAGCGAATAGAGGAAGCCCTCACGCACGCCTTGCGCCGAAACGACGATCCTGGACGGCTGCATCGCCGTCATGATCTCCTGCAGCACGAGAGCGCCATAGGGCAGCAGCGAGCGGCGGTTCTTGGAGACGCCCTCGATCCCCCTCACCTTTTCGACTTCGCCCCTGGCCACCTGCTTGAGGAAGTTCTGAGCGCTTTCGGCCGAAATTTCGTAGTGGTGCATGACGCCGAGCGGATAGTTGTTCATCTCCATATGCAGCCTGGCGAGGTTTCGCCAGGTGCCGCCAACAGCGTAGAAAGTCCTGCCTTGTCCGCCCTTCAAAAGCTTGGCCCGGGCCAGTTCCTGGCGCGCGATCTTCTGCGCCTGGACGAGCGAGTTCTTCGCCATGTCCTGCAGGCGCAGGCCGCCGAGCGGCAGCGTGATGCCGTCGCCGATCGCCTCGCCATCAATGTCTATAAGCTCCAGGCTGCCGCCGCCAAGGTCGCCGGCAATCCCGTTGGGCGGGTGGAAGCCGGAGATGACGCCGAGCGCGGAATAATGCGCTTCCTGGCGGCCGGAGAGCACACGGATTTCGGTCTTGAGCACATCCTCGGCACGATGGATGAAATCGGGACCGTTGATCGCCTCGCGGGCGGCGGCGGTTGCCAGCACGTACATGTGTTCGGCGCCTGCCTGGTCGGAGAGCGCGCGGAAACGGCGAAACTCCTCCATCGAGCGCGCCACCCCCTCGGGGTCCAGCTTCCCCGTCGACACGATGCCGCGGCCGAGGCCGGCCAGCATCTTTTCGTTGAACAGCATGGTCGGCGAGCGCGCCAGTCCCTCATAGACGACGAGACGGATCGAATTGGAGCCGATGTCGATGATGGACAGCGGTCGGCGGTCCTGCAGCCGGCCCTGGGAATTGGACAGCATCAGGTGGCGGCGTTCTTCTTGCGGCGCTTGAACTGCGCGATTCGCTTGGGCGCATGCGATTTCAGCGCGTCACCCCGTCCCGACAGGCTCGGATTGGTCATGAAATATTCCTGCGCGTTGAACGGTTCCTCACCCTCCTCCAGCACCACGCGCCGGGAGGTTCCATCTGCCAATACGTCGAAACTTTGCTGATTGTCCATGATGTTGCCCAGCATGATCTGGCCCAGAATCTGTTCATGCACAGTTGGATTGGTGATCGGCACCATGGTCTCGACGCGGCGGTCGAGATTGCGCGGCATGAGGTCGGCCGAGGAGATGTAGACGATCGCCTCGTCCGACGGAAGGCCATGACCGTTGCCGAAGCAATAGATGCGGCTGTGCTCCAGGAAACGGCCGACGATCGACTTGACCCTGATGTTCTCCGACAGGCCCGGCACCTGCGGCCGCAGGCAGCAGATGCCGCGCACGACGAGGTCGATCTCCACTCCGGCGCGGCTGGCATCGTAGAGCGCGTCGATGATGATGGGATCGACGAGCGCGTTCATCTTCATCCAGATACGCGCCGGCCGTCCCTCCAACGCATGGGTGACCTCGTCCGAAATGTGCTGGAGGATGCGGTTCCTCAGCGTGAACGGCGAGATCGCCAGCCGCATCTCGGCGGTCGGCTCGGCATAGCCGGTGATGAAATTGAACAATTGGGCGACGTCGCGGGCGATCGTCGGATCGGTGGTGAAGAAGGACAGGTCGGTGTAGATGCGCGCGGTGACCGGGTGGTAGTTGCCGGTGCCGAGATGGACGTAATTGCGCAGCTTGCCGTCCTCGCGCCGCACCACCAGCGACATCTTGGCGTGGGTCTTGAGTTCCAGGAACCCGAACACGACCTGCACGCCGGCGCGTTCGAGATCGCGCGCCCAGCGAATGTTGGCCTCCTCGTCGAAACGCGCCTTGAGCTCGACCAGCGCCGTTACTGACTTGCCGGCTTCGGCCGCGTCGACCAGAGCACGCACGATTGGGCTGTCGTTGGAGGTGCGATAGAGCGTCTGCTTGATCGCCACCACTTCGGGGTCGGCCATCGCCTGGCGCAGGAACTGCACCACCACGTCGAACGACTCATAGGGGTGATGGACGACGATGTCCTTCTCGCGAATGGCGGCGAAACAGTCGCCGCCATGCTCGCGGATACGCTCGGGAAAGCGTGGGTTGTAGGGGATGAATTTCAGGTCGTCGCGGGGAACGGAGACGATCTCGGAGATCTGGCTGAGTGCCAGCGGCCCGGTGAGCACGCTGATGCGGCTCGACGAGACGCCAAGCTCGCCGGCGACGAAATCGCGCAATTCCCCAGGCATCAGCTTGTCGAATTCGATGCGGATGACGGAGCCGCGGCGGCGGCGCTTCAGCGCCGTTTCGAACAGGCGCACGAGATCTTCCGATTCCTCTTCGACCTCGATGTCGCTGTCACGAATGATGCGGAACGTGCCGGAGCCCTTGACCTCGTAGCCGGGGAAGAGCTTGCCGATGTAGAGGCCGACCGCCTCCTCCAGCGGAATGAAGCGGACATGGTGCTTGCGGTCCGGCAGGCGGATGAAGCGCTTCAGCGCCACCGGCAGGCGCAAGAGCGCGCTCATCTCCTCGCCATTCTTGCGATGGCGAAGTTGCAGCGCCATCGAGAAGCCGAGATTGGGAATGAACGGGAACGGATGCGCCGGGTCGATCGACAGCGGGGTCAGCACGGGAAACACCTGCTCCTGGAAATGGTCTTCCAGCCAGACCTTCTCGTCCTTTGTCAGCGCGTCGCGGGTGATGGTTTCGATGCCTTCCTTGTTGAGCAGCACCGTGAGGGCCGACAGGCTCTTCTGCTGGTCCTCCTGCAGCCGCTCGACCTCACGCAGCAATTGTTCGAGCTGCTGTTCGGGAGTGCGTCCGTCCGGGCTCTTCAGCACGATCCCCTCGCGCACCTGGCCTGCAAGACCGGCGACGCGCACCATGAAGAACTCGTCGAGATTGGCGGCCGAGATCGACAGGAAGCGGACGCGCTCCAGCAGCGGGTGATGGGTGTTCAGCGATTCCTCGAGAACGCGGCGATTGAACTGCAGCCAGGAGAATTCGCGGTTGACGAAGCGGTCCGGATTGCCTTCCGGGCTCGCTGCCGCGACATTGTTGAATTCGCTCTGTACCGGCTTCAGTTCGTTCATGATTCCTGCTCTTCCGCACGCCTCAGCCGGTTAACCGGCTTAACTTATCCTGTGGCAGGCTTTTGCGACAGTTCTCTGACAGGCTTTTGCGACAGTTTGATTTCATCGAACTTGCAAACAGACTTGATATGATCCAGATGCAGAGAGACTGCGTTAAGGAGACGATGATGGCAGGCGGTTCCATTCCCCATTTCCAGAACGATGCGGGCCATCCGGCGATCGACATCGGAGTCAAGGAATTCATGTGCACGGGCGCCAACCCGCCTTTCGACCACCCGCATGTTTTTCTCGACATGGGCGACGACAATGAGAAAGTCTGCCCCTACTGCTCGACCCTCTATCGCTATTCGCCGAAGCTGAAGGCGACCGAAACGCTGCCGGCGGGCTGCCTCTACATCGACCAGGCCGCCTGACCTTCCGATCATGAGCGAGACGCGGTCCCGGCAGGTCATGATCGCCGGGGCTGGCATCGCCGGGCTGACAGCGGCGATTGCCTTTGCCGAACGCGGCTATTCCGTGAGGGTGGCCGAACAGGCGCAGCGTCTCGAAGCGGCGGGCGCCGGCATCCAGCTCTCTCCTAACGCGACCCGCATCCTTCGCCAGCTTGGCGTGCTCGACACGCTTCTTGCCAATGCCGTCCAGCCGGAAGCCGTGGTGCTGAAGGACGCCGCGAGCCTGCGCCAACTGGCACGCGTGCCGCTTGGCGGAGCCGGCGAGGAACGCTGGGGGGCGCCCTATCTCGTGGCGCACCGGGCGGATCTGCAAGACGCCCTGATGGCGCGCGTTGCGCAACTGCCCGACATCCATCTCACCACCGGCGCGCAGGTCAGCAGCGTGGCCTCCGGTTCATTCGTTATCACCAGGACAGACGGGGTCGGCCGCAGGGTCATCGATACCCAAGGATCTCTGCTGGTCGGCGCCGATGGCGTCTGGTCAGCGGTGCGGAGGTTTGCCAGTCCAGGCAGCGGAGCCGGCTTGGCGAACAGCCATTTCTCCGGCGAACTGGCTTGGCGGGCGACGGTGAGCGCAGACAACGAGGCGGGGCGAGCCTTCACCGCGATCGGCTCCCCTGACTGCGTCACCACCTTCCTGCATCCCGGCTTTCATTTGGTCGCCTACCCCGTGAGCAGGGGTAGCGCCTTCAACCTTGCCGCCTTCACCCGGGGCGAGCGCATCGCCGACGGGTGGTCACGCCACGCCGATCCCGCCATCCTTTCAGGCGCCATGCGCCGCTCCGCGCCGGGGCTGGCGCGTTTGGTGGAACTCGCTGGCCCGTGGACCGCCTTTCCTATCCACACGGTCGAACAGCGACGCTGGACCATGCCCGAAGGCATCGCGCTGATCGGCGACGCCGCGCATGCGATGACGCCGTTCGCGGCGCAAGGTGCTGCCATGGCGATCGAGGATGCCGCGACGCTGGCCAGCCTGGTCGCCGACATCCCCGGCGACCTGACGCAAAGCCTCATCATCTGGGAGAACCTGCGGCGGTCGCGCATCGCCAAGGTCATCCGTCGCGGCGCGCTCAACCGGCTTGCTTGGCATGCCCGAGGCCCCGTGGCGTTGGCCCGCAATCTGTTTCTGGCGGCACGACCGGGAGAGAAGCTCGCAGCCGATCTGGACTGGCTTTACGGGTGGGAGCAGCAGCGGATCATCCGTCGCTGAAAGGAGCCCGTGGCAAAGCTAATTATACAGCCGCATCGACAGCCCAAGCGAAACCGGCAGCGGGTTCCACCAGCCGGTGCGCAGGCCGGCAGCGCGCAGTGCCGCCGCCGTCCAGGTGTTGCAACCGATCAGCGCGTTGAAATGGCCATTGGCCTCATAAAAGCGATCGAAATTGGAGTAGGCGGCATTGTCGATGACGATCGGACCGTTCGGCCCCTCTTGAAAGCTCGCTTCGATGAAATCAAGCAATGCGGCAAAACGGTCTTCGCCCACGTCGAAGCCGGCGACATCGGGGTGCGGCTCGGGAATATTGCCGGCGACGGCGACATGCATCACCGACGCATCGAGCGTCAAAGCCTTGAACGCGGGCAGCGCCTTCAATTGCGACCATGTCGGCGTTTCCAGGTAGAAGGCGCGCCCACCCCAGCCGAAGACGAGGTAGCGCACTTCGGGCGCGTCCGATGGCAGGCCGACATCGGCAAGGAAACGAAAGCGCCGGCGCACCTCGTCGTCCACGGGAATGGCGATGTCGGTGTGGATCGGATTTTTCAGCACCAATATGTGCCGGATGCCCTCGCCCGCTGCGGCTGCCGGCCAGAGCGGCCGCGGCACCAGCGTGCCGAGCGACACGGCGAGCACCAGTGCTGCAACCAGAATGGCCAGGAAACGCAGGAGTTTTCTCATCGGTGCGGCTTCGCGATTCCGTCGCGGCTCAATGAAGAAGATCATTTATCGGATCGGCCAGACACTAAAAAGCCCGGCCGTGGCGCGACCGGGCTTTCCCGACTTGGCGTCAATCCGCTCAGTGCAGGATCTGCGACAGGAACAGCTTCGTGCGTTCGTGGCGGGGATGGTCGAAGAACTCGGCCGGCGTGTTCTGCTCGACGATCTGGCCCTGATCCATGAAGATCACCCGGTTGGCGACTTTCCGTGCAAAGCCCATCTCGTGGGTGACGCACAGCATGGTCATGCCTTCCTCGGCCAGCCCCACCATGGTTTCCAGCACTTCCTTGATCATTTCGGGGTCGAGCGCTGAGGTCGGCTCGTCGAACAGCATGATGCGCGGGTTCATGCACAGCGAGCGGGCGATCGCCACGCGCTGCTGCTGGCCGCCGGAAAGCTGGCCCGGATATTTGTTGGCCTGCTCGGGGATCTTCACGCGCTTGAGGAAATGCATGGCGATTTCCTCGGCCTGCTTCTTCGGCGTCTTGCGCACCCAGATCGGCGCCAGCGTGCAATTCTCGAGGATGGTCAGATGCGGGAACAGGTTGAAGTGCTGGAACACCATGCCGACCTCGCGGCGCACCTCGTCGATCTTTTTCAGATCGTTGGTGAGTTCCTTGCCGTCGACGATGATCTTGCCCTTCTGGTGCTCTTCCAGCCGGTTGATGCAGCGAATCATGGTCGACTTGCCCGACCCGGACGGTCCGCAAATGACGATGCGCTCGCCGCGCATCACCTTCAGATTGATGTCCTTCAGCACATGGAACTCGCCGTACCATTTATGCATGGCGATGATGTCGATGGCGACATCGGTGGTCGAGATATGCATCTTGGCGGCGTTGACCTTGATCTCTTCCGCGCTGACGGCATTTTCGGTGGCCATGGCTGGGGTCCCCTTGTTCTTTTGTTTAGCGTTTGTAGCCGGTGTCGAGCCGGCGTTCCGTGTACATTGAATAGCGCGACATGCCGAAGCAGAACAGCCAGAAGACGAAGGCGGCGAACACAAGACCGGATTTCGCGGTCTGCGCCGTGGCCCAGTTGGCGTCGGAGAAGTTCTGCTTGACGATGCCGAGCAGGTCGAACATCGAGATGATGAGGACCAGGCTGGTATCCTTGAACATGCCGATGAAGGTGTTGACGATACCGGGTATGACCAGCTTCAGCGCCTGCGGCAACACGATCAAGCTCATCTTCTGCCAGTAGCCGAGGCCGAGCGAATCGGCGCCTTCATACTGGCCCTTGGGGATCGCCTGCAGGCCGCCGCGCACCACTTCGGCCATATAGGCCGCCGCAAACAGCGACACGCCGATCAGCGCCCTCAGATACTTGTCGAAAGTGACGCCGGCCGGCAGGAACAGCGGCAGCATGACGCTGACGAAAAACAGGACGGTGATCAGCGGTATGCCGCGCACGGCTTCGATGAAGATAATGCACAGCATCTTGATGATCGGCATCTTCGAGCGCCGCCCGAGCGCCAGCACGGTGCCCAGCGGCAGCGACACGGCGATGCCGACGAAGGACAGACTCAGCGTGATCAGCAGCCCGCCCCAGCGCGAGGTTTCGACATGCGGCAGGCCGAATACGCCGCCGACCAGCAGGAAGAAGGAAACGATCGGCAGCACCAGGAAAAGCAGGATCGCGTTCAACCCCTTGCGCGGCACACGCGGCATCAGCATCGGCACCAGCAGCGCCACGAACAGGATGGCGACCAGGATCGGCCGCCAGCGCTCCTCGACCGGATAGGTGCCGAACATGAACTGGCCGAACTTGGCGTTGACGAAAGCCCAGCAGGCTCCGCTCCAGCCATCGGGCTGAATGCCGCCTTGCGCGACGGTGGCGCAGACCGTGCGGTCCGGTCCCGTCCACTGTGCGTTGATGAACGCCCAGTTGATGACCTGCGGCAGAACCCAGGCGACGATGGCGATGCCGAGGATGGTGAGGATGGTGTCGCCGACCGAGCCGATCAGGTTCTTGCGCACCCAGGCGACGGGGCCGCTGACGCTCGCCGGCGCGGGCTGCGCCAGCGCCATTTCGGTGCGCACCCAGGATAGATCGTGTTCCTGCATGGTCCTATCTCTCCACCAGCGCCATCCTGGCGTTGACCACGTTCATGACGGCCGAGGTCACCAGGCTGAGTATGAGATAGGCGATCATCATGATCAGCACGCCCTCGACCGCTTGTCCGGTCTGGTTCAGAACCGTGCCGGCCGTTGCCGTCAAATCGGGATAACCGATGGCGATCGCCAGCGAGGAGTTCTTGGTCAGGTTGAGATACTGGCTGGTCAGCGGCGGGATGACGATGCGCATGGCCTGCGGCACCACGACCAGCCGCAGGATCGAACCGGATCGCAGCCCAAGTGCGGCCGCCGCCTCGGTCTGGCCCTTGCTGACACCCCTGATGCCGGCGCGCACGATTTCGGCGATGAAGGCCGCCGTGTAGCAGGACAGCGCCAGATAGAGCGAAAGGAACTCCGGTTTGACCTGGAAGCCGCCGGTCAGGTTGAAGGTCGATTGTTTGGGCAAGTCAAAGCTCAGGGGAAAGCCGCTCAGCACGTAAGCCAGCAGCGGCAGGCCGATGATCAGCGCGGCGGAGGTCCAGAACACCGGAAATTGCTGGCCCGTCGCCATCTGCCGCTGACGCGCCCTGCGGGCAACGAACCATGACATTGCGATGCCCACGACAAGGGCGACCAGGATCAGCCAGGAGCCGTCGCCCCAGACCGGGCGCGGAAAATAGAAGCCGCGCTGGTTGAGGAACGAGCCGAAGGGCAGATGATAGGAATCGCGCGGCGCCGGCAGCACGGCGAGCACGCCGGAATACCAGAAGAAGATGACCAGCAGCGGTGGGATGTTGCGGAAGATCTCGACATAGACCGTGCAGATCTTCTGGATCAGCCAGTTCTGCGACAGGCGGCCGATGCCGATGACGAAGCCGATGATGGTGGCGGTGATGATGCCGGCGACGGCAACGATGATGGTGTTGATCAGGCCGACGACGATGGCGCGGCCATAGGTCGAGTCCGACGTATAGGCAATCGGCGTGTCCGAGATATCGAAGCCGGCGCGCCCCTTGAGGAAGCCGAAGCCGGAGGCGATGTGCAGGCGCTGCAGATTGTCGATGACGTTCTGCACGATCCACCAGATGGACCCGAACAGAACGATGACGACCAGCGTCTGAAAGAAGAGACTGCGAATTCTCGGGTCATTGACGAAGGAGCCGCGGCTCGGCTCCTCGCGTAGGATTTCCTGCGATGCCATGTCACGTCCCCTGTGAAAGAGAAACCGGAAGGCAGGAGCCTGCCTTCCGGATCACATTTCGATCAGCGGATCGGCGGCGCGTATTGCAGGCCGCCCTTGGTCCATAGCGCATTGATGCCACGCGCAATCTTGAGCGGGCTGCCGGAGCCGACATTGCGGTCGAACATTTCGCCGTAGTTGCCGGTCGCCTTGACGATGTTGACGACCCAGTCGTTGGAGACGCCGAGGTCGGTGCCGATCTTGGTGTCTGCTTCCTGGCCGAGCACACGCTTGATCTCCGGGCTGGCGGAGTTTTTCATCTCGTCGACATTGGCCTTGGTGATGCCGAGCTCCTCGGCGTCGAGCAGAGCGAAATAGGTCCACTTGACGATGTGGTACCACTGGTCGTCGCCCTGGCGAACGGCGGGTCCGAGCGGCTCTTTCGAGATGATCTCGGGCAGCACGACGTGATCGGCCGGCGAGCCGAGCGTCAAGCGAATGCCGTAAAGGCCCGACTGGTCGGTTGTGTAGACGTCGCAACGGCCGGCATCATAAGCGGCATTGACCTCTTCGAGCTTCTCGAAGACGACGGGATTGTACTCCATCTTGTTCGCCTTGAAGTAGTCGGCGAGGTTGAGCTCGGTGGTCGTGCCGCTCTGCACGCAGACGGCGGCGCCCGAAAGCTGCAGCGCCGAATTGACGCCCGGCAGCTTCTTGGCGTTGATCATGAAGCCCTGGCCGTCATAGTAGGTCGTGCCGATGAAATTCAGGCCGAGCGCGGTATCGCGGTTGATCGTCCAGGTGGTGTTGCGCGAGAGGATGTCGACCTCGCCGGACTGCAGCGCGGTGAAGCGTTCCTTGGCGCTGAGCGGCGTGAACTTGACCTTGGTGCCATCACCGAAAACGGCGGCGGCAACCGCGCGACAGAAATCAGCGTCGATGCCTTGCCAGTCGCCCTTGTCGTCCGGCGCGGAGAAGCCGGCCAGACCGGTCGAGACGCCGCACTGGATGAAGCCCTTCGCCTTGACGGTGTCGAGCGTGCCGGCCGACGCGGCCGACGCCATCAGTCCGAGCGTGGCGGCGCCAAGAATGCCGATAGCAATGTGTTTCATAACCCACAGACCCTTTTCTGTTTTTTCAGGCAAACCCTGATTTTTTTCCCTTGTGAACGCAGCTCCCATCCCGGCCCATTCCCGAAACCCCGCATCGCAAACCGACGCGCCGCCTCCCATTCACGAACAGCATCGAAGGCGATAATTCCCGTGAGGTCAAGGAAAATGACCGAATCCGACCGGGTTTGAAAATCGATTGCCTGAAATGCCTGAATTGCAGACAAACGTGCACGCGATCTCGTCAGAAGCGCGACCTGAATCGGCAAGGCTCATTTGACGCAGATGTGAGCCGGCGCTGTAAAATCCGTTCCGGGCAATAGCTCGGCGTTACTGCCCCCGGGCACGAAATGCATTGACGTTACGGAATACCTTCGGCCGACGATTACCCATGATTGGCGGTCGATATTGCTTGTGGACAAAATCGGCGCGCGGTCTCAAAGCGCGGAAAGGCCCAGCCAGAGGCCGACGGCGACCATCAATGCACCGGAGATGCGCGGGATCAATTGCCCGGCCGGGACCACCTTCTCCAGGAGAACAAGGATGGCGATGCCGGCGATCCACAGCACGTTCATGACACCACCGACGAACAGCAGGGCCATCAGTGCCCAGCAGCAGCCGAGACAATAGGCGCCGTGATCCATGCCAAGCCGAAGCGCGCCGAGCGCGGTGGTGCGGAACCCGCCATGGCTGGCCAGGAACGCGATCGGCGCCTGGCATTGGCGCAGGCAGACGCCCTTGATCGGTGTCCATTGGTAGAGGCCGGCGGCGATCAGAATGACACCGCCGAGCACCGCGCTGTGCGCCGCCATCGCGGGATCAAGCAAGGCGAAACGAGTGAGCAGCCATTGCGCACCCGTCGCCACGATGCTGAAGACGACCCAGACGACGAGATAGCCGGTAAAAAACCATGCCGTCGAAGCGATAGGCCGGCTGTCCGCCAGCGCCTTGCGGCCGACGCCGGCATAGAGCAGCAACATCGGCGCGACCGACGGCGTCATCATGCCGACCATCATCACAACCCACATCGTGAAGATGAAAACGAAATCGGCCGATGCCCAGGGCCGGAAGCCCGGCGCCACGGCGGCGCCCATAGCCATGCCGCCCATGTTCATGCTCGCCGTGTCCATCCCGGCCATGTCGCCTGCCTCGCCGCCCGACACCGGGCTGCCAGGCATGGCCATGTCGGCGGCCAGCCAAAGAACATAAGCCCAGGCGAACACGGCAATGACGGCGAGCGCGGCCGTCACGACCGCGCGGTCGCGCCGCAGCACCGCCTCGAGAGCCGTGTCGCCCATTGGATCAGGTCAATGCACGATGCCGCTCTGCGTGAGATGCAGGTTGGCGAAATGACTATGCGTGTCCGCCACCTCGAACTTGATTGGGCTCGTCGTCTTGGTCCAGCCGCGCCCGACCTCGGCGATGGCGTATTCGAAGCCGTGCGGCAGGTCGATGCGCGCCCGGTGCTCGGCGCCGGTGACCGGGTTCTTGATCGGCTCACCACGGCCGTCGGTTACGCCCTTGACGTGCAGCCGGCCGGTTCGCCCATCGACGTCGACCTCGAAATCGATCGCGGCGAAAATCGGATCGTGGAACTTCTCCAAGGTGGTCGAAAAGACCTGGAATATTGTCGCGCCTGGTTCGGTGTCCTGACCGCCCAGTATGCGGAGCAGGGCTTCGCGCTGGGCTTCGCTGGCCCTCTCGTCGATCACCACCGCGGCCTCGCCCCTGCCCTGGTGTATCGCGCCGGGCCAGCTGAAGATGCCGACGAAGCGCAGCCCGTCGAGCTTGGTGTCGCCGTGGTGCCCGGTCTCGATCTCCATGCCGGCGACGGCTTGGCAGAATCCGTATGTCGGCATGGCATTGAACTGGCACGGGCAGCCATAGGCACAATTGCAGTTGATGAATTCGCGCGCCTTCATGTTCCATTTGACGTCAGGCATGACATTCCTCCCCTTTCCGCTCGCTGAGCGGGATACCCGGATCGGGATCAGGAGATAGCCGGCAAGAACCATCCGGCAGCATCTGATCGAAGCATCCGGCGATTAACATTAGAAATTTATCATATACCTTTCGCAGCCGGCTACAATAGGTTCACCAGTTGAGGACCAAGCTTCCGACAGGCCACTGCCGCTCGTGGTTGGTCCGATTCCGGATCAGATCGCGAGCTGTCTTCCGGACCAGGAATTGGCATATTCGAAGTCCATTCCTGGCGAACGGTGGGCTGTTGCACGGTCCACCACGCCGCATTATGGCTAGCGCCTTGTCAAAACAAGGCGACCAAGAATGGCGAAAGACGGCAGCGAGCAGGGTTCCGGCACGATGGGCATCAACACGCGGCTCGCCCATTCGGGCAACAACCCGCATGACTATTTCGGCTTCGTCAACCCGCCGGTCGTGCATGCCTCGACCGTGCTGTTCCCAAATGCCGCCGCTATGGCCGCGCGCAGCCAGAAGTACACTTACGGCACGCGCGGCACACCGACGACGGACGCTCTCGCGCACGCCATTGACGCGCTGGAAGGCTCGGCCGGCACGATCGCGGTGCCGTCGGGCCTGGCGGCGGTGACGGTGCCGCTGCTCGCCTTCGTATCGGCGGGCGATCATCTGCTGATCGTCGATTCCGTCTATCATCCCACGAGAAACTTCGCCGACACGATGCTGAAGCGGCTCGGCGTCGAGGTCGAATATTATGCTCCCAATATCGGCGCCGGCATCGCGGCGTTGATCAAGCCGAACACCAGAGTGGTGTTCACCGAATCGCCGGCCTCCAACACGTTCGAGGTGCAGGACATCCCGGCGATCGCCAAGGCGGCGCACGCGGCCGGCGCCATCGTGATGATGGACAACACATGGGCGACGCCGCTCTATTTCCGGCCGCTCGACCATGGCGTCGACATCTCGATCCATGCGGCGACGAAATATCCGGCGGGCCATTCCGACGTGCTGCTCGGCACGGTCTCGGCCAATGAGGCCTGCTGGGCGCAACTGTACGAGAGCTTTTGCACGCTTGGCTGCTGTGCTGGACCCGACGACGTCTACCAGGTGCTGCGCGGCCTGCGCACGATGGGTGTGCGGCTCGACCGTCACCAGCGCAGCGCACTCGCCATCGCCTCGTGGCTCGAAGGCGAAAAGGGCGTGGCGCGCGTGCTCCACCCTGCCCTTCCCAGCCATCCCGACCACGATCTCTGGAAGCGCGACTTCCGCGGTTCGAGCGGCATCTTTTCCATCGTGCTGGCCGGTGGTGGCCAGCAGGAGCAGCACGCTTTCCTCGACGCACTGCGGATCTTCGGTCTCGGCTACTCCTGGGGAGGCTATGAGAGCCTCGCGGTGCCGGTCTGGCTTGGCGACCGCGTCGTTGCGAAAGGCCCTTACGAAGGTCCGCTGATACGACTGCAGATCGGCCTCGAGGATATCGACGACTTGAAAGCCGACATCCGGCGCGGGCTTGCGGCAGCGGCGCGCGCGGGCTGACCTCAAACAGAGTCAGCAAAGGGCCGCAAGCCCTTGACGCTGATGACAAAGCGCGAGGCGCTGCCAGCACTCCGGCGAAGATCGGTGCGCAATATTATTCTCCTACGTCATGACTTTACGGATTTGTTTGACTTTCAAATCGGCGAATTCGGCTGCATTGCGTGCCGCACGCATCCTCGACAGATCCAGTCCTCGCAAAGTTTTCCAATGGCCTTTCGTCTTTTTGTCCCCATCCTCGCCGGCGCCACGCTGCGCGAACGCATCCTGGCGTGTATCGGCGCCACGATCGGCATCGCGCTGACGGGCGTGATCAGCGGGTTGGCGATGGGCGGCGGCCCGCATGTGGCCCTGCTGGTCGCGCCGATGGGCGCATCCGCCGTGCTTCTGTTCGCCGTGCCGGCCAGCCCGTTGGCGCAACCCTGGTCGATCATCGGCGGAAATTCCATATCGGCGCTGGTCGGCGTGACCGTGGCGCATTTCATCCATGATCCGGTGATGGCCTCAGGGCTCGCGGTGGCGCTCGCCATCGCCGCGATGTCGTTCACGCGCTGTCTTCATCCGCCCGGCGGCGCCGCCGCGCTGACGGCGGTGCTCGGCGGGCCGGCCGTCATCAGCGCGGGCTTCCTGTTCCCGTTCGTGCCGGTGGCCTTGAATTCGACCATACTGGTGGCGCTTGGCTTCCTTTTCCACAAGCTGGCGCGGCGCAATTACCCGCATGTCGCGGCACCAGCCGCCAACAGCCACGGCACCGCCGATCCGCCGGCTCAGCAGCGCGTCGGCTTCCGGCCCGAGGATATCGACGCGGCGCTGACCACACTGGACGAGACCTTCGACATCGACCGCGCCGACCTCGAACGGTTGCTGAGACAAGTCGAACTGCAGGCCATGGTGCGCTCGCACCGCACGCTGCTGTGCGAGGACATCATGTCGCGCGACGTGGTTTCCGTGTTCGAGCAAGCCACCGCCGACGAGGCGCGCCAGCAACTGCTCGATCACAATATCCGCACCTTGCCGGTGGTCGACGCGGATGCCCGGCTGGTTGGCGCCGTCGGCCTGCGCGAGCTGACGAAAGCCACCGACACGGTGAAGAGCGTCATGGCAAAAGCCGGCACCGCCTCGCCCGCGATGCCCGCGATGAGCCTGCTTCCGGCGCTGACCGACGGGCGCAGCCATGCCGTGGTCATCGTCGACGGCGAGCGGCATATTCTCGGCCTGATCACGCAGACCGACCTCTTGGCGGCGGCCGCACGCGTGCAGAGGGCAGACAAGGGATTGGCGGCAGCCTAGAATAGGGACCAGGATCCCTCTGGTCCGGGAACCTTTTGCCGGCAGGCGCATCCAATGTGCGACATTTGCACGAGGAGATCCGGTCGCGATGAGCAAGCAGCCAATGCCCGCCACGGTGCCCGCGGTTGCCGAAAGCCCTTCCGGCGACATGCAGCTCGTCCACCGCGCGCTGACCCGCGACCCGGATGCTTTTCGCGCCATCATGAAGGTACACAACCAGCGGCTCTACCGCATCGCGCGCGGCATTCTGCGCAACGACGCCGAAGCCGAGGACGTCGTCCAGGAGGCCTATGTCAGCGCCTTCGCCAGCCTGGCGGCGTTTCGCGGCCAATCCACGCTCGCCACCTGGCTGTCACGCATCGTCATCAACGAAGCGCTCGGCCGCCTGCGCAAGAGACGTCGCACGGTGGAGATGCCTGCCGATCCGGAAGCGCGGATAATCAGGTTTCCCCTCAAATCCAACGACGATCCGGAGCGGACGATGGCGCAGCGGCAGATTCTCGCACTTGTCGAACGGGCGACCGACAGCCTGCCCGACATCTACCGCATGGTCTTCGTCGCCCGCGTCATCGAGGGCCTGAGCATGGAGGAAACCGCCGATTTGCTCGGCGTGCGGCCAGAGACCGTCAAGACGAGGCTGCACCGGGCGCGCGCCCTGTTGCGCAAGGCGCTGGACGATGAAATCGGCCCTGTGCTGCTCGATGCCTTCCCCTTCGCGGGTCGGCGCTGCGAGCGACTGACCCAGGCGGTAATGGGACGGCTGGGTTTTGAATGATGCCGTCCTGATTTTCCGGGAACGTTTCTCCCCGCCCCGCATCCAATGAGCGTCAACTGCAAATTCGAGCCCGGCGCCTCCGCGCGGCCGGGCCAAGGAGGATGCCATGTTCACCCGATATACCGTCGCCCTTGCCGCCCTGCTTCTCGTCGGCGCTGCCCCGGTCTCGCAAGCCGCCGACAAGCCGACCGACCCGCAGATCGCCCATATCGCCTATACAGCAGGCGTCCTCGACATCGAGGCGGCCAAGCAGGCGATCAAGAAGTCAAAGAGCAAGGAGGTCGTCGATTTCGCCAAGGACATGGAGCGCGACCACGAAGCGGTGAACAAGCAGGCGCTCGATCTCGTCAAGAAGCTCAAGGTGAAGCCCGAGGACAACGCTACCAGCCAGGCGCTGACGAAGGCGGCGAAGGAGGAACGTGCCAAGCTCGCCAAGCTGAAAGGGGCGGCCTTCGACAAGGCTTATATCGAAAACGAGGTCGCCTATCACAAGCAGGTCAATGGCGCGCTCGAAACCCTGCTCATACCGTCGGCCAGCAATGCCGAGTTGAAGAGCCTGCTCGAGACCGGCCTCAAGATCTTCCAGGGCCATGAGCAGCATGCCGAACACGTCGCCGGCATGCTGAAATGAAAACGGGCGCCTTGGATCATCTGGCGCTGCTGGTCGTGCTGGCGTTGGTATTCACAGCGCCGGCAGCGGCGGCAACCATCCAGGTCACCGTCGACAAGCTCGTCTTTTCGCCGGCCAGCGTCGATGCCAAGGTCGGCGACACGATCGAGTGGGTGAACAAGGATGTGATCGCCCACACGGCCACCGTGAAGGGCGGCTGGGAGGTGATAATCCCGCCGAAGAAGTCGGCAAGCATGACGCTGAAGACGGCGCAAACGGTCGACTATTTCTGCCGCTTCCACCCCAACATGAAAGGACGCTTGCTGGTGGCGCCGTGATCCAGGGCCGAGGAGGCTCGCCTTGCCTCCTCGGGCCGCGCGACATGCGTCCAGGACCCGTCGTGTCCAGGGCTGTGCCTGCTGATCCAGGCATCTAGCGCCTCGCGCAAATCGGCTGTCGGGGCCATACGGGCGAACTGCTCGGCCTCGACCAGCAAGCCTTCGGCGATGCTCAGATTGAGCCCTCGCGTCACCGCCGTGAGGATGCCCGCGGCTGCCAGTCCGGAGTGCCGAAGGATACGACCGGCCAGCTTGAACGCAGCCGGCATCAGATCGTCATGCGGAACCACCTGATTGACGAGGCCAAGGTCAAGAGCCCGCTGTGGCGGGAACCAGTCGCCGGTCAAAAGCAGTTCGAGCGCGCGCTTGCGCCCGGCGAGCCTGGGCAGGCGCTGCGTTCCGCCGAAAGTCGGCGGCATTGCCAGAGTGATCTCCGGCTTGGCGAACAGCGCGCGGTCGCTGGCAATTGCTAGCGGCACGGCCTCCGTGATTTCGCAGCCGCCGCCGAAGGCGAGGCCGTTGACGGCTGCGATGACAGGCTTGCGAAAGGCTTCCAGCCTTGCCGTCAGCCGCTGTCCCCGCATGACGAAGTCTCGCAGCGCCGTCTCGGCGCCCAGCGCCACGCTGGCCGAGAACTCCTCTATGTCGGCGCCCGCCGAGAAGGCCCGCTCGCCGGCGCCCGTCAGAATGACCGCGCGGATGCGGTCGTCGACTTCAATGTCGTCGAGTGTCGCGAGCAGGCGATCGATCAGCGCATAGTTCAACGCGTTCAGCTTTTCCGGGCGGTTGAGGGAAAGGACGGCAATGCCTTCCCTGTTTTCGTTCAGGACAAGATCGGTCATCTGGCTTCCTCCAGCATGGTGACGAGATGGAAAGGTTACGCCATTCGCGCCTTGTGTATATTCACTAGTCGGTATACTTAGATCCATGCCCGAAGCACAAAGTCCTACCCGCAAGCGCATTGTCGACGCAGCAACCAGGTTGTTTTACGCGGAGGGGATCGGCCGTGTCAGCGTCGATGCCGTCGCCGAGGAAGCAGGTCTCACGAAGCGGACGCTCTATTACCACTTCAAGAGCAAGGACGACCTCATCGCAGCCTATCTCGACGGCCGCGATCAGCCCAATCTGAAACGGATGGCCGGCTGGTTCGAGGCTGAACAAGGTGGTGTGGACAGCAAGGTCGAAGCCATCTTCGCCAACCTGGCCCGGGCCACGCGCCATCCGAAATGGAAGGGATGCGGCTTCCTGCGCACCGCCGCGGAGCTTGCCTCGATGCCAGGGCACCCGGCGGTCAAGGTCGGGGCGCGGCACAAAAGCAATTTCGAGACATGGCTGGCGGCAGAATTGTCCGGCCACCATATCGAGGGGCCGCAGGCGCTGGCGCGCGAGATCGTGCTGCTGATCGACGGCTGCTTTTCGATCATGCTCATCCATCGCAACCCCGATTACGTCGAAGCAGCCGGACGAGCCGCGGCCACGCTTGTCAGGGCGCGAATGTCGGGCAGCCAGGCCTAGGGGCTACCCCCCGAGCGCCAGCCACCCCGTACCGGCCAAGAGCGTAACCAACGTCAGCGGCAGGCCGACCTTGAAGAAGGCGCCGAAAGACAACGGCGTGCCTGCGGCCTTGGACTGCTCGGCGACGATCAGATTGGCGACCGAGCCGAGCAACGTGAAGTTACCGGCGAGCGTCGAGCTCATGGCTACGACCAGCCAGGCGCGCTCGGGGTTTTCCAGGCCGGGTATGAAAGGTCTGAGCGCCAGCACGGCCGGAACATTGCTCATGACGTTGGACAACACCGCGGTGAAACCCGAAAGCCTCCAGACATCGTCGAGCCCGATGTTCTTGGCCGAGGCGATCATCTCAGGTGTCAGCAGCGTCTTTTCCGCGCCGGCAACCACCACGAACAGTCCCGCGAACATGAACAGCAGCGGTCCGTCGATCTCGCGGTAGATGCGCGATGGCTTGATGGCGCGGGTCAGCAGCAGAATGGCGCCGCCGATGAGCGCCGCCTTGGCTACGGGAACACCAGCGAAGAAGGCGATCGCCAGCCCGACGCAGACGACCACCGCCTTCAGCACCTGGCCGCGATGCATGCGGCCGCGCGAGATGTGTGGCGTCAGTTCGCCGTTGCGGGTGAATTCGGCGCGGTAGACGATGCGCACGATGACGATGACCGCGACAAGGCCGAACAAGGCGACCGGGGCGAGTGCCGCCGAAAAGGCCGGATAGGAAATGCCCGACAGCGCGCCGATGACCATGTTCTGCGGATTGCCCGTGATGGTGGCGACGCTGCCGCAGTTCGAAGCGGTGGCGGTGGCGATCAGATAGGGGATCGGATTGCGGTTGATAACGCGGGTAACGTGGACGACGATCGGCGCCATGACCAGGCAGATGGCATCATTGACCAGGAAGGCCGACAGCACGCCGGTGAGGAGCGTCACCATCACCAGCAGCATGAACGGTGCATGCGCGTGCTCGATGGCGACGGCGCCAAGACCGCGAAAGGCACCCGACACCTTCAGATGAGCCACGACGATCATCATGCCGAGCAGAAGCGTGATGGTGTCGAAATTTATGGCCCGGTAGGCATCCTCCATGCTGAGCGCGCCGATGGCGATCATGGCCGCGCCGCCAAGCAGCGCGATGCCTGCCCGGTCGAGCCGCAAGCCAGGTATCCGGCCGATTGCGACGCCGGCATAGGTCAAGATCAGGATCAGCAGTGCCGCGGCGCCCGTCAATGTCATCGGTAGAAGCCCTGCTCGATCTGTCCGCGCGCCGAAGCCGGCCGCCCCGCGATTCACGTGATGCCAGCTTTAGCGCGATGTCGGGATCGATGCCAAACGGGGCACGTGGATTGCTGGCCGAGGGTGTCTGGAAAGCCGGACGGCGTGGCGCCGCTAACGCCGATAGAAGTCCAACCGCTGTTGCACCGCCCGCGGCGAAAACAGCTGCTCGACGGTTCGCCGCGCCTTCTGACCCACGGCCAACCGCAGTGCCGGGTCGGCTTTAAGCTCGGCCAGGATCCGTGCTGCCTGTTGCGTCGTTTCGAACAGGAAACCGTTTTCGCCATGCCTGATATGATCGGCGTAGCCGCCATGCGAATGGCAAACGACCGGCAGGCCGCAGGCCATCGCCTCGAACACCACACGGCCGAACGTCTCCACATGCGAGCCGGTGCGATAATAGAAGACGTCGAGCGTCGGCAAAAACTGTTCGGCGGCAAATTCACCCTGCGGCAGGAGCTCGAGTTGCGAATGCGGCGCGAGCCTGTCCTTGAGCGGCATGCCGCCCTGAATCCGCACCGCATCGCCATCGGCCAGCAATGCCTCATAGAGCGCCACATCGTCAGCATGATGCTTGTCCGCCGTATCGCGGCTCAGTCGCCCCACCGTGAACAGACCGTTTGGCCTTACCTGCCGTGGCGAGAAGCGCTCGATGTCGATGGGTGACGGATGCACGACGCCCTCGACCCGCAGCATGCGCTTCTGAAAGTCGGAGATCAGCACCAGTTCGGCACCGGGCCAACCCAGCAGGCGCGGCCTGTGGGTCGTCAGGGCGATGATCTTGGGATGAAAGGTGTTGAAGACATAGATCAGCCGGCGCGGTCGCGGGATCAGATAAGGCCACATCTTGTTGCGCCAATGCGCACCGAGAAAGACATAGGTGCCGCCAGCCGGCACATTGCGTGTTGCCGGCGAGACGCGGCGTATCGGAAATTCCTGCATCAGGTCTTCGGATACGCGCGACGAGGTCGCCCAGAGGCGCACCTGGGGTTCGGCGCTCAACAGCCGATACAACTCCAGGGTTTCGCGCTCACTGCCGCCAAACGGGTTCTGAAAGCCGTTGAATAAGTGGATCATGATCGCGGTGCTTACCGGCCCGGGGCGTTTGGCCATTCAATTCCCTGCATCCGCGGGCCGTGCCGTGCCCGCGAACCGCACGATCGAGGGACTCAAGAAGCAGGAGTGTTTCTGGCGATGCTCCATACATCACTTGCGCGGAGGAAGCACACAGACAGGTATGCGTCAAGGAAGCGGTCGTGCCAGCCGGCTGCGAGGCTGCCCTCAGTGGACGGTGGCGGCGCTGAGCGGAGACACTAGAGCGGCTTCCGCCGGATCGAAGCTGACCTGATCGCGTCCATTCGACTTGGCGGCATAAAGCCGTCTGTCGGCGGCGGAGAATATTGCCTCGTAGGTGGTCGGCCCGCTGAAGCTGGT
The DNA here is from genome assembly GCF_006442275.1 of Mesorhizobium sp. B2-3-10. Taxonomy (NCBI): domain Bacteria; kingdom Pseudomonadati; phylum Pseudomonadota; class Alphaproteobacteria; order Hyphomicrobiales; family Phyllobacteriaceae; genus Mesorhizobium; species Mesorhizobium sp. B2-3-10. Next base: position 38,304 of record NZ_VFVT01000011.1, read on the forward strand.
GCCGCCGATGCTGACGGAAAGCGGACAGGACCGGCCATCCGGCGAAAAGTCCATTTCGCGTATCCGTCGGCGGATGCCTTCGGCAACCAGCCAGGATTGCGAGGGGTCGACGCCGGGAAGGAATACACCGAACTCCTCACCGCCGATCCGGCCGACGATATCGGTGCCACGCAGCTGGCCTTTGATCGCCTGCGCGATCAGTTTGAGCGCCTGGTCGCCGCAATCATGGCCGAGGCGGTCGTTGATCGACTTGAAGTGGTCGGCATCGATGATCAGCAGCGCGCCGGTACGGGTCTCTTCCTGCTTGCGGGTCTGTTCGAGATAGGCCTCGACCAGCATCGAGAAGGCGCCGCGGTTCAGCACCGCCGTCAGGCTGTCCGTCGCGGCAATGACGCTGAGGTCGCGCTGGGCTATCGCCAGTTGGCGGATCTTCCACATCAGGAAAAACAGAAACGAGCCGCCGAGCACCAAGGGCAGCAGAAGGTCGGTCAGCTTAGCGCGCCAGACAGACTCGGGCGAAAGATACGGGAAATTGAACGAATCGACGAAAAACGCCACGGCAATGAAGAATGCCGTGCCGGCGGCGGTGACGGCCATCACCCTGCCCCAGCTGGTGGGCGACAGGTCCAGCTTCATCCCTTTTCACTCCGTTAGCCGTCCCTACTATGACGTGCCAACGCAAACAAAATGATAAGACTTTCCTTTCAATTCGAGATCAGGTGACGACGAGACGAGATCAGGGGCCGGGCGCTGGAGCACGATCGCCCAACAGGCGGCCGTGCCCCAATGGAGGACGCGATTTGCTCACCGGATTTCGGACAAGGGAAATTCCGAAGTCAGCGGCTGGGCGCCGGCCCAACCGCTTCGGCGACGAAGGATGCCGCGATCAGGTCGTCGGCATCCAGTTGCAAGGAACCGTCGCCAGATCCCATGATGGCGGCCACCTTGTGAAAGGTTTTCATTTCATGGCCGGAAATTTCGGCGTCTTGCATTCGGGCCCTGAGATCGGCGATACGCCGCCCCAAGGCAGGGGACGTTCCAATTTCACGTTTCGACATAGCCTTGTTTCTCCTCCCCCAACCCGCGCTTGTTTTGCCCACCCGTTCGCTTGCCCGCATAGTGCCTTTATGAGGCTCCACGAATACAAGGCCCCGAACGCGTAGTCTTGGCCAAGGTTCCAACAGGGCCAGATCACGAAATAATTCCAGAGCCCTGCGCGGGCCGAACTCTGTTCCGGCTTCCGGTAAGCGGCGTGGCAGCACTGGCAGGCAGGGGTAGGATCGCGCCACCGCGTGAGGGCATGCAACATAAGCCATTGAAATTATTGGCGATCCCGACAGGATTCGAACCTGTGACCATCGGCTTAGAAGGCCGGTGCTCTATCCAGCTGAGCTACGGGACCGTCGGCCGGCCAACGGCCGGCTGGATGCTTGGGCCTGCCGCCTTTCAGTGCGTCCAGGGCGTTCTGCGGTCATAGCGGAAATTCTCCGCATAGGAAATCTGGCGGCGCTTGGTCTCTTTCGGTTCCTCGACACGGAAGGCAAGCCCTTCCTTTTCCGCGTAGGCCACCGCTTCTTCGCGCGTGTCGAAGGTGAGCCGGATCTGGCTTCTCATGTCACCCGACGTGGTGTAGCCCATCAAGGGATCGATCTTCTTGCGCATCTCGGGGTCGAATTCCAGCACCCAATGGCCGGTCTTGGCCTTGCCGGACTGCATCGCGGTTTTGGCTGGGCTGAAAATGCGCGCGGACATGGCCACCTCTTTGTTGGCAAGGCGGCATCGCCGCCTCTTCGCCCGTCATTACTGCGCATTGGCAGCGGCGGCAAGGTTTTTGCACTTGCCATGTACCACCGAAATGAATAGGCAACAGACCGTTCGGAGTGTAGCGCAGGCTGGTAGCGCATCTGGTTTGGGACCAGAGGGTCGGGAGTTCGAATCTCTCCACTCCGACCATTTCTCATTTAAAATGCGACACCGATGGCACCGAAGGGGTTTTGGCCCTTATCCGCGTGTCATTATTTCATGCTCGCTTCCATCGGCATTGCTGGCTTAAGCTGCGGCAAACGGGGGTTGGCGGTGCTTGGGATCGATACTTGGATGTCGCTGTTCGGGCCGGCCTATTTCGCCTATGCGGGCGTGACGGTTCCGTTCATGGTGGCATGGGCGATCGCCTGTGCCGCCTTGGCGACGTGGAACAATCGCGAGAGCCGCAGGCACGGCAGGCTCGCACCTGGCATCGTCGCCTCCCGTTCGTGGGCAGCCAGCATCGGGATTTTTGTGCTGGTCGCGGCCTGCTATATCGCCGCGCACTCGGCCGTCTATCTGTTGGTCCGGCATTTCGTCAGAATGTGGCTGTGATTGGTCGCAAGTTCACCGGCCGGCAGTGCTACGTTGAGAGCACACCCTCTATATCGGTTTTCGAAAAATCGGCTCCGACATATAACAGCCGGCAAGCGTGCTCCTTCGCCACCTCGTAGGAGAAACAATCGCCGAAATTGAGCGCGGCCGGATGGCTGCCCTTGCCCCATCGCGCATAGGCTTCGGCGATACGCCGGGCCGAGGCCAGCGTTACCACCACCACCTCGAAACCAAGCCCGTCAATCAGGCTGGACAGCTCGGCGGCGACGCCACGATGGGCCGCGACGATCAGCGCCTCGGCAACGGTGCCGGCGGAGATCAGGAGGTCGTTCTCGGCTGCGAGCGCGGCCATGCAGGCGTCGGCCTGAAGTTCATTCAGGACGATCGCCATAAGCGCCGACGTATCGACCGCGATCATTCTGGCATGCCGTCATCGCCATAAAGGAAGTCCTGGCTGCGGGCAGCGGATGGTCCGGCCTTCATCTTGGCCGCCCCTGCCGCACGCGCCGCTTCCATGAGCGTCCGGCGACCTTCCTTGCCGGGCATTGCCTTGATGGGAACCAGCCGCACGGCCGCATGGCCGTGACGGGTCAGAATGACCTCGTCGCCCGCCTCAGCGCGGCGCACCAGCTCGGTCAGCTGTCCCTTGGCGTCGGTAACGGATACCTGCATCGAATACTCCGCATGGACCATTCTCCGGTCCAAATCTTTCAATCGAGAAATAGACCATCGAGTGGTCTATTTCAAGAGTTTCGACAATGCGGGGGTGGTCCGTGTCGTTGGGATGGATGTCCGCTGCGGCGGCACCCGCTCGACGCATTTTGAACGCAAGCTCGCCGGGCGAGAACCCCAAGCGCCTCATTCCCGGCGAGCCTACAACCTGATTTGGAACGCAATCAGGACCGGGGTCAGCCGGCAAGCTCACGCAGCAAGATGGATGCCAGTCTTGTTTCCCAAAATGGGACTCAGGTCGAGACGGAGGACCGCCGGAACCCTGAAGTCATCAAATCTCGAACTCGCCCTGCCCTTCGTCCATGGCATTGACGGTTTCGGCGGCCAATGCCCTGGTGATCGGCATCTTGCGCTCCAGGGCGGTACGATCCAGGCGCTCCACCACACGCATCGCGGTTGCCAGAGAACGCTCGATGCGCCGCACCAAATACTGCACGACATGCGGCTCGACCTCGACCTGGCGGTCGGCGAACAGCTTGGTGATGACACCGGCGAGCAGGAGATCATCGGGCTCATGGATCTCGACGGTCGCCGCAGCCTTGAGCCGCGATGCAAGATCGGGCAGCGATACACCCCAGGCCGAGGGAAAGCGGCGTGCGGTCAAAAGCAGCGTCGAGCCGGCGCCACGCACCGCATTGATGAGATGGAACAGGCCCAGTTCGTCGACCGCGCGTGCGTCGACATCATCGATCAGGGCCGGGCGGGCACCAAGATTTGCGATGCTGTCGCCAATGCGCCTGGCGTCGACAGTCACCGCCTTGGCGCGCGCACCCCAGATCGAGGCAAGATGCGTCTTGCCGGAGCCGGCTGGGCCCGCCAGCACGACCACCGGTGTTGGCCAATCCGGCCAGCGGTCGACCAGTGCGGCCGCCTGGTTGTTGGTACCGGAGACGACCAGCTCATCACGCGAGTAACCGGTGCCATGGCCGAGATCGAGCGGCAACTGGCGTGGCGGGTCGGTTCGCTGCGCGGTCACTTCAGCGACGCGGTTGCGAGCGGTGGCCGCCGCCGCGATCGGCTGGCAATGCCGGCGCGGGTTCTGTCGCATGGCCTTTGTAGAGCGGCGATTCGAGATAACGGGCGATGGCAAATCGCACCAGCACCGCAACCGCCGCCGAAGCCGGCACGGCAATCAAAAGGCCGACGAAGCCGAACAGCGCGCCGAAGGCGAACAGCGCGAACATCAGCCATACAGGATGCAGGCCGACGCTTTTGCCGACCAGCCTGGGCTGCAGGATGTTGCCTTCGATGAACTGGCCGATGAAGAAGACCACCGCAACCGCGACGATCATCGTCCAGTCCGGCCAGAACTGAACGAAGGCGACGCCGACGGCCAGCACCAGCCCGGTCAATGAGCCGACATAGGGGATGAAGGAGATCAGCCCGGCGAACAGGCCGATGAGGATGGCGAAGTTCAGCCCGGTCAGCGTAAGGCCGGTGGCGTACATGGCGCCCAGCACCAGGCAGAGCGTACCCTGGCCGCGCACGAAGCCAGCGGTGGCGGTGTTGACGTCGCGCGCGATGGCGCGGACCGTGGCGACGTTGTCGCGCGGCACCCAGCTGTCGATGACCGCCACCATGCGGTCCCAGTCGAGCAGCATGTAGAAGGCCACGACCGGCGTCACCACGAACAGGCTGACCACCGAGACCAGCGCCACGCCCGAACTCCAGATCGAAGTGAAAACCGTCGTGAGCAGGCCGAAACCGGAGGTCAGCAGCGAGTTCAGCCCATCGCGCAAGCCATTGGCGTTGACGCCGAATTTCTGTTCCAGCCACTTCGGATCAAAGGAGGTGATCAGGCTCTGCAGCCGGGTCAGGTACTCCGGCAGCTTGCCGGCGAAATCGGCCATCTGTGTCGCCAGCACCGGAATGAGGATGACCAAGGCCAGCACCAGCACGATCAGGAATGTGATGAGGATGACCACCGTCGCCATGAAGCGGCTGAGGCCGAGCCGCTGCAGACGGTCGGCGACCGGATCGAGGAAATAGGCAAGCACCATGCCGGCGACGAAGGGCAGCAGGATGTCGCTGAAGACATAAAGGAAGAGCGCCAGGATCGCGGCACCCGCCAGCCAGAAGAATATCTGGCGCCGGAACGTGGCCGACGCCTCGGCCTCTGCCGCCGTCTCGCCTTCCGGCACGACGACAACCATCTGGCCGTCGTCGGTCTTGCCCAGCGCCGCCTTGCGGGCGGCCGGCTTGCGGGCAGGCCTGCCGTCGATGGGCTTGTCAGCCTGATTTACCGCCTTCGCCATAGCCGCTCATATGCCTCAGCCAAGCCACGAGATAGGCCGCGGCCGAAGCCACGGTCAAGACCCCGGACAGCAATATGAGGCCTGGCCGCAGAGGGTCGAGGTGCACGGCAAAGGCGAGTTCGCCCAGCACAACCGCCGCCAGCACGATCTGGACGGCGGTATTCGCCTTGGAGACCAGGAACGGTTTGATCTCGACCGGATGGGCCATCGCCGTGGACAACAGGACCGCGCAGACGATCAAGGCGTCACGCGACACCATGGTGACGACCAGCCACAGCGGCAACTGACCGATGATGCCCATGACGACGAACACCGAAACCAGCAGCAGCTTGTCGGCGATCGGATCGAGATAGGCGCCGAACCTGGACTGCTGGTTGAAGCGGCGGGCGATGAAGCCGTCGACGCCGTCGGAAATGCCGGCAACGACGAAGCCGGCAAAGGCCCAGTCCCAACGCGCCTGCAGCATGGCCAACACCACGGCAGGCACCAGGACAACGCGCAGCATGGTGATCAGGTTGGGGATGGTCAACGCATTGTCCCGCCGTATTATGCGTTGAGATAGATGAGGGAGATGGAGGGCCGAGGCAAGGGAGAGCCGGCTGGGCCAGCCGCAAGCACTGAGTGCGATGCCCCCGGCTATCCACGCTTTTGTCGGCCAAACGAAGCCCGGTTCGGCCGTTATCCTTGCGGACCGAAACCGTTCATGCGAAGAGCCCGCAAACGAGCAGGAACATTGCGATGAGCAAGCGCGAAACCGGCCAGCATAAAACGGGCCAGAACAAAACGGCCAAGCGCGGAAACGGGCTCACCTATGCGCAGGCGGGCGTCGATATCGATGCCGGCAACCTCATGGTAGAGAAGATCAAGCCGCTGGTGCGCGCGACGCGCCGGCCGGGCGCGGATGGCGAGATCGGCGGCTTCGGCGGCCTGTTCGATCTGAAAGCGGCCGGTTTCACCGATCCGGTCCTGGTAGCAGCCAATGACGGCGTCGGCACCAAGCTCAAGATCGCCATCGAGGCGGGAAAACACGACACGATCGGCATCGACCTTGTCGCCATGTGCGTCAACGACATCGTCGTGCAGGGCGCCGAACCGCTGTTCTTCCTCGACTATTTCGCCACCGGCAAACTCGATCCCGATCAGGGTGCCGCGATTGTCGGCGGCATCGCACAGGGCTGCCGTCAGGCCGGCTGCGCGCTGATCGGCGGCGAGACGGCGGAAATGCCGGGCATGTATCACGGCAAGGACTATGACCTTGCTGGCTTTGCCGTGGGTGCGGCCGAACGCGGCCAGCTCCTGCCCACCGACGACATCGTCGAGGGCGACGTGCTGCTCGGGCTGGCGTCTTCCGGCCTGCATTCGAATGGTTTCTCGCTGGTGCGCCGCATCGTCGCCGCCAGCGGTCTGGCGTGGAACGATCCAGCACCGTTCAACGACGAGGCGACGCTTGCCGAGGCACTGCTCGAACCCACCCGCATCTACGTCAAGTCGATCCTCAAGGCGATCCGCAACACGCATGGCATCAAGGCGCTGGCGCACATCACCGGCGGCGGTTTTCCGGAAAACATTCCGCGCGTGCTGCCCAAGGACTTTTCCGCCGAACTTGACCTCAATGCCATCGACGTGCCGCCGGTGTTTTCCTGGCTGGCCAAGACAGGCGGCGTGGCGCCGGAGGAGATGATGCGAACTTTCAATTGCGGCATCGGCATGATTTTGGCTGTCGCTTCCGGTCAGGCGGCGCAGGTCGCGGCCGTGCTGCAGGAAGCCGGCGAGACGGTGACGCCGATCGGCCGCATCGTGCCGCGTCGCGACGCCGGCGTCATCTATCGGGGTTCGATCGGCCTATGAGCACGCAGAGAAAACGCACCGTTGTCCTGATTTCGGGGCGCGGCTCCAACATGACCGCGCTGATCGCGGCGGCCAGCGATCCGGCCTTCCCGGCCGAGATTGCCGGCGTCATTTCCGACAAGGCGGACGCCGCCGGCCTCGGCATCGCCAGGGCACGCGGCATCGCCACCCAGGTGATTTCCCGCGCCGACCATGGCAGCAAGCAGGCGCATGACGCGGCGATCGACGCGGCACTTGCGGCCTTCAACGCCGACATCGTGGCGCTGGCCGGCTATATGCGCATCCTGACCCCCGGCTTTGTCCAGAAATGGCAGGGCCGCATGATCAACATCCACCCTGCCCTGCTGCCGGCCTTCAAGGGGCTCGACACCCATGCGCGCGCGTTGGCCGCCGGCATCCGCATCCATGGCTGCACGGTGCATTTCGTCACGTCCGAGATGGATGATGGCCCGATCATCGCGCAAGCGGCCGTGCCGGTGATGGTCGGCGACAATGCCGATACGCTGGCCGCGCGCGTGCTCAAGGCAGAGCACCGGCTCTACCCGCTGGCGCTTGGACTGGTCGCCGAAGGCAAGGCACGCATGGAGGCCGGGCATACGGTTCTTGCCCACTTCGCCGACGATGCCGACAACGGCACCTCGGTGGTGATGGCGCCCGATCCGCTGCGCGAGGAAGCCGACCTCGAGCACCTGGCGCGGATCACGCCCTGAGCGAGAGCGCAGCGATGAAACAGCTGCTCCTGCTGCGTCACGCCAAATCGAGTTGGGACGACCCTGACCTCGACGATTTCGACCGACCGCTGGCGGAACGTGGGTTGAAGGCGGCCCGGCTGATCGGCCGCGAGCTTGGAGCGCGCAACTGGCTGCCGGATCAGGCGCTGGTGTCGCCGGCGCTGCGCACCCGCGATACCTGGCGGCTGGTGGCGGCGGAACTGCCAGTGCATCCCCGGGTCGCGTTTGCCGAGGCGCTCTACGATGCCGCAGCGGCGGATATTCTGGGTCAGCTACGCAAAGCGGACCCTTCGACCAGCTGCCTGCTGGTTCTCGGCCACAATCCGGGCCTTGAGGAGCTGGCAAAACAGCTTGCCGGACCGGGATCGGAGGCGAAGGCGCGCAAGAGGCTCGAGGAAAAGTTTCCGACAGCAGCCCTCGCGCGCTTCGTCCTTGAAGACGATTGGTCCGGGGTGTCGGCCGCCAGGCTGACACATTGCTTGCGGCCGAAGGATCTGAGCTAGAAGTCTAATGTCCGCGGGTGCGGCAGATCAGACCCGCCGCAGCCGCGACATCAGTTACCCCAGATGCCCTGGCCAGGCTCGGGCCAGTCGGTGGCTGGCTTCATCTTGGTGTCGGCGGTCTTGTGTTTGATCATATCCGTGTCGTTGACGGCGCCCGTGGCGGCGTGATCCACGCCGGCGACCGGGGCGACCGGCTGGTTGGCATTGTCGGAGCCATAGTGGTCGCTGCCGGCGAATGCACCCCCGGCTGCGACAAGAATAGCGGCGGTAGCGAGAGCAAGTCTGTTCATTTCAATCTCCTGTTCATCCGTTGGGCGGCGTCTTGGGAGGACGGTTCCGCTGAGGAGAAGACCAGAAGCAGCCTGGTTTTATTCCTGGACGTGAGATGTTTCTGCCGACTGGTAAGATCGGCGGCCTTCGGTCTGAACCTCAAAACAAGAGCGGCGGGCCAGGCCCACCGCTCTTTGTCGTCAAGCCAGGCGAGGCCGGCGTGGATCAGTTGCCCCAGTTGCCCTGGCCGGGATCAGGCTGATTGGAATCGGGCGTCAGCTTGAAACCGCGGTGTTCGACCGGCTTGCGGATCGAAGCCGTATAGCTGTGGTCGATTTTACCCGCGGGCGCGGTGACCGCCGGCTGATTGACATTGTCAGAGCCATAATTGTCGCTGCCGGCGAAGGCGCCGCCCGTGGCAACGAGAATGGCGGCGGCGGTAAGTGCGATCCTGTTCATTTCTTTACTCCGATAGGTCTGGTCTGTCCGTCAAGTGGCGTGCCTTTGGGAGGAATTTCGCGTCGCTCGGACCAGCTGAAAGTGGGTTTTTCGTTCGTCGGCTTCCAATCACGAAGATGTTCCTTCACGGCCCGATTTCGGACATCGAGGCTGGGGCACGGATTCGGCAGAAGTGTTTTTTATCAACGCTATCAGTCTCTTGTTGCGCAACTCACGGAGTATCACGCTTTGTTTCGCCGAGGGGGCGTTCGCCGGGCGTTCACGGAGCGTCAACATTAATTGAACCGATTGGTTCGATCCGTGATCGGCGCGCTGGCCGGCACTTGTTCGACGGCTATCCGGCACGACTGAACCCGACTGGCTCGCCTGATTCCATTTGTCACAAAACAAGAGCGGCGGGCCAGGCCCACCGCTCTTTGTAGTCACGCGATGCTAGAAGGGATTAGCGGCCCCAGATGCCCTGGCCCGACTGAGCCGGAACGTTGGCATTGGCATCGGCCTGCGCCTTGTCCGCCTTCAGGATCGAACCGGTGTGGAAGGTGTCGACGTTGGAGGTCGACTGGCTGGCAACCGGCTGGTTGGCGTTGTCGGAACCGTAGTTGTCGCTGCCGGCAAAAGCGGTGCCAGTGGCAACGAGGATGGCAGCGGCGGTGAGTGCGATCTTGGTCATTTCAAGTACTCCTGAATTCAAAGTTGGATGGATTGGCAGTCGCGATTAGCGGCCGAAGAGGTTGCGGTCAGCGCCCTGCGGAGCCTGGACCGACGCGGCCGTCGACTTCGAGGTCGAAGCAGTGACCGAATGGTCGACAGTGGCGGCAGGCTGGTTGGCGTTGGCCGAGCCATAATTGTCGCTGCCGGCAAAAGCAGTGCCCGTGGCAACGAGGATGGCGGCGGCGGTAAGAGCGATCTTGGTCATTTTATTTACTCCAGAATTTCTTTGTTCTGTCCGTCTAGTGGCGTGCCCTTGGGAGGATTTCGCGTCGCTCGGACCACCTCCAGATGGGGAAGGCCTTTTGGAATTACCAGTCGCGTCGGTTTTGCAGTATTTCATCATATTATGGACAATGCATATTGCATTGCAGCATTTTCAGCCTGAATTCTCAAACATTTTCAGGAGATTAGCGTTTCTCCCGCAGACGCAAACACCGACCGACTCACGCCTATTGTTCACTGTTTATGATACAATCCGTCAACCAGAACCGAACCGTTCGGTTCGATTTATATTTCAAACGAGGCATCTAGCCCGCGAAAAACCATCGCCGGCCGCAGCCAAGCCGCATTTGCCTTGCGTTGCGATCGATACTATCGATCATCCGGGTTCCGATTGCCGAATGGGATCGTCGATCGAGCCTTGGTGGCCGTTGAGACCGAAGTGGATGCTGGAACGGCAATAGACATGCGATTGCTGCTTGTGGAGGACAATCGCGAACTGGCGGACTGGCTAGGCAAGACCTTGCGCCAGGCGAATTATGTCGTTGACATCGTCCATGACGGCGAGGATGTCGAGCACGCGCTTGCCGCCGGCGACCACGCGCTTGTCATTCTCGACCTTGCGTTGCCCCGCATGGGCGGACTGGAAGTGCTGCGCATGCTGCGAGCCCGCGGCAACCGGGTGCCGGTGATCGTACTGACTGCCAATGCCAGCCTCGATGGCCGGGTCAAAGGCCTCAACGAAGGCGCCGACGACTATCTGGCGAAGCCCTTCCAGGTAGAGGAACTCGAAGCGCGCATCCGCGTCCAACTGCGCCGCGCCAATGACCGGACGGCACCGGTCGTTGCCTGCGGCGACCTCGTCTTCGACACCAACACCAGGCTGTTTTCGCTCGGCGGTGAAACACTGGCCCTGACACCACGCGAACATGCCGTACTTGAACAATTGATGATCAAGGCGGGACGCACGGTAAGCAAGGCCGCCCTGTCGGCGGCGATCTACGATTTCGAGACCGACGCCGATCCAAGCGCCATCGAGATCTATGTGCACCGTGTGCGCAAGAAGCTCGAGGGGTCGCGGGTCCAGATCACCACTTTGCGTGGCCTCGGCTATCTCTTGCGCCATGAGGATCTGGCGCCATGATGATTTGGCGCTATGAAGACTAACAGCCTGCGTCTGCAATTGCTGGCCTGGGTCGTGCTCCCCCTGGCCGGGCTTGCGACCATCAATCTGTGGACCAGCCAGCGCAACGCGCTGGCGACCGCCGATCTGGTCACCGACCGCATGCTGGTCGGCTCGGCCCGCGCCATCGCCGAGCAGGTCGCCATGGCCGATGGCGTACTCGATGCCACCATCCCGCCGGCGGCGATCGAGATGTTCGATACCGGCGATCGCGACAGCGTCTACTATCGCGTCGAGACCGCCGGAGGACGGTTGCTGACCGGTTACCCCGATTTGCCGCAAGCGCCGCGGCATGCGAGCGCCGAGGCGAGCTATCGCGACCATATGTTGCGGCTCTTGACGCTCAGCCACGCGGTGATCGGCGCCGGCGGCGATTCCCCCATAACGGTCACCGTGGGCATAACGCTCTCCGGGCATGATGCGATGGTGAAGCGGCTGTGGTTCAGCGCCTTCGTCCAGCAACTGGCGCTGGTGGCGATCGCCGGCGTGTTCGTGCTGCTTGGCCTGCGCCGCGGCCTGGCGCCATTGATGAGCCTGCGCGACGCGGTGCGTTCGCCAAACCGAAGCGACCTCGATCCGGTTGACGTGCCGGGCGCGCAGAGCGAAATCCGGCCTCTGATAGAGGCGCTCAACGCCTACATGGAACGGGTGCGCGCGCAGATGGGAGCGCAGCGCCGTTTCATCGCCAATGCCGCACATCAATTGCGCACGCCGCTGGCACTGCTATCGACGCAGGCAAGCTATGCGCTACGCGAAACCGCCACCGATGCGCGCCAGGAAGCGCTGGTGGCGCTGCAGGCCAGCTCCGGCAAGCTGGCGCGGCTGGCCGAACAATTGCTCACCCTGTCGCGTGCTGAGCCTGGCAGCCGGCGGCCACGCGCCGATCGCATCGACCTGACAGAAGCCGCCCGCCATGTACTGGAAACGCAGGCGCCCGCGGCGATCGCCCGCAAGATCGATCTCGGGCTGGAGGAAACAGGGCCGGTTGCAGTCATTGGCGACGGCACCATGCTGCGCGAGATGATCGTCAATCTTGTCGACAACGCGCTGCGTTACTCGACGGCAGGCGCCAGCGTGACGGTGAAGCTGGCCGCCATCGATAGCGAAGCCGTGTTGACGGTAGCCGATGACGGACCCGGCATCCCGGCCGAAGAGCGGGATCACGTGTTCGAGCGCTTTTATCGCATCGCCGGTTCGACCGAGGAAGGCAGCGGCCTGGGCCTCGCCATCGTGCGCGAGGTTGTCGAGAATGCCGGCGGCCGCGTCACCCTCGGGGATGGCGCGGCCGGCGGTCTGGTGGTCGAGGTCAGGTTGCCCCTGGCCTGAACCGACCCGCACCAAGCGCGGGCTCGTACTGTCCTCGGAACAAAATCAGGTGCCCTGCTCGTTGAACGGCGCCGGCCGCCACTTGACGACATAGTTCTCGAAGCGGGTGATGATGAATTCCACCACCAGCGCCATAACCGCCAGGATGATCATGGCGGCGAAGACGCCATTGGCGTTGAAGGCGCCCTGCGCGGTCGAGATCAGCAGGCCCATGCCTTGCTTGGCGCCGAGGAATTCGCCGACCACGGCGCCGACCAAGGCAAAGCCGAAGCTGACATGCAGGCTGGCCAGGATCCAGCTCATCGCCGACGGGATAATGACGGTGCGGGTGATCTGGAACGGCGAGGCACCGAGGATCTGGGCGTTGGCGATCATCGCCCTGTCGGCCTCGCGAACCCCCTGGAAGGCGTTGGCGAAAACGACGAAGAACACCATCACCACGGCGAGCGCCACTTTCGAGGCCATGCCGAGGCCGAGCGCGATGATGAAGACAGAGCCGAGCACGACGCGCGGCACGGAATTGGCGATCTTGATGTAGATCGAAAAGACATCGGCCAGCAGCCGGTTGCGGCCGAGAATGATGCCGGCGGCGATGCCGCCCAGTGCGCCGATGGCGAAGCCGAGGAAGGTTTCCTCCAGCGTCACATAGATCTGCAGCCAGAGCGGTCCCTGCGAGGTGCCCTCGGTGATCCAGGACCAGATCTGTTCCCAGATGCCCGAGGGGCTGGCGAAGAAGAACGGGTCGATGATGTTATAGTCGGCGCCGAGTTCCCACAGGCCAAGGAACGCAACGAGGATAGCCAGGCGCAGGCCGATGACCAAAGCATGGCGGCGGCGCAGCCGGGCCCTCGCCCGGGCCTCGGCAACGGCAATGGAGGCATCGCGGACGGCGGCATGGGAAGCGGTGGGAGAGATAGCGGTCATGTTGGTGTCTCCTCTCAATGCCCGCTCTGCAAGGTGCGGCTCTGGCCGAGCTGCACTTCTTCGCGCAGGTCGTTCCAGATCACCTTGGCGATCTCGACGAATTTCGGGTCGTAACGGATGTCGGCCATGACACGCGGACGCGGCAGGTCGATGCGGTAGACGCTCTTGACCGTTCCCGGCCCGGCGGTGAGCACATAGACCTTGTCGGCCAGGGCCACCGCCTCCTCCAGATCGTGGGTGACGAAGACGACGGAGGATTTCTGTTCCGACCACAGGCCGAGCAATTCGTCCTGCATGGCCGTGCGCGTCTGCATGTCGAGCGCACTGAACGGCTCGTCCATAAGCAGAATCTTCGGCTGGTTGATGAAGGTCTGGGCAAGGGCGACGCGCTTGCGCATGCCGCCCGAAAGCTGGTGCGGATAATGTTTTTCGAAGCGGCCGAGGCCGACGCGGGCGATCCAGTCGCGGGCCCGATCATAGGCCTGCGCCTTGGGGATCCCGCGATAAAGCGGACCGGCGGCGACATTGTCGATGACGCTTCGCCAGGGAAAAAGCGCATCGGCCTGGAAGACGAAACCGATGTCGCGGCTGATATCGGTGACCGGTTTGCCCATGACGCGGACATGACCTGTGGTCGGCCGCAGCAGGCCGGTGACGAGGTTGAGCGTCGTCGACTTGCCGCAGCCGGTCGGCCCGACGACGCAGGCGAATTCGCCACGCGCCACCGTCATGGTGAAGTCGCGGATCGCCGTCATCATATGGCCGTCGGGCGTGACGAAGCGTAGCGTCACATCATCGATGGCGATCGCGGCATCGGCCGGCGGCGCGGCCTGAGACAACTTCTCAGCCGCCATCGTTTGCACTTGCATGGCATACTCCTGTGGCGATGATGCGAGAATGCCTGCGGCCAAAACTTGTGGTCGCCATCTCTCGACATCGGTAGGCGCGCCGCTGCCAAATCGATTCAGGCCAGCGGCGCAACTTGTTGTTCCTCAAGAGCGAACCGGGTAACCCGCCTCGCCTGCCTGCCTACTTGGCGGCGTCGACGAATTCCGTCGTGAAGGTTTTCGACAGGTCGATCTGCTTGCCCTGCAGGCTCTTGGAGAAGGTCGACAGAACTTTCAGCACCGTCTCGGGGCCATCGGCCGGCATGCGTCCGTCGGGCGTGAACATCGCCTTGCCGCCGGCGAGCCCCTGGATATAGAGATCCTTGTTGCCGGCGTAATAGTCCTTCGGCATCTTGTCGGCGATCTCCTCGGCCGAATGGCCGGCGATGAACTTCATCGTCTTGACGAAGGCATTGGCGAGCTTCTGTGCTTCGTCCTTGTGGCCTTCGACCCAGGAAGACTGGACGTAGAAGGATGCCGCAGGATAGTCGCCGCCCAGCGCTTCCTTGGTCTTTTCGGGCGTGCGCATGTCGACCAGGACACTGGCCTCGCCGGTCTTGAGCAATTTCGCGATGGTCGGCTCCGTGGTCATGCCGGCCTGAATTTGGTCCTGCTTGACGGCGGCGATGAAGGTGTTGCCGGCGCCGACCGGCAGCAGCGTGTAATCACCCGGCTTCAGGCCGCTGCGGACGGCAAGATATTGGGTCAGGAAATCGGTCGACGACCCAAGCCCGGTGACGCCCAGCGTGGCGCCCTTGAAGTCGGCCGGCGACTTGATCTCCGGGTGCTTGGCGGAGACCAGTTCGACCTCGCCAGGGGCCTGGCTGAACTGGACGATCGACTCGATGTATTTGCCCTTTGACTGTAGGTCGACAGTGTGGTCATAAAAGCCGACAACGCCCTGCACGGCGCCGGCCAGCAATTCATTCTCGGCCTCGACGCCGGCTCGCGAGTTGATCAGTTCGACGTCGAGCCCCTCATCCTTGAAGTAGCCGAGCTGCTGGGTGAGCACGGCCGGCAGGTAAATCTGCTTTTCCATGCCGCCGACAATGATGGTGATCTTGTCCGCGGCGCACGCCGCGGTCGCGCCCGTGCCGACAATGGCGAGCGTCAGCGCCGCCGAACGCAAGATGCACTTCGAGATCAAACCGGTCATGTAACTTCCTCCACCTGGGCGGCGCGCCATCCAGGCTGCGCCGCATTCCTCCTGCCGGCCACTCCCGCACCGGTCACGCGGCGAACGCCGCAATGAATCAATTGCATGCCCAAGCTTTCAGCTGGCTTTCAGCCACTTTAGCAACCGGGGAATGAAAACAGCCAGGATTTGCTGGTTACGATGCGCCAAAACCCAATACGTCGCGCATGTCGTATTCGCCGGGAGCGCGGCCCGCCACCCACAATGCCGCGGCGATGGCGCCGCGTGCAAACATGATGCGGTCACCAGCCGAATGCGCCAAGGTGACGGTCTCGCCTTCCGTGCAGAAGCTGACGCTGTGCTCACCAATGATGGCGCCACCCCGCGCCATCGCGAAGCCTATCTCGCCCGCCGGCCGCGCGCCGGTGACGCCATCGCGGACGCGCCTCGCAACCGTGGCCAGCCCGATTTCGCGTCCGCCGGCAACAGCCTGCCCCAGCATCAGCGCCGTGCCCGAAGGCGCGTCGATCTTGTGGCGATGATGCGCCTCGAAAATCTCCGCATCCCAGTCATCGGGCTCAAGCGCCCGCGCCGCCTGTTCGACCAATCCGACCAGCATGTTGAGCCCGAGCGAGAAGCTGCCGGAGCGCACGATGGCGATGGTTTTCGCGGCATCGGCGATGGTGGCCATCTCGGCGGCCTCGAAACCCGTCGAGCCAATCACCAGGGCTGGCCCGCCCCTTCCGGCACACAATCTGGCCAGTTCCACGGAGGCCGCCGGCGTGGTGAAGTCGACCACCACGTCGGCTGTGGCGAGCGCCTCGTCGCGGCTCACCAGCCCATCGCCGACACTGCCCGGACGGTGAAAGCAGCCGGTGAGCGCCAGACGCACATCGGCCCGCACCGCATCCGCCATCTGGCGACCCATGCGGCCGAGAGCGCCTGATATGGCGATCCTGATCGGCGGCTGCGGCATCGGCTTCCTGCTATTTCCACATGCCGCGCATGCGCGCGCCGATGTCGACGCGCACCTCCGGCCGAGGCGCCCTGCCCTGCGCCGCTTGCGCGGCCGGCCACGAAAGCTGCTGGAACGCGGCGAGGATGGAGGCCGGAATGAAACGGGTGCGCGAGGCGTAGACATGGCGGTCGCCGCGTGCCGCCTGGCCATGCGGAAAGAAGCGCTGGGGCATGACGAGGTTGAGATTGTCCTTGGCCCGTGTCATCGCCACGTAGAGCAGCCGTCGCTCCTCCTCGATATCTTCCTTGGTGCCGACACCGAGATCGGCCGGAATGCAGCCATCGACCGTGTTCAGCACGAAGACGTTCTTCCACTCCTGGCCCTTGGCCGAGTGGATGGTCGACAAGATCAAATAGTCCTCGTCGCGGTGCGGAGGGCCGGCCTGGTCGCTGGTTGCGTCCGGCGGATCGAGCGTCAGCTCGGTCAGGAAGCGTTCGCGCGAAGCATAGCCCAAGCCGATTTGCTCGAGTTGCAGCAGGTCCGCGCGGCGCGTGATCGCATCCTCGTGGATGCGCTCCAGATGCGGTTCGTACCACAGCCTGACCTGTTCGAGATCGGCCGGCCATTTGGCGCCGGCGCGCAAGCCGGAATAGAGCGAGACGAAGCCGGGCCAGTCGTCGGCGGCGCGCTGCGGCGGACGCCAGCCGGCCAGTCCCATCGCCTCGTCCAGCGCCGATGTCATGGCCTCGACGACCTGCGCGGCGGCGGAAGGGCCAATGCCGGGAAGAAGCTGCAGCACGCGAAAGCCGGCGACACGATCGCGCGGATTTTCGGCAAAGCGCAGCACCGCCAGCACGTCCTTGACATGCGCGGCATCGAGGAATTTCAGGCCACCGAACTTGACGAAAGGGATGTTGCGCCGCGTCAGCTCGATCTCCAGCGGCCCGCTGTGGTGCGAGGCGCGAAACAGCACCGCCTGCGACTTCAGCGCGGTACCGGCCTCGCGCTCGGCAAGGATGGTGTCGCAGACGAAGTTCGCTTGTTCGACCTCGTCGCGCACGGTCACAAGTCTCGGTTTGTCGGCGGATTTGCGTTCCGACCACAGGTTCTTGGTGAAGCGCTCCGAGGCTTCGCCGATGACAGCGTTGGCGGCCGCCAGAATGGTCTCGGTCGAGCGATAATTGCGCTCCAGCATCACCACATCGGCGGTCTGCGCGAACTGTCTAGGGAAGTCGAGGATGTTGCGCACCTCGGCGGCCCGGAACGAATAGATCGACTGCGCGTCGTCACCGACGACCGTCAGCCCGGCGCCGTCGGGCTTGAGTGCCATCAGGATCGAGGCCTGCAGCCGGTTGGTGTCCTGATATTCGTCGACCAGCACATGGTCGAACCGTCCGCCCAGATGCGTGGCGATTTCAGGCTCGGCTGTCATCTGCGCCCAGTAGAGCAGCAAATCGTCGTAATCGAGCACATTCTGCGCCTGCTTGGCCTCGACGTAACCGGCAAACAATTGCTTGAGCTGCTCGGCCCAGCCGGCGCACCAGGGGAAGGCGGACCCCAGTACCTCACCCAGCGGCGCCTGCGCGTTGACGGCGCGCGAATAGATGGCAAGGCAGGTGCCTTTGGTCGGAAAGCGCGCTTCCGTCCTGGACAAACCGAGTTCGTGGCGCACGAGATTCATCAGATCGGCGGAATCCTCCCGATCATGGATGGTGAAGGCCGGATCGAGGCCGATCTCCAGCGCATAGTCCCGCAGCAGCCGCGCGCCGATGCCATGAAAAGTGCCGGCCCAGGTCAGTGCGTCCGTGATCACCGCGGCGTCGCGGCCGAGCACTTCGCCGGCGATGCGCTCGACACGTCTCGCCATTTCGGATGCGGCGCGCCGCGAAAACGTCATCAGCAGGATGCGGCGCGGGTCGGCTCCCTTGACGATCAAGTGGGCGACGCGGTGCGCCAGCGTGTTGGTCTTGCCGGAGCCGGCGCCGGCGATAACCAGCAGCGGGCCTGCAATCTTGCCGTCGCCATGTTCGACGGCCTGGCGTTGGGCGTCGTTCAGCCGGGCGAGATAAGCCGGCTGGCCGGTCTGTTCCAAAAACGTCGAATCATGGGCCGCGAGGTTCATCGCCCATCAAGCATCGTTTCCGCTTTGTTCGCAACAGAGAAGCAGCTCCGCCAATACAGCGGGAGCAATCAGCGTTTCGGGTCAACGCCCATCGACGCCGACTGCCGGCGTAGCGCCTCGCGGTCGTTTGCGGGCGCTGGCAGCAAGAGCGGATCGACACTGTCGGGAACCTCGTCGATCATCTTGCGGGCGAGACGGTAAGTGACAAAGGCCAGCGTGCCAACCAGAAGCAAACGGATCATGCGGCGGTCCTCCTTCGCTGGGTCAACCTGAGGCAGGGGATTTTGTTCCCTCGGCGCAATCGTGCAACCAAACCGACACCGCCTCGTTCTGCGGGTGGAGGAAGTAGCCATGAAAAAGCTGGGACTGATCCTCGCGCTGGTGACTTTGGCTTTCTCGGCCTGCGACAACAAATTGCCGCCGACAAAGGCGACTAGGGCCGATCAAGATCTCGCCATTCCTGTCGTGAACAATGGCATTGCAGCCAGTGAATGAGGTCTTGCGCAAAAACGATTGCGGGATCTTCACCGCATTGCCGCGATGCATTCCTCGAGACGTTCGAGGCGGAACTTGGCATTGCGCAGCTCGTGGCCTGCGTCCTGGCGCAGCTGTCGTGTCCGCGCCGAGGCGGCGGTCAAGTCTCGTTCGAGTTGAGCGATGCGGGCGCGCACCCGCCGCGCTTCGTCCTGACGCACCGCCTTTATCCAGCTCCGCCCGCGCATCTATGAACCCGCAGCATCCAAAAGCGTGCCACAGCCATGACAGTAAAACCCTAACTTCCGCCGAGCGCGAGCGTTCTAACTTTAACGAAATCTAATTTAGCATGCAGGAGAGAAGGCCGGCGCCGCTTGGGAGGTAATCTGATAGCGCCGGCCAGGCGGATATCAGGTCCGCCGCGTGAGCGAGGCTAGCTGAGTCTTGCCGTAGCGTCATGCCAGATCAAGGATTTCGGCCTTTCCCCGGCGTTTTCCCCCGCTAAATGCCGCGAAAATCCCCCCGGGGGTTCAGGTCCCAAGCCGCTGCCTGGCGATGGCGGCATGGAAACTGGCGCCGAACAACAGCCCGTCGTCGTTGAAGTCGTAACTGGAATTGTGAAGCGGTGCCGAGGCCTCGCCGTTGCCGAGGAAGACGAAGCAGCCCGGCACGTGGTCGAGGAAGCGGGCGAAATCCTCCGACGCCGTCATCGGCTCGCGGGCGACCGCGATATTGCCGCGTTCGAAAACAGTCCCGGCGGCGGCAAAGGCCGCGTCGACCAGTTCGGCATCGTTGCGCAAAGGCACGAATTCCCTGGTGTAGTTGACCTCGGCGGCAACGTTGTAAGCGGTAGCGATGCCTTCGGCGATGATGCGCATCTGGCATTCGATCTTGGCGCTCACCTCGGGGCGGAAGCTGCGCGCGTCGCCAAGGATGCGGGCGATGCCCGGCAGTGCGTTGCGGGTGCCATCGGTGATCAGTTCGGTCACCGAAACCACGGAGATGTCGGCCGGGCTCAGCCGGCGCGAGACGATGGTCTGCAGGTTGGTAACCAGCGCACAGGCGGCGACCAGCGTTTCCTGACCCGAATGCGGCCGCGCAGCGTGACCGCCCAATCCCCTGAGCACGATCTCGAAGACGTCTTCGGCCGACATGACCGGGCCGGCGCGGGTCTCGAAATGTCCAACCGACAAGCCCGGCATGTTGTGCAGGCCAAAGATCTCGTCGAAGGGAAAGCGCTGCATCAGGCCATCGTCGAGCATCGCCAACGCGCCTTTTCCCCATTCCTCCGCCGGCTGGAAGATGAAGCGCACGGTGCCGTCGAAACCGCCCTCCCCGGCCATGAGCTTGGCCGCACCGAGCAGCATCGCCGTGTGGCCGTCATGGCCGCAGGCATGCATGATTCCGGGATTGCCGGAGCGGTATGGCGCGGTTGATTGCTCTGATATGCGCAGAGCATCCATGTCGGCCCGCAGCGCGATCGCGCGGTTGCCGCTGCCGCGCTTCAAAGTCCCGACGACGCCGGTGCCGCCGACACCCTCGGCGACATCGTCCAGTCCGAATTCGCGCAGCTTGGCGGCGACGAAGGCCGCGGTGCGCTCCTCCTCGAAGCCGAATTCAGGGTGCGCGTGCAGATCATGCCGCCATTCGGTCATCTCCAGCTTCAGCACATCACGATCGATTTCAGCCATCGCCTGATACCTCCTGATCCGCAAGCTGGGCAACGATATCAAGCAGGATGTTGGCGCCGGCGACAAGCTCGGCATCGGCGGTATGTTCGCGCGGATTGTGGCTGATGCCACCGGCGCTCGGCACGAAAATCATCGCCGCGGGCGCGAGGCGCGCCATCATCTGCGCATCGTGGCCGGCGCCTGAGGTCATGCGCTTGGATGCATACCCGCGCTTCTTCGCGGCAGCTTCGATCAATTCGACAATGCTGATATCGAAGATCACCGGCTCGAAGCGGGCCAGCCGCTCGACCGAGATCGTGACGCCATCATCGGCCGCGAGGTCCTCAAGAAACGCGGCGAGTGCGGCTTCCTCGGCTTGCAGGCGATGCTCGAAAGGGTCGCGCAGGTCGACGGTGAAGACGGCGCGCGAGGGAATGACATTGATGGCGTCTGGCTCGAAACGCATCGTGCCGACCGTTGCAACGGTCGGCGTGTTCGAAGCTTTGGCGCGGTCGTGCAGGAACGTGACGACACGCGCGGCCGCATGCCCGGCGTCATTGCGCATCGACATCGGCGTGGTGCCGGCGTGGTTGGCGACGCCGTCTATGGTGATGCGCTGCCAGGAGATGCCTTGCAGGTTTTCCACAGCACCGATCGGCACGCCTTCGCGTTCCAGAACCGGGCCCTGCTCGATATGCAATTCGAGATAGACGTGCGGCTTGAGGAAGCCCGGCTCCTCGTCGCCGGCATAGCCGATGCGGGCCAGTTCCTCTCCCAGCACGCTTCCGTCGGTGCCGACGGCCGCCAGCGCCTCGTCGATACCGGCGCCGCCGGCATGGACCAGTGAACCCATCATGTCGGGGGAATAGCGAACCCCTTCCTCGTTGGTGAAGGCGGCGACCGCGAGCGGTCGCGACGGGACAAGAGCCGACGCCTTCAACGTCTCGATCACCTCCAGCCCGGCGAGCACGCCGTAGCAGCCGTCATAGATGCCGGCATCGATGACGGTGTCGATATGCGAGCCGACGAGGATCGGCGCATGGCCGGCATTCGCCGGCGCCTGCCAGACGCCGAAGATATTTCCCATGCGATCGATGGCGATTTCGAGACCGGCCTCGCGCAGCCAGCCGACGAAGCGGTCGCGACCCAGCCTGTCGGCGTCGGAGGCGGCCAGCCGCACCAATCTGCCCTCGCCATCACGACCGATGCCGCCGAGTTCGCGGATGCGGCCAAGCAGCCTTTGTGCGTCGATCGAGGTCATCGCATCGATCAAGGTCATGGCGTCGCTCCAGAAAGCACCTTGCCGGCAAGCACATCCGCCGGACTCGTGCCGACGAGTTCGGCATAGCGGCGGGGATCTGTCGCGCCTTCGGTGTTGACGACCAGCACGCGCGAAGTGGCGTCGAGGCCAAGCTCGGCCTTATGATCGGCCATCGCCCGGATCAGCCCGGCAAGGCCGACCCCGCCGCTTTCACCGGCGACGATGGCCGGATCGTTGCCGGCCGGGCGTGCCAGCCGCCGCATCACGGCGATGGCTTCGTCCTCGTCGACGGTCATGAAGGCATCGGCGACGCGTGCCAGCACGCGCCAGGCGACCGGCGAGGCCTCGTAGCATTCGAGCATCGCCATGACTGTCGCCTCGCCATGCGCGATCTTGACCGGGTGCCCGGCCTTGGCGGCGCCGAAAACGCAGGCGGCACGGGCGGGTTCCACCACCGTGAAAACCGGCCTGGCTTCGCCAAGCACGATGGCGAGATGGCCGCCGACCGCCGCCGCGATGCCGCCGACGCCGGCCTGCACGAAGACATGGGTCGGCGGTTCGGATATCTGACCCAGCGCCTCACGCACGATCGCGGTGTAGCCCTGCATGACGAGGCCCGGAATGCGTTCGTAGCCCGGCCATGAGGTATCGGAAACCACCGTCCAGCCCTTCTCCGCGGCGACGCGCGCCGCCTGCCTGACCGAATCGTCGTAGTTGCCGTCGACGCGGATCATCTCCGCCCCATAGCGGGCGATGGCCGCGACGCGCCCGTCGCTGACGCCGGCATGGACAAAGATCGCTGCCTTTGCGCCGACAAGCTCGGCGCCTTGCGCGACGGAGCGGCCGTGATTGCCGTCGGTAGCGCAAGCAACCGTCATGGTCGCCGCGACCGACCGGACTTCGGGCCGATCGAGATCGCCGACATCGACGGAGCGGCCGAGCCGCTTGCTTGCCTCCTCCAGGACCAGGCGGAAGACCGCATAGGCGCCGCCCAGCGCCTTGAAGCTGCCTAGGCCGAGGCGAAAGCCCTCATCCTTGACATGCAAGGTGCCGAGACCGAGTTCGCCAGCCAACGCCGGCAGGGCGTGCAGCGGCGTCGCCAAGTGATTGTCACGGCGGGCAAGGAAACGCTCGACAGTGTCCGCCCCGGCGATGCCGAGGGTTTCGGCATCGGCCTCGTCCAGCGGTTGGCGGTGCAAGGCATGGCGATTGGGCAGGAACATTGGCGGTCTCTCCTCGGCATCCAAGAGAAGATATTGCAAACCATGCGCAAAAAGCGCCGTAATATGGCTCTCGAAATGCAAGTTTGTTTCGTCAGGATAGCAATGTCTCAGTCGCCAGCCTCACTCGACAGCTTCGATCTCTCCATCCTTGCCATCCTGCAGCGGGACAACACGACGCCGCAACGGCTGATCGGCGAGGCGGTGAACCTGTCGGCGCCAGCCGTGCAGCGCCGCATCAAGCGCATGGAGCAGACCGGCGTCATTACCGGCAATGTCGCCATTGTCGAGCCGGCGGCCGTCGGCCAGCCGATCACTATCTTCGTCGAGGTGGAGCTCGAGAGCGAACGCACCGAACTGATCGACGAGGCCAAGCGGCAATTCTCGGCGGAGCCGCAAGTACAGCAATGCTATTATGTCACCGGCGAGGCCGACTTTATCCTCGTCATCACCGTGGCCGACATGGGCGCCTACGAGGCGCTGACGCGAAAACTATTCTTCGGCAGCAACAATGTGCGGAAGTTCCGCACCTTCGTCGCCATGGACCGCGTCAAGGTCGGGTTGACGGTGCCCCTGCCTGGATGAGCCGGTGCACCCTTGCCACGTTTCTGACATTCTGGATCGCCAATTGGAGGGGGAGGCGCGCATGGGCGAAACCACGAAAGTCGCGATCATCGGTGCCGGGCCGGCGGGCCTGGCGGTTGCCGCATGTCTTCGCCAGGCCGGGCAGGACTTCGTCATGCTTGAAAAGGAGCAGCAGGCCGCGCCAGCCTGGCGGCGTCACTATGACCGTGTGCATCTGCATACGACCAAGCGTTACTCCTCGCTGCCCTTCGTTCCCTTCCCAAGGGATTATCCGCGCTATGTGCCGCGCCACCTCGTGGTCGAGTATCTCGACGCCTATGCAAAACGCTTCGCCCTGGAGCCCCGCTTCGGCGAAACGGTGCGGGCGGTCGCCAGGGAGGGCCGCGGTTGGCGGGTGGAATCGACCTCCGGCGCCTTACGCGCTTCGCATGTGGTGATCGCGTCCGGCTACAATGCCGAACCCTTGCTGCCCAGATTTGCCGGCATCGACGCCTTCAAGGGCAAGACGCTGCACAGCGCCGACTATCGCAACGCCGCGCCTTTTACCGGCCAATCGGTGCTGGTCGTCGGCATGGGCAATACCGGCGCGGAGATTGCCCTCGATCTGGTGGAAGGCGGCGCCCGACCGACGATCTCGGTGCGCGGCGGCGTTCACATCGTCCCGCGCGAACTGTTCGGCGTGCCAATCCAGATGGTCGGCATGGCGACGCGGCTCGGGCCGCAGCGCATCAACGACGCGCTGTTCCCCGTGATCCTCGATCTGGTGCTGGGGAGGCTGGAGAAGTTTGGGCTCAGACGGCCGAAGCAGGGACTGCTGCAGCAGATCGCCCTTGCGTCGCGCATTCCGGTGATCGATGTCGGCACCATCGGCAAGATCCGGGAAGGTGCGATCAAGGTGGCGCCCGACATCGCCGAAATCTCGGAACGGGGCGCCCGTTTTGCGGACGGCAAGCACGGCGAATTCGACGCCATCCTCTTCGCCACCGGCTATCGGCCGGGCTATGCCAGGTTCCTCGAACCCGGCGTCGAGCCCGGCCCCAGCGGCGTTAATGCCCAAGCTTCGGATCTCGGCCTCTATCTGGTCGGCTTTCACAACGCGGTCACCGGGCTGTTGCGCGAAATCGGCATCGAGGCCCAGGCGGTCGCCGATGACATCCGCCAACGGCAAAACAGGAAAAAGGTGGCCGAAACCCTGCCGGTGTGATCCCAGGCGCGCCCTCAATCCACCGCGGGCGATGTCCTGAGCATCATGCCGGCGATCTCCTTCGTCAGTTTGGCGGCGACAAGCGCCGTCATGTTGGAGAGGTCCTGGCTCGGATTGTATTCAACGATATCAGCGGCAACGATCGGCTGGTTGATGCCTTGAATCAGGTTGATGACCTGCCGCGTCGACAGGCCGCCGGGCTCGCGGTGAGAGACACCGGGCGCAAAGGCTGGATCGAGCCCGTCGAGATCCATCGAGATATAAACCGGAGTCTTGAGATCAAGCGTCAGGCTTTCGCCGAAATGCGCGGCCTCCACGACCTCGACGCCAAAGCGCTTGAACTGATCGCGGTGATGGTCGTTCACGGCGCGCAGGCCGATCTGGATCAGCCGGTCGGCTAGCCGTTCCTCCATGATGCGCGCAAAGGACGAGGTGTGCGAACGCGGATTGTCACCGTAGGCATGATAGATGTCGGGGTGGGCATCGATATGCACGATCGTCAGGCTCGGGTGGCGACGGCGCACCGCGCGCAGCACCGGCCAGGTGATCGCGTGGTCGCCGCCCAGGCTGATCAGCGGGTGGCCTGCCTCCAGGGCGCGACCGACTTCGCTTTCGATGCGCTGCCAGGGATCGCCCGGTTTGTCGAAGTCGATGTCGCCATGATCGATGAAGCGGCCGGTCAGGTCGAAGCCGGTCTCGCTCCATGAGGAGTAAGCATCGCTGGTGAGTTCGCGCCTGATGAGCGGCGGCGCCTTGGCCGCACCCTGGAGATAGGATGAATTCTCGTCATGCGGTATTCCCAGAAGCGAAATCGCGCCAGCCATCGACACTCTCCCATTGCGACGGACGAATTGACATCAGGCGCAATCGATAATCGCGGCCGCTATGCACTCAGCTCTTGCGCCCGGCGCAGCCAGACCTTGTTGTCGTGAAAGGCAGCGCCGCCATAGGGTGCGGGGGCGTCGGCGCCGGTCAGTACATTGATGCCCTCGCCGCGCTCATGCGCGCTGTTCGGCCAGATACCTTCGGCGATCACGACGCCGCGCTTGATGCCGCCGAACAGTCTGGCGTGCAGCACCACCTCGCCGCGCATGTTGCCGATCTCGACACGGTCGCCCTCGGCCAGCCCTAGAGCCGCCGCGTCCTCGGGATGCAGCAGGAGTTCCGGGCGGACCTCCTTGGCCTTCGACACCGGTGTTTCGGAAAAGGTCGAGTTGAGGAAGTTGCGCGCCGGCGAGGTCGTCAGCCGGAACGGATGGGCTTCGTCAGCCACCTCGATCAGGTCGACATGATCAGGAAATTCGGGCAATCGCGCCACCGGGCCGAACAGACCCATGCTCTTCGGCGGCCGGTTCGGAGCCGCCTGGCCGGTCCAGTCGGCGCGAAAACGGAATTTCCCATCCGCATGGCCAAAGCCCCGGATGAAATGCGCCGTGTCGAAATCCGGCTGCAGATCAATCCACTTCTGCTCTTCCAAGCTGGCGAAGCTGCCCAACCCGCGCTTGCCAAGGATGATGTCGATATGCTGCTGCTCGGTCAGCCCGAAGCCCGGCCTGTCGGCGACACCAAGGCGCCCGGCCAGCTGCTCGATGACGAAATGGTTGGTGCGCGGCCCTTCCGGCGGTTCGATCAGCTTGGGGCCGAGCGTGATGTGCTGGTTGCCGCCGCCCTTGTAGATGTCGTCATGCTCGACGAACATCGTCGCCGGCAGCACGACGTCGGCCAGCTTGGCCGTGTCGGTCATGAACTGCTCGTGCACGCAGGTGAAC
The DNA here is from genome assembly GCF_006442275.1 of Mesorhizobium sp. B2-3-10. Lineage (NCBI taxonomy): Bacteria > Pseudomonadati > Pseudomonadota > Alphaproteobacteria > Hyphomicrobiales > Phyllobacteriaceae > Mesorhizobium > Mesorhizobium sp. B2-3-10. The sequence goes on from NZ_VFVT01000011.1 coordinate 65,108, forward strand.
AAATCGTCTCGCAAAAATCCCTGCTTCACCAGCCGCTGCTCGGGCGCGACATTCACCGGATTGGTGTTCTGGATCAGCATCGCCGTCACCGGCGGCCCGCCATAAAGCGCGTCACTGGCGCCGGTCAGCACCGGGCCGATGCGCGAATGGTCGAGATAGCGGATCGAGGGATCGCGCATGCGCGTGCCCTCGAGCACCTCCTGGTTGAGTTTGAAGATGCCGGAATTGGAATGGAAGGCGCCGCCGCCCTCATACTGCCAGGCGCCGGTGACGGCGGCGATGCAGGACGCGGCATGCATGTTGACGGCGCCGTTGCGCTGGCGGGCAAAGCCGTAGCCGAGGCGAAAATAGGTCTTTTTCGTCGTGCCGACGAGGCGCGCGAAGGTCTCGATCTCGGCGACCGTCAAACCAGTAATATCGGCCGCCCATTCCGGCGTGCGGGTAACGAGATGCGCCTCCAGGCCTTTCGGATCGTCCGTGTATTTCTGCAGATAGGCGCGGTCGGCCAGGCCTTCGCGAAACAGGACATGCATGACCGCACAAGCGAGCGCGCCGTCGGTGCCGGGCTTCAGGACCAGACCAATGTCGGCCTGCTTCATCGTCGCATTCTCATAGACGTCGATGACCACGATCTTCGCGCCGCGTTCCTTGCGCGCCTTGATGGCGTGGGTCATCACATTGACCTGCGTGACCACGGCGTTGGTGCCCCAGATCACCACGCAGTCGGATTTCGCCATCTCCCGCGGGTCCGGTCCGCGCAGCGCGCCTGCCCCCATCATCCAGCCGGTCCAGGCGAGATTGGTGCAGATCGAGCCGAAGAAGCCCGAGTACTTTTTCGCGTGGCGCAACCTCTCGATGCCGTCGCGCTGCACCAGCCCCATCGTGCCGGCATAGTAATAGGGCCAGACCGTCTCGGAGCCGTACTTCGCTTCGGCCGCGTCGAATTTCTCGGCGACGAGATCGAGAGCGGCCTCCCAGCTAGATTCCTGCCAGACGCCCTCGCCCTTGGCGCCCTTGCGCACCAGCGGCTTCAGCAGACGATCGGGATGATGGACGCGGTCGGCATAGCGGGCGACCTTGGCGCAGACGACGCCCGACGTGTAGCTGTTGGCCTTGGCGCCATGGACCCGGCCGATGCGGTTGCCGTCGAGCAGTTCGACCTCGAGAGCACAGGTCGACGGGCAATCATGCGGACAGGCCGAATGGCCGACGCGGAGGTTGGCGTGCTGGTTCATGGTCCCTGTTTAGCGGGTTTCGGGAGTGGCGTGTAGGGCCAGATAATCAGCCAATCTCCCCCTCGTCGGGAGACTACGCATCCTACTCCGCCGTGCCTTCCTCATATTCGGCCGACATGGTCAGCCATTTTTCCTCGTGGCCTGCCAGCGTCTGCGCAAGCTGCGAGCGCTCCTTGGCGAGCCGCGTCGCGGTCGAGGGATCCTTTTCATAGACCGACGGATTGGACAGCTCGTCCTCGATGCCGTCGATGCGCTTGCGGATGCGATCCATCAGCGCCTCGGTGGCGCGGATTTCCTTGGCCAGCGGTTCGAAGGCGGCGCGGCGTGCGGCCGCGTCGCGGCGACGGTCGGCTTTTGACGCCTTGTCCGCTTCGCGCTTGCCACGGCGGTCGCTGGAGACGCCGGTGACCAGCGTCTTGTAATCCTCCAAGTCGCCGTCATAGGGATTGACCGCACCGTCCTTGACCAGCCACAGCCGGTCGGCGGTCGCTTCCAGCAGATGGCGGTCGTGCGAAATCAGGATAACGGCGCCGGGAAATTCGTTCAGCGCATGGATCAGCGATTCGCGGCTGTCGATGTCGAGATGGTTGGTCGGTTCGTCGAGGATGAACAGGTTCGGGCCCTCGAAGGCAGACAGGCCCATCAGAAGGCGCGCCTTCTCGCCACCGGACAGGTCCTTGGCGGGCGTGTTCATTTTCTCTGTCGTGAGGCCGAACTGGGCGACGCGGCCGCGCACTTTCGATTCCGGCGCCTCCGGCATCAGCCGGCGGACGTGCTCATAGGCATTTTCCTCAGGACGCAGATCGTCGAGCTGGTGCTGGGCGAAGATCGCCACCTTCAAACCCGGCGCCACCGTCATGGTGCCGGTTTCCTGCTTCAGACGACCCGACAGAAGTTTGGCGAACGTCGACTTGCCGTTGCCATTGGCACCGAGCAGCGCGATGCGGTCGTCGGCATCGATGCGCAGCGTCATCTTCTTCAGGATCGGCTGACCCTCGGTGTAGCCGACATTGACGTTGTTCAGCGCCACGATCGGCGAGGCCACGGTCTTCACAGGCTCGGGGAAAGAGAACGGCCGTACCGTGTCGTTGACGATGGCCGAGATCGGCTTCATCTTTTCCAGCGCCTTGATGCGCGACTGTGCCTGCCTTGCCTTGGAGGCCTTTGCGCGAAAACGCTCGACGAAGGATTCCATATGCTTGCGGGCGGCTTCCTGCTTGACCCTGCCCTTTTCCTGCAATTCCTTCTGCTCGGTATACTGGCGCTCGAACTGGTCGTAGCCGCCGCGCCAGAACGTCAGCTTCTTCTGGTCGAGATGAACGATCGAATTGACGGCACGGTTGAGCAGATCCCGGTCGTGCGAAATCAGAAGCACCGTGTGCGGATACTTTGAAACATAGTTCTCAAGCCACAACGTCCCTTCAAGGTCGAGATAGTTGGTCGGCTCGTCCAGCAACAGAAGGTCGGGCTCTGAAAACAGCACGGCGGCCAACGCAACGCGCATCCGCCAGCCGCCGGAGAAGGACGAGGCCGGACGGCGCTGCGCGGCGTCGTCGAAGCCGAGGCCGGCCAGGATGGTGGCCGCGCGAGACTCGGCCGAATGGGCGTCGATATCGGCCAGCCGCATGTGGATGTCGGCGATGCGGTGCGGATCGGTGGCGGTCTTTTCCTCTTCGAGGAGCGCGGAACGTTCGAGGTCGGCCTTGAGCACGATCTCGATCAGCGGGTCCTCGGTGCCGGGCGCTTCCTGCGCCACCTGACCGATCCGCGTATTCTTCGGCAGGCTGATCGAACCCGTCTCGGAGGGAAAATCGCCTGTTATGGCCTTGAACAGCGTCGTCTTGCCGGTCCCGTTGCGACCGACAAGACCGGCCTTGGTGCCGGCCGGCAGGGTGAGCGAGGCGTGGTCGAGAAGCAGGCGCCCCGCCATGCGGAGCGAGAGGTCGTTGATGATAAGCATGGCCGCGCTTTTGCACTGGACACCAACGCTTCGCAAGACCTTGCGGGCCAGTTGGCCGCACAAGGCCTGGAAACGGCGCCCACAACCGCGCCGTCAGAGCCGCGACAGCGCCCGCCGTGCAGTCGGCAAGGCCTCAGGCAGCCGCCTTGCCGCGCTTTGTCGTCTTGGCCACGACTGCCGGCGCAGCGGCCGGCTTGCGGCCAAGTCCCGTTGACTTCGCCAACGCCGACCGGGTCGCGGAGTAATTCGGCGCGACCATCGGGTAGTCCGGCGGCAAGCCCCATTTGGCGCGATAGTCGTCAGGGCTCAAGCCGTAGTCCGTCCTGAGGTGTCGCTTGAGCGACTTGAACTTCTTTCCGTCCTCCAGGCAGATGATGTAGTCGGGAAACACCGACCGTTTCGGATTTACGGCCGGAACAAGGCTCGGGCTTTCCACGACAGCCGCACCAGCCAGCTTTCGGACCGAGGCGCTGACGCTGGCAATCAAGTCAGGCAGGCCCGAAGCCGGGAGCGGATTGTTGCCTACATAAGCCGAGACAATATCGGCGGTTAGCTCGATAACGATCTTATCCTCGATATTTGACAATTCTTTCACCCTGTTTGCGACAAAGTCGTCTACCCCAGTGAAGACTTTTGTCGATGTATCTCTTTAACCGTGCCCCCAACGGACCCGCCAAGTCCCAAAACGAATCAAGACTTGGCGTCAACTACTTTTATGGGAAATCGACCTCGTGCAAATTAGAAAATCTAATACTTGGATACGGCAGACTTGGTCGAGCGGCTGTCAGCCAATATCTCAAGAATACGCTTCCAGCGGGCACAACGCCCGAAATCCTTCTGCTCGATCGCCTTTTCGGCCTTCATCGCGGCGTAAAGTGGTGCCTCGGCGCCAAATTCCTTGATCAGCCAATGCGCTTCCTGCCTGGCGAGACGTTCATTGTCGTCAAACATAATTTTCCGCCTCCGAACGTTCCAGTCCGACCGCGATGCAACTGCCTATGACAAGGACGGCTCCGGCAATGGCTGTCGTCGTCAACCGTTCGCCGGACAAGGTCAGCAGCAGTGTCGAAGCGATCGGCGTGAGATAGGCAATGACAGCCACCTTCCCGCTGCCTCCCAGTTTCAGGGCCCGCGACCAGAAGTAGTAACCAAGCCCCATGGGGCCGGCACCGAGATAGAGCCCGAGGGCCAGATCCACCCCGGTGGGCCAGGCGACGCCTTCGCGAGCGGACCATATAAGCGTCAAGGCGACGCCAACCAGCGACGATGGCAGCAACAGGCGGTCCGGCGAAGTGGCGAGCCGTCCCACCATCACCGAATAGAAAGCCATGCACAGCGCGGAGCCGAATGCGCACAGATAGCCGGCGAGATCACCCTGAAACCAGGTGCGGTCGCGGCCTCCCGAAATCACCAGCGCGACGCCGACGAACCCAAGGGCCGCTGCAAGGCCCAGCAAAGCCGGACGCCGGGGATTTTCGAAGGCGATCACGACCGCGGCAACCATCAAGGGCCAGGTGTAGGCCACGAGATTGGCTTCGATCACCGGCATCGAGGCGAAGGCGATATATTGCAGCACCATGGTGCCGACCAGACCGATGAAGCCGACCGCGAGCGGCACCAGCGCGGTGCTCGCCGTGATTGCCGTGGCTTTCTCCCGGCTCATCAACCGGATGGCCGCGAAGACCAGCGCGGCCCCTGCAAATTGCAGGAACTGCACCTGCGACACCGGGTGACTGGCCAGCAGGGATTTGCCCACCAGCGCATTTGTCGACCACAACGCCACCGCGCCGGTGGCGAAGACCAGCGCGGACATCGAGCCTGATCCATGCCGAAAGAAGCGCCATGGGGCTCTATCTCTGCGTTCGACCATGATCCTGTCCGAAAACCGGCTCCCTTTCCGGATCATGGATCGTTACCATGAATCCCTGGCCCCACCCGGAACCGGTGCTTCGGCCGGGGCCGGCATCGGATGTTCCGCCTCGAACCGGCGATAGGCCGGCAGCTGATTGGTCCACACGTCCTCGGCCAGTTCATTGACCCATTCGCGGTCGTGATCGTTGTCGGCGGCAAGGTAAAACATCCTGTTGTCGTCGACATAGGGCTTGGCCACGGAGCGCTGGTTGAGCACCAGGGTGACGCGTTCGCCGAACTGGATCGGCGCCGTGCGATGCAGGACGCCGAGGAACTGCCCGAGCGTCGCATATCTCATCTTGTGATCGATGCGCATGATACGGTTGCGCGGAATCTCGCGGCCGGATTCGAGAATGGCGCGGCCGGTCTCGGAATCATCGCAATAGATTTCGAGATGGCCGCCGACCAGCGGATCGCTGATCGACAGCGGAATGAGTTCGGTGACCGGAACGCCGTCGCAATGCCATTCGACGGCGCCATCCCTGGGATTCATGAAGGTAACGGTCGAACCGACGATCGACAGCGGATAGGGTTCCAGCTTCGTGCCCATCATGTCGGACAGTCGCTCCAGGCGCAACTTGTCGTTCAGCAACTCCTTGATTTCAGGTATGAAACGGTCGGCGCCTGTGATGAAGGTCAGATCGAGGTGCTTGTGCACGGCATGGCTGGTCTTGAGCTTCAGGGCGGCCTCCTCGATCGCGGCAAGCAGTGCCGGATCATAGCCGTGCAGATACTGCGCAACGCCGAAGCTCGACACCTTCCAGGCGGTTTCGTGGCCGATAATGGCCTCGCGGCTCATCGCATAGCGCAATTCGGGTATCGTATGTGCGTTCATTGTACTTCTCCAAGTGGGGGCAAACACTTGGTTAACAGTCGATTAAATTAGCTCCCCCTGTAAAATTAGGAATGCTAGTGCTACCGTAAGCCAAGCTTAAGGTCGAAACCGTGCGTCTGCTCAGTCAGGTCAACCTCAATTCGCTGAAAATCGTGGAGAGTGCTGCGAGGCACGGCAATTTCACGCGTGCCGGAGAAGAACAGTTCATCACCGCATCGGCGGTCAGCCAGCGCGTCAAGAGCCTGGAGGACCAGCTGCGTTTCAAGATTTTTCAGCGCGGCGGCAATGCGGTATCGCTGACACCGGAGGGCGAGACCTATGTCTCGCGCGTTCGCGAGGCGCTGGAGCGTATCGTCGCCGCCAGCATGGAAGCGACAGGGCAATCACAGGAACATGTGCTGAAAATATCCGTGCTGCCGACATTTGCCGCGCGCTGGCTGTTTCCGCGCCTGCCGCTGTTCCAGCAGCAACATCCCGATATCGTGATGCGGGTTTCGACCTCGTACGCGACGCATGAGTTCACGACTTCCGAATTCGATCTGGAAATCCGCTATGGCGACGGCCATTTCAACGGACTGCCGTCCGACCTGCTGTTTCGGGAAGACCTGACCCCGGTGTGCAACCGCAAACTGTTCCATGAGGTTCTCGGCGACAAGCCCGTGTCAAAGGTGACGCCGGACGACCTCAAGCACTTCACGCTGCTGCATTCCGACACCTGCACCCAGAACTGGCAATCCTGGCTTGGTTTCGCCGGGGCTAGTTTTGTGCTCAGCGAGACCAAAAGCATCTATTTCGACTCGTGCATGATGTCCTACGAGGCGGCCAATGCCGGAATGGGTTTTGCCGTCGCCAACCGTGCCTATATGGCCAGCGACATCCGCGCCGAGAGGCTGGTCGCTCCCTTTGCCGTCCACCATCCGAACACGGCCGGCTGGTATTTCGTCTCGCCCCACAAGAGCCTTGCCGCGCGCAAGGTGCTGCGGTTCAAGCAATGGGTGATGGCGGAAGCGGCTCTGACACAGAGCCAATTGGATGGCGAAGTCACCGGCCTGGCTTCGGCGGCTGTGTAAAAATGCGGCGATAGTCCGCGCCAACCGTTCGCCGTCGAATTTAGAACGAAACCATCTGGATCAGGCGAAAGCCCTGCCCTCCTCGGTGCGCTGGAAATGCGCCAGATCCAGCGGCACTGACGGGCGACCCAGGACCGTCAGGATCATATGCGCCTGGCCGCGGTGATGGGTCTGGTGGTTGAAGACATGAGCCAGCGCGGGCGCCAGGCGTTGCGAGACGGTGCGCATGTCCGATACGGTCATATAGGTGAAACGACCCGACAGCGCCTTGTCGCTCAAGCCGCTGAGCCAGTCGATAATCCGCCGGTCCTCGGCCTCGCGCGCTGTCCTCAGGACAGGCAAGGCCCGGTACAATATAGCGTCCAATGTCGTTGGCGCGGCGCCTTCGCCGGTGAAGCGCTTCATCCAGATGCGATCGGCGGCGAGCAGGTGGTTGAGCGTGCCCATCAGCGAGCCGAAAAAGACGCCGACGTCGCGATTGAATTCCTCGTCGTTGAGATCGTCGGCGGCATCGTAGATGCGGCCATTGGCCCATTGATTGTATGCCGCAAACATCATGAAGTGCTGTTTCATTTTTTCCCGCCGGTCCGTTTCGGGTGTCGGGAGCGATACCTAGACCGCAAAGGAACCCGCGCCAATGACCATTCTGCTTTACGAACTCGTCGGGCGTGACGAGGGCCGCCCGTTCAGTCCACATTGCTGGAAGGCAACAATGGCGCTGGCCCACAAGGGGCTCGAAATGTCGACCGCGCCGACGCGTTTTCTCGAAGTGCCCGCCGTTGAGGGCGGCGTTTCGAAAACCGTTCCGGTGATCCGCGACGGCGACAAGGTCGTCACCGATTCCTTTGCCATCGCGCTCTATCTCGAAGAGGCCTATCCGGATCGGCCTAGCCTGTTTGGCGGCGAAGGCGGCAAGACGATGGCGCGCTTCATCGAGCGCTGGTCGCAATCGACCATCCACCCTTACGTCACCACGGCGGCGCTCGTCGACCTTCATGCCATGCAAGACGAACAGAATGGCTCGTATTTCCGCCAGAGCCGGGAGCAGCGCTTTGGCAAGCGGCTGGAGGACGTCGTCGCCGCACGCGACGCCGGCCTGGCAACCTTCCGGGCGGCACTGGAACCGCTGCGCTCCATGTTGAGCTACCAGCCATTCATCGGCGGCGCCTCGCCGCTATTTGCCGACTATATCGTCTTCGGCGCATTGCAATGGGCGCGCATCGCATCGCCGTACAAGTTGCTCGAAGACAGCGACGTGGTGGCGCAGTGGTTCACCCGCTGCCTCGACCTGCATGGCGGGCTTGGACGAAAGGTTGCGGCGGCGGCGTGACGCCGCAAAGGCCTTCTATCCGCAGGGCAGATCGAGCCTGTCAGCCTGTTGCGAAAATCAGGGGCCGAACAGCTGACCTTACTTCGCCGCCTTCTTTGGCTTGCTGGCTTTCGGCTTGCCGGCTTTGGCGACGAGCTTTTCTTGCTTGGGCGCGGCTTTTGCCTTGCTGGCGCCAGGTGCCTTCTTGGCCGGCTTCTTGCCCACCGTCGGCTTCCCCGCGTCCTCCCGGTCTACATCGGCTGCCGCCTGGTGCCAATGGCGTTCGTGCTGACCGGCCGGGTGCCCTTCTTCCTGCCAGATCTGATGTGCACGGTTGCGAATGCGCTCCTGACGATCGTCTGTCATGGTCATGTTGTCTCCATTCGGGCCGACTTCAGCGCGGCGCCGACCGGGCGACTATAGCAAGCAAACCGTTGCTGTGCAGCCGTCTGATGCCGACGGCCGACGGGATCAGCCACGGAAGCACCGACCATTCCGGCCCTGCGCTGTCGCTCCGGGCGTTCGTCGTCTGGAAAGTCAAACAATTGGCTTTCCGAACGCTTGGCGGACCACGCCTCACCCGCTCCTCACCCCTCTTGGCAATCAGCCGGGCGGCTTGTATAGAGCCCGCCACTCTCAATTCGAATTCAGACAAGGACGACCCATGGCGCTCGAACGCACTTTTTCCATGATCAAGCCGGACGCGACGCGGCGCAATCTCACCGGCGCCATCACCAGGATGCTGGAAGAGGCCGGCCTGCGCGTTATCGCCTCGCGCCGGGTGTGGATGAGCCGCCGCGAGGCGGAGGGCTTCTACGCCGTCCACAAGGAGCGCCCGTTCTTCGGCGAACTGGTGGACTCCATGTCCTCGGGCCCGACCATCGTGCAGGTGCTGGAAGGTGAGAACGCCATCGCCAGGAACCGCGAAGTGATGGGCGCCACCAATCCGGCCAACGCTGCCGAAGACACCATCCGCAAGGTGCATGCGCTCTCGATCGGTGAGAATTCGGTGCACGGCTCGGATGCGCCGGAAACGGCCGCGCAGGAGATCAAGTACTGGTTCTCGGATACCGAAATCGTCGGCTGAGCCGACACTGCACGTTCCATGCGAGAAGGCCGGTGTTTCGCCGGCCTTTTTCTTTGCTGGCGGTCAAACTCTCGCGCACGAATCGCAGCACATCGGCATGCAGCCGATCCATACGGGTGTACATGAGGCCATGCGGCGCGCCCTCGTAAACGAGGAAACGGCAGTCCGGAATGAGCCTGGCGGACGGAATGCCCGTCAGCTCGATGGGCGCCGACCGGTCGCGGTTGCCATGGACGAGCAAGGTCGGCACGGTATTATTCGGATGGCGGCCGCTTCCAGCGCTGGGCTGCCTGGGCATCGGTTTCCTTGGCCTCGACCCAGCCGCCCTCGGAGCCGTCGGTGCGATGTTCCTTCTTCCAGAAGGGTGCACGCGACTTGAGATAGTCCATGAGGAAGTCCGCCGCCTCGAACGCCGCCTGGCGGTGCGCCGAAGCGGCTACCACCAGCACGATGTTCTCTCCCGGCGCGATCTTGCCATGGCGATGGATGACGGTGAGGCCTTGCAGCGGCCAGCGCTCGCTGGCTTCGGTTGCGATGCGGCCGATCTCGGCTTCAGCCATGCCCGGATAGTGCTCGAGTTCGAGTGCCGAGAGCGCGCCCTGCTCGTCGCGGCACAAGCCTGAGAAGGTGACCACCGCGCCAATGTCGACGCGGCCTTGCGTCAGTGCGGCGATCTCGGCGGCGACGTCGAAATCCTGGCGCTGAATGCGCACGGTCGCTGCCAGGACGGCCGGCATGACTGTCAGCCCCCGGTCATCGGCGGGAACAGCGCGATTTCGCGCGCGCCCGATATCTTCTCGCGGTGGTCGACATGTTCCTGGTCGATGGCAACGCGGATCACGTCGGGATACTGCAATGCGTGTTCGTAGCCTTCGCCGCGCGACCGCAGCCAGCGCAAGAGGTCGGCGACCGTCTCTATGACGGCCGGCAGTTCGACATCTTCTTCCGGCGTGCCGATCCGTTCGCGAACCCAGGCAAAGTAGATGAGACGGGTCGTCATCTCACTCGTCCATGATGTGCTTGAGGCCGGCGCGGAAATAGTCGTAGCCGGTGTAGAGCGTCACGAGGGCCGCGATCCACAGCAGCACGAGACCGGTCTGCGTTGTCAGCGGGAAGACCTTGTCGCCGGCCGGCCCCGCCAGCAGGAAAGCGATGGCGACCATCTGGATGGTGGTCTTCCACTTGGCGAGCTGCGTCACCGGCACCGAGACCTTGAGTGCCGCCAGATATTCGCGCAGGCCAGAAACCAGGATTTCGCGGCACAGGATGATGATGGCCGCCCACAGCGACCAGCCGGCGATGCCGGCATGGCGGTCGGTGTCGGCAGCAAGCAGCAAGAGGCACGTGGCGACCAGCAGCTTGTCGGCGATCGGATCGAGCATCTTACCGATGTTGGAGGTCTGCTGCCAGGCACGCGCAAAATAGCCATCGAAATAATCGGTAACGGACGCCAGCAGGAAAATGACCAGCGCCGACCAGCGAGCGAAGTCGCTCGATTTCAGATGGCCTTCGAGAAAAAAACACAACACGACCAGCGGCACCGCGACGATACGGGCGTAGGTCAGCATATTAGGCAGGTTGAACGCGCGCTGGGCCATGTCTGGTGGACTCTTTCTGCCTGCGTACTCAAATCAGAAGCTGTTGTAGGGGGTCAACAGGCCAGATTCGACTGGCCAGCTGAAAGTGGCGAATTTTTTCAACTTTCGTGAAAATGATTGTAGACCAATTTGGCGACCTGCTCGGAAATGCCATCGACTTTTCTCAGATCCTCGATCGCGGCGCGGCTGACCGCCTTGGCGGTTCCGAATGCCAGCAACAGGGCGCGCTTGCGGCCGGGGCCGATGCCGGCGATTTCATCGAGCGGGCTCTTGACCATCTCCTTCTTGCGGCGGGCCCGGTGCGAGCCGATGGCGAAGCGGTGGACCTCGTCGCGCAGCCGCTGGACGAAATAGAGCACGGGGTCGCGAACCGGCAATGAAAACGAGTCCCTGCCCCTGACGAAGAAACGCTCGCGGCCGGCATCGCGGTCCTGCCCCTTGGCGATGCCGATGGCGACGACCCGGTCCTCGATGCCGAGATCCGACAGGATCTTGCGCACCGCCGTCATCTGGCCCTGGCCGCCATCGATCAGGATGACGTCCGGCCATGCCGGGAAGCTGCCGGAAATGTCGTCCTCGATATCATCGCCCGCCTCGGCCGCCATCGCCTCGCCCGCAGCCGCATCCTCAGCCACGGCGACATCGCCATGCTCCTTGAGCAGCCGCGAAAAACGCCGCTCCATCACTTCGCGCATCATGCCGAAATCGTCGCCCGGCGTGATCTCGGTCGAGCGGATGTTGAATTTTCTGTACTGGTTTTTCACAAAGCCTTCCGGCCCGGCGACGACCATGGCGCCGACGGCGTTGGTGCCCATGATGTGCGAATTGTCGTAAACCTCGATGCGCACCGGCGGCTTGGCGAGGCCAAAGGTCTCGGCGAAACCGGCAAGCAACCGCGCTTGCGTCGAGGTTTCGGCCAGCCGACGGCCGAGTGCCTCACGCGCATTCTGCAGGGCGTTGTCGGTCAGGTCCTTCTTCTCGCCGCGCTGCGGCACGGAAATCGCCACCTTGCGGCCGGCGCGGGTCGAGAGCGCCTCGGCCAGCAGTTCCTGGTCCTCGACGGTCTGCGACAAGAGAATGGCACGCGGTGTCGGCTTGTCGTCATAGAACTGCGCCAGGAACGAGCCCAGCACTTCCGATCCCTCCAGCGCCGGATCGGCCTTCGGGAAATAGGCACGGTTGCCCCAGTTCTGGCCGGTGCGGAAGAAAAACACCTGGATGCAGACCTGGCCGCCTTCCTGGTGGATGGCGAACACATCGGCCTCGTCGACGGTCGCCGGGTTGATGCCCTGATGGCTTTGCACGTGCGACAGGGCCGCCAGTCGGTCGCGATAGATGGCGGCGCGCTCGAAATCGAGGTCTTGCGAAGCCTGCTGCATGGCGGCCGAAATCTCGGTCTTCACCTTCTGGCTGCGGCCGGACAAAAAGTCCTTCGCTTCGGCGACCAACTCGGCATAACCCTCATGCGAAATTTCGCCGGTGCACGGACCCGCGCAGCGCTTGATCTGGTAGAGCAGGCATGGCCGCGTGCGGTTCTCGTAGAAAGAATTGGTGCAGCTTCTGAGCAGGAAGGCGCGCTGCAGGGAATTGATGGTGCGGCCGACGGCACCGGCCGAGGCAAAGGGGCCGAAATAGTCGCCCTTGCGCGACCGCGCGCCGCGATGCTTGTAAATGCCGGGCGAGACATGGTCGCCGGTCAAAAGGATATACGGGAACGACTTGTCGTCCCGCATCAGCACATTGAATCGCGGCCGCAAACGCTTGATGAGATTGGCTTCGAGCAGCAGCGCCTCGATCTCGGTGCGGGTGACGACGAATTCCATCGTCGACGTCTCGCGCACCATGCGGCCGATGCGGTTGGTGTGGAATCTGCCTTGCGCGTAGTTGGTGACACGCTTCTTCAGGCTGCGCGCCTTGCCGACGTAGAGCACGTCGCCGGCGGCGTTCATCATCCGGTAGACGCCGGGCGCATTGGGCAGCCGCTTGACCAGTGTCTGAATCACCTCGGCGCCGACCATGCCTTCGGCGTCGCCTGCATGCGGCGTCCAGTCGATGGCCGTGAAGGCGACATCCGGGCCAACCGGTTCGACGATCTCCTCCAGTGCCTCGTCCTCGAGGTCGATTTCGGGAGGAAGATCATCAGCGCCGCCGCGCGCCTTGTTCTTGTGATCCAAAGGACTCATTCCGCCATGCCTGTCACATCGGGCGTCTGCCATGCAAGATGCTGGCCGCCGTCGAGCGCGATCATCTGACCGGTGACCGAGCGCGCCTGCCAGAGATAGCGGATGGTGGCGCCGAATTCCGGCAATTCCGGGCCGCGCCTCAGAATGAGGCCAGCGACCTGCGCGTCAAAATCCGAATCGTTCTGGCGCACGTTCTTCAGCGTCGGGCCTGGCCCGATCGCATTGACGCGGATGCGCGGCCCGAGCGCCTGGGCCAACATCTGCGTCTGCGTCCACAATGCCGATTTCGATAGCGCATAGGAAAAATAGCGCGGCGTCGGCCGCCAGACGCGCTGGTCGATGATGTTGACGATCAGCCCGTCCTGCCCTTCCGGCAAGGAACGGGCGAAGTTCTGCGCCAACAGCGCCGGGGTTTTCAGGTGAATGGCAAAATGGCGGTCCCAGGCGCGCCAGTCGAAATCCTCGACGGAATCATCGACGAAGAGCGAAGCATTGTTGACCAGCAGCGAGATTGGGCCCAGCGCGGCCTCCGCCTGGCCGACAAGGTCGCCGACGGCATCCATGTCGGTCAGGTCGGCCGCAACCACGGCGGCACGCCCGCCCGACCGGTTGATCCCCGCGGCCAGCGCATCCGCCGCATCGTGCGAGCGATTGGAATGGATGGCGACCGCAAAGCCATGGCTGGCAAGGTCCTCGACAATCGCCTTGCCGATCCGCTTCGCCCCACCGGTCACCAGCGCCACGGCAGTGGCTTTGCTCATATGTGTCAATCCTCAATTTCGGCCCGAAAACGCGACGCCGACGAAATATGGCCCGGCATGCGTTAAACGGCGTTCGCACCTGGGGCAACATTGTGGCGAAGTGCCCAGTTCGACGTGCCGGGCCCTCTTGGACTCGCAACCGCCGGACCGCAATATAGGTCGCTGGAGTCCTTGCACCAAGCCGCGTGCAGCGCAGCACGAACTTGCTGCTGACATTTCGCTGTTGCGAAGATGCAACGTCAAGGTTCTGCCTCATTCGCGCCGGGGAATGACCCAAGTTCAGGTTCGGTTCAGCCGCATTTTGACACGACATTTGGAACCGACGAACGCCAGATCCGTTTCACCCCCCGGACGGGTCGATGGCGATCGTGAGAAACAAGCCTGTGTCCTGTGGCTTAAGGAGTAAAGAACAATGCAAGCCAATCTCAAATTCGCACGGCCGCTGGCTGTTGCGCTCGGGCTCTTCGCCCTCGGTGGTACCGCTTATGCCGCGGACGTCGTTTCGGAAGAGCCGCCGGCACCCGCTCCGGTTGCCGAACTTCCGGTCGCCTCGTGGGCCGGTCCCTATGCCGGTATCAACCTTGGCTACGGCTTCGGCGGCAAGACCAAGGAAAAGGATTTCGGCGTTTCGACCGATACCAAGGGTTTTGTCGGCAGTGTCTTCGGCGGCTATCAGTGGCAGCAGGAGAACTTCGTGTACGGCGGTGAAGCCGAACTCGGCTACAACGGCGTCAAGGGTGACGACAACGGCATCCACTCCAAGGGCGGCATCGAAGGCTCGCTGCGTGCCCGTCTCGGCTACGCCGTGACCCCGGAAATCCTGCTCTATGGCACCGGCGGTCTCGCCGGCAGAAGCCTGAAGGTGGAAGACTCGGTCATTCCTGCCAGCGACACCGCAACCATGCTCGGCTGGACCGCTGGCGTCGGCACCGACATCAAGCTGACCGACAATGTCTTCGGCCGCGTCGAGTATCGCTACACCGACTTCGGCAGCAAGAGCTTCGACGGTATCGGCAAGGTCAAGGCGACGGACAACCGCGTCACCTTCGGCCTCGGTATGAAGTTCTAAGTCGTTCAAGCCACGACACGAAAAGTCGGGCCTCGCGCCCGGCTTTTTTTGTGCCGGTCGCTCAGGCCGGAACCGCGGACTTCAGCTCTGGGAATTTTTCGTCGAAACGCGCCGCCCAGCGGGTCAACCGGCCGCGCCCCTTCTCCCACCGACCGCCAAAGCGGAGCGAGAGATAGCCGAGGCAGGCACGCAATGCCAACTGACCGGCCGTGATCTTCTTCGGCAGCTTTGGCGGATTGGCGTTGAGCAGATCGAGTGCCGCCATGATCTTCGCCCACTGCCGGTCGAGCCAGGGCTGATAGACCATCTCTTCAGGCCGGGTGCGGCGTTCGTAGACCATCGACAGCGCGCAATCGCAGATACCGTCGGCCAGCGCCTCCAGCACTTCCGCTTCCAGACGCTTGTCGGGATTGCGTGGAAACAAGGCGTTCTTCGAAATCCGGTTGAGGTGCTGGGTGATGGCGCGGCTGTCGTGAACCGAACGGCCATCGTCGAGCACCAGCACCGGGATCTTGCCGAGCGGATTGGCGCCGATCAGTTCGGCCGGCCTGTCTTCGGTCCTGACCGGCACCTCATCGAGGGCGATCCCGGCATAGGCCGCTGCCATCCTTACCTTGGAGCTGTAGGGAGAGGCGGACGCGTAGAGCAGCTTCGGCATGATCGGTTTCCTGTTTGCAAACATCCAGTGTTGACCGCAGGACTGTCGCCATCAATTGCCAGAGTGCAAAAAAACAGCGGCCAGAAACCGGCTGCGGTTTCCGCCCTGGCATCACGACAAGCCTGATGCCGGTACTCTGGAAAGTATCAGCAGGCCACGACAAAAAGTCGCCCGATTCGAACGTGCGCCCACACTTCTCTGGCACCCACGCTTCGCAGGCGCTAAGCGTCACGCCGATACATTCGCCAACCACCGCGAGGAGCGAAAGAGTTGGGCGAGCGAGGCAGCCAACCGGCGCCTCGCTTTGCTTGCCCCTCGGCCCCTTCCCGATGCTCAGCCCAGAGGGCTGAACCCGTTGCCGAACATGCTCCGATCCAGAGCGTCAGAGCGTCCTTGCCGGATCCCGAAGGACACGCGACGCCCCAACGATCCGTCTACTTCTTGGCCGGAGCCTTCGCCTTCGCAGGCGCTGCCTTTGCCTTCGGCGCCGCGGCTTTCTTCACCGCCGGCTTGGTCGCGGCGGCGGCTGCTTTCGCAGCTGGCTTGGCCGCCGGCTTCTTGGCCGGTGCCGCTTTTGCTGCCGGCCGCGCCGCGGCTTTCGCGGGAGCCGCCTTCTTGGCAGCGGGTTTGGCCGCCGCCTTGGCCGCAGGCTTCTTGGCCGGCGCCGCTTTCGCCGCCGGCTTCGCCGCGGCTTTCGCGGGCGCCGCCTTCTTCACTGCCGGCTTCGCGACAGACTTGGCCGCCGCCGGCTTCTTGGCCGGTGCCTTCGCTGCCGGCTTTGCCGCCGCCTTGGCAGGTGCTGCTTTCTTCACCGCTGTTGCGGCCTTCGCCGCGACTGCTTTTGCGGGTGCTTTCTTTGCCGGTGCCTTGGATGCCGGCGCTTTAGATGACTGCTTAGCCATGTCATGCCCCTTCACGTTATGCCGATGGCCGTGAATGACCCCGGCGCGCAATGCATATCTGACTCGCGTCTCGCTAGCCAGCGAAGCAATGGTATGATTTTCTCAACTTAAATTTTAGTTGCGATCCACACACAGTCACACTCATCACCGCAAAAATCCGCTGCTGATCTTCTGACGTCGCCAGCAAATCGATACCGGCGTTCCCGATGCGATCTCGCCATCAAGATCCGAAGATTAGCGAGCGGCTTCACGCGTGATCCTTGGCCGTGAACATCATAACCCACCGCGTCATCGAAGCGATCATCTTTTGCAGGCGCGCGGTTCGCGCAGATCACGAGCGCGATACGACGATCCATCTGAAGATCACCTTGTCAAGCATGGCTTGAGCACCGGCTTTCGGATTGACAGAATACTCTGTAGAACAGAGTATTCTGTATGAGATGCGATTGCGCCGTCGGTTTCGGCCATACAGAAGCAAATGGCACCGCAAAATCGCCAAGCCATATGGCGACAACCCAAGGCTTTGCCGCATTGGAGCCTGTTGATGAGCGCCGATGACATTATCCACCAGAGTACACGGCTCAGGATCATGGCCGTCCTGAACACGCTGGAAAGGCGCGAGACCCTGGAGTTCGTCCAGTTGAAAGCCATGATCGAAGTCACCGACGGCAATCTCGGAGCACATCTCGATACGCTGGCCAGAGCTGGCTATGTCGATATTGAAAAGCTTTTCGTCGGACGCCGGCCGCAGACACGGATCAGGGTCACGACGGCCGGGCGGCGGGCCTTTCGCGGTCACATTGCCTTTCTTCGCAAGATCATCGATCAGGCAGAGGCAACGCGTCGCAGAAAATAGCAAAGCGACGAGCCTTGGTTCACCGCCTCACGATACGGCGAGCCGCCGGTCGACAGTTCGACGGCGGCGGAATTGCCGCGTGTTTCGACAAGGAGCGCGTTGTCATCACGGCTGATAGCCGAGACAGATGGCGCCGGAGCGCGACGACGGCGCAGGCGCCGACCCGCCGGGGCGTCAGCGTCTCGCCTGCGCCCCCTTCAGGCCGCAGGCGCGAAAAAGATCGGAAGGAGAACGAGGTGCGTTCAGCGCAGGACGCGGCAACGGCCGTTATAGACCATCCAGCGATCGAAGCCCGAGACGCAGAACTCGACATTGTCGCCGATGGAGGCAAAGCCCTGGCCTTCCTCGATCAGATAGAAGATCGACCGGTCCCGGCCATCCGACAGGCTGACGGTTGCCCGGCAATAGTGACGACCGATCGGCCATTCCTCGCTCGCCTGCTGATAACGGTGCTGGCGAATGTCGCGAAAATCGGTGATGGCGACGTCGGGCAGATGGGGCACGTGATGCACCTGGTAGGAGAACCGATGCGTGATCTTGCTCAGCACCCATGTCTCGCCACAGATGCTGCCATCGTCCTCAGAATAGACGCCGAGGTCGGCCGCCTGGACCGCCCGGGTGACACCGAGAGGCGCAGCAAGGGGCGTGCAGAGCGAAATCAGGGCAGCAAGTGCGGATTTGGCGAAGCGAGTCATGGCAGCCTCTCAAGGTCGATTGCGCGCACTGTGCGGATTCGCTCGGCGGCGGTCAAGCGGTTGCCGAAACAATGGTTTCCAGAAACCGGCGCCGGGCAGTTGCTGTAAGCTGCAACCCGCAGGTAACGGCTAAGTTCCCCACGGGCTGATCGTGCGGTCGTAAGGAACGCGGCGATCGAAACGGACTATTCCGGCGGCGGGACCTGCTCGCCGGCCAGCCATTCCAGCGACCAGTGGGCCGGCTTGCCCACGGCGAGCAATTTGTGCAGTGCCGGCAGCATGGTTCGCAGTTCGCCTTCCAGCGTGAAGGGCGGATTGACCACCACCATGCCGGTGCCATCGAGGCTGGGATCGGAAGAGGCTGGCCTGATCTCGAATTCTATGTCGAGGATTTTCGAGATGCCGGATTGCTTCAGCGCTTTCCTGAAGGCGATCACCGCCTTGCGGTCCTTGATCGGATACCACAGCGCGTAGATGCCACTGGGCCAGCGCCTGTGCGCCTTCACCAGCCCGTCGACGAGGCGGCCGAACTCACCCTCTTCCTCGAAGGGGGGATCGATGAGCACCAGGCCGCGCTTTTCCTTCGGCGGCAGGTGCGCTCCGAGCGCAAGCCAGCCGTCCAGTTCCATCACCTTTGTCTGAAAATCGCCGGCGAACTCGATCTTCAGCCTGGCGGCGTCTTTCGGGTGCAGTTCGATCGCCGACAACCGGTCCTGCTTGCGCAGGAGATTGCGCGCGAGCAGCGGCGAGCCCGGATATTTCTTTACGCCGCCCTCCGGATTGAGCGAGCGCACCGCCGCCAGATAAGGCGCCAGCAGCGCCGCCGCCTTCGCATCGAACGCGGCATCTATCAGCCTGCCGATGCCGCCCTGCCACTCGCCTGTCTTGTGCGCTTCGAGTGACGACAGATCGTAGCGGCCAATGCCGGCATGAGTGTCGATGACGCGAAACGCCTTGTCCTTCTGCTTCAGGTAGTCGAGCAGGCGCGTCAGCACGACATGCTTGACGACATCGGCAAAATTGCCGGCGTGGTAGGCGTGGCGATAGTTCATGTGGGACCCCTGCCCCAACGTGGCGGCGGCGGCTGCGAATTCGGATTTTCCGGTCGCCCGCCAGCAGAACGCAAGGACAGCAAGAAACCGATCAGGCCGACCGCCATCAGCGAGAAGCCTATCGGCCGCGCGCGGCCGTCGATTTCCCCGACACCGGAGCGCAAGACAAGGTCGACCGCTCGCATCGGTATGTCCTCGGCATCGCCCGGGCCGACCGTGAAGACGTAAGCGCCAGGGCTGACGGTGGCGATCAGGCCAGCCTCGTCGCGAAAGATCTTGTCGGGCAGTTGCGGGCTGGCCTGGCGCGGATTGTCCACATGGTTGAACTGCAGCGTCGAGGCAAGCACCGTGCGGCCATTGGTGGCCGCGGTCAGCGTCAACACAGTGCGCTGCTGCGAAACGATGCGTTCGGCCCTCGCGGTCAGGTCCACCAGCACCCGCACCGGCGCATCGCGATCCCTAAGCGATACGGTCAACGGCTTGAATCGGCCCTGCTCGTAGACCCGCCAGGTGCCGATTTCGCGGCCGGAAAAATTGGCCGTCGCCCAGGGATAGATGAGACCGATGCCGGTGCCGGCCAACAGGATCAGGACGAAGAGAAAGCGCATTCAGGCGGTCACCTTGCAATCAAACCCTGCCGGACGGTCGGCTTATATCGGCGCCGTCGCGCAGGCGTTCCATTTCGTCCAGCAGCATGTCGAGGCCGAGTTCGAAGGTCTTGTCGAATTCGGCGGCGCCAAAAAAGCGCCCGGCCTCCACGACGTTTGGATAGTCCCTGGCCAGTTGCTCGTCGCTGACGGTGTTCACCGCGGACGGGCCTCTGGAATAGCCCGCGTTCTCGTCCAGCACCGCGCCCATCAGATAATAGCCCACGGCGCGGAAGAGCCGCGCACTGAGTTCCGCGTCGAAGCCGCCATCCTTGAACAAGCCGATAATGCCGTTCAACCAGGCAAGGCAAACCGGCGAATTCATCCGGTAGGTAACAATGAAAGTGGAATAGGCGGGATGCTCGCGGCCGATGCGGCGGAAATCGTCGACGGCAACACGCATTCTTTGCCGCCAGGGAAGGCTGGTGTCAGGCACTTCAAGGGCGCCGATCAGCCGGTCGATCAGCGCCTCGTGCAGATGCGCCACCGAGGGAAAGTGATGATAGATGCTCATGGCCTCGCAGCCGAGCGCGGCGGCGAGCTTGCGCATCGAAAAGCCGAAAAGGCCCTCCCTCTCGATCACCTCGAAAGCCGCGTCCTCGATCATTTCGCGCGACAGACGCCCGCGCGCTCTCTGTTTCGTGATTGGCTGATCCATAGCGCCGCTTGACAACTTACAGTGTAAGGTTCATTTTCGCCGTCACCTTACATCGTAAGGCTAACAAAGACCAGAGGAGAAAACCATGTCGTACCATCGCATCGTCAAATCCGTGCAGTCTTCATCCCATGTGTTCCTGTCCGCCGCAGCGGCCTGTGTCCTGTCGCTCGGCTCCGCGCCTGCCCATGCCGACGACTATGATGCAACCCTCAAGGACATACAGTCGACCATGGGCGGTGTCCCAAGCTTTGTAAAACAGTTTCCCAAAACCGGTCTGCCCGGTGCCTGGGCCGAGGTCAAGGCCATCGAGCTCAGCGACAAGACGGCGTTGCCGCCCAAGGTCAAGTCGCTGATCTCCTTGGCCGTGGCGGCGCAGATTCCTTGCACCTACTGCATCTGGTCGGACACGCAGGACGCCAAGCGCGCCGGCGCTACCGACGAGGAGATCGAGGAAGCCGTGGCGATGGCGGCGCTGACGCGCCACTGGAGCACTATCTTCAACGGCATGCAGGTCGATTTCGACACATTCAAGAAGGAAATGGGCGGGCAGTAAGCCCGCCGGCAAGAAGGAAATGGGCGGGCAGTAAGCCCGCCGGCAAGAAGGAAATGGGCGGGCAGTAAGCCCGCCGGCAAGAAGGAAATGGGCGGGCAGTAAGCCCGCCGGGCGGGCAGTCCCGCCGGGAGTAACATAGCCAAGCTGGAGCACGGCGCCGCGTCAGGAGCGGTCTGCCACACGACAACAGGCGTCCCTGTTTTGTGGTTGCCTGAACGAGATGGCCCGCTGAGAAACGGACCATCTCGACCATTTTTGCGGCCCGCGCCAATGCGGCGGTCAACCTGGATGCGTGGTCGCGCCATGGACAGCAGCTAGCCTATGCCCTCAAATGCCATTGCCGAGATGGCCGGCATTCCACTATGACTTCGATGCGCCTGCAGGCGAGAAGGGGATGTCGACTCATACCTTGGCGGATGAGGGACCTCGAATGCACAGAGGACACGGGCGGCCCGACAGAGAGAAATCGGCGTTAAAAATCATTCCTGCGGGCCGATTCTGCCTTCTGATTTTGACTCTTGGTCTGCTCTGCGCCGCTGCCAGTTGCGACGTGGATTCCGTCCGCAGAGAGATACTGGCAAAGTATTCACGGCCAAGCGTTTATGTCTGCAGTCCCAGCGGATTTGGGCAGCAATCTCATTGCAACCTGAAGATTTGACGCCTTCTGAATCGCTCTTCATTTCAGACAGTGCCCAGGGGCTACCCACCCCAATGATCTCACAAGGACACTCCGCCCTGTTCCTCGACATCAGGCTTTTGATGGCACCCGAGAAGAGATCGCGGCAGCCTGTGAAATTTGCTTGGATCGAGCCAATATGCTGATTCAAAATGAAGAACCCCGGCCGTAGCCATCCGCGCCCGCGCCGGGAACGCGTCGGCCATGATTAACCAATGGCAAACACAATTGGTTAAGGAATCTCTAATTTAGTTGACTTGAATTTCCACAGGTATATTTTCCGGGCGTTGGGATGTGCAATTTGGGCGAGCAATCGGCGATGATGGCATGGGGCGCGTGATCGCGATCTTGGGGCGCATGGACTGCTGAACGGCAGATACAAGCCGGGCGGCAGCGGCCTCGTAACTCAGCTAGTGACAAGCGCACATCAGTGATGGCGATCCGCGGATGCGGAGATTGCCGCGTTTAAGGACGTGGCCGGGCAGTGCTTTGCCCTGCCCGGCGGTAGCGTGTGCGGTGCGTGGAGGAAAGCATGAGTAAGGTCATCAAGGTTCTGAAACTTGGTTCCAGAAACGATCAAAGGGGCAACGGCAACGACCATAACCGAGGCCGTGCGCTGGTCGCTGGAGGCGCGGGCTTCCTGGGATCGCATTTGTGCGAACGACTTTTGCAGGACGGATACGACGTCGTCGCACTGGACAATTTCCATACCGGCAAAAGATACAATCTCAATACGCTGCTGCGCGATCCGAGATTCAGCTGCATGGAGCACGACATCGTCGATGCATTGCCTTTGGACCTTCGGTTCGACGAGATCTACAATTTAGCCTGCCCTGCTTCTCCGCCACATTATCAGGCAGATCCGATCCATACCTTCAAGACCAGTGTGCTTGGCGCGCTGAACCTGTTGGAACTCGCGCGTCGGAACAATGCCAAGATATTCCAGGCCTCGACTTCCGAGGTCTACGGCGATCCGTTCGTGCACCCGCAGCCCGAAAGCTATTTCGGCAATGTGAACACGCACGGACCGCGCTCCTGCTATGATGAAGGCAAGCGTTCGGCCGAAACCCTTTTTTTCGACTATTCGAGGACGTATGGCCTCGACATTCGCGTAGCCCGTATCTTCAACACCTACGGTCGCCGCATGCAACCCGATGACGGGCGCGTCGTCTCGAACTTCATCGTCCAGGCGTTGCGTGGCGAAGACCTGACCGTCTATGGCAGCGGCCTGCAGACCCGCTCCTTCTGCTACGCCGACGACCTGATCGAGGGTTTCATGCGGCTGATGAATGCGCCGAGTGCGCCTGCCCATCCGGTCAACCTCGGCAATCCCGGCGAATTCACCATCATGGAACTCGCGACACTGGTTGTCAGCTATACCAACTCCAGATCGAAAATCGTGCATCGGCCATTGCCGATCGACGATCCCAAACAACGCAAGCCGGATATTTCCTTCGCCAGAAGCAATCTCGGTTGGGAGCCGAAGATCAGCCTGGCCCAAGGGCTCGCGCATACCGTCGACTATTTCGACGCCCTGCTCTACGGGAGCCGGATTACCAAAGGGGCCGCGGCTTCATGAGCCAGCCGGCAGTCCTGGTGACAGGGGGAGCCGGCTTTATCGGCAGCCATACGTGCAAGCTGCTTGCCGCGGCCGGTTATCTGCCGGTGGCATTCGACAACATGTCCCGCGGCAATCGGAAATCCGTCGCCTGGGGTCCGCTTGTCGTCGGCGACATCCGCGACCGGGATGCATTGCAGGCGGCGATCGAAGCCTATCGGCCCGCATCCATCATACACTTCGCGGCGCTTGCTTATGTTGGAGAGTCCGTCGGTCAGCCGGCCGAATACTATTCCACCAATGTCACGGGCACCATCGCCGTACTCGACGCCGCACGCGCGCATTCGATCGAGAACATCATCTTTTCCAGCAGTTGCGCAACCTACGGCGTTCCGGAAGCACTGCCTATTCGTGAGACCTCTTCGCAAAATCCGATCAGCCCGTACGGGCGCACCAAGCTGATAGGCGAACAGATCATCAGCGACTATGCCAACGCATACGGAATGAAGTTCGCCATCCTGCGCTACTTCAATGCCTGCGGGGCCGATCCCGGCGGGGAGCTCGGCGAGTGGCATTCGCCGGAAACGCATCTGGTTCCCAGGGTGCTGATGGCGGCGTCAGGCATCATCGACGAGGTCGAGGTCTTCGGCACGGATTATGAGACATCGGACGGGACTTGCGTGCGCGACTACATCCACGTCAGCGATCTGGCCCGCGCCCATTTGAAAGCTCTCCAACATTTGGAGGGCGGTGGACAAAGCCTGGCGGTCAACCTCGGCACCGGGCGAGGCGTGTCCATCAAGGAGATTGTCCAGGCGGTCAGCCGGATGACTTCAAGACCGGTTCCGGCCGTCTTCAGGGCCCGGCGCCCGGGAGATCCGGCCGAACTCTATGCCGATCCGAGCAAGGCGCGCGCGCACCTTGGCTTTGTGCCGCAGCTTTCCGACATCGACACGATCGTCAGGACCGCCGCCCCATTCTTCGGGCTGCGGACGAAACCGATGATACTGCCACCAAGCGACGGCGCGGTAGCGGTCGCTGCTCGATAGATCAGAGATAGCGCGGGTGGCAGCTTGCGCGTTGGCCAAATCCGCTGGGGCTGCAGATGTAAGGCGAGCCTCCTAACAACGCACCTTCATCGACAGGACTGAAAGCGACCTTCACGGGTCCCGTTGTGCGGATCGCGATCGGCGGTGGCGGAGCAAAAGCGTAAGTTCTTTCAGTGGTGCGGATAGTCCTTGTCATCAGCATCTCAGGCTCGATCCTGAGCGAACGCACCATGTATCCAGCCTGGACCGGTCGGACTGAAGGCTTGCTCCGGAGCGGATGCGCGACCGGTGCAATAAGGACGGAACCGGTTCTGGTCGTATCCATCCCCTGACATCCTGCAACCAGAGAGGTCATCGCCACCACAACAATAGAGAGAGCTTTCTTGCTTAGGCGAGAAGCGCCCATTGCGGAATTGTTCCCCATGTGTCCCTTGCCTTTGAGTATAAGCTGGGGCGCGTTGCGACACCTGCGCCGCTTCACGCCGTTTCAGTGACCACTCGCACATCACACACAAATATTAGACATCACTAATTATTAAATTTCATGAAAACCATATGGTGTTGGAGCCATCGTCTCGTCGTTCTGTCAGAGAGAAGTGATTGCGCCAATCGGCGGTCGGTGCGCCGACAATTCCAGCCGGACTGCTCAGCGTTTTATAAGCGATTCGCAAGCTTCTTCACAGGCCTGGCAAAAGCGGCCTGCCTGAATCCGCCCCTCCGGACACGCCGTCACCGATGTGGTATCGGGAGGGGCCAACGGAGCCAGGAACGGCGCCTGCCGCGGCGAATAGGATTCGCCCGACCTGCCGTAAGCTTCTGATTTCGTGCATGTCGTTGTCCCGGAACCGAGGACACTTCCGAGCGATATGCATCAGTTCTTGGAGTCGATCAACTTGCGGGCCTCTTCGAACCGCGCGGCCTTGGTATCACCAGATTCGAATTTTCGGTATTCGTCGGAAGGACCTTCGGGAGTTCGTTTGAAACTGTACCATTCTCCGTCCGGATCCTTGCGTTGCTCGATCGTTCCATCCTTGATTCGGTGGCTATAGCAGGTGCGGCGCTGTTTGCCCTTGTAGCTGTTGGACCGCCAAGCGACATCCATGCACATCTTGCCGTCTTTGGTCACCAGCCACCTGCCCTCTGCGACAGACGCTGAATCCTGCCCCGACGTCCAGGCCTCAAGGCGCCGATTGCCCTTCGCGAAATAGGCCGCTCCATTTTCCCATATCCATGTGCGATCGGCATACAGAAGCTGCAGCTCATAGGCTGTTGGAACAGTGGCGGCAATTGGAGCAATAGCGCTATCCGCTTTTGCAGGTGCGCTGTCCTTGGCGGCAGCCGCATGGGACGTTCCCGGGAGGGCCACCTGGCCGCAGAGGGCCAGGACAAACAGGAGCAGCGTGAAACGTGCGGACCGACGACGTTCCCTGCGCCGTAGACGATCTACGCCATGCGGCGGCGACCTGGTCGGAGCTATCGGTACAATCAGCGTTGGCATGTCTGTGCGGCCCAGGGCAGCGCTATCGGCGCGACAGCCTTTGCGAATTATTTAACAGCCGCGGGAGCCGCGATGTCAACTTTCGCGACGCCCGCTGTCGCCAAAATTAAGGATTGCGTCGTATACTCCCTCGCCTTTGACAATCGCGCGCAAAAGCAACATCCGCAGACGTCAGAGAGGACGCGGTTTCAAATGGGCGACGATCCGGAATTGAATCAGGCCGAGGTTCAGCAATACCTGCAGCAGCCGATCGCTCGGGACCCGGCTGCTCGCAATTACCTGAACCTCGACACGGCGATCTTGCTGGGGATCCTGTTCATCGCGGTCGTGTTCAGGTTCCACAACATAACCTTGCCGCTGGTCGACGCTTTCAGCTGGCGCGAGACAAGCACGGCAATGATGGCCGACAATTTTCAACAGCGCAGCTGGAACATCTTCTTCCCGGAGGTGAGTTGGACCGGACCCGGCCCGAGTTATCAGGGCCGCGAGTTCCAGATCGTCAGCTATCTGACCGCCCTGCTCTACCAACTCTTCGGCTGGCACGACTGGTTTGGCCGCGTGGTTGCGGCCTTCTTCGGTCTGGTGACGGTGTTTTCGCTGCACAGGTTGACGGCGCTATGCTGGGGCCAAACGCATGCCCATGCGGCGGCGCTCGCCTACGCGCTGATGCCGGCGGCGATCATGATCGACAGCTCGTTCCTGCCCGATCCGTCGATGCTGGCACTGGTGACAACAGGCGTTTGGCTGTTCGCCAAATACTGGGCTGGCGGCAGCCGATGGCTTTTGCCGCTCGCCGCCGTCAGCTTCACGCTCGGTGCGCTGGCAAAGCCGCCTGGCGTGGCGGCGGGCGCCGTCATCTTCTACCTGATGGTGCGCTGGATTCTGCAGAAGAAACGACGGCAGGCGACCGAGGTCTTCCTGTGGGGATTTTTGAGCCTGGCCATCATCGGCGCCTATTTCAGCTGGGCCATCTATCTCGGCCGCAGCTATCCACCCTATCACGTCGCGGGCAGCGGCTACATCTGGAATTCCGGATTGTGGACGTTCGTCAATGATGGCTTCTACTTCAAATCCGTGTGGAACACCTCTGTCTGGTGGTTCTACGGCTATCCGTTCATGGCGCTGATCGCGGTCGGTTTCTGGATACCGCCCGGACCCGCCGAAGACCCGACGCAGCGCACCCTTTCGGCCATTCCCTATATTTGGCTGGGTGCGGCCATGATCGTCTACCTGGCGGCGGCGCGCGAAATAACCAGCAACCCCTGGAATTACCACATTTTCCATGTGCCGTTCGCGATGTTCTGCGGCCGCGGCGCGCTTCTTCTGGCAACGTTTGCATCGGGAACCGTTCTGTCGCCGGTCGTGCTGCGTTCGATCTGTATCGTTGTCGTGACCCTCGTGTGGTCGACCTTTCCTCTCGTGAGGACAATGAAGGCGCCGGTCGCGATGAACGGCAAGCTGCTCGGCGAGGAGTTGGCGCGGTTGGCGCAACCGGGCGACCTCGTCGTGGCCATCGCGCCGGAGGTCGGCGATCCCGTCGCCGTCTACTACAGCAGGGCACGCGGCTGGGTGTTCCCGCCTGGCGGAGGCGATGTCGAATGGTCGAAATTCGTCGCGGACGACGCCACCGCGATCGCCCAGCTCGAGGAGTTGCGCGGTCAAGGCGCGGATCTGTTCGGCACGGCCAAGAACGCTGCCGACAATCAGGACCAGTTGTTCATCGAGCATCATGACGGGGTCGTCGACTATCTGGACAAGACCGCAACCAAGCTTGTGGATTCGGATGCTTTGCTGGTCTATAGGATCACCCGTCCATGAGAGCTGCGACAGCTGTGGGCCTTGACAGGATATGGCCCGACGGCTCAGCGGCCACGTATCCGCCCCGCGGAAGGCCGGCAAGGCGGTGGGCCAGGCGAACTGCCCCAGGATGACGTCTTGGACGTTCATTCGCCACGATGCCACCGCTGGAACTCGGTGGTGAAAACCGGCGGAGAATTGGTTGAAAAGAACAATCTCGATAATCGTGACGCTGGCCCTGCTGGCCTGGCTGGCAAGCGACTCGCGCTGGCGGACGGTCGGCGATGCCTTCGACCGCATCACGCCAGCTACGTTCGCGGTGGCGACGATCGCCTTTTTCGTCACCTATGTCTTGCGTGCGCTACGCGTCTGCGACGAGTTCCGCGACGAGGTGAATGGCCGTTTCGGAGCCTGCCTGCGCGTCATTCTGATCCACAATGCGATGATCAACGTCGTACCCTTCCGGGGCGGCGAGACGGCCTTTCCCTTGCTCCTGCGCCAGGTCTTCGGCGTGCCGATCATGCGCGCCAGCGCCTCGCTGCTGTGGTTCAGGCTGCAGGACGCTTTCGTCGTCGGCGTGCTGGCGCTGGCGGTGTGGCCGGGCCTGCATGCGGCGATAAGGATCGCTGGGATCGCCGCCTTGATCGCTGCCGCCTGGTACCTGCCGCGCTGGGCGCGCGCGCCGCATGACTGGGCCGGGCGCGGCAGGATCGTGGCGAAGCTCGGCCTGCTGCGCGACACCTTCACCGAGGCGACCGGGCGCTCGCGTTACGGCTGGTGGTGGACGATCGCCAACTGGTCGCTGAAGCTCGCCGTGCAGGGATGGCTGCTGGCCCTGATACTGGGAACATCCTTCACGACGGCCTTTCCAGGCGTCGTCGGGGCCGAAGGCGCCGCAATATTGCCGGTGCAAGGCGTCGCCGGCTTCGGCACTTATGAAGCGGGAGCGGCGGCGGCACTGCTCACATCCGGAATTGCGATGAAGAGCGGTCTGCAGGCGGCCCTGGCGCTGCACCTGTTCATCTTCTGCTCGGCTATCGCCACCGGCGCTATAGCCTGGCTGTTTCCCTCGAAATCGACGCTGCCAGGGACTCCGGCCGTCGGACCTGCAAGGAAGCCATCCCAATGAACATATTGCCCATCCCCGCTTCGGGGCTGCCTGAGGGCGCGATGATGCCGGACCATACGCTGTCCATCGTCGTGCCCATGTACAACGAGGCCGAAAACGTCGAGCCGCTGCTGACGCGGATTCACCAGGCGATGGAGCGCTACGAGCAGCCGTGGGAGGTCGTGCTGGTCGATGACGGCAGCACCGACGCGACGGTGAGCGAGATCAGGCGCCTGGCTGCGCATTATGGCCCGCATGTGCATGCGGTCGAACTCGTGCGCAATTACAAGCAGACCGCCGCGATGCAGGCCGGCATCGACGCGGCGCGCGGCGATGTCATCGCCACGATCGACGGCGACCTGCAAAATGATCCCTTCGACATCCCGCGCATGGTCTACCGCCTGCTGAGCGAGGATCTCGACTTGGTGGTCGGCTGGCGCAAGGACCGCCAGGAGGGGCTTTTGATGCGCAGGCTCCCTTCGCGTATCGCCAATGCGCTGATTGCACGCGTCACCGGCGTGCGCCTCAAGGACTATGGCTGCAGCCTCAAGGTCTATCGCGGCAGCGTCATCCGCAGCGTCAAGCTCTATGGTGAGATGCACCGCTTCATCCCGGCATGGCTGGCTACCGTGACGACCCCCAGACGCATCGCGCAGGAGGTTGTGACGCATCATGCCCGCATCCACGGCCAGTCCAAATACGGCATTTCGCGCACCTTCAGGGTCGTGCTCGATCTGGTGTTCATGTATTTCTTCATGCGCTATCGCACACGGCCCGGACATTTCTTCGGTGGCATCGGCATCGCGCTTGGCGCGCTGGGTTCGCTGATACTTGCCTATCTGCTTTGCCTGAAGCTGTTTTTCGCGCAAGACATCGGAACACGGCCGATGCTGTTCACTGGCTTCTTTCTGCTGATCGCCGGAGTGCAGATGGTGACGTCGGGCGTGCTGGCGGAAATGCTGGCCCGCGTCTATCACGAGGCAAACGGATCATCGGCCTATGTCGCGCGGCCACGGCCGGCGCCCGGCGACGATGACGGCTGGCTCCGCCCGAGCCGACCTTCATGAGGAGATCGGAACGCCAGGGATATTCATGGCCACGAGCCGATGGCGGTCGAAGGGCAAGAGATAAGGCCAACCCTGCGCCCACCTCTCGCCCTCGACTCGCGCCCCCAGCGAAGACCTCGGCGGCAGCCCTCGGTCAGGCACCGCCACTTACACATGTCGCGGCGAATAGGATTCGCCCGACCTGCTTTAAGCTTCTGATCTGCATGTCGTTGTCCCGGAACCGAGCACACTTCCGGGCGACGTGCATTCTGATTTTATGCATGTCGTTGCCCCGGAACCGAGGACACTTCCGGGCGACGTGCATTTAGGTCCAATGCTCTAGTAACGCGAACGGCAGCTGGCGCGCTGGCCGAAACCGCTCGGGCCGCAAATCCAGGGCGAATGCCCCAGGAACTGACCGCCATTGCCCGGGCTGTAGGAAACCTTCACCGGTGCCGGCCTATCAATCCGTTGCGGCCGCACGAAGGCCGCGTAGGCCTCCTCCCTGGTACGCGTCACGACGCTCATCTGTGTAAGCGGTTTGCGGTAGAGAAGCTTTGCCTTGACGTGATGGACCTTCCCAGCGTGATGGGCCATTTTGCCGAACCCGTAGTCGATGGTTCGCCCGTTGATCGAGCCGGTCTTGGTTGTATCCATGGTCTGGCAGCCGGACACCATCGAGACGAGCACAAAGGCAGCAACAGCACAGGTATATTTTCTGCCGTTGTTGGCCAAATTTTCCATAACCCTGTTCATCTGCATCTCTCTACCCTTAAACATAATTCGGTTGTGTGCGGGTGATATACTTTATAGTCGGCTTCTTTCCACACTTTTTAAGTGATCATCGCCACTCAATCTGGCATAGGTATATTAGAACTAACTTATTAAAATTCGTGCAAACAGCATAATGAACACAGTCTTTCGGTGTTCGTTCGAATATGATGAAAATTCGATTGATTGGATCGGAGCCTGGCAGGGCGCGTGGGGTGCTTCGGCAAACGAAGCCTCCGCACCGGTGGCAACGACGGCGATCGGCGCTCAGGCTGGCAGAGTCGAAGGGCTGTTGCAGGTGTTAGGGGACGCTCAGCGCTGCGTTTCCCAACCTGGATCGAAGTAGAAATTGCGGGCACCGATTTCGCCCATGCCGGCGCCCGAAACTGGGAAAGCCATCTTGACGAGATGAACGGCGCCGGCACCCTGCTGCAGTCCGTAAATGCCCTCCAGGCCGCGGCCGTAAAAACCCGCGAGCGGAGCCGTTAAAGCCACGCCGGCGAGCGAAGCCTGCAAGACAAATTTGCCGATACTCGGCCGCAGGGAAATCTTGTTCTCGGTGACGTGCTTGGCAATGATCACGATGGTCAGCAGGCTATATAAAGCTGCATTGAACGCGGCGAACCAGTAAAAACCCGTGGCGCTCTGCGGATTTTGTACAAGGAGCACGGGCAACGACGCACCGACGGCAAGCGCCACATAGGGGATGACGACACGAACCGGCAGGAGATCCTTCGGGCCGCGGCCCTTCGGTGTGACGCGAAAATCGACAAAAGATTTGGTCAGATAGTCGCGGACGGCCGACAGCGTGCCCGCCAGCACCCACGGCCAGCGCGCGAAGAAATGAAACAGCATGCCTTCCCAGCTGAGTGCCTTGGCCGTTACCGGTCGTGAGAGCGCGAACGCCTTCAACATCATCACCAAGACGATCGGCGTAACCGAACTCGGCGCGTAGTGGAGAATGAAATCCAGATACGTCACATTGGCGAAGTTCCGGCCAGAAAACAGCGCGTAGATCGGCATGAGATACGTGGAGAGCGCGAGCAGTGCGAACAGCGGGTACCAAAGCTGGCAGAAAACGAACTGCAACCTCAATCGCAACCTCAGCTTGGAGAGATACATGGGCGAGTATTCGAGCAGGATGGTGGTCAGGCTCCTCGACCACTGGAATTCCTGAGTGACGAGGTCGGCGAAAGTCTGCGGGCCATCACCGTGCGCAATGGCGTCGATTGCATGCACGCCGCGCCAGCCCCCCGCGTTGATCAGCATGGAGGTCGAGTGGTCTTCGGCCAGTTCTGGGCCAAGCCCGCCCGCCTGCTTCAATGCGGCGGTGCGCACTGCATAGTGCGAGCCTATGCACAGTGGCGCTCCGACGCTCGTGTAGCCGGACTGCAGCAGGCCGTGCAGCATTCCCTCCACGAACAGTCGGCCGCGGGCCGACCAACTCTCGGCGGCATTGTTGTCGCAAATGCTCGGCGCCGAGACATAGCCGACAGCGGGGTCGGCGAAGGCCGCCAGCATCTCGCGCAGATAGGTCAGCGTCGGCACGTGATCGGCGTCCATCTGGGCGACGAAGTCGTAGCGTTCATAGCCGTAGTGATCATAGAAGAACGCGAGATTGCCTTCCTTGCAACGGGTTCGGCGCGGCCAGGTCTTGCGATGATAGTCTTCCCGGCCTCGCCGCGTCGAAATCTGGATGTTTCGCGCCTCGCACCATGCGATCGTCTCCTCGGAAGGGTCCTCGTCGGCAAGCCAGGTGTCGTGAGGATAATCCTGCGCAAGCATCGCCTCGAGCGTGCGCGCAACCACGAAAAACGGTTCGGATGGCGCTTTCGTCACCACCATCGCCACCCTCGAACTCGCAGCGACCGTGTGAAATTTGGACGGCCTTTTCGACACAAGCACGAATAACAGGAAATACATCGGCATCAGCGTCAGCCAGGCCAGCACCGTCGTCGCGAAGGCGTATGGCCCGATGTACTCGACATGCTCGGGCCTTAGCCACCAGATCCAGAAAAAACCGAGCGTGACGAACCAGAATGCCAGCGCCAGCCTCAGGATCCATTGCTGAGTGGCCGACAGGACGGGAACCAGAAAAGGGCCCTTCTGCGCCGCCTTGGCCAGAGCCGCCCGAGACCCGCGTTTCGGCCTCGTCTTACCGCTGATGGTCGCCACGTCCGCGGAAACACTCATACACGTACCGCCGCCACTCTAAGCGTCAGCCGACGACGGCCGACAACCTTCAACCCCGGCGCCAGAATCCATCCTACACTTATTAGAGTCAACTAAATTAAGAGCTTCTTAACTATACTTCTTGGGAACTGGTTAACCTAACGCCTTTGAATCGCCGGGCCGATCCGGCGGTCGCGCGCCCCCGACCAGCGCTGGACGGGCAAGCCGGACGTTTTGCGTTGAGGAATTCACCGAGAGGGGCTGGTCCCCATGTCTGGATGAGGACAAGCAGCGTTAACCACGTTGCGAGCGCCAAGGTTAAGCAACCGTTAATTGTGCTTGACTCTTGGCCCCGACCGGCTCTTAAATTAGCTAGGGATGATATATCGGGATGTTGACGCGAATTTGTGAGTATCGCGGCGAACTTTCTCTCTGAAGCTCTTCAGTATCGGAGCCTTGAGGGATAATTTTGGGTGGGTCCGTGCCAAGTTCGCACACTCGCCAATGGTCGCTCCGAAATCCCGCAGATTACGCCAATAGAGCCGATGGGTGTTGGATAGGCGTGTCGATCAGGCATCGACGCGCCGGGCGAAGCCTTGGCTTCCGTAGGAAGTCGGGCCTTGGGAGGCAAACAATGAAACGCTCCGCAGCAAATGCGCTTGTAGTCACGCTGGTTTTGGGCGGAAGCGCCGCGTTCCCCACGGCGGGAGGCGCCGGCTCCGTCCCCGTGACGGACCCCGTTCAGACGAGCAGCGCCGCGTCGGCATTCGGCTCGTACGATCCGTATGGCGATTTCACCAATGACAAGACCGCCAGCATCGAGGAACTGTTCCTGCCTTGGGAAGACGTTGATTTATCGACGCTGCCTCTGGCCGATGCTTATGCCCAGCAGCGCGGGCGCTCGCTGTTGATCACGATCGAGCCGTGGACCTGGTCGAAGGACTGGCGCATCACCCCGCCCGAGCTGCGAGACGGCATATTGGGCGGCAGATATGATGCCAATATGCAGGCGATCTGCGGCCTGGTGGGACAGATGAAAAGCCCGGTGACCATTCGCTGGGCGCAGGAAATGGAAGACAAGAACGGCCGCTTCACTTGGGCCAACTGGGCACCGAAGGACTGGATTTCCGCTTACAAGCGCGAAGTCGATGTCTGCCGCAAGGCCGCCCCCACGGCCAAATATATGTGGTCGCCCAAAGGCGATGAAGGCTTGGAAAAATACTACCCTGGTGACGACTATGTCGACGTGATCGGCCTGTCGGTGTTCGGCCTGCAGAAAAAGGACAATGACGAGGCCGGTCACGACCGTACGTTCGCCGAGTTGCTGAAGCCAGGCTATGATCGCGTTGCGGGGTTCAACAAGCCGATCGTGGTGGCGGAACTCGGCTATGTCGGCAAGCAGGACTATGTTTCGAAGTGGCAGGCCGATTCCCGCAAGTCCTATGCGGAGTTCCCGGCGCTGACTTCAGTTGTCTACTTCAACCAGAAGGAAGTGTGGCCGTGGCTGGGGGGCTATGGTCTGCCCGACTGGAGGGTGACCCAGCACGTCCTGCCGTAGACGCGTCGTCCCGATGCGTCCCGACACGATCGGGATGGATCTCCATCTTTCTGTTTGTTTGCCATCCATGCCGAACCAGCGTTTCGGCATGATGGATGAGGCGTGGCGTGAATCAGTCCGTGGAGTAGTTCCGTGAAACGAGTGCTGGGTAATTGTCTTGGAGCGGCATTCGCCTGCTCCGTTCTTGTTCTTGCCTTACAGGTCCCCGCGACAGCCAAGACAGCGGCCAAAATCGCCGAGCAGGCGCAAAAGGGCGCCGTGGTGCCCGACGAAGGCGTCTACCAGATCTATCAGAACCGTTCGTGGATGTGGGGCAATCACGGGGCCGCGTTCTTTGCCGTCAGGCAGCGGCAATTTAACGCCTGGTCGACGGAAAAGGGCCAGCCGGGCTATGGCGACGGGATATGGTTCATCCCCGGCGGCGGCAAGTTGTGCTACCGCGCGCAATGGCACGGCTCCTGGGGCGTGAAGGGCTCAATGACCTGCTTCGAGCATCGCCA
Organism: Mesorhizobium sp. B2-3-10; assembly: GCF_006442275.1. NCBI lineage: Bacteria > Pseudomonadati > Pseudomonadota > Alphaproteobacteria > Hyphomicrobiales > Phyllobacteriaceae > Mesorhizobium > Mesorhizobium sp. B2-3-10. Next base: position 99,880 of record NZ_VFVT01000011.1, read on the forward strand.
GACCGGCAAGGCGATCTACAAGCGCAAGTCGCCTGATGGCGAGTGGTACGTTTTCAGGAGTTCGCATCGGAACCGGTCGGACGAGTCCGCGAAATTGAAATACGGCGACTACGTCACCAGGAAACAGACACGGATCAAGGCAAGGCTTTAGAACCGTCATCCGCGAAAGCCGCCGGGCTGGAGTTGTTCATCGTTCCAGGCGAACGTCGAACTGCTCTTCGTTCTAGCGCAATTCGCCAGGCAAGGCGCTGCGCGCTTTTCCCGGGATAGGTCCACACTTTCCGTGGAATTGCTCTACGCCTTGCGCTCCCAGCGGCGGTCCGCGGCTTGCTGCCAGTAGGTCACGGCGTGGCCCGCGTCCTTCATCGTCTTCCAATGTGCCCGGGCCATCTCGACCTGGGCCGCGTCATGGCCGTCGAACAGGAACACCGCACGCTCATAGCCGGCAAGGTCGGGTGGCGCCGCGCCGTCTACGAGGAACCTGATCTTGGCTTGGTTGGGGTTGCCGTCGCCGGTGGTCAACAGGATTGGTTGTTCACCGGGATAAGCTTCGCGATCGGTCGCGTGCGCCAGGAAGGAATCGTCGCGGAAAGTCCACAGATGCTGGTCGAGCGCGTCGCGCCGCTCCTCGGTGCCGGTCTGCACCACGGCGCGCCAGCCGCGATCGACGCTGCGCTCGAGCAGGCCCGGCAGCGCATCCTCCAGCGTCGATTCGGTCAGGTGGTAGAACAGCACATCGGCCATGGACGAACGTCAGCTCTCGTAGTGATCACGCACCAGCCGGTCCAGCAGCCGAACGCCGAAACCCGAACCCCAGGACTGGTTGATCTCGTTCAACGGCGAGCCCATCGCGGTCCCGGCAATATCGAGATGCGCCCAGGGCGTGTCCTTGACGAAGCGCTGCAGGAACTGCGCGGCAATGATCGCGCCGCCGTAGCGGCCGCCGATGTTCTTCATGTCGGCGTTCTTGGAATCGATCAGCTTGTCGTATTCAGCGCCGAGCGGCATGCGCCACAGCCGTTCCTGCGTTGACTGTCCGGCCGCGGTCAGCCTTTGCGCCAGTTCGTCGTCGTTGGAGAACAGGCCGGCATAATGCAGGCCGAGCGCAACCATGATGGCGCCGGTCAGCGTTGCCAGGTTGACCATGAATTTCGGCTGGAAGCGGTCGTTGCAGTACCACAGCGCGTCGGCCAGAACGAGGCGCCCCTCCGCGTCGGTGTTGAGCACCTCGATGGTCTGTCCGGACATGGAGGTGACGATGTCGCCGGGGCGCTGGGCATGACCGTCGACCGCGTTTTCGACAAGACCGATGATGCCGACGACATTGGCCTTGGCTTTGCGCGCGGCAAGCGCATGCATCAACCCGGTCACGGCGGCGGCCCCGCCCATGTCGCCCTTCATGTCCTCCATGCCCGAGGCCGGCTTGATCGAATTGCCGCCGGTGTCGAATGTGACACCCTTGCCGACGAAGGCGACGGGCCTGTCCTTCGGCTTGCCGCCGTTCCACTGCATGACCGCCATGCGGGCGCCCCGGGGCGAGCCTTGCGCGACGCCGAGCAGCGAGCCCATGCCGAGCTTCTTCATCTCCTTCTCGGTCAGGATCTCGACGTTGACGCCGAGTGCCTCGAGTTCCTTGGCGCGGGCGGCGAACTCGACAGGTCCCAGCACGTTTGCCGGTTCGTTGACGAGATCGCGTGCCAGAAGCACACCGTCGATCACCGCCTCGGCATCGCTGAATGCTTTCTTGGCGCCTGCGGGGTCGGCGGTATGGATGGTCACCTTGACCGGCTTTTTCGGATCGGGCTTACCGTTCCCTTGGCCGCCCCCCTGGCCGCCCCCTTGGCCGTCGTCCTTATCCTTCCTGGTCTTGTACTTGTCGAAGGAATAGCTGCGCAAAAGAATGCCCGCCGCGAGGTTCGCGGCGTCCTTGCCATCGGGCGAAGCGCCGGCCAGGTCGAGCACCACGGCCACGTCGGTTGCCTTGCGCAGCGATGCCGCAATGGTGCCGCCGAGCTTCAGCCAGGCATATTCGTCGAGCCCCGCGACCTTGCCGGCGCCGATCGCGACCAACCTGTCGAGCGACGTCGTTTCCGGCGCCAGGATTTCAACGATGCCGGCGAGCTTGCCGGTAAACTCGGCGATCGGGAAAGCCCGATCCAGCGTCTTGCCCGGATCGTAAGCCCTGGCCGCATCGCTCAGGCCGCCATTATCCGCCGACAGCACGAAGACCGTGCCCTTCCTGCTCGCCGCCGCCTGGGGCGCGGCGAATTTCGCAAAGGCGATCGACGGTCTCGGGTTCATCATGTCCTGCTTTCGGGGATTGGGCGACTTTGCGCGAAGCGGTTTGAAGTGATCCGCGACATTTGGTCGTTTTCCGGCATTTGGCAAGACTTTGCCAAAATGGCTACCCATATGAGACGTGGAATCGAAGGCGATTCGTCGCGGCACGGCCCCGCTTCATGCCGCAACCTGTTGTTAACCATCGATGTTCGTCCTTTCTTATCCATTGCCGCCGACACTCCGACCCGCTGCGGCACGCGACGTGGGACGGGAACCGGATCGCCTGCCTGATGCAGCCCAACGGAGCCAGTTGTGCGAGCGTCGCCGGACAGCTACCCTTAGCGTGGTGGCATGATGCCGTTCGAGAAAATCGAGTAAAGCCTTCATGAAGGTCATTGAACGCTACATCATGCGGCGCACTTTCGTTGTCTTCATCGCAGCGCTGGTCTGGACGCTGGCCATCGTGTGGACGACGCAGGTGCTGGCCAAGATCAATCTGGTCACGGACAGCGGCCAGTCGGCCTTGACCTTCTTCGAGGTCGCGTCTCTCATTCTCCCTTCCATCGTTCCGATCGTCGTGCCTTTCGCGATCGTGGTGGCGGTCGCGCAGACACTCAGCGTGATGAATTCGGATTCGGAACTCGCGGTGGTCAATGCATCGGGTGCCTCGCGCTGGACCATCGTGCGGCCGATCATGCTGCTGGCGCTGGCCGCCAGCGTCTTTTCATTCGCCGTGGACAACGGCATCGACCCCTATGCACGACAGAAGAACCGCGCCCTGGTGGCGGAGTCGCGCGCCGACCTTTTGTCGCTGATCATTCAGGAAGGCACCTTCCGCAAGATCGAGGAAGGACTGTTCCTGCAGATTGGCGAGCGGCTTCCCGACAACCGGCTGGGTGGCATCTTCGTCGCCGATTCCCGTGAGGAAGGCGTCAATCTCGTCTATTATGCCAAGACCGGCAGCATCATCGAGCGGGGCGGCGAAAAGGTGCTGATGATGAATGACGGCGTCATCCATCGCAAGACGCTGACAGGCGACCTCAGTGTTATCCGGTTCACGTCCTATGCCTTCGACATGTCAGCCTTCATGTCGGCGGCCAACCAGGTGACGCTCCTGCCAAAAGACCAGACCACCCAGTACCTGCTCAATCCAAGCCCCAACGACAAGAACTACCAGCAAAGTCCGCAGGAGTACCGGGCGGAGATCGACCAGCGGTTTTCGGAATGGACATACTCCATGGTTTTCGCACTGATCGCGCTCGCGGTCGCGGGAGACGCGCGTTCGCATCGCGAGGCGCGCGTCAATCCGCTGATCACCGCCATCGCGATATCGCTGTTCGTACGCTGGCTGGGGTTCTTCGCCGCAAGCAAGGCCGACGAGGTCCCGCAATATTCCTATGTGGTGTATGGCATACCGATCGCGGCTTCCGCGGTGGCGATCTGGTTCATCGTGTCGAACCGGACCATGGAACTGCCGGTTGCCTGGGCGGACTGGATGACAAACCTGGCCAGCCGCATCGGTGACGGGTGGAATGCCCTCAAGTCTCGTTTGTCCAGGCGCGACACCTCGGGCCAGGGAGTCGGCTGATGGGCTGGACGCTGGGCCGTTACTTCTTCTTCCGTTACGTGGCGATCACGATCTGGTTCTTCATCGGCCTTCTGGCGCTGGTGTTCCTGATCGATTTCACGGAATTGTCGGGCCGCACCACTGGCCTGCCGGGCTTCACCTATGGGACGGCGATGGCCATTTCAGGCCTTCGAATGCCCATGATCATGCTGCAGACGGTGCCGTTTGTCGGCTTGTTCTCGGCGATGGCGACGCTGGTTTCGCTCAACCGGCGTTACGAACTCGTCATCGCGCGGTCCGCGGGCGTCTCCGCCTGGCAGTTCCTTTTGCCGTGCTGCATCGGCGCGTTGCTGTTCGGCGTCGTGTCGGTCGGGATCATCAACCCGCTTGCCGCCCACGCTTTCTCCTTGTCCGAACAGATCGAGACCGAGCTGCGCTCCGGCAAGTCCAATACCGTTTCAGCAGATGCCGCGCCCTGGATTCGCCAGAAAACCAGTTCCGGCGACACGATCATCGGCGCGCGGGCTATCCTCGACCAGGGCCTGGAGATGGCCGACGCCGTGTTTTTCATCCTCGACCAGCAAGGCAACATCGTCGAGCGCAAGGACGCCGCACGGGCCTACCTGCGCGACGGCTATTGGGAATTGCAGGATGTAAAGACGTTCAGGAACGGCACCATCCAGCCCGTCGCGAGCGATCGTGTGCAGACCAATCTGAAGCCGGAATTCGTGCAGGAGCGGCTGGCGCGCCCGGAGACAATTCCCTTCTATGACCTGCCCGGAAAAATCGAGGTTGCCCGTTCCTTCGGCCTCAAGGCAAATGCCTTTGCCATGCAGTTTGATTCGCTGGTGGCGTTGCCGTTCCTGCTCGTCGCCATGACGCTGATTGCGGCAACAGTTTCAATGCGATTTGCGAGGATGGGACAATCGGCAACGATGATTCTGGGTGGCGTCGTTGCCGGGTTTCTGCTTTATGTCGTTTCGGTGCTGGTGAAGGCGTTCGGCGTGGCGGGGTTCGTGCCGACTGCCATAGCCGCCTGGGTGCCGGTCGTGGTAGCTATGTTCTTCGGGGTGACTTTCCTGCTATACAAGGAAGACGGCTAGTGAGGGAGGCGTTTTTGCCCAGCGACAGGCAGGCCCATTTGGCGCGCCTTTATGCGGCGAGCGCCTTGGCGTGCCTGCTTGCCTGCGGCGTCCCGCTGCCGGCTTTCGCGCAGGAGGTCGGCAACTTGGCAACCTCCGTTCCATCCGGTTCGCAGATGCTGCTGGCCGCCGACACGCTGGAATACAACAACGACAACCAGACCGTGACCGCCGTCGGCGGCGTGCAGATCGACTATGGCGGCAACCGCCTCGTCGCCCAGAAGGTCGTCTACAACCGCAACACCAAGCGGATGGTTGCCAGCGGCAATGTCGAGATCGTCAACAGCGACGGCACCAAGATCAATTCGCAGCACATCGACATCACCGACGATTTCGCCGACGGTTTCGTCAACGCGCTGCGCGTTGAAACGGTCGACAAGGCCTATTTCGCCGCCGAAAGCGCCGAACGCATGGGCGGCGTGCTGACCACCTTCCACAATGGCGTCTACACCGCCTGCGAACCGTGCGAGGACAAGCCCGACAAGGCGCCGACATGGCGCGTCAAAGCCAGGAAGATCATCTGGAACGGTGAGAAGAAGACGGTTCGCTTCGAGAACGCGAATTTCGAGTTCTTCGGCTTTCCGCTGGCCTACCTGCCGGCGTTCGAGATCGCCGATCCCACGGTGAAGCGCAAGAGCGGATTCCTGATCCCCAGCATCGGCTACAACAGCCATCTGGGGTATAGCGTCAAGGTTCCCTATTATTTCGCCCTTTCGCCGACATATGATCTGACGGTGACCGGAAGCGGTTACACCAAGCAGGGCTTCCTCGGCGAAGCCGAATGGCGCCAGCGCTTCAACAATGGCGAATACACATTCAAGGTTGCCGGGATCCAGCAGCAGAATCCGGACGACTTCCTCGACAGCGCCGCGTTCCCCTCGACCGCTGGCCACAATATCGATTCCGGCGCGGTGGGCGATCCGAACAAGTTCCGCGGCATGATGGGCACGCAAGGGCAGTTCGCCATTAACGAACGCTGGAATTTCGGCTGGGACGTGTTGCTGCAGACCGACAAGAATTTCTCGAACACCTACAACATTGCCAAGTACAATTCGTATGTCCATCAGTCCTCGGTCTACCTGACTGGTCTCAACGACCGTAATTATTTCGACGTGCGCGCCATGCATTTCGAGGTCCAGGAAGATACGCCCAACGACAATGCCGCCGCGAGAAGTGGCCAGCAGCCCTGGGTGCTGCCCTCGCTCGACTATGCCTATATCCCCGACACATCGGTCGCCGGCGGCCAGTTGTCGCTCAACGTCAACACGCGCGTCATCCGCCGCGAAGATCTCGACGAGACCTACTTTACCCCGTACGTGCCCGGCTCGGGTACGCAACGCGTGCGCGGCATCGAAGGCGAGTCCAGCCGCCTCACCGCCGAGGCCGAGTGGAAACGGAGCTTTGTCACCGACGACGGGCTGGTGCTGACACCGTTGCTGGCGCTGCAAGGCGACGTCGACTATGTCAGAGCGTCGTCGGCCTCGCTCACCGCGATCAACCAGATGGCGACGAATTTGGGCCAGCAGGACGACATGCGCTCGTCCTTTGCCCGCTACATGGCGACTGCCGGGCTCGAGATGAGCTGGCCGCTGTTGTTCTCGCTGGCCAGCGGCTCGAGCCACGTTGTCGAGCCGATGGCACAGGTGTTCCTGCGTCCGAACGAACAGTATGTCGGCGGCCTCTCCATTCCGAACGAAGACGCGCAGAGCATGGTTTTCGATGCGACCACGCTGTTCGAGCGCGACAAGTTCTCCGGTTATGACCGTATCGAGGGCGGCTCGCGTGCCAATGTCGGGCTGCGCTATTCCGGCTCCTACATCAATGGCTGGGGCACCAATGCCATCTTCGGCCAATCCTATCAGATTGGCGGCGAGAACTCCTTCGCGGCACCCGATCTGGTCAATGTCGGCGCAAATTCAGGCCTTGAGACCACCAAGTCCGACTATGTCGGCCTGTTTGGCATAACCAGCCCCAATGGATTCGCGGCTTCGGTCAGCGGCCGGTTCGACGAACAGAGCTTCGAGATCCGCCGCGCCGAGCTGAAAGCTGCCTACTCCGGCCTGCCGGTATCGTTGAGCGCCAAGTATGCCTTCATCCAGGCGCAGCCGCTCTACGGTTTCACCACCGACCGTCACGAGGTCACGCTCGGCGCATCCACGCATCTTGCCGAGAACTGGCGCGTGTTCGGGACAGGAACCTACGATTTGCAGGAGGGCCTGCTGGTCAAGGACGGGGTGGGCTTCGCCTACAACGATTCCTGCTTCACCTATCTGATGACGTACGCACAGTCGCGTGACCTGAACACCAGGGAAGTGACGCAAAGCATCGGATTCAACCTCTCGTTCCGCACCCTCGGCGACTTCGGCTCGTCGAGCAACGGAGTCGACACCATCCAATAGGCGGCGACATCGTTTCGCCGCATAGGGCTGGCACGGATTCGCGCATCCGGAAGGGGACGGAACGGGCGGAGCCGGGAATAGAATTGGGATGCCAAGGATGAGGAAATACCTCTTTTCAGCAGGGTTCGCGTTGCTTGTGGCGGCGACATCCGTGTCAATGACCGTCATGACGCCGCCGGCTTTCGCCAGCGAGATCAAATACGTCGTCAACGACATACCGATCACCACCGGTGATATCGCCCATCGTGCCGCCTTCCTGAAGCTGCAGCGCAAAAAGGGTGATGCTGGCCAGGAAATGATCGACCAGACGCTGCGGCTCGCCGAGGCCAGGCGGCTTGGTATCCGCATCAGCGATGCACAGGTCGAGGCCGCCTATCAGCGCTTTGCCACCAACAACAAGATGCAGCGCGGCCAGCTCGACGGCGTCATGGAAAAATCCGGCGTCGGCAAGGACCATTTCAAGGAGTTCATCCGCGCCCAGATGGCCTGGAACCAGGCCTTGAGCGCGCGCTACCGTTCCGGCGAAGGCGGCAGCGTGACCGAACAGGACGCGGTGCGACGCATGCTCGACAAGGGCGGCGCCAAGCCGAGCGCCATGGAATACATGCTGCAGCAGGTCATCTTCGTCGTGCCGGCGGCCGAACGCAGCGCGACGCTGGCCAAGCGCAAGCGCGAGGCCGACGCCATGCGCGCTCGCTTCAACGGCTGCAACACGACGCGCGAGTTCGCCAAGGGCCTGATCGACGTCACGGTTCGTGATCTCGGCCGGGTTCTGGCGCCGCAACTGCCGCCAGACTGGGCCGAGCAGATCAAAGCGACCAAGGTCGGCGGCGCCACCGTTACGCGCGAGACCGAACGCGGCGTCGAATTCATCGGCATCTGCTCGTCGCGCGAAGTGTCCGACGACAAGACCGCCCAGATGGTGTTCCAGAGCGAAGGCTCCAACGACAAGGCCGCCGACGATCTCAGCAAGAAATATGTCGACGAGCTGAAGGCCAAAGCCCGCATCGTCAAGCGCTGACGTGGGTAGCGCGATGACCGCGCTGGCGTTGAGTGTCGGCGACCCATCCGGTATCGGCCCTGAAATAGCCATCGCCGCCTTCCTTGCGCGTGACGCTGTCGGCTTGCCCCCGTTCTATCTGCTGGCCGACCCGGCTGTGATCACCGCGCGCGCGCGCCGCCTTGGCGTTTTGCTGCCCGTCGAGGAGGTGACGCCGGTGCAGGCGATCGAGGTCTTTGGCCACGCCTTGCCCATCGTTCCGCTGACGGCGCGCTTCATCGACAGCCCCGGCCGGCCGGACCCGGCCAATGCGGCCGGCACCGTCGAAGCGATCGACCGAGCGGTCGCCGCCTGCCTTGCCGGTGAGGCCGCCGCGGTCGTGACCTGCCCGATTGCCAAGAAGCCGCTCTATGATGCGGGCTTCCTTTTTCCCGGCCACACCGAATATTTGGCGCATCTCGCGGCTCGGCACAGCGGCGTCGAGGCGATGCCGGTAATGATGCTGGCAGGCCCCGACCTGCGCACGGTTCCCATCACCATCCACATCGCCCTAGCCGAGGTGCCGAAAGTCCTGAGCACCGAATTGATCGTCGCGACCGCGCGCATCACCGCGGCCGACCTTGCCAGCCGCTTCGGCATCGCCAGGCCGCGGCTCGCCATTGCCGGCCTCAATCCGCATGCCGGCGAAGGCGGCTCCATGGGCACGGAAGACGAGCACATCGTGCGCCCGGCGGTCGACATCCTGCGCGCCGAAGGCATCGATGCTTTCGGCCCCCTGCCCGCCGACACGCTGTTCCATGCCCGGGCGCGGGCGGGCTACGACGTGGCGCTTTGCATGTATCACGATCAGGCCTTGATCCCGGCCAAGGCGCTGGCCTTCGACGAGGCGGTCAACGTCACGCTGGGCCTGCCCTTCATCCGCACCTCGCCCGACCATGGCACCGCCTTCGACATCGCCGGCAAGGGCATTGCGCGGCCCGACAGCCTGATCGCGGCGCTGAAGCTCGCCAGAAAACTCGCCGACACCGACGCAAGGGCGGCGGCCGCATGAGCATCGATGGGCTGCCGCCGCTGCGCGACGTCATCGAGCGTCATGGACTGCAGGCGAAAAAGGCGCTTGGGCAGAACTTCCTGCTCGACCTCAATTTGACAGGCAAGATCGCGCGCAGCGCCGGCGACCTGACAAATGCCACGGTGATCGAGGTCGGGCCCGGGCCCGGAGGGCTGACGCGAGCGCTGCTTTCCAACGGCGCCCGCCGGGTCGTCGCCATAGAGCGCGACGAACGCTGCCTGGCAGCGCTTGCCGAAGTCTCGGCTCATTACCCCGGCCGGCTGGAGGTGATTTCGGGCGACGCGCTGAAGACCGACTTCGCCGCCCTCGCCGCGGCGGCTGGAGATAGTAGGCAGGTGCGGATCGTGGCCAATCTGCCCTACAACATCGGCACGGAACTGCTGGTCCGATGGCTGACGGTCACGGACTGGCCGCCCTTTTACGCCTCGATGACATTGATGTTCCAGCGCGAGGTCGCCCAGCGTATCGTCGCAGCGCCCGACAGCGACGCCTATGGCAGGCTGGGTGTGCTCGCTGGCTGGCGCACGCAGGCCAGGATCGCCTTCGACGTGCCGCCTCAGGCCTTCACGCCACCGCCCAAGGTCACCTCTTCGGTGGTGCATCTCGAGCCCCGCGCGACACCCCTGCCCGCCGATGTGAAGAAACTCGCTCGGGTCACGGAAGCCGCCTTCGGCCAACGCCGAAAAATGCTACGGCAGAGCGTGAAAAGCCTCGGCGGCGAGGCCTTGCTCGAACGAGTGGGGATCGACCCGACACGACGCGCCGAAACGCTTAGCGTCGAGGAGTTCGTGCGGCTGACCAATGCGGTGTAGCTCTCTTCTCGCCGCTCACGCAGGGCTATCCGGGAGAAGGAAAAAGCGGTCAATCCGTCTTCTCGTCCAGCAAGCCCGACACGAAATCGAAAAGACCTGGCCGGCGGTCGCGGCGCAGCCGCTCTGCCACGACGATGCCGCGCACTTCGGCGAAAGCACGGTCTAGATCGTCGTTGACGATGACGAAGTCATATTCCTTCCAGTGCTCGATCTCGTTGCGGGCGTTCTTCAGCCGCGTCTCGATCACCGCTTCCTGATCCTCGGCGCGGCGCTTCAGCCGCGCCTTCAATTCCTTCATCGACGGAGGCAGGATGAAGATCGAGACGATGTCGGCGCGCATCTTCTCCTTGAGCTGCTGGGCGCCCTGCCAGTCGATGTCGAACAGCATGTCGCGTCCCTGCGCCAGCGCCAGTTCGGCAGGTTCACGCGGCGTCGCATAGCAATTGCCATGCACCTCGGCCCATTCGAGCAGCGCGTCGGAATCACGCAGCCGCTCGAATTCGCGCATCGTGCGGAAATGGTAGTGAACGCCCTCGATTTCCGAGCCGCGGCGAGGCCTTGTGGTGACCGAGACTGACAGTTCGAGGCTGGAATCGCTCTCCAGAAGGTTGCGAGCGATCGTCGACTTGCCGGCACCCGATGGTGACGACAGGACGAGCATCAACCCCCGGCGGCGGATGCGGGACCCCAAATCCCTGGCAACCATCGGTTCCTTGGCAACCATCGGCTACTCCAGATTCTGGACCTGTTCGCGAAACTGGTCGACGACCGCCTTCAGTTCCAGTCCGATCGCGGTGACGGCGGCGGCATTCGACTTCGAACACAGCGTATTCGATTCGCGGTTAAATTCCTGTGCCAGAAAATCGAGCTTGCGGCCAACGGCGCCGCCGCCCTCGAGTAAGGCCCGGCCAGACGCGACATGCGTTTTCAGCCGGTCGATCTCCTCGCGAATATCGGCCTTGGTGGCAAGAAACGCCGCCTCCATGTGCAATCGGCTTGCGTCCAGATTGGCGGATGCATCCATCAACAGCCTGACCTGCTCGGCGATGTGTTCGCGGATCGCCGCCGTATCGCGCGACGGATCCGCTTCCGCGCGCAGGGTCAGTGTCTCGATGACGTCGATATGACCGGACAAAAGCAGGGCCAATGCGGCACCTTCGCCCTGCCGGGCCTGTTCCAGGCCGTTCAGCGCCACGTCGAGCGCGGCCATGATGGCGGTGTCGAGCGCGGCCCGCGCCTCGTCGGTTTCGATGGTTTCGGGAACGTCGAGCACACCACGCAGCGACAGCAAACCGTCAGCCGTTGCGGGCGCGACGCCGAACTGTTCCTGCAATCGCTTGGCCAGGCCGGCGAGATCTTTCAAAAACACCTCGTTGACGACTGGTTGCGCCTGCGCGCCGGCGGCACGGCCGATGGTCAACGTCGCCTGGAAGTTGCCGCGCGCGAAACGCTTCTGCAGCGTTTGCCGAAGCACAGGCTCCAACCGCTCGAACCCCTGAGGCAGCCGCAATCGCACCTCGACGCTCTTGCCGTTGACGGATTTGACTTCCCAGGCAATGGAGGTGCCGTCATGCTCGGCGACGGCGCGCGCAAAACCGGTCATGCTCTGCAAATTCATGTCGCCTGCACATCCCTGGCGCCTCACCCCGAAACCGGTTTTCCGGAGGGACGAGTGCGGCTTAACTTAAAATGACCATTCCGCGAATACGTCGAAATTAGACGCCTGGCGTTCCTTCAAATGTCAGGCCGCCGCCTTCCAGGCAACGCTTTTCTTCGCCTTACTGGGCCGCGCCCGCATCACCGCCAGCATCGCCATTGTCGCCATCGATGCCGCTGTCAATGGCAGGCTTCTCGTCAGCTGGCTTCTCGTCAGCTGGCTTGTCGTCAGCAGGCTTGTCGGCACTGCCGCTGGCACCGGCGGCAGCAGCGGCCTTGGCTGCCTCATCGGCCTGCTTCTTCTGCAGCGCGCGATAGCGGGCGACGTTTTCATTATGCTCGTTCAGCGTCGAGGCAAAGACGTGACCGCCCGTGCCGTCGGCGACGAAATAGAGATCGTCGGTCTTCGACGGGTTGGCCACGGCCTCGAGGGCCGCGCGGCCTGGATTGGCGATGGGCGTCGGCGGCAAGCCGCTGATCACATAGGTGTTGTAAGGCGTCTGCTTCTGGATGTCGGACTGATAGATCGGGCGATCCGCCGGCTTGCCCTTGCCGCCAAACAGACCGTAGATGATGGTCGGATCGGACTGCAGGCGCATGCCCTTGGCCAACCGGTTCAGGAAGACGGCGGCCACGCGCGAGCGTTCGTCGCCCTTGCCGGTTTCCTTCTCGACGATCGAGGCCAGGGTGACAAAGTCCTCGACGCTGGCCAGGGGCAGATCCGGCGCGCGCCGCTGCCACACCTCATCGACCAGTTTCTTCTGATCGGCGAGCAGCTTGTCGACCATCTGCTGACGCGTTGCGCCACGCGTGAAGCGCAGCGTGTCGGTGGCAAGGCTGCCTTCAGGGGGTGTCTTCGCCGGCATATCGCCGCTCAAAGCCGGTTCGTCGGCGATGCGCTGCAAGGCCTGCTCGACCGTCAGCCCCTCGGGAATAGTCAGCGAATACATCACCGACTTGCCGCTCTTCAGCAGTTCCATGATGTCGCGCATGGATGCCCTGGGCTTGATCTCGTACTCACCGGCCTTGAGCGCGGAATCGTTGCCGAAGGCACGCACCCCGAGGCGGAATACGCGGGCGTCGCTGATCAATCCGCGGCGCTCGAGCTGGTCGGCAATGTCCTGGACGCCGGTGCTGGGCTTGACGAGGAAAGTGTCGCCATTGGCGGATGGGCCGGGTTCGGTAAACTCCTGCTTGCCGAAATAGAGGGCCACGCCCGCCGCCAGAACGATCAGCATCACCGCCGAGATGACGAAGTTCATGAACACGACGACCTGGCTGCGCGAAGCACGCGAGCGTTTCGGCGGCGGTGTTCCGGCTTCCGGCCGCAAGGCTTCGCTGGCCGTCTTCGGCACGATCGGCCCGGTGTTCGCCGGCCTTTGCCCGAATTCTCCGTTGCCCGACGGATTAGTGTTCATGTCGCCCTACCGTTCGATCTCTCAACGAATCCCCTGCGGCAGAGTAGGGGCGAATATGGCAAAATTGACGACACGCCAAAGCATTGCCCGGTAACCGGACCGTCAGCCATTATACCGCTGGAAGACGAGCGAGGCGTTGGTGCCACCGAAGCCGAAGGAATTGGACAGTGCCACGTCGATCTGGCGGGCGCGTGGCTTGTTCGGCACCAGGTCGATCGCCGTTTCGCGTTCTGGATTGTCGAGGTTGATGGTCGCCGGTGCGATATTGTCGCGGATGGCGAGGATCGAAAAGATCGCTTCGGCCGCGCCTGCCGCTCCCAGCAAATGGCCGATCGACGACTTGGTCGACGACATCGAAATCTTCGACGCCGCATCGCCGACCAGCCGCTCGACGGCGCCGAGTTCGATCGTATCGGCCATGGTCGAGGTGCCGTGCGCATTGATGTAGTCGACATCGGCCGGCGTAAGCTTTGCCCGGTTCAACGCCGCCGTCATGCAACGGAAAGCGCCATCGCCATCTTCAGCCGGTGCGGTGATGTGATAGGCGTCGCCGGTCAGGCCGTAGCCGGTCACCTCGGCATAGATCTTGGCGCCGCGGGCCTTGGCATGCTCGAGCTCCTCCAGCACGAGGACGCCGGCGCCCTCGCCCATGACGAAGCCGTCACGGTCGCGGTCATAGGGCCGCGAGGCCGTTTGCGGGGTATCGTTGCGCTCGGTCGACAGCGCCCGGCATGCGGCGAAGCCGGCGAGCGACAGCCGGGTCACCGGCGATTCGGCGCCGCCAGCCAGCATGATGTCGGCATCGCCGAAGATGATCAGCCGGGCGGCGTCGCCAATGGCGTGCGCGCCGGTCGAGCAAGCGGTGACGACAGCGTGGTTGGGGCCTTTCAACCCGTGCCGGATCGAAACCTGGCCCGACACGAGATTGATGATGTTTCCGGGAATGAAGAACGGGCTGATGCGACGCGGGCCGCGTTCCTTGAGGATGATCGCGTTCTCGGCGATGCCCTCAAGACCGCCGATACCGGAGCCGATCAGCACACCGGTGGCGCAACGCTCCTCCTCGGTTGATGGCTGCCAGCCGGAATCCTTCAGCGCTTCATCGGCGGCCGCGATCCCGTACAGGATGAAGTCGCCGATCTTGCGGAGTTCCTTCGGCTCAAGAATGGCTTCGGGATTGAGCGTGCCGTTGGAGCCGTCGCCGCGCGGAATGACGTGGGCGATCTTGCAGGCAAGATCGTCCACCTCGAACTCGGTGACGCGCTTGGCAGCGCTGCGGCCGGTCAGCAGTTCCTTCCAGCCGTGCTCGAAGCCCATACCGAACGGCGAAACCAGGCCAAGGCCCGTGACGACGACACGCCTCATCGCAGGTCCTCCCCGGTGACGACTGCGAAAAGCGTCAGGCCGAAGCCTTGTCGATGTACTTCACCGCATCGCCGACCGTCAGGATGGTCTCGGCCGCGTCATCGGGGATCTCGACGCCGAATTCTTCTTCAAACGCCATGACGAGTTCAACCGTGTCGAGGCTGTCAGCGCCCAGATCATCGATGAAGCTCGCCTGCTCCGTCACTTTGTCGGCATCGACGCCAAGGTGCTCGATGACGATCTTCTTGACGCGCTCTGCGGTGTCACTCATTTGGGGCATCCTCGTCTATTGTTTGTCTGTCTTCGTTAGCGGGCGGAATGCCGCTAATCAAGCTGAAAGATGGTCCTGCCGGAAACGCAACGGCCACGGACCGGTTTTTGCCCGAACCGCCGGGTTGCGGGCCGCATTACACGAAAAATAGCCGAGGTCCAAGCCGAAATGGTGGGTTTTCACAGCCCGTCGGCGTTGCTGTCGGGCCTCGCTCAGATCATCGCCATGCCGCCATTCACATGTATGGTCTGCCCGGTTACGTAGGCGGCCTCGTTCGAAGCCAGATAAGCAACGGCGGACGCCACTTCGGCACTGGTGCCCATGCGCTTGGTGGGGATCGCCGCCATGATCGCCTCTTTCTGCTTGTCATTGAGCTTGTCGGTCATCGCCGATTCGATGAAGCCCGGCGCGACGCAGTTGACGGTGATGTTGCGGGTGGCGATCTCCTGCGCCAGCGATTTGGACAAGCCGATCATGCCGGCCTTGGAGGCGCAGTAATTCGCCTGGCCGGGATTGCCGGTCACCCCGACCACCGAAGTGATGTTGATGATGCGGCCATGGCGGCGGCGCATCATCGGGTGAGTGAGTTCACGGGTCAGCCGGAAAACGGCGGTGAGATTGACCTCCATCACCGTATCCCAGTCGGCGTCCGACATGCGCACGAACAGGCCGTCCTTGGTGATGCCGGCATTGTTGACCAGGATGTCGACGCCCTCGAGATCGGCCTCCGCCTTCTGGCCGAGTGCCTTGACCTCGTCACGGTTCGACAGGTTGGCCGGGAACAGCTTGACCCGGTCGCCCAATTCGGAGGCCAGCGTCTCCAGTTTCTCAACGCGCGTGCCGTGCAGGCCGACGGTCGCGCCTTGCGCATGCAACACCCTGGCGATCGCCTCGCCGATGCCCCCCGATGCGCCGGTGACAAGCGCCTTGCGGCCGGTCAGTTCGAACATCTCTTGTCCTCTTCTCAAATCGTACGGACGGTTATCAATAGACATCACCCCGATGGCCAATCGTTACCACCAGAATGACCAGACGCTTGTCCTTTACATCGCAGATTACGCGGTAATCCGATATCTCCAAAAACTCGTCAAAGAAGATGTCGGCGGCGAAGAATTCAAGTCACAGCGCAGCCACAGCCGCCTCGACCTCGGCTGCGGAACCCACGGAGGCGGTGGCGATGTCGCGGTTGATGCGACGAGCCAGTCCTGAAAGCACCTTGCCGGCACCGATCTCGTAAAGCGTGGTGACGCCGTTGGCGCCGAACCACTCCACCGTTTCGCGCCAGCGGACGCGACCGGTCACCTGCTCGACCAGCCGCCCGGCGATCCCGTCGGGATCGGTCGACGGCTGCACCGATACGTTGGACACCACGGGAACGATTGGCGCGGTCTTTGTCACGCCGGCAAGTGCCTCGCGCATGACATTGGCGGCCGGCGTCATCAGCGCGGAATGGAAGGGCGCCGAAACCTGCAGCATCAGCGCCCGTTTGGCGCCTTTTTCGGTGCACAGTTTCGCTGCCAGTTCAACCGCCGCCTTCGCCCCTGATATGACCAGTTGGCCGCCGCCATTGTCGTTCGCCACCTGGCAGACGGCCCCCTTGCCGGCCCCAAGGGCGGCCTCAGCACAGGCGGCTTCGACATCGGCCTGCTCCAACCCGATGATCGCCGCCATGGCGCCCTCGCCGGCCGGCACCGCTGCCTGCATGGCGTTGCCGCGGATGCGCAGCAGGCGGGCGGCATCGGCAACGGAAACGAAGCCCGCGGCGGCGAGTGCCGAATATTCGCCCAGCGAATGGCCGGCGACATAAGCGACCTTGTCCTTCAGCGAGAAGCCGCGCGATTCCAGCGCCTTGATGGCGGCAAGCGACACCGCCATCAGCGCCGGCTGCGCGTTGGCCGTCAGCGTCAGCGTCTCTTCGGGACCTTCCCAGATCAGCTTCGACAGGTTTTCGCCGAGCGCGTCATCGACTTCCTGGAAAATCCTGCGTGCCTCGGGAAAGGCATCGGCAAGATCCTTGCCCATGCCGACAGCCTGGCTACCCTGTCCCGGAAAGGTGAATGCAACGGCCATGCGAGGGCTCCCCTGACTGGTTTTGCTTGCCTGATACTACAAATTTTCCCTGCCTGTGACGCAAGGCAGGCCGCCAAGTCAAGCCACTTCAGCCCATGCCAATGGGCCCATCCCCGCGCGAGTGCCTGTTCCGAAAGGCTTTTTGGCGATCACACCTGATGAAAACCGCTCACGAATCGTTCGCTGGCTCTTCTTATTTCCGCCACAGGCGCTAGCTTTGCGTGACAATTATATGACAATCGAATGACGTGGGTTGTCTTTGGGCGGGAAGTTGAAGTGGCAAAGAGTTTCAAACGTGCCGGCAACGCGGCGCCGCAGTTCCTGGAAGACGATCCGTCCACCGGCTATCTGCCGGGCCGTAGATGGCCTGTTGTCCGCTACGGGCTGATCAGCCTGGCGATCTCGGCCGTCCTGGTGTTCGCCATCGAACTGATCGTGCGCGGTGATGTCGCCGGCACCGTTTCCTTCTTCCTGCAGCCGTTCAAGCCGGGCTGGACAACTATCGTCGTCTTCGCGCTGGTCCTGATCGGTCTCGACGCGGTGCTCGGCCGCAGCCATCAGAGCCTGATGATCGTCGCGCCGCTGACCTTGTCGCTGGCCTTTGTCGGCCACCAGAAGTCGCATTATCTCGGCGATCCGCTCTACCCGACGGATTTCCTCTACGCCCGCCAGATCTTCGCCCTGCTGCCGCTCTTGGTGCGCGAGCGGCCAATGACAGCGCTGGCCATGGTCGCGGGCATCGTCGCCGGCCTGTCCCTGCTCGTCTACGGCTGGCGACTATGGCGCCGCAAGGTTCCGGCCCTCAGCCGCAAGGGCCGCCTTGCCCGGCTGACGCTGGCGGTGCCGCTGCTCGCCTTCTTCGTCTCGATCATGGATTACGCCACCTTCTCGTGGACCAGGGACCGGCTGCAGATCATCCCGATCATGTGGGACCAGAAGGAAAACTACGCCTCCAACGGCTTCGCGCTCGCCTTCGCGCTCAACGTGCCGATGGCGCATGTCTCGGCACCGCCGGGCTATTCCGACAAGGCGATCGCGGCGATCGAGCGGCCCGAGGTGACCGCCTCGGTGCCGGCCCAGAAGCCGGACATCATCATCGTCATGAGCGAATCCTTCTGGGATCCAACCAAGCTGCCCGGAGTCACCATCACTCCCGATCCGATGCCCAATGTGCGGGCGCTCCGCTCGGGCTCGATGTTCTCGCCCGAATTCGGCGGCATGACCGCCAACATCGAATTCGAAGCGCTGACCGGCTTTTCCAATGCTTTCCTGCCGGCCGGCAGCATCCCCTACCAGCAATATGTCCGCACCCCGACGCCGTCGATGGCGACCTTCCTGAAGAGCCAAGGCTACAGGGCACGCGCCATTCATCCAGGCACGAACTGGTTCTGGAACCGCGGCGCGGTCTATGCCGATTTCGGTTTCAACGACTTCAAATCGGAAGAGACGCTGCCGCCCATGGAAAAGCGCGGACCGCTGGCATCCGACGCGGCGATGACCGACGAGATCATACGCGAAGCGGACGCCAGCGAGGACCCGGTGTTCTTCTTCGCCGTCAGTCTGCAGAACCACGGCCCCTATGAACCGAACCGTTATTCGAATCCGACCCATTCGGTGCAAGCGCCGATCAGCCAGTGGGCGCGCGACTCGCTGCTCTCCTACGCCGAAGGTTCAGCCGACGCGGACCGCGGCCTTGAACGGCTGATCGAATGGGCCAAGAGGCGCGAGCGGCCCACGATTGTCGCCTTTTTCGGTGACCACCTGCCGCCGCTCGGACCGGTCTATGTCGAGACCGGCTTCCTGAAGGACAACGTCGCGCCGCGCAAGGAACCGACGCCGGAAGCCGCCCTCGAACATCACGCGACACCGCTGATCATCTGGTCGAACCGCTCCGGCCCGGTCGAGAATCTGGGCACGGTCAGCCCCGCGTTCCTGCCCTATCATATCCTCACCGCCGCCGGCATCACCCACCCTTACTACACCGGTTTCCTGGGCGAGATGCGGGAGCGCTATCGCGTCGTCGACCGCAACCTGCTGCTCACGCCGGCCGGGGCGGCCACGCCAGACTGGTCGCGTCAGAAAGAGATTGACCCGGCGATCCGCGACTTCCGGCTGATCCAGTACGACATGATGTTCGGCAAGCGCCATGCCGCGCCCGACTTCTTCCCCGAAACGGTCGACAAGATCGTCGCCCATACGAGTTGAGCCGATCGGCGGGCGCTTAATTTCCCCTGCCGCCCGCCTTCGGAGCAGCCGCTCAGTTCGTCAATTGCAGCTTCGAAAATTTGTTGGCGATCTGCAGAAACACGTTCGGCAGCTTGGCCGGATCATTGATGGCATAATAGTCGCTGGGATTCGAGGCGGAGGCGCTGTAATGGGTGCGGTTGGCGACCGTTGACGGCATGGCTCAACCCTGTGCGACCTGACATTGCGGTTAAGGGCCGGTTGCCGGGAAAATCGCCGGCCTTGCCGGGCGCTGCCACGTGGGTTCCTGCGGCCTGCGACATCAGGGATGCCGCTTGGCCTTGCTTTATCAGCGGATTGCTTTATAGACGCCGCCAATCTGCCGGTCCCAGCTGGGGGCTGAACGGAGGGCCGGAGGTTTTTTCGAGAACCTTCGTGTGAAGCCAGAAGCGTTTCCGCCTCCCGTGTCTCCGCTCTCGACCGTCTCGTCATGCTCCTTTCTTCCCCGCGCCTTTCGAGGCACATGCGGGTCAGAGAAGTTGCAGAGGCTTTTGCCGCCGGGAACCGGGAGAGAAACGAAGAAAGGCACCAAGACATAATGGCTCTTTACGAACATGTGTTTCTTGCCCGGCAGGACCTCTCGCAGCAGCAGGTCGATGCGCTTGTCGAACAGTACAAGGGCGTCATCTCAGCAAATGGCGGGTCCGTCGGCCGGGTCGAGAACTGGGGACTGAAGTCCCTCACCTACCGGGTCAACAAGAACCGGAAGGCATACTACACGCTGATGGACCTCACCTGCCCGCCGGCAGCGCTCAACGAGATGGAGCGCCAGATGGGTCTGTCCGAGGACGTGCTGCGCTTCCTGACCATCAAGGTCGAGGCGCATGAGGAAGGCCCTTCGGCCATGATGCAGAAGCGCGAAGAGCGCTCCGAGCGCGGTGGCTTTGGCGATCGCGACCGTGGCGATCGGCCGGCCCGCAGCTTCGGCGACCGCGGCGATCGTGGCCCGCGTTCGTTCGGCGATCGCGAAGGCGGCGACCGTGGTCCGCGCCGTCCGCGCGAAGGTTTTGAAGGGGGTGCAGAATAATGGTCGACATCAACCAGATCCCGACCCGGCGCCCTTTCCATCGCCGCCGCAAGACCTGCCCGTTCTCCGGCGCCAACGCCCCGAAGATCGACTACAAGGACGTGCGTCTCTTGCAGCGCTACATTTCCGAGCGCGGCAAGATCGTGCCGTCGCGCATCACCGCCGTCAGCCAGAAGAAGCAGCGCGAGCTCGCCAAGGCGATCAAGCGCGCCCGTTTCCTCGGCCTGCTGCCCTACGTGGTTCGCTAATTCTTCCGAACGGGCGGTTCGCCGCCCGTTCCTTTCACCGGCCATGACGGGCATGACCGGTTAGCGTCAAATCCCGAGTTGAGGTCAAACCTCTAACTGCCGCGACAGGCAGGACAGCGACACCGGCGGCAACGCCCTTTTGCTTCCTGACCTGTTCCAGAGAATTCGGCGTCGGCCTTGTGGACGGACGCCCAACCAAAAGGAACATAATCATGGACGTCATCCTTCTCGAACGCGTCTCCCGCCTCGGCCAGATGGGCGATACCGTCAAGGTCAAGGACGGTTTTGCCCGCAACTTCCTGCTGCCGCAGGGCAAGGCGTTGCGCGCCAACGAAGCCAACAAGAAGAAGTTCGAAGGCCAGCGCGCCCAGCTCGAAGCCCGCAACCTCGAGCGCAAGTCGGAAGCCGCAGAGGTTGCCGAAAAGCTGGACGGCAAGAGCTTCATCGCCGTTCGCTCGGCCGGTGAGACCGGTCAGCTCTACGGTTCGGTGTCGACGCGCGATATCGCCGACCTGCTGACCGCGGAAGGCTTCACGGTCAACCGCAACCAGATCCAGCTCAACCAGCCAATCAAGACCATCGGCGTCACCAATGTGGCGATCGCGCTGCATCCGGAAGTCGAAGTCACCATCACGCTCAACATCGCCCGCACGGCTGACGAAGCCGAGCGCCAGGCCAAGGGCGAGACGCTGACCACCGCCGAAGCCATTTATGGCGACGACATCAACGACAATGCGCGGCCGGAAAACTTCTTCGATCCGAATGCCGAGTTCGAAGGCGGCGAAGAAAACGCCTGATCACATACGCTCCGAGCGCCGGACCGGCGCTCCGATCGTGCTGTCGATTTCCAGTCATTTCTGGACCAATGCCCGGGCCTCTCGCCCGGGCATTTTTGTGCCAAAAGGAACTTTTCGAAACCCTATATATTGATGCAGAGTAGGACAGCCTGTCTGACCGTGAGGGGACACCGGACCATGAATATTCTGTTGAAGCGCGTTCTCGACCGCCTGGTGCGCACGGGCAGCCTCAAGGTAACCGGGCCGAAGGGCACGACGTTCATCTTCGGCGACGGCAGCGGCGAGCCGGTGCACATGCACATCAAGACCAGGCATGCCGAGCGCGCCATCACCTTCGATCCGATGCTGGCGGTGCCTGAATCCTATATGGACGGCGAGCTGGACATTCTCGAAGGCGGCGTGCTCGGACTGATGCGCATTGCCTTCCAGAACATGGGCAGCGGCGGCATCGACGCGACATGGTCGAAAGCCATCGAGGGCCTGCGCCACGCCTTCCGCCGCCTGCAGCAGATCAACACCGCCGCGCGCTCGCGCCGCAACGTGCAGCGCCACTACGATCTGTCGGGCGAGCTTTACCGGCTCTTCCTCGATGAGGACATGCAGTATTCCTGTGCCTATTTCGAGCAGCCGGACATGACGCTCGACGAGGCGCAGGCCGCCAAGAAACGTCATATCGCCGCCAAGCTCAGGCTGAAGGCCGGCCAGACGGTGCTCGACATCGGCTCCGGCTGGGGCGGGCTCGGCCTCTATCTGGCCAAGGCCTTCGATGTCGACGTGCAGGGCGTGACGCTGTCGACGGAACAGCATGGCGTCGCCACCGACCGGGCCCATGCGCAAGGGCTGGAAAACCACGTCCATTTCGAGTTGAAGGACTATCGCGAGCTCAACGAACGCTTCGACCGCATTGTCTCGGTCGGCATGTTCGAGCATGTCGGGGTCAACCATTACCGCACTTTCTTCGACAAGGCGGCAACATTGCTGAAGCCTGATGGCGTCATGCTTTTGCACACGATCGGCCGCTCCGGCGTGCCGTGGGCGACCAGCGCCTTCATCCGCAAGTATATTTTCCCGGGCGGCTACATCCCGGCGATGTCCGAGGTGCTGCCGGCGATCGAGAAGTCCGGCCTCGTGGTCACCGACGTCGAGATCCTGCGGCTCCATTATGCCGACACGCTGAAGCATTGGGGCCAGCGCTTCGCCGCCAACCGCGACAAGGCAAAGGCGATCTATGACGAACGCTTCTGCCGCATGTGGGAGTTCTATCTGGCTGCCTCGGAAGCTGCCTTCCGTTGGCAGGACTTGGTGATTTTCCAGTTCCAGATCACCAAGAAGAACGACACGCTGCCGATGACGCGCGACTATATGGCCAAATGCGAGAAGGCGCTGGAGTTGCGCGACATGGGCCGCCGCGAGGCGGCTCCTGTCGAGAAGTCCGCCAAGCCCGCCCGCCGACGCAAGGTGGCGGAATAGGGACAGCGCTGACGGGACGCATTATTGGCGCTTGCCATTGCAGGCTCCTGCCCCGAAAAAGGCCTCGTGATCGTCGCGAGGCCTTTTTTATGACCTATCTCCTCTACACAGCCGCGGCGCTTGCCGAGATCGCCGGCTGCTTTTCGGTGTGGGCGTGGTGGCGGCTGGAGAAGTCGCCGCTCTGGCTGCTGCCTGGCTTTGCCTCTCTGATTGTGTTCGCCTGGCTTCTGGCGTTGGTCGACACCAATGCAGCCGGCCGCGCCTATGCCGCTTATGGCGGTATCTACATCGCTGCCTCGCTCGCCTGGTTGTGGCTGGCCGACGGCGTGCGGCCCGATCGCTGGGACCTTGCCGGCGCGGCGCTCTGCATGGCCGGCGCCTCGATTATCCTGCTTGCACCCAGGGGGGCATAGGCCATGGAGCTGCCGGCCGCTCTTCGACAGGGTGTCGATCGCCTTTTGGAAAAGGTGGCGCTGCCGGACCTGAAGCAAGCGGCAAAAACCCTGTCCGACCGCTACCGCGCCGAATTGCGCGACGGTCGCCTGCATATGGCGCAGGACATGGCGGTCAAGGCCTATCTGGCGACGCGCATGCCGGCGACCTACGCCGCGGTCCGCGCCAGCCTCGATGCGCTCGCCGAAGCCCGGCCGGATTTCGCACCCGCGACGTTGCTCGACGTCGGCGCCGGTCCCGGCACCGTGCTTTGGGCCACCAGTGATCTCTGGCCTGAACTGGAACTGGCCACGCTGCTTGAGGCGAGTGCCGCGGTGCGCAAGGTCGGTGAGACGCTTGCCGCCGATGCGATCACGGCCCGGACCGTCTGGCGGGCCGGTGATGTCACGACCGACATTGCCGACCTGCAGTCCGCCGACCTCGTCACATGCGCCTATGTGCTGGACGAGATCGCGCCGGCGGCCCTGCCCAAAATGGTCGACCGGCTTTGGCAACTCACCAAGGACACACTGTTGATCGTCGAGCCGGGCACGCCGGCGGGCTGGCTGCGCATTCTAGCTGTACGCGCACAATTGATCGCGGCCGGCGCGCATGTGCTGGCGCCCTGTCCGCACGACGCGCCCTGCCCGCTCAACCCGCCGGACTGGTGCCACTTTTCCCGCCGCGTAGCCCGCTCGCGCCTGCACCGCCTGGCCAAAGAGGCGGAAGTACCGTGGGAAGATGAGAAATTCATCTATGTCGCCGCTTCGCGCCAGCCGGCTGCCTTCCACGCCGCGCGGATCGTCGCGCCGCCGAAATCCGGTTCCGGCAAGGTCGTGCTCAAGCTTTGCGAGGCAAATGGCAGCGCCGGCGAAAGGCTCTTCACCAAGCGCGACGGTGACGCGTTCAAGGTGGCGCGGCGGGCGGATTGGGGCGATGCACTGGCATGAGGATGAAAGAGACACGACAGCCTCGCAATCCGGTGTCGCCAGCGCTCACTTTCCTGTTTTGTTCTCCTGCGAGAAACGCTAAGTTCCCAACTCTCGATTCGAGTCAATTGCGATTCTTTCCACGGAAAAATTTTGGCTGTGAATCGCGAGTACCAAAGCCGCTTCTTCACGGGCTGTTGCAGATAAGTCAGCACTGACTTGTCCAGTTCTGATATCGACAGACGGGGATCGAAATCGGGGACATCATGGCAGAGGCAGCACGAAAATTCGGCGTGGCGGAGCAACCGCTCTATCGCGAATCGCCCAACAACATCGAGGCCGAGCAGGCGCTGCTTGGCGCTATACTTGTCAACAACGATGCCTTCTACCGGGTGTCCGACTTCCTGAAGTCTGGCCATTTCTACGAACCCCTGCACCGCAAGATCTTCGATGTCGCGGCCGAGCTGATCCGCATGGGTAAGGCGGCGACGCCGATCACGCTGAAGACCTTCCTGCCGGCCGACGAAAAGGTCGGCGATATGACGGTGGCGCAGTATGTGGTGCGGCTGGCGGTGGAAGCCGTCACCGTCGTCAACGCCACCGACTACGGTCGCGCCATTTATGATCTGGCGACGCGCCGGGCGTTGATCACCGTCGGCGAGGACATGGTCAACATCGCTTATGACGCCCCTGTCGACATGTCGCCTTCCGAACAGATCGAGGACGCGGAGCGCCGCCTGTTCGAGCTGGCCGAGACCGGGCGCTATGACGGCGGCTTCGAGAGCTTCACCGACGCGGTCAAGACCGCGGTCGACATGGCCAACGCCGCCTATATGCGTGACGGCGGTCTGTCGGGCCTCGCCACCGGCATGCGCGATCTCGACCGCCGTATGGGCGGCCTGCAGTCGTCCGATTTGATCATCATCGCCGGCCGTCCAGGCATGGGCAAGACATCACTCGCCACCAACATCGCCTTCAACATTGCCGAGATGTATGAGCCGGCGCAGCAGGCCGATGGCTCATTCAAGGCGGCCAATGGCGGCGTGGTCGGTTTTTTCTCGCTCGAAATGTCGTCCGAACAGCTGGCAACCCGCATCATTTCCGAACAGACGGAAATTTCGTCCTCCAAGATCCGCCGTGGCGAAATCAGCGAAATGGACTTCGAAAAGCTGGTCGCCTGTTCGCAGACCATGCAGAAGATCCCGCTGTTCATCGACCAGACCGGCGGTATTTCCATTGCCCAGTTGTCTGCCCGCGCGCGTCGTCTGAAGCGCCAGCGCGGCCTGGATCTGATCGTCATCGACTATATTCAGCTGATGCAGGGCTCATCCGCCAAGTCTTCGCAGAACCGCGTGCAGGAAATCACCGAGATCACCACGGGCCTGAAGGCGCTGGCCAAGGAACTGGCCGTGCCGATCATCGCGCTGTCGCAGCTGTCGCGTCAGGTCGAAAGCCGCGACGACAAGCGTCCGCAGCTCTCCGACCTGCGCGAATCCGGTTCGATCGAGCAGGACGCCGACGTCGTCATCTTCGTCTATCGCGAGGAATATTACCTCAAGAACCGCGAGCCGAAGCTCGGCACCGAGGAATACGTCAAGTGGGAAAACGAGATGAACGAGATGCGCGGCAAGGCCGAGGTGATCGTGGCCAAGCAGCGCCATGGGCCGACGGGCTCTGTCACGCTTGCCTTCCACGGCGAATTCACCCGCTTCTCCGATCTCGCGGAAGAGCACCATATCGCGGAAAGGTTTGAGTAGCCCCTTGCCAGCGACCTCGATAGCCGTAACGGGTCTCGGCGCTCTGCGGCGCCCCCCTCTGTCATGCCGGACGTCCCGCCCGCACGGGGGGAGATTGGCTGTCGCGCGCGGCGCCCGCCAGAGGGCGGGAAGGTAAAGCGTGGTCAAATCCCGCGTCCAGTTCATCTGCCAGAATTGCGGTTCGGTGCATCAGCGCTGGGCCGGCAAATGCGATGCCTGCGGCGAGTGGAACACGCTGGTCGAGGAAGGCACATCTGGCGGCATCGGCTCGGGTCCTGCCAACACGCGCAACGCCCGCAAGGGCCGCGCGGTGGTGCTGACCACACTTTCAGGCGATATCGAGGACGCGCCGCGCATCATCTCAGGTATCGGCGAACTCGACCGCGCCACCGGTGGCGGTTTCGTTCGGGGCTCTGCACTTCTGGTCGGCGGCGATCCCGGTATCGGCAAATCGACGCTGCTCACCCAGGCCGCGGCCGCACTTGCCTCCAAGGGCCATCGCATCGTCTATGTCTCGGGCGAAGAGGCAGTTGCCCAGATAAGGCTGCGTGCGCAGAGGCTCGGCGTCGCCTCGGCGCCGGTGGAACTCGCGGCCGAAACCAATGTCGAGGATATCCTTGCCACGATCGCCGACGGCAAGCGGCCCGATCTGGTCATCCTCGATTCGATCCAGACGCTGTGGACCGACCTTGCCGATTCGGCGCCGGGCACCGTCACACAAGTGCGCGCCGCCGCGCAGGCGATGATCCGCTACGCGAAATCCACGGGTGCCGCGATCGTGCTGGTCGGCCATGTCACCAAGGAAGGCCAGATCGCGGGTCCGCGCGTGGTCGAGCACATGGTCGATGGCGTGCTCTATTTCGAGGGCGAAGGCGGCCACCACTTCCGTATCCTGCGCACGGTGAAGAACCGCTTCGGACCGACCGACGAGATCGGGGTCTTCGAAATGTCGGACAAAGGTCTGCGCGAGGTCTCCAATCCATCCGAGCTTTTCCTTGGCGAACGGCACGCGAAATCACCGGGAGCAGCGGTTTTCGCCGGCATGGAAGGCACCAGGCCGGTTCTGGTCGAAATCCAGGCGCTGGTCGCGGCCTCCTCGCTCGGCACGCCGCGCCGGGCGGTGGTCGGCTGGGACGGCGCGCGGCTGTCGATGATCCTGGCAGTGCTGGAGGCGCATTGCGGTGTGCGTTTCGGGCAGCATGACGTCTACCTCAACGTCGCCGGCGGCTACCGCATCAGCGAGCCGGCGGCCGATCTCGCGGTCGCAGCCGCACTGGTTTCCTCGCTCACTGGTCTTGCCCTCCCCGCCGATTGCGTCTATTTCGGCGAAATCAGCCTTTCGGGCGCGGTGAGGCCGGTTGCGCATGCGCAGCAGCGTCTCAAGGAAGCCGAAAAACTGGGTTTTGGTAGCGCGGTTCTGCCCTTGGGCAGCGAGGAACTTGCTGGGGGGATTGGGGCCGGCGCTTTCCAGCCCACCGAGCTTGCCGACCTCGTGGCGCGCATAGCCGGCTCACGGCGCAGCCGTGCCGACGATGAAGAATGACGCGGCTCGTCGAGTCGTGAACAAGAGATCGGAGTGGGGCCAAAGACATGCCGATTACGCTGCTTGACGGAATTCTCGTCGGCTTCACCCTGGTCTCGGCGATGCTCGCCATGGTTCGCGGCTTTTCGCGCGAGGTGCTTTCGGTCGTCTCCTGGGCGGCGGCGGCGGCGGCGGCCTTCTTCTTCTACAAACCGGTCCTGCCCTACCTGAAGCCCTATATCGACAATGAGAAGATCGCCATGGCGGCGGCCGCAGGCGTGGTCTTCATCATCGCGCTGATCGTCGTCTCGGTCATCACCATGAAGCTTGCCGACTGGATCATCGATTCGCGCATCGGCGCCCTCGACCGCACGCTCGGCTTCCTTTACGGCGCCGCGCGCGGCGTCCTGGTCGTCGCTGTCGCGCTGCTGTTCTTCAACTGGCTGGCCGGCGCCAAGGCCCCGGCCTGGGTCACGGAAGCCAAGTCGCGGCCGCTGCTGGAACAGATCGGCGCCAAGCTCGAGAGCCTGCTGCCAGAGGACCCGGAAAACGCCATCCTCAAGAAGCTCAATCCGAATCAGCCGGCCGCCGAGACCCCCGTCGCGCCCGACGCACCGGCGGCGGATGCACCAGCCGGCGGCGACGACGCCAATGCGCCGGCTCCTGACGACAACGACGCCGGTCCTGCCGACAACACCGCCAAGCCGGCGCCAGCGCCGGCGAACTGAGGTCGGAACGGGGCGTCTGACGATCGATCCATGTGAACGATCGCATGCAGTGCGTTGCTTTCGACGTGCGACCGCCTTATATGGCGATTTTAGCGGAGCTTAAGATGGCAGACGCAGACGACGTGCTTTCCGCCGAGGCTGACGATCATTTCCATGACGAGTGCGGCGTGTTCGGCATCTTTGGCCGGCAGGACGCGGCGGCCATCGTCACACTCGGTCTGCATGCGCTGCAGCATCGAGGTCAGGAAGCGGCCGGCATCGTCTCCTATGACGGCACCCAGTTCCATGTCGAACGCCATGTCGGCCTGATCGGCGACACCTTCACCAAGCAGCGCGTCATCGACAGCCTGCAAGGCAACCGCGCCATCGGCCACACGCGCTACGCGACCACCGGCGGCGCCGGCATGCGCAACATCCAACCCTTCTTCGCCGAATTGGCCGATGGCGGCTTTGCCGTCGCCCATAACGGCAACCTCACCAACGCCATGACGGTGCAGCGCGCGCTGCAGAAGCAAGGCGCGATCTTCTCCTCCACCTCCGACACCGAGACGCTTTTGCATCTGGTCGCGACCAGCAAGGAGCGCGACCTCAATTCGCGCTTCATCGACGCGGTGCGCCAGGTCGAGGGCGCCTTCTCGCTGGTGGCGATGACGGCCAAGAAGATGATCGGCTGCCGCGATCCGCTCGGCATCCGCCCGCTGGTGCTGGGCGATCTCGACGGCGCCTGGATCCTGGCCTCCGAGACCTGTGCGCTCGACATCATCGGCGCGCGTTTCGTGCGCGACCTGAAGCCCGGCGAGATGGTCGTCGTCACCTCCAAGGGCATTGAGAGCCTGTTCCCGTTCGAACCGCAGAAGACCCGCTTCTGCATCTTCGAATATGTCTATTTCGCCCGACCCGACTCCTCGGTCGAGGGCCGTAACGTCTATGAGGTACGCAAGCGCATCGGCGCGGAACTGGCGCAGGAAAATCCGGTCGACGCCGATATCGTCGTACCGGTGCCGGATTCCGGCACGCCGGCGGCAATCGGCTTCAGCCAGGCGGCGGGCATTCCCTTCGAACTCGGCATCATCCGCAACCACTATGTCGGCCGCACCTTCATCCAGCCTGGCGATTCGATCCGCCATATGGGCGTCAAGCTCAAGCACAACGCCAATCGCCGCATGATCGAGGGCAAGCGCGTGGTGCTGGTCGACGACAGCATCGTGCGCGGCACCACCAGCCAGAAGATCGTGCAGATGGTGCGCGATGCCGGCGCCAAGGAAGTGCACATGCGCATCGCCTCGCCGCCGACCAGCGCATCGTGCTTCTATGGCGTCGACACGCCGGAGAAGTCGAAGCTGCTGGCTTCGCGCATGTCGGTGGAAGAGATGGCCGAGTTCATCCGGGTCGATTCGCTCGGTTTCCTCAGTATCAACGGTCTCTACCGCGCCGTCGGCGAGGCCAGCCGCGACGACGAGCAGCCGCAGTTCTGCGATGCATGCTTCACCGGCCAGTACCCGACCCGCCTGCTCGACTTCGAAGGCCACGACAATGTGCGCACGCTGTCGCTGCTGGCGACAAGCGGGTCGTAGAATTGGCGGATCCTCATCAGCCTTAGCCAGAGTTCCGGAAGCCATCGCATGACCCTCGACCTTACCGGCCGCGTCGCGGTCGTCACCGGCGCCTCGCGCGGCATCGGCTATTTCATCGCCAGGGAATTGGCTGCGGCCGGCGCGCATGTCATCGCGGTTGCCCGCACCGTCGGCGGGCTGGAAGAACTCGACGACCAGATCAAGGCGGCCGGCGGCCAGGCGACATTGGTGCCGCTCGATCTCGCCGACATGGCCGGTATCGACCGGCTGGGCGGCGCCATCCACGAGCGCTGGGGCAAGCTCGACATCCTCGTCGCCAATGCCGGCGTGCTTGGCGTCATCTCGCCGATCGGCCATGTCGAGGCCAAGACCTTCGAAAAGGTGATGACCATCAACGTCACCTCGACCTGGCGGCTGATCCGCTCGGTCGACCCGCTGCTGCGGCTTTCGGATGCCGGCCGGGCGATTATCCTGTCGTCCAACGCGGCGCATTCGGCGCGCGCCTTCTGGGCGCCTTACGCGGCATCGAAGGCGGCGGTGGAGACCATGATGCGCTCCTGGGCGCATGAGACGCAAAATCTGCCGCTGCGCGTCAATGCAGCCGACCCCGGCGCCACCCGCACCGCGATGCGCGCACAAGCCGTGCCCGGTGAGGATCCCGAGACATTGCCGCACCCCTCCGAGATCGCCAAACGCATCGTGCCGCTGGCCAGCCCGGATCTCAAAGAGACCGGCCTGATCTTCCAGGCCAAGCACAACCGCTTCGTCGCCTACCGACAACCGGAATAAAAGCCGGTTCGAAATGGATTAAAACAGCCTTCGGCTACGTTCTTCTGACGTAGGACATTCGAAACCGGAGGACCGACATGCCAAGACTCGCCATCGTTGCCGCCACCGCCCTTGCCGCCGCTCTTGGAGCTACGGTGGGCGTGGCCGTTTCCCAAGATACCAAGATGAGTTTCTTCGTCACCAGCGTCGGCTCCGGCAAGGGGGGCGATCTCGGCGGCCTGAAGGGCGCGGATGCCCATTGCGCGTCGCTGGCGGAAGCCGCCGGCGTCACCGGCAAGACCTGGCACGCATATCTCTCGACCAGCGCGGAGGATGCGCGCGATCGCATCGGCAAGGGTCCCTGGTTCAACGCCAAGGGCGCCAAGATCGCCGATGATGTCGCCTCGCTGCACAGCGACGCCAACGGCATCACCAAGCAAACCGCGCTGAACGAGAAGGGTGAGACGGTCAACGGCCGCGGCGATACGCCCAACCGACACGACATGCTGACCGGCTCCAAGCCCGACGGCACCAGGATCGCCGACCAGACCTGCGGCGACTGGACGATGAGCGGCTCCGAAGGGGCGGCGATGATGGGCCATCACGACCGCACCGGTCTCGACGATTCGGCGGCGGCGAAGTCGTGGAATTCTTCGCATGCCTCGCGTGGCGGCTGCAGCCAGGAGGCGCTGAAAGGCACAGGCGGCGACGGCCTGTTCTATTGCTTTGCGACCGACTGAACCACGGCGGAGGGCAATACCGCAGCTAGGAACCCGACGGATCATCACGCGGCTGTGATCTGAGAGGAGAAGCCGCTGGGCGGTCATGCTTTCGTCATTTCCGAGGAGTTGTTAGGATCGAGCGAATCCCGCAACGAGAGCCCGATCTGGGCAGAACAAGGAAAACTCCATGGCTACGACCGCAGCATTGGTCTGGTATCTGGTAATCGCCGGCCCGCAGGGCGGCATGGTCGTGCTGCCCAGCACCTTCGACAAGCGCGAACAGTGCACCGCCGCCATCACCGAGTATCAGAAGCAGCCGACACCCGCCGGCTGGTCCGTGCAGTGCGTGCCGAGCGCCTCGCCCTTCACCGACGAAGGCGACGCCGAAGAGCCGGCAGCTCAGTAAGCATCAGATATCGCAAGGCCCCCGACCGCTGCCGCGGGCCTTGCGATTCATCACCGCGCGCTCACCGTCAGTTCCGGCTTTTGTTTGATGGTCTGGAACACCACGCAATAGCGCTCGGTCAGCTTCAGCAGCGAATCAATGCGCTCCGGAGGCTCCGCCGTGTCGAGATTGAAATTGAGCCGAATGGCGCGAAAGCCGACCGGCGCATCCTTGGCGACACCAAGCGTGCCGCGAAAATCAAGATCGCCTTCGGCTTCAACGGTAGCGGCGCCGAGCTTGAATTCGAGCGCCGTCGCCACCGCCTTCAGCGTCACCCCGGCGCACGCCACCAGCGCCTCGAGCAGCATGTCGCCGGAGCACAGTTCGAGCCCCGAGCCGCCTGTTGCCGGATGAAGGCCGGCGATTGCCAACGCCCTGCCCGTCTCCACCTTGCAGGCCACCGACTGTTCGTCGATCGAGCCCTTTGCCCTTAGCGTGATCAGTGCTTGCGTGGCGTCGTCGCGGTAGGCCTGCTTCAGCGGCGCCTGCATGGCCTTCAGCTCGGTTGCGTCCATTTTCGTTCCTCCGACAGGCTTTCTGCCTTGATAGCATGGTCCTGCGAGACGTGTGAGGCAATCCAAACATGACGACCCAAGCTGTCAGGAACTGGTTCGGCCGAAACAACAGCAGTGGGCGCGCCATCGTCTGATCCCTTTGACTTCATCCGCCTCGGCCATAGCTATGCGGGAGTCTTTTCCGCGGAGGTCTCATGCGTTCCAAGCTGAAACTCGTCTCCCTTGTCCTCTTCATGCTTGCCGGTTTCGCGCAGCCTCTCCTGGCCGAAACGGCGGAGCGGCCGGCACCCGCGGGCGGCGTGCTTTCACTGCTGCCGTCACCTGAGATCACCGACCATTCGATCACCATTGGCGGACGCAGCCTGCGGTATCAGGCAAAGGCCGGCACGCTTCCGCTGCTCTCCGGCAAGGGCGAGATCACGGCGGAGATCTTCTATGTTGCCTATACGCTGAAGCCGCGGGAGAGCGTGGCGACGGAAGCACCGCGGCCAATCACCTTCGTGTTCAACGGCGGCCCGGGCGCCGCTTCAGCCTATCTGCATCTCGGCGCGCTCGGACCGCGCGTCGTGGCGACCGGAGCCGGCGGGGAATTCCTCCCCTCGCCGCAAAAGCTCATCGACAATCCCGACAGTTGGCTCGACATGACCGACCTCGTCTTCGTCGACCCGGTGGGAACCGGCTACAGCCGCGAGGCGCCCGGCCACGATACGCACGACTTCTGGGGCGTCAGCCAGGACGCCAGTTCGGTCGGCGCCTTCATCAGGCTCTATCTCGCCCAAAACGGCCGCATGGGATCTCCGCTGTTCCTCGCCGGTGAGAGCTATGGCGGGTTCCGGGCGGCACTGCTTGCCAGGACGCTGCAGGAAGATATCGGCATCAGCCCGAGCGGCATCGTGCTGATCTCGCCGGCGCTGGAATTCACCCTGGTGCAGCCCGACGAATTCGAGCCGCTGCATTGGGCTCTCGAACTACCCTCCCTCGCCGCGGTTCGCCTGCGCAGTGAAGGTGTCAGCGGCGACACTTTGCGGAAAAAGCTCGCCGAGGTCGAGCATTATGCACTTGGCGAGTACCTCAGTGCGCTCACCAGTGGGCTGGAGCAAGGCGGACGGCTGGCGGGTGATCGCGTGGCCGAGATCACCGGCCTGCCTCTCGACCTCGTTCACCGCAACTTCGCCCGCGTCCCGACCTCGCTCTTCGCAAGGGAGTTTGGCCGTGCCATGCGTAAGGTGCTCAGCCCCTATGACGGCATGATCGCGACGGCGGACATCGCTCCCCAGAGCGCCCGTATCGCTGGCCCCGATCCGGTGCTGGACCGTAGTGTGCCGGCGCTGACCTCAGCCTTTGTCGCTTACGCGCGCGACGAGCTGAACTTTCGCACCGATGTCAGCTACCGCTTGCTGAACGGCGATATCAGCCACAACTGGGACTATGGGACGAGCGCCTCGCGCCAGGGCTATGCCGGCGTGATGGATGACCTGCAACGGGCGCGGTCCTTGAATCCCGCGCTGGGCGTCGTCATCGTCAATGGCTACACCGATCTCGTCACTCCCTATCTGGCGTCGCGTTATCTGGTCAGCCAGATCCCGTCGCTCGCCGGCGCCAGGCCGATCCGCCTCGACGTCGTTGAAGGTGGGCACATGATGTATCTCGAACCGGATGGACGGCGCGCGCTGAAGCAGGCCGCTTCACAGCTTTACCAGGCAACCCAGTAAACGACAGGACATCGAGTCCCCGGGCAACCAAGGCGCCGATGCAGGCCCGGTGGCGGGCGCAGTGATCAAGCTGTCCCAAATGGGACATTGACGGACAAGGCCCCAAAACCGTCTGATCGGGCAAGGTTTCGTCATTCCATTTTCCGGTGGTCCCACAATGTCACATACGCTCCCGACCACACCGAGGCAGGATGGGTTTCGCGCCCCTGGCGAATTCGAACCCAAATCGGGCTGTTGGCTGATCTGGCCAGAACGGCCGGACACCTGGCGGCTGGGCGCCAAGCCCGCGCAGAGGCTGTTCGCCAATGTCGCTGCGGCGATCGCACAAAGCGAGCCGATGACGGTGGCGGCGTCCAGCCGCCAGTGGCAGAACGCAAGAGCGCGATTGCCCAGCCATGTGCGCGTCGTGGAAATGTCGACCAATGATTCCTGGCTCCGCGACAGTGGCCCCAATTTCGTCGTCAATGATCGAGGCGAAGTGCGCGGCGTCGATTGGATCTTCAACGCTTATGGCGGTTTCGACGGCGGCCTCTACTCGCCTTGGGATCTCGACGACCTCGTGGCGCAAAAGGTCCTCGAGATCGAGAGGATGGACCGTTATCGCGCACCGCTGATCGCCGAGGGCGGCGGACTGCAATGCGACGGCCAAGGCACGCTCATCACGACCGAGCAGTGCCTGCTCAATCGCAACCGTAATGCCCATCTCGGAAAGGCGAAGGTGGAACAACAGCTTGGCGACTATCTCGGCGTCGACAAAATCATCTGGCTGCCGCGCGGTTTTGCTTTCGACGAGACGGATGGCCATGTCGACGACCTCTGCTGCTTCGTTCGTCCGGGCGTTGTGGCGCTGAGCTGGACCGACGAGCGGGACGATCCGCAATATGAGATCGTACGCGAAGCCGAAGAGGTGCTGCGCTCGGCCCGCGACGCGCGTGGCCGTCGCCTGGAGGTTCATCGGCTGCACCATCCCCTGCCGATCGAGATGACGATGGAAGAAAGCGAGAGCGTGGACCGGGTCGATTCGACCTGGGCACGGCCGACCGGCAACCGGATCGCGGCGAGTTACATCAACTATTATCCGGGCAACAGCGTCGTGGTCGTGCCGGAATTCGGCTGCAATCTCGACGGGAAGGCAAAGCAACAGCTGGCCACGCTGTTTCCCGATCACAAGCTCGTCGGCATCGAGAACTCCCGCGAAATTCTGCTCGGAGGCGGCAATGTCGCCTGTATCACGTTACCCGTTTATGCGCCCCACCGGCGTTGAGCGGCAAGCGTGCCGAAGTGAAATCAGAACGGTGCGCCGCGTCGGCCCGCCAGGCAAAAGGAGATACCCATGCGCGCTCTGCTCTTCCCAATCCTGACCGCCGCGCTTGCCTGCGGCATCAGTTTCGGCGTCGCCCGGGCGGACGATGAGAAGGTGGTCAACGTCTACAACTGGTCCGACTACATCGCCCCGGACACGGCTGAGAAATTCGAGAAGGAGACGGGCATCAAGGTCCGCTACGATGTCTATGACGGCAACGAGGTCCTTGAGACGAAACTGCTCACCGGCGGCTCGGGATATGACGTGGTCTATCCCTCGGCCTTTCCGTTCCTGAAGAACCAGGTGAAGGCAGGCGCTTTCCTGCGGCTCGACAGATCGAAGCTTTCAAACCACTCGAAAATCGATCCGCAAGCCTTGTCGCTGATCGCGGGTGCGGATCCGCAGAACCTGTACGCCGTGCCTTATATGGCCGTCACAGACGGGATCGGCTACAATGTCGCTGCCGTCAAGCAACGGATGCCGGATGCGCCGACAGGTTCCTTCGCCATGGTCTTCGACGTCGACGTCGTCAAGAAATTCTCCGATTGCGGCGTCGCCATGATCGATGCTCCGGCGGAGATCATTCCTATGGCTATGAACTATCTCCACATCGATCCCAGGTCGACCAGTCCGGACGACCTCGCCAAGGTCGAAGAGCTGATGGGCAAGGTGCGGCCCTATATCCGTTACTTCCACTCGTCGAAATACATCAACGACCTGGCGAATGGCGACATCTGTGTCGTGCTGGGCTGGTCGGGCGACATATTGCAGGCCAAGACCCGTGCGGCGGAATCCGCGAAGAAGCTGGAGATTGCATATTCCATTCCAAGGGAAGGCACGCTGATAAACTTCGATACGATGGCCGTGCCGAAGGATGCGCCGCATCCGGAGAATGCCCAGGCGTGGATCGATTTCAACTTGCGGCCCGATATCGCAGCGGCCAATTCCAGTTATGTTTCCTATGCCAATGCGATCCCGGAATCCCTGCCGCTGATGGATCAGGCCGTCGCAAAGGATCCCGGCGTTTTTCCGTCCGACGATGTAAAGGCCAAGCTGTTCGTGGTCGAGAACAACGACGCAAAGCTGCTGCGACTGCAAAACCGCATGTGGACACGCGTCGTGACGGGACAGTGAAGCTGGCGAACCGTCAGTTGGGCGAGGCCTTCCAGCCTATGGCCAACAGCTCGACCTGGGAGTGCACACCGAGCTTGCGGTAGACCTGCTTGATGTGGTTGCGCACGGTGCCGGGTGAAATCGACAGGTTTCGCGAAATCGTCTTGGCGCTGCCGCCCTCGATCAGGAGCCGCGCGATCTGCCTTTCCCGGGCGCTGAGTTGCGACCCCGCGGCTTCGATTGCGGAACCCTTGTCGCGAAGACGGCACAAATGAAGCAGCCTTTGCAGAATGAGCTTTGTCGCGCTGCTCGCCGCGCCGGCCACAGCCAGATCATGCTCGCCAAAACGCGGCGCGCCGTCGCGGCGCAGAAAGGTCACATAGCCGGCGGTCAGTCCGTCGAGGTTGAACACGCCGGTTATTTCATCGAAGCTGCCGGAGGGCCCGTAGAATTCGCGGTAATACGGCGTGCGCTGGAAATCGCCTTGGCTGAGAGCCGACAACGGCAGCAGGAAATCCTGTCTGGTGCTGGCGAACCTCTGAAAGAACGGATCCTGGCGATAGACGCGCGCATCATAGTCGCGGTTCCAGCGATCGGGTCCGGCATCGTCGATGGTCAGGGATGTTATGTCGCGACGATAGAAGCCAACATAGACACGATCCGAGCCAAGCAGCACCCTTGCCGCCGCGCTGAAGCGGGCCGACAAGTCTTCGGGCGTTGCCGCCAAGGCCGCGGCGGCCACGCCACCACTCCAGCGTTCAAGCCGGTCGAGAGAAAAATTCGACTGCATCCGCGCCCAGACTAACGCAAGCCCCGCCAACTTCAAGCTGGCGGGGAACCGCGAGGTCGCCGGTGAGATCAGTCCGGCGGCCGCTTCCGCAGCTCATCGCACCATCGACTGGTTGGACTCACGCCTTGGCCTGCGACCTCACATGGGCGATGTAGCCGCGCACGTCGCCGGCCGGACCAGCATAGGCCTTGCCGAGCTTCTTCTCCATCGCAGCCATGTATTCCTTCGCCCATTTGGGCAGGGCGTAGTCGATGACGGCGAGGAATTCGAGCGTTGCCGCAAGACGGATGTCCGCGATCGACGGGTTCTTGCCGCCGATGAACGGCTTG
The DNA here is from genome assembly GCF_006442275.1 of Mesorhizobium sp. B2-3-10. Lineage (NCBI taxonomy): Bacteria > Pseudomonadati > Pseudomonadota > Alphaproteobacteria > Hyphomicrobiales > Phyllobacteriaceae > Mesorhizobium > Mesorhizobium sp. B2-3-10. The sequence continues at coordinate 137,357 of NZ_VFVT01000011.1, forward strand.
CCATCGCGGAAGAAGGAGTGGAAGACCTCGAGCGGCTCGGCAATGGCGGCGACCGCGGCCTTCTGCGCCTCCGATTTCCTATCCGGGTGGGCGTCGCTGTGACCGACTTCGCCGGCATATTGCGGGAAGCCGAGCGCCGGATAAGTGGCGCGCGCGACATAGGGATAAAGCGTACCGATCAGATAGAACATGGCGCTGTCTATCATCGCCCGCTTGGCTGGCGCCTTCGGGTAGAATTTCTCCAGCCCATGCTTGTTGGAAAGATATTGCATGATGGCGCAGCTCTCCCACAGCACGCCGCGCGGCAGGCCCTTGTCCTCGATCATCGGCGTCAGGTGGGCCGGATTACGCGCCATGTATTCGGGCGAGCGCGTGTGCCCCCACGCATCGGTCTCCGCATGGTCGAGCCCGGCGGCGCGGGCAAAGACGCGAACGGTCATGTTGTTGACGCTCGGCTTCAGCATGCTGATGGTCAGCGCCGATTTCCTTGCCGGTTTCGCCTTGGCCTTGGCCGCGGTCTTGCCGGCGGCCTTTGGCGCCGTCTTGGTCGCAGCTTTTTCTGCCGCTTTTGCCGCTGGTTTGGCGGCCGGTTTCCCTGCGCTTTTCGCCACTGCTTTTGCCACGTGTTCCTCCCTTGCCTGTTCAGCCTTCAGTATGGATTTTTGGGCGCCCGGTCCGCCGACAATGTCGCGCGCGCGCGTTCCACCAGCGCCTGGATCGCATCAGCCAGATGCACCTCGGCGATGTTGTAGTCGCCACGCGTGACGCGAAGCTTATGCGCCTCCATCAGCACATCGGCATGGGTGAAGCCTGCAGGCGGCTCGAAACGATAAGAGGCAAGCTCGATCAGAAGGCCGAGCGGATCCTCGAAATAGATTGAATCCATGAAGCCGCGATCCTTGACGCCACTGTGTTTGACGGCGCGCTCGTCGAGCCGGGCGACCGCCTGCAGGAAAGTGACGCGGGACACCGAAAAGGCGATGTGATGCACGCAGCCCGGGTCGGTCGGGGTGCGGCGCTGCACGACCGTGCGGGTCTCGTCGGTGAAGATGGTGATCAGCCGGCCGTCGCCCGGATCGAAATAAAGATGGCTTTCGCTCGGCTTGTCGAGATTGGGCTGCTCGAAGATGAAAGGCATGCCCAGCACCCCTTCCCAGAAATCGATCGAGGTCTGGCGACCGGCACCGACCAGCGTGATGTGATGGACGCCTTGCGACTGCAGTTTCTGCATCGGCCTTCTCCCCGCAATATCCGCTCTGGCAGAGGCGGCCCGTCACGCCGCGCCCGCACATGCTACATCTGGCATGAGCTGAGCGCCAATTCGATGTCCGTCCCCCGGCGTTCTGCGCGCCTGCCTTCGTTTCCGGCTTTATGAGATGATGCTAAACCAATCGGCCGTGCCGCGCCAGAAGCCGCAGCCGGGACAGGCTGCATTTCGCGCCACTGCCGCCTGCCCCAAAAGCAAGCGCGGTCCTGGAGCAGCGCCGTGCGGGATTTCGCCCGTATAGCTGGCTGGTGCGGAGCCGACAGGGGCTGGGGCCGCCTTCACTCAAGCAGGCGCACGCCTTATGGCCGATATCGCCATTCTCGATACACGCGAAAGGGTCTTCGCCGGAATCCTGCTGACGGGCGCCGCCTATTTGCTGTTTTCGACGCAGGACGCCTCGATCAAACTGCTGGTCACCGGCATGACCGTCTGGCAGATCATGTTCTTCCGCAGCATCACCATTCTTGGCGCCTGCGCAGTGATCGGCGGGCGGCCGCTGTTCGCCGATACGGTGCGCTCGCCGATCGTGCGGCCGATGCTGGTGCGCAGCGCCTTCACGCTCGCCGCCTGGCTCTGTTACTACAATGCCGCCCGCAGCCTGCAACTCGCCGAACTGACCACCGTCTATTACGCGGCTCCGATCATCGTCACCGTGCTATCGGTGGTCCTGCTCGGCGAAAAGGTGCCCGTTCTGCGCTGGCTGGCGGTTCTGATCGGCTTTGCCGGCGTCTTTGTCGCCTGCGATCCCGCCCATCTTGGCCTGTCCGTGCCCGTGTTGCTGGTACTGACGGCGGCCTGCCTTTGGGGCATCGCCATCGTGCTTCTGCGCAAGACGGCGCTTGCCGAGCGCTCGACGATCCAGCTCCTCCTCAACAATTTCTATTTCCTGGTTTTTTCGGCGGTGCCGGCGCTGTCGTGGTGGCATACGCCGGACCCGGCACAATTGCTGCTTCTTGCCAGCGTCGGTGCGCTCGGCGGCTTGGCGCAATATCTTCTCTTCGAGGGCATGAAGCGTACGCCGGCATCGATCCTGGCGCCGCTCGAGTACACCTCGCTGTTGTGGGCGTTCGCGCTCGGCTTCGCGATCTGGGGCGACGTGCCGCGCCGCGAAGTGTTCCTGGGTGCCGCCCTTATCGTCGCCGCCGGCCTGCTGATCGTCGGCGGCGAACATTTCCGCAAGCGGCTTTGACGTGGATGGTCACTACTCCCGACGCGACGATGTCAGGACGAGGCAAGGTAGGCTGCCGGCATGACTGAGATCACGGCCACCGCGGAAACCGCCGAACGCACGCTGGGTATCCTGCTGGTATCATCCTCGGCGGCTGTATTCGGGCTGACCGGCGTTCTGACCAAGTCGATCCATGCCGATCCGCTGACAATCACCTGCTGGCGCGGCTTTGTCGGCGCGATCCTGATCAGCCTCTACGTATTGTGGCGCCGCCGCCGTGCCGGCAACCGTGAACCGCTGCGGCTTGGCTGGCGCGGCTGGCTGCTGGCCGTCGAAGGCGCACTGGCCAGCATCGCCTTCATTTCCGCTTTCAAGTTCACTTTCGTCGCCAATGTCGCGGTCATCTACGCGACGTCGCCCTTCATTGCCGCCGTACTGGCCTGGATGCTGGTGCGCGAACCTTTCCGGCTGCAGACGATGGTGGCGGCGGCGGTGTCGCTGTGCGGGGTCGCCATCATGGTGTGGTCGGGTTTTGCCACCGGCAATTTGTTCGGCGACGGGCTGGCGCTGCTGATGACGGCCGGCAGCGCGCTGTACATGATCATGGTTCGCGCGTTCCGTGACACGCCCGTTGTGTGGGCCGGCGCGGTTTCGGCCTTCCTGCTGTTCATACTCGGATGGTTCGTCACCGATCCCCTGGCGGTCTCATCAAGGGACGCCATCCTGCTTGCCACCTTCGGCGCGTCCTTCGCGCTGGCTTCCATTCTGTGGACGGAAGGCTCGCGGCTGATCCCGGCGCCTGAATCGGGCCTGCTCGGTTCGGCGGAAGTGCCGTTCGCGATCCTGTTTGCATTTCTGTTCCTGGCCGAAATCCCGCCGATGGCCAGCATGGTCGGCGGGGCCATCGTGCTCGGCGCCGTCGTTGCCCATGCCGGCCGCGATTGGCTGAAGGCACGCTCGCGACAGGCGTCTTCAAATATTTCTTAAAAAATTTCGGAAGTCACGGAACCATCACCGTGCCCGGACATTATTAGTGTGACGGGCCACCCCCCAAGTCCCCCCAAACCCCTCGGCCCGTCCTACTCCAAGCCGACCGCAAGGTCGGCTTTTTCTTTGCGACAGCTTTTGCTTTGCAACAGACGGGTCGACCGCAAGTCGGCTTTCCATGCCAAAAGACCGGCGACGGAGCTTCGCGCCTCGCCAATCAACCAAGCGGTCCGGACAAAGCGAGGCTACCGCCGAGCAGCGTCGCCAGATCGCCCGCGGGCGCATCGGCACCGGCGCGCAGGCGGATCGCGAACTCAGCCATCGGAACCGGCGGCAAGCCAAGTTCGCGGGGCGCTTCGACGATGCCGGAATGGGCAAAGCGCGGGGTTCGCAAGGTCAGCGCAACACCGGCATTTACCGCAGTGCGCAGCCCGGCCAGGCTGGCGCTGCCGGCAGCGATGCGATAGCGGCGGCCGGCGGCGTCGAGCGCGGCGAGCGCCGCTTCGCGAAACCCGCAATAGGGGTCGAGCAGCGCCAGCGGCAATTCTTCCTGCCGCGAGGCCAGTCCCTTGTTCGAACACAGCCATATCATCGGCTCGCGCAGCACGCCGACCTCGTCCGGCACGGCAGCCTGGCGCATGACGATCGCCAGATCGAGGCTGCCAGCTTGTAACGCCTGCGCCAGTTCGGCGGAGCGGCCGACACGCAATTCGATCCTGACGCGGGGATGGCTGGAGGCGAAGGCACGCAGCAGGTCCGGCAGGCCGCTATCGGCGAAATCCTGCGTCGTGCCGATGGCGACGCGCCCGGCAGCGCGCGCGCCCTTCAGCGCCAGCCAGGCCTCGCGATGCACGGCAAGAATACGCCTGGCGTGCCCGACAAGATCCTCGCCTGCCGCCGTCAGGCCGCGCCCCCTGCCCTGCGGCGCCAGAACCGGCTCACCGACGATCTCTTCCAAGCGCTGCATCTGCGCCGTCACCGCCGAGGGTGAGCGGCCGACATTGGCCGCCGCCTGCGCCAGCGAACCGCTGTCGACGAAAGCAAGGAAGGTTCTGAGCAGGTCGGGATCGAGCGTTTCCATAATTCGGTTTTATCAAATCATCAGTTGAAAACAATTCAGTTTTTTCGATCAAAAGATGATGGCATGGTCTTCAACGGCGCCCACGCCGCTAAAAACCAAGGAGAGAAAAATGCCCATCATCAATGTCAGCGTCACCGGCAAGCCCGACGCCACCCTGTCGGCCAGCATCGCCAGGGAAATAACCGAGATTACCGCCACGCATCTGCGCAAGGATCCGACGATCACCGCAGTTGCCGTGTCCTATCTCGATCCGCAGCACTGGTTCGCCGGCGGCAAGTCGCTCGCCGAGCACGGCACCAACACGTTCTGGCTCGACATCAAGGTGGTCGATGGCACCAACACAAAGCTCGAACTGGAGGCCTATCTCGAGGCGGTCTTCGATGCCTTTGGCCGCCTGCTAAGCGGCGTGCACCAGGAGAGCTATGCTTTCGTGCATGAGGTTCCGGCAGCGGCCTATGGCTACGGCGGCAAGACGCAGGAGTTCCGTTTCATCAGCGGGCGGCTGAACGCGGCGTGAGGGCGCCCCTTCCGCATTGACCTTGCCTCGACTTCCGCTAGGCTCTGCCCCCGAAGCGGCCGCACAAGAGCCGCAATGACAAAATCGTTGGGAGAGACGCGGCATGATCCTGACACTGGCGCTGCTTGCGGGTCTGGTTGTGGCCTGGTTGCTGATCGGCGTGGTGGAAAAATTCCGCCTCGGCCTGCGCTTCACCCAAGCGCTGCTCTACGCACCGTTCAAGCTCGCCTACCGGATCAGCGACAATCGCATCAAGATCGCTCGCAAGGCGCAGGTGCCGGTCATCTATGTCATCTCGCACCAGTCGCGCTTCGAGCCGGCGCTGATGCTGTCGCTGCTGCCCGACGACACGCTGCATATACTCGACGAGGTCTCGGCGCGTTCGCCTTGGCTCGAACCGTGGCGCGAACTCGGCCGCACCATTGCCTTCAACGCCGAACATGTCTTCGTCAGCCGCCGGCTGGTGCGCGTGCTGAAGGGCAAGGGCCGGCTGGCCGTCTATCTGCCGGACGCGGTCGAGCCCGACGTCAAGACGTTTCGGCTGTTCCGCGCCGTCACCCGCATCGCCATGCAGGCCGACGCCCGCATCGTGCCGATCTTCGTCGCCGGCGCCCGCAACCTGCCGGTGTCGCTGACCTCGGCGGACAAGGCACCGCGTCACTGGTTTCCACGGCTGTCGGTCAGTGTCCTGGAGCCGATGACGATCGCCGAGCTGGTGGCGCGCAATCCGGACCAGGCTTCCAACACCAATGCGCTGTTCGACCGCGTCGCGGAGGCCCGGCTTTTTGGCACCGACCTCGACCGTGGCCTGTTCCTTGCCATGCGCGACGCCGCAACCAGGATCGGCGCTTCGCATGCGATCATCGAGGACGTCATTTCCGGGGCGCTGAGCTACCGCAAGATGTTCATCGGCGCGCGGGTGCTGGGCAGGCGCTTCGAGGCGGTGACGGCGCCGGGCGAAGCTGTGGGGGTGATGCTGCCCAACGCCAACGGCGTCGTGCTGTCGCTCGTCGGCCTGCTCTCGGCGGGCCGTGTGGCGGCGATGATCAACTACACGGCCGGGCCGGCAAGCGTCACCGCGGCTGTCCGCACCGCCGTCATCCGCACCGTTGTCTCTTCGCGTGCCTTCGTCGAGAAGGCCGATCTCGCCGATATCGTCGCCGCGGTCGAAAAGGGCGGCGCCAGGCTGCTGTGGCTGGAAGATGTACGCGAAAGCGTCACCACGCTGGACAAGCTTGCAGCCGCCTTGCTGTGGCGCCTGCCGCTGCAGCGACAGGACGCGGCAAAGCCCGGCGTGATCCTGTTCACCTCGGGCTCCGAAGGCACGCCGAAGGCCGTTGTTCTGTCGCAAAAGAATCTCCTCGCCAATGCCATGCAGGCCGAGGCGCGGATCACCATTTCGCCGGCGGACATCCTGCTCAACGTGTTGCCGGTGTTCCATTCGTTCGGCCTGACGGGCGGCACCATCCTGCCACTGGTCACCGGGGTAAAGCTGTTCCTCTATCCCTCGCCTCTCCACTACAAGCTCATCCCCGAGATCGCGCGCAAGGTGAAACCGACCATCATGTTCGGCACCGACACGTTCCTCGCCAACTATGCGCGCACCGCCAAGGACGGGGATTTCTCCAGTCTGCGCTTCGTCGTCGCCGGCGCCGAGGCGGTGAAGCCGGATACCCGCCGCGTTTATCGCGAACGCTTCCAAGCCGAGATCATCGAGGGCTTCGGACTGACCGAGGCGGCGCCCGTGGTTGCCGTCAACACCGCGATCCACGGCCGCGACGGCACGGTCGGCCGGCTTCTGCCGGCCATTCGCATGAAACTGGAGCCAGTCGAAGGCATCAACGATGCCGGCCAGTTGTGGCTCGACGGGCCGAACATGATGATGGGCTACATGACCGCGGACCGCCCCGGCGAGCTCCAGCCGCTGACCGGCTGGCACGATACGGGCGATATCGTCGCCGTCGACCGCGAAGGCTTCATCAGCATTCGCGGCCGCGCCAAGCGCTTCGCCAAGATCGCTGGCGAGATGGTGTCGCTGGGTGCGGTCGAGATGCTGGTGCAGTCGCTTTGGCCGGAAGAACGCCATGCGGCGGTGGCGGTGCCGGACAATAGGCGGGGCGAGCGCATCGTGCTGGTCACCACCGCCGACGATGCCAGCGCCGAGGAGTTGCGTCAGTTCGGCAAAAAGGCCGGAGCGGCCGAACTGATGGTGCCTAACGACATCGTCAAGGTCGAGGAGATCCCGGTGCTCGGTTCCGGCAAGACCGACTATGTGTCGACGAGAAAGCTGGCGATCGACCGGCTCGGGCTTGGCGTGGCGGCCTGAGTCGGATCAAGGACTTCGGCCGACTTTCTAACCTATGTCCGAAGGCGGCACTTTCTCGCCTTCCAGCTTGGCCCGCTTGGAGTAGGCGCGCACGCTGAATGGGAGAAAGATCAGGTAGCCCGCGACCGATGCCGTCAGCGTGTACCAGGGATAGGTCATCAGCAAGAGAATGTAGAGGACGACGGCGAGGATGACCGGCAGCACCCTGTCGCCGGGGATCTTGATGCTCTTGCCTGAATAGACTGGCAAGCGGCTGACCAGCAGGAAGGCCACCAGGATGGTGAAGCCGGTGGCGACGAAGGCGGCCGGCCGGCTGGGCTCCACCCCAAGCCGCAGGAAATAGAGATAGAGCGGCAGCATCACCAGAACGGCGCCTGCCGGCGCCGGCACACCGACGAAATATTCGGTCTGCCATATCGGGCGGTCGGCCTTCTCGTCGTCGAGCACGTTGAAACGCGCCAGCCGCAGCCCGCAAGCGATCGCAAACAGCAGTGCCGCGATCCAGCCTGGCGAGCCGGCGCGGTCGAGCAGGAAGGCATAGAGCACCAGCGCCGGCGCAACGCCGAAATTGACGATGTCGGCCAGGGAATCCATCTGCGCGCCGAATTTGGAGGTCGCCTTCAGCATCCGCGCCAGGCGGCCGTCAATGCCGTCGAGAAAAGCGGCCAGCAGCACCATTACCACCGCCGGCTCGAAACGCCCCTCGAAGCCGAAGCGGATACCGGACAGGCCGGCGCAGATGGCAAGCACGGTGACCAGGTTGGGCAGCACCATGCGCATGGGGATCTCGCGGATGCGCGGACCGCCGCTGGCATGGGCCTCGAATTTTTTATACTGCGTGCCCACCTTCAGGAAATCCGCACGAGGGGCGTGCCGGCGACACCGCCGAATTCGGCGAGCACGGTTTCGCCGCCGACCGCCGTCTGGCCAACGGCGACGCGCGGCGTGGCGGTCAAGGGCAGGAACACGTCGACGCGCGAGCCGAAGCGGATCAGGCCGAAACGCTCGCCGGTGCCGATCGAAGCGCCGGCCTCGGTCCAGCAGACAATGCGGCGCGCCACCAGGCCGGCGATCTGGACTGCCGCCACCGTGCCGTTGGGGCTCTCGATGACGAGGCCGTTGCGCTCGTTTTCCGTGCTCGCCTTGTCCAGCTCGGCATTGAGGAATTTTCCCGGCCGATGTTCGATCCTGGCGATGCGGCCGCGCACCGGAGAGCGGTTCACGTGACAGGAAAAGACGTTCATGAACACGGAGATACGGGTCATCTCGACATTGCCGAGGCCAAGCTCGCGCGGTGGCACGGCCGGCCCGACCGCCGAGACGATGCCATCAGCGGGGCTTACCACCAGGCGATCGTCAACAGGCGTGACGCGCTCGGGGTCACGGAAGAAATAGACGCACCAGGCGGTCAGGATCAGGCCGATCCAGAACAGGATCGAGGAGAAATAGCCGACGAACAGCGTCGCCGCGCCAAACGCCGCGATGAAGGGATAGCCTTCGCGATGGATCGGTACGAACGCGTTCTTGACCGTGTCGACAAGGCTCATGGGCTGGGGGCGGTCCCTGTTTCAGGTCCGGCCTCAATAGCCGAAACACCCCCTGCCCGCAACGCGACAATCGCCGGCGCGGATGAACGGGCAAGTGCGGGCCTGTGACCGCGGATAGCCTGGCGCTCCGTGTGTCGTGAAATTGGATACCGGGTCGCATGCCTGTGTCATGCCCTCAAAAGCCATCCTTTGACAGCGCCAGGACAGCCAGAGTGGCCGAGAAACCTATCTGCGCCGACGCCGCCCTTGCGCAGACCGGCACCTGTGGCGTCAACGTCACACCGATGCAGCGTTCTTCCTGCGCGAAAATACAGCGGTCCGCTGTCGGGAGACTCCCATCTCGCCCGTCCTTGGTGGGAAGCGCTTCATCGCAAGGGCGGATGACGCGCGCAACGGAGGCTCCTGATCATGCGAATATCGTCCGGCGACAAACCGCATATCGTCATGGAAGGTCTCGCCTTCGGGGAATCGCCACGCTGGCATGATGGGCGCCTGTGGGTCTGCAATTGGGGCACCGGCGAGATCATCGCCGTCGATGCCGACGGCAGCCGCAAGATCATGCTCACGATTCCGGCTGTCCTGCCCTACTCAATCGACTGGCTGCCGGATGGTCGCCTGCTGGTTGTCTCAGGCCGCGAGGGCCTGCTGTTGCGGCAGGAAGCCGATGGCTCGCTCGTCACCCACGCCGACCTGCGCGGCCTGTCGAAAAGCCCGTGGAATGAGATCGTCGTCGACGGGCGCGGCAACATCTACGTCAATGGTGGCGGGCCGGCGCCGGCGACCGGCCAGCATTTCGGTCCCGGCACCATCGTGCTGGTCACACCGGATGGCGCGGTCAGGCAAGTGGCGGACACTATCGCCTTTGCGGACGGCATGGCGGTGATCCCGGACAACAAGACGCTGATCATTGCCGAATCCCATGCCAACCGGCTGACCGCGTTTGACATTGCCGCCGACGGTTCCTTGTCCAACAGACGCACCTGGGCCGATCTCGACGGATATCCCGACGGCATCTGCCTCGATGCCGAAGGGGCGGTCTGGTATGCCGACGTTCCCAACAAGCATTGCGTGCGGGTGCGCGAAGGCGGTGACGTCTTGCAGACCGTCACCGCCGATCGCGGCTGCTTTGCCTGCATGCTGGGCGCTGCGGACAGGAAAACGCTGTTCATCACCGCCGCCGAGTGGCGCGGCTTCGAACATATGACAAGCGACGCCCGCACCGGCAAGGTGCTCGGCATTGAAGCGCCGGCACCGAGTGTGGGGTGGCCTGGCTAGAGTCCCGGCACGCGCTGATAATTGGCGATATCAGCTCGCACTCCGAGCCGGGCGATCGTCTCCTGCGGGTTGAAGGCTATGCGCTCGTGCGCAGCCTTGACGATCGGTACCACATTGTCGACGGCAGCCTGGCTTTCCCATTCGACGATGGTGACGAGGTTGAATTCGCCCGGTCCGGAGAATTGCTCGAGCAGAAAGTCCTGGACGAAGCCTTGCTGCAGACGCAGCAACTCATGCGTCATCTTCACCTTTGCGAGGATTTCATCGCGGGCATTGGCGGGCACCACGAACTTGTCGACCCTGAACACGCTGCCGCCGTTAACATCCTGATCCGTAAAGCTCATATCCATTTGATTCCGTCCTCGACGATGCTGTTTTGCGGCTCTCGGGCGACGGTCTACAATCTCAACCTAAGTTGAGGTCAAGAGCTTTTTTGAGCTACGACATCTCCGATGTGCGCCGGCGTACGACGACACCCAGTTCGTCGCTTTCGCGGGCAATGCGCAGCCGCTCCTCGGCTTCGGTCGCCTCGCGCTGGCGGTCCCACATCGAGGCATAGAGGCCGTGCTTTCGCATCAGCTCGACATGAGTGCCGCGCTCGGCGATCTGGCCGTCCTTCAGCACGATGATCTCGTCGGCGGCAATCACCGTCGACAGGCGGTGGGCGATGACGATGGTGGTGCGGCCCTTGCTGACGAGGTCGAGCGCGGCCTGGATCTCCTGTTCTGTATGACTGTCCAGTGCGGAGGTCGCTTCGTCGAGCATCAGGATCGGCGGTGCCTTCAGGATGGTGCGGGCGATCGCCACGCGCTGCTTCTCGCCGCCGGAAAGTTTCAGCCCGCGCTCGCCAACCATCGACTTGTAGCCGTCAGGCAGCTTCTCGATGAACGGCCCGATCTGGGCGAGTTCGGCGGCCTTGCGCACCTCCTCCTCGCCGGCGCCGACACGGCCGTAGCGGATGTTGTAGGCGATGGTGTCGTTGAACAGCACCGTGTCCTGCGGCACCATGCCGAGCACCGCGCGCAGGCTGTCCTGTGTGACATCCCTCACGTCCTGGCCGTCGATCAGAACCTGGCCACCCTGCACGTCGTAGAAGCGGAACAGCAACCGCGAGATGGTCGACTTGCCCGCGCCCGACGGCCCGACAATGGCAACGGTCTTGCCGGCCGGCACCTCGAAGGAGACGCCCTTCAGGATCTTGCGGTTCGGATCATAGGAAAAGTGGACGTCGCGGAACTCGACCTTGCCGGCGCTGACGGCCAACGGCTTGGCGTTGGGCTTGTCGACGATCTCCTGCGGCACGTCGAGGAGGTCGAACATGTGCTCGATGTCGGTGAGGCCCTGGCGGATTTCGCGATAGATGAAGCCGATGAAGTTGAGCGGCACGGAGAGCTGTACCAGCATGGCATTGATGAAAACGAAATCGCCGACGCTCTGGGTGCCGGCCTGCACCTCCAGCGCCGACATGCACATGACGACGACCGTGCCGACGCCGAAGATGAAGCCCTGGCCGAAGTTCAGCCAGCCGAGCGAGGTCCAGGTCTTGGTTGCGGCGATCTCGTAACGCGCCATCGAGCGGTCGAAGCGCTCGGCCTCCATGCGCTCATTGGTGAAATACTTGACCGTCTCGAAGTTAAGCAGCGAGTCGATCGCCTTGGTGTTGGCGTCGGTGTCGCTGTCGTTCATGTCGCGGCGGATCGAGATGCGCCAGTCGCTGGCCTTTACCGTGAACCAGACGTAGAGGCAGACGGTGACCGCCACCACGGCCACATATTTCCAGCCATAGGTGAAACCGAATATGCCGGCGGTCAGCGCGAATTCGAGGATCGTCGGCGCGGTGTTGAGCATGATGAAGCGGACGATCGTTTCGATGCCCTTGGTGCCGCGCTCGATGATGCGCGACAGGCCGCCGGTGCGGCGCTCCAGGTGGAAGCGCAGCGACAGCTGATGCATGTGCACGAAGGTGCGGAAGGCAAGCTGGCGAACCGCATGCTGGCCGACCCGGGCAAACAGCGCATCGCGCAGCTGGTTGAAGCCGAGCTGGACGAGCCTCAGTACATTATAGGCAATGACCAGCATCACCGGGGCAAGCATGAACGATGGCAGCGGCGGGGGCGTTTTGAAGCCGCCCGCCAGCGCATCGGTTGCCCATTTGAAGAAATAGGGACCGGCAACCAGCGTCACCTTGGCGACGACCAGCAGCAGCGTCGCCCAGGTCACGCGCGCCCTGAGATCGGCGCGGTCGGCCGGCCACATATAGGGCCAGAGATTGCGCAGTGTCGTGAGTGTCGAGGTGTCGGCGGAGACGGTTTTTTCGGCCACTTTTCTTGCCTTTTGGGTGAGAGGGTCAGCGGCCGGAGCAGCAGGAATTGATGAGCGCGCCCAGCGATGCCGATACGTCGGCAAGTGCCGCGCGATCGACCGCATAGCGCGATCGCTGACGGTCGGGCTCGAACCGGACGAGGCCCGCCTCGACCAATATTTTCAGATGCTGGGAGATCGTCGACTGGGCCAGAGCGAAACGGTCGACGACCTCACGGCAGCAGCAGGAATTGCTGGCCGACAGATGCCTCAGTATCTCGATCCGCGCCGGATGCGAAAGTGCTGCGAACCGCGCCGCGACAGCGCGGCTGTCCGGCATGCAGCCAGGCAGTGCCGAGGCGGCATGGTCTGGTAAGGGAACGCATTCTGTCATCGTTCATCGGCGATAGACGATGAACGATGACAGGGCAAGCTAGGCCGATGGGTAGATTGCCGGTCTATCCCTATTCCGTCTTCATCGGCGCGGTCGTCGCCTGCTCGCCCATTGCCTTGAGGTCGGCGGCTTCGCCTTCCTTCGACCTTTCCGGAACCTTGAACACCTGCCCCGGCCAGATGCGGTTCGGATTCCTGATCTGGTCCTGGTTGGCGAGGTATATGGTAGAGTAGCGCACGCCGTGACCATAGACGCGCCGTGAGATCCGCCACAGTGTGTCGTTGCGCCGAATGATGACCGCGCTGTCGGCATGTTCGAGCTTGGGCGACACGATTTCGGGCACGTCGCTTGGCGGCGTGGCTGCCGCGACGTTAGCCGGAGCCTCGGTGGCTGGCGCGGCGGGAGCCGGCGCGGTCTCGCCCGGAGCAGCGGCGGCAACAGCGGGCGCCGCGGGCTTGGCCTCGGCGGGCTTGGTCTCGGTGGGCTTGGTCCCGGCGGGGGCAACGGCGGCAACCGCCTCGCCCGGCTCGCGCTCGAAGGGCACCGCGGCGCGGGCCACCACCTTCACGCCATCGGCATCGAGGCCGTCGACATGGATGGTATAGCTGCCGACCGGAATATCGCGCGTCGCCTCGACCAGGAAATGGCCGTCCGACGAGGTCTGCGCGTCGCCGAGCAGGATGTCGTTGGCGTAGGCGCGCACCTTGCGGCCCGGATCGGCGAGGCCGGCGACAAAGATCTTGTTGCCGTCGATCTCGACTGCCTCGACCACGATCTTTGGTTCGGCCACGGCTGCCGCGGGCGCGGCCGGTGCCGCCGGAGTGGGTTTTGCTTCAACCACGGCTGGCGTGGCCGTCGCCGGCGCGGCGGGCGCTTCAGCAGCAGGAGCGGCAGCCTGGTCGCCGGTTGCCGGCGCCGGCTTTGGCTCAGATGCCGGAACCGTCAGCAGTTCGGCCGGCTTGCCCGGCTCCTCGACCATGGCCAGCACCTGGCCAGCCGCATTCGCGGGCACCGAGACGACTGCGGTCTGCGCCGAGGCGGTCACGACCGCGCCAACCGTCGAACGCAGGGCGATCGTATAGTCGCCGGGCTTCAGCGGGTCTTCGAGCACGATGACAAAGGCGCCATCGGGACCAGCAACCGTGGAGCCGATCACCGTCGCGCCGTTGAGAATTTCGACCTTCGAGTTGGGCGCCGCGTTGCCGGCAACGACGATCGAGCCGTTGCTCTCGACCCGTACGACATCGAAAGTCGGCGCGATCGGATCCGCCGTCGCGGGCGCCGCAGCGTCGGTTGCAGGTGCTGCCGGGGCCGTCGCCTGAGGTGCCGCGCCCGGCGCGGCCGGCATCGCCGGAGCCGGCAGGCGCCCTTCCGTGCCAGGATCGGCCGGCTTCGGCGCCGCGGGCGGCGTCAACGCCGCGACTTCCGCCGGCGGTGTGCGATGAAGATACGGGTCGAGTGCGCCCGACACATAGGCGGTTCCCGCGGCCGCTACGGTCCCACCCGCCGCGAACAAGAACGCCTTCAATGGATTGATTGCCATGTATTTCCCTGCCCCTTAGCCACCTAACGCCGGTCTAGCGTGTTTTGCCATGACCGACAAGAAAAAGCCCGGCCTTCTCAACCCGAGGGCTTGACCGCGCTTTCAGACCCAATCACCAATCATCGGCATGAACACGATTCGATCCGTTTGCGTCTATTGCGGCTCATCTCCGGGCCGCGATGAAATCTATGTCAAGGCCGGCCACCTGCTTGGACGCTCAATTGCAAAGGCAGGCCTGCGGCTGGTCTATGGCGGCGGCACCAAAGGCATTATGGGCGCCGTCGCCGAAGGCGCGCTCAAGGCCGGCGGCAAGGTGACGGGCATCATTCCGCGCTTCCTGATCAACAAGGAAGCAACCGAAACCGCGCTTGACCGGCTCGACGAGTTGTCGATCACCGACAACATGCACGAGCGCAAACACAAGATGTTCGAGAAATCCGACGCCTTTGTGGCGCTGCCTGGTGGCATCGGCACAGTCGAGGAGATCGTCGAGATCATGACCTGGGCGCAGCTTGGCCATCACCGCAAACCGATCGTCTTCGGCAACGTCAACGGATTCTGGGATCCGATGACGGCGTTGCTTGATCACATGGCGACGGAAGGCTTCATTCATACCGCGCAGCGTGTGAAGCCGCTGGTCGTCAACGATCCCGAGGCCATCGTCGCCGCCATCATGGTCGCCGGCTCCTCGGTCGACGCACCGACCGAGGGCGTCCAGTCGGTGATCGACAAGATGTAAGGTTACGGGAGTAGAGCAGTAGGTTTGCAGTGTCGGAGCGTACACTTTCGCCTACTGCCTGCTCCCGGCTCCCTACTCCCTCCGAGCAGCTTGCCCCAGATCGGCGACATTCCCGGCAGCGGCATGATGTTCGAAGTCGGCGCGATGCCGATGTGCGCGGCCATCTCGCCACCTTGCCACTGGTCAAGGCTGGCATGATGGACATTGCCGCGATCGTGCCACTCAACCCCTATCCGGGGTTTGGGCCGAAGCGCTGAGGCCGACGGCCGCGACAATCGAGGTCGTCAGCAGACCGCCAGGCCGACAAGCGCCTTGCATCTCATCAAGCCACGCGGCACGCTGGCGCTGCCGCTTGCCAAGGGCCGACGAGCCTTCGACTGACGGGCGATAAATCGCAATCGATGAAGGTGCAAATTGCATTCGACCGACTATCTCGGCCAACTGTTCGGCCTCGAAGGCAAGCATGCCTTCATCACCGGCGCCAGCCGTGGCCTGGGCCTCGCCTTCGCGGAGGCACTTGCGAGCGCCGGCGCGCGCGTCACGATCGGCGGCCGCGAGGCCGACGATCTGAAAGCGGCCGCGGACAAGTTGCGCGCCGCGGGCCATTCGATCACGGAAGCGGTGATCGACGTAACCGACACCCAGTCGGTCGACCAGGCAATCGCGGCGGCGGAAACCGGCACCGCACCGATAGACATCCTGGTCAACAATGCCGGCATCCAGCGACGGGCGCCGTTGGAGACCTTCAGCGACGCCGACTGGGACGCGTTGATGGCCACCAACCTGGACGGCGTGTTCAAGGTGAGCCGGGCCGTCGTAAAGGGCATGATCGCGCGCCAAAGGGGGTCGATCATCAATGTCTCCTCGGTGCAGAGCGTGCTCGCCCGCCCCTCGATCGCGCCCTACGCGGCGAGCAAGGGCGCCATCACCATGCTGACCAAGTCGATGGCCGGCGAATGGGGCCAGCACCGCGTGCGTATCAACGCCATCGCGCCGGGCTATTTCAAGACCGAGCTCAACGCCGCGCTGGTCGCCGACGAGACATTCTCCGCCTGGCTGACCGCCCGCACGCCGATGCGGCGCTGGGGCGAAGTGAGGGAACTCGCGGGCGCTGCCGTGTTCCTGGCGTCCGACGCCGCCAGTTTCGTGAACGGACAGACGCTGCTGGTGGATGGCGGGATCACCAGCGTCCTGTAAGGAGGCACGCCGTCACGGAACAGTCACACTAAATCGAGGATGCCGTGCTAGAAATCGCGCTTGGCCGCCCCCGCGACCCCGACCGCATCAGAGACCGGCGAAGCCGCCATGAACATCGCCATCCCCTCCGAGGGCACTGACCTGTCGCCTTACCTGCCCGATGAGCACGGTCTGTTCTTCATCTACCACTTTACCACCGAGGGGGTGCGGACCAGGGATACCGCCGCAGCGCATTGGACATGGCGCAGCTACCAGCTTTCCGACATGCGCGCCCGCCACGAGATCGGCGCCGATCAGGCCTTGCCGGCACCGGTGCGCGAAGCCTTCCTGACCGCCAGTCATGGCTGCCACATCGACCTCGAGGATGATTGGCTCTATGGCGATCTGCCGGACCTGCGCCATGATTATTCGGCGGAAGCCGGCGGGCTTGGTCATTTCCGCTTCGCCCTCAACGACACGATGCTGGTCGGCGCACGCAAGCAGCCGCTGCAATCGGTCGACAACATCCGCAAGGCGATCGAGAACGGATCGCGCAAGTTCCGGTCTCCGGCCGAGCTGATCGAGGCTGTCGTCGGCCAGTCGTTCGACGGGATGGCGACGGAACTCGCGGCACTCAGCGACAGTCTCGACGGCATTGAGGACCGCATCGTCTGCGACGCATGGCACAATGAGCGGCAGGCGCTGGTCGATGCACGCCGGCATCTGGTGGTCATCCACCGGCAGATGGCGACGCTGACCAACCTGTTTCGCCATCTCGACCATTCGCACCGCAACGACCTGCCGGATTCGATCAACGACATGGCGGCGCGGCTTTCGCACCGCGCACAGACACTGCACTATGACGGCGAGCAGTTGCAGGCGCGCACGCGGCTGCTGCAGGACGAGCTGATGGCCAAGCTGACGACGCAGTCGAACCGGCTGCTTTACGTGCTCTCGGTGATGACGGCGGTGCTGTTGCCGATGACCATCATCTCAGGCCTGTTCGGCATGAATGTCGGCGGTTTGCCGCTGGTCAACACCCCGTTGGGTTTTTGGGTGATCACGGGCGCGTCGCTGCTGATCGCGGGCGTGACCTATCTTTTTGTCAGGCGGCTCGGGCAGATGTAGCCCGGCGCGCCGTCGCCAGCATGGACCAGGAATAGACCGCAAGGGCCGCCCAGATCAGGGCAAAGGCGATGGCCTGCGTGGTGCCGAACGGCTCGTCGAAGATCAGCACGGCAATCAGAAACACCATGGTCGGCGCTATGTACTGCATGATGCCGATGGTCGAGAGGCGCAGCAGCTTGGCGCCAAAGGCGAACAGCAGCAGCGGCACGGCCGTCACCGGCCCGCAGCCGATGAGCAGCGCGGTGTCGGTGCCATTGCTGGAGACGAAATGGTCCTGTCCGGTGGCGATAAGGAAGACGATGTAGCCCAGCGCCGGCACCGACAGCAAAAGCACTTCGAGCAGGAAGCCCTGGCTGGGACCGATCGGCAGCGTCTTGCGGAAGAAGCCGTAGGCGGCGAAGGAAAACGCCAATGCCAGCGACACCCAGGGCAGTTTGCCGCCGTCGATTGTCAGCACGGCGACGGCGACCGCCGCAAGCACCACCGCCGCGATCTGCAACCGGTCGAGCCGCTCGCCGAGCAGCAGTGCGCCGACCACGACGTTCACCAGTGGGTTGATGTAATAGCCCAATGCCGTCTCGACGGTGCGGTCGACCGCGATCGCCCAGACATAGATGCCCCAGTTGACCGAGATCAGCGCCGCCGTCAGCCCCGCCATGGCGATGGTGCGAGACGAGCGGATCGCCACCTTGAAGTCGGCCGTGCGGCCGGCCCAGACCAGGACCGCCGCGGCAATCGGCACCGACCAGACGATGCGGTGTGCAATCACCTCGGCAAGCGGCAGATGCGCCACCGCCTTCATGTAGAAGGGCAGCAACCCCCACAAGAGATAGGCACCCAGCGCCAGCAAGAAGCCGCGGCGGGCTTTCGATTCTGCATCGGGGGTAATTGCTTCAGCGGCCATGGCCCAACGCTATGGCCCAGTAATCTTGGCAAGACCATCGCAAAGTTGATGGATCAATGGACTTTCGCTGATGGTTCAAACTTACTCCGCCGCCACCAGCCCCGCCATCTCGCGATTCTTCATCAGCTTGTAGACGATCGAATCCATTAACGCCTGAAACGAGGCGTCGATGATGTTTTCCGAGACCCCGACCGTCCACCAGCGCGCACCGGTACCGTCATGCGATTCGATGAGCACGCGGGTGATGGCCTCGGTGCCGCCATTGAGGATACGCACCTTGAAGTCGGCAAGATCGAGATCCGCGATCTCGTTCTGGTATCTGCCGAGATCCTTGCGCAGCGCAATGTCGAGCGCGTTGACGGGGCCATGGCCCTCGGCCACCGACATCTTCTCCTCGCCCTCGACCAGCACCTTGACCACTGCTTCCGACACCGTCTTCAACTGGCCATTGGCATCGAAGCGGCGTTCAATCATGCAGCGGAACGAGGTGACGTGGAAGAATTCGGGCAGGCCATGCAGCATCTTGCGCGCCAGGAGTTCGAAGGAGGCGTCGGCGCCCTCATAGGCGTAGCCCGAGGCCTCACGCTCCTTGACCACCGATATCAGGGCGTCGAGCCGATGGTCGTCCTTCGGCACATCGATGCCGCGCCGCTTCAACTCTGCGAGGAAATTGGCCTTGCCGCCCTGGTCGGAGACCATGACGCGGCGGCGGTTGCCCACGGCTTGCGGCTCCACATGCTCATAGGTCGCCGGCTCCTTGGCCAGCGCCGAAGCGTGGATACCCGCCTTGGTGGCAAAGGCGGACGAGCCGACATAGGGCGCCTGCGCTTCCGGAGCGCGGTTCAACAATTCGTCGAAGGCGCGCGACAGGCGCGCAATGCCGGTCAGCGCTTCGGCTGAGATTCCCGTCTCGAAGCGGTCGGCGAAAGCCGGCTTCAGCGCCAGTGTCGGCACGATCGAGATCAGATTGGCGTTGCCGCAACGTTCGCCGATGCCATTCAGCGTGCCCTGGATCTGGCGCACGCCGGCCTCGACGGCGGCAAGGGAATTGGCCACCGCCTGGCCGGTGTCGTCATGGGCATGGATGCCGAGATGCTCGCCCGGAATGCCCGCGGCGATAACCTTCTCGACGATTGCCCGCACTTCCGAGGGCTGCGTGCCGCCATTCGTGTCGCATAGCACCACCCAGCGCGCACCGGCGTCGTAGGCCGTCTTTGCGCAGGCCAGCGCATAGTCCGGATTGGCCTTGAAGCCGTCGAAGAAATGCTCGCAATCGACCATTGCTTCCTTGTCCAAAGCGACCGATGCCTCGACGGACACTTTTATGGAGTCGAGGTTCTCCTCGTTGGTGCAACCGAGCGCCACGCGAACATGGTAGTCCCAGCTCTTGGCGACGAAGCAGATGGCGTCCGATTTCGATTGGACAAGCGCCGCCAGCCCCGGATCGTTGGAGGCTGAGACCCCGGCCCGCTTGGTCATTCCGAACGCAACGAATTTTGCGCGTGCCGTGCGCTTCTGCTGGAAGAATGCAGTGTCGGTCGGATTGGCGCCGGGATAACCACCTTCGACATAGTCGAAGCCGAACTCGTCGAGCAGTTTGGCAATCGCGATCTTGTCCTCGACCGAAAAGTCGATGCCCGGCGTCTGCTGGCCGTCGCGGAGCGTGGTGTCGAAGAGATAGAGGCGCGCGCGGCTCATCGTCATTTGCCCGCAAACTTGTCCGTCGCGCGGATCAGCCGGTCGAGGATGCCGGGCTCCGAATAGGCATGACCGGCGCCTTCGATCAGATGAAAGTCCGCCTTCGGCCAGGCCTTGTGCAGCGCCCAGGCGTAGCGCGCCGGGCACGGCATGTCGTAGCGGCCGTGGACGATGGTGCCGGGGATGTCCTTGAGCTTCCCGGCATCGCGCAGCAACTGTCCCTCCTCGAGCCAGCCGGCATGGACGAAATAGTGGTTTTCGATACGGGCGAAGGCGACGGCATAGTCGTCCTCGCCGAACGGACCGCTGGTTTCGGGTTCAGGAAGCAGCGTGATCGTCTCGCCTTCCCACAGGCTCCAGGCGCGGGCGGCCTCGATCTGCGCCTTCCGGTCGGACCCGACCAGCCGCTTGCGGTAGGCGGCCATCATGTCGCCGCGCTCGGCCTGCGGAATCGGCGCCAGGAAACGCTCCCATTTGTCGGGGAACATCTCCGAGACGCCGAATTGATAGTACCATTCGAGCTCGGCGCGGGTCAGCGTGTAGATGCCGCGCACCACCAGTTCGCTGACGCGATCAGGGTGTGTCTCGGCATAGGCGAGCGCCAGCGTCGAGCCCCAGGAACCGCCGAACACCAGCCAATTATCGAAGCCGGCCATTTCGCGCAGTCGCTCGATGTCGGCAACGAGATGCCATGTCGTGTTGGCCTCCAGCGAGGCGTTCGGCGTCGATTTTCCGCAGCCGCGCTGATCGAACAGGATGACGTCGTAGAGCTTGGGGTCGAACAGCCGCCGGTGTTTTGGCGAGATGGTGCCGCCCGGTCCACCATGCAGGAACACGGCCGGCTTGGCGCCCTTGGTGCCCGACCGCTCCCAATAGACCATATGGCCGTCGCCGACATCGAGCATCCCCGAGTCGAACGGTTCGATTTCCGGGTAGAGGGTGCGCAAGCTCATATTTTCAGGCCCTGTTGCGGCCAGTTGGCCGTTTCGTGATCGGGGTGTTGGAAGGAGATGATTTGCTCCTGCCGCGCGTAATAATCGGGATCCTGGTGGACAGGCTGGTCGAAGATCGTCTCGACCCAAGGCAGCCGTGCCGCATAGTTGACCTGGATTCGCGGCGCCAGATCCGAGCGGTCGTCGAAGGCGCCGATGGCGATCTCGAGCCCGCCGGGCTGCCGGTAGGTCAGCGGCGTGCCGCAACGGGCGCAGAAGCCGCGATCGATGTTGACCGAAGACTGGAAATAACTTGGTTCTTCATGGGTCCATTCGACGCCGTCCTTGGGTACCGTCACCAGCGCGCCGAAGAAGGAGCCGAACTGTTTCTGGCACATGCGGCAATGGCAGATGGACGCACGTCCCAGCGCCCCCTTGATGCGGAAGCGCACGGCGCCGCATTGGCAGCCGCCGGTTCGGACAGTTTCGGTCATGGTCTTTCCTCCGGCGGCCATTGGTCGGTGTCGTGGTCGGGATGCTGATAGGAGACGAGCTCGGCGAGATAAGGAGCCGAGCCGATATCCGCCATCGTGTCCTCGCCCGACAATCGCGGAATGGAATCCACATAGGGCAGTTTTGCTTCCGTGCCCCACTGGATGGTCGGCGCGATACCAGCCGGATCGTCGAAGGCGGCGATCGCCAGAGCCATGCCGTCGGGCGCCTCGAAGGTCAGCGGCGTGCCGCATTCGGCGCAGAAACCGCGCCATGCTGCATTGGAGGAACGGAACCGCTTGGGTTCGCCGCGCGTCCAGTCGACCTTGGCGCCGCGCACCGAGACCAGCGGCAGGTAGAAATTGCCGCTGGCCTTCTGGCACATGCGGCAGTGGCAGACCGAGGCGTCGCCGAGCGCGCCTTCGACGCGGAAGCGCACCGCACCGCACTGGCAGCCGCCTGTGTAGACTGGCCGGTTGTCGAGGCTCATCGGTTTTCACTCCGGATCATGGCAGACCGCCTCGACATTGTTGCCGTCGGGATCGAGGACGAAGGCGCCGTAATAGTTGGGGTGATAGTGCGGACGCAGGCCCGGTCCGCCATTGTCCTTGCCGCCGGCTGCAAGGGCGGCGGCGTGGAAGGCGTCGACCTCGGCGCGGCTGCGCGCGGTGAAGGCGACGTGCTGATGATCTCGGGGCTTTTCCCTGGCCGCGCTCAACCAGAACACCGGCCGGTCGCGGCCATAGCCGCCGACCTTGGCGCCACCAGTGTATTCCTGCGGCACCATATAAAGCAGCGAGCCACCCAGCGGCGCCATCGCCTTGTCGTAGAAAGCCTTGGAGGCATCGAAATCGGAAACGGTGATGCCGAGATGGTCGATCATGGAACGAGCTCCTCCGTTGCTGGTTCCGGCACGTTGGCGCCGGCCAGACCGGCCGCGATAACGATGTGCTGGCAGACATTGTCGATATCGCGGATCACGTCGTCATTCCAGAAGCGCAGGATGGTCCAGCCTAGTGCTTCGAGCCTCGCTGTTCTTCCGGCATCCGATTCCGAAACTCCAACTCGTGCGTGCTGGGAACCGTCCAGCTCGACGATCAGCTTTTTGGCCGGGCAAGCAAAGTCGACGATATAGCCACCGATCGGCATTTGGCGTCTGAAAGCCAAGCCCATAAGACGATGCGCTCTGATCTCATTCCAAAGTTTGAGTTCGGCATCGGTCATTGCCTTGCGCATCTTGCGCGCATTGCCGCGATTGAAGGCGGACACTGGATAATGCGTCACGGCAGTTCGCCCCCCTCTGTCCTGCCGGACATCTCCCCCTCAAGGGGGGAGATCGGCAGTTTCAGCGACGGGGCCGGACCTTCAACGTCGGCGATTGGCGAAAGCTGAAGTGGCATCCAATCTCCCCCCTTGAGGGGGAGATGCCCGGCAGGGCAGAGGGGGGTGCCTGGCGCCACCCTCACCGCTTCACCTCCCACGTCGTCACGCGCTCGCCGGTGACCGGATCCTTGCCATCCTTCAACTGCACGCCTTGCGCCAGGAGTTCATCGCGGATGCGGTCGGCCTCGGCCCAGTTCTTGGCAGCGATGAACTGCAGGCGCCTGGCGATGGTTTCCGCAATCGCGGCCTCGTCGACCTTGGCCGCGCCGACGTCGAAACCGAGGAACGCGAGCGAGGTTTTCAAGGAAGCCGCGGCGCCATTCTCGCCAGCGCCGCTGAAGTCGGTTGCCTCACCGGCAAGCTGGGTCAGTTGCTGGAAGGCCGCGTAGGTCGCAAGATCATCCGACAGCGCCTCCACGACTTCCGCCGGCACCTGGCTTCCCGCAGCCGGCGCCAGGTCCGACGCGCGTTTCCATTTGCGGAGCGTGTTCTCCGCCTCCTCAAGCTTGCGCACGGAAAAGTCGATCGGCTCGCGGTAGTGCGTCATCAGCATCGCCAGCCGCAGCACCTCGCCAGGCCATTTGCGGCCGCCGAAGGTCTCGGTCTCGAGCAATTCTTGGATCGAATAGAAATTGCCGAGGCTCTTCGACATCTTCTGGCCCTCGACCTGCAGGAAACCATTGTGCATCCACACATTGGCCATGACATCGGTGCCGTGGGCGCAGCGCGACTGGGCGATCTCGTTCTCATGATGCGGGAAGATCAGATCGAGGCCGCCGCCATGGATGTCGAAGACCTCGCCGAGATAGGCGGCCGACATGGCCGAGCATTCGATATGCCAGCCGGGCCGGCCCCTGCCCCATGGACTTTGCCAGCCGGGCTCTTCCGGCGATGACAGTTTCCACAGCACGAAATCGCCGGGGTTCTTCTTGTGGGCGTCGACGGCGATGCGGGCACCGGCCTGCTGCTCGTCGAGATTGCGCTTCGACAATTGACCATAGTCGGGCATCGAGGCCGTATCGAACAGAACTTCGCCTGCCGCGACATAGGCATGGCCGCGGTCGATCAGGCTTTTAATCAAAGTGATCATATCAGCCTTGCCGTCGGCGCGGGGTTCGACGAATTCGGTGGCGCGCGGTTCGACCGTCGGCTCCAGGCAACCAAGCGTGGCGACATCCCTGTGGAACTGGTCGGCCGTTTTTTCGGTCACCCGTCGGATCGCTTCGTTGAGCGAAAGGGTTCCCGAAGCGATCTCGCCGCCGAAATCGCGCAGCGCCCGCGCGTTGATCTTGTCGTCGACGTCGGTGATGTTGCGCACATAGGTGACGTGCGTCTCGCCGTAGAGGTGGCGCAATAAGCGGAACAGTACGTCGAACACGATCACCGGCCTGGCGTTGCCGATATGGGCGAAATCGTAAACGGTCGGGCCGCAGACATACATGCGCACGTCAAGCGGATCGATCGGCACGAAGCCCTCTTTCGTGCGCGTCAGCGTGTTGTAGAGGCGCAGGCCCTTTGATGCGTCAGACATTCCATGCTTCCCGTTCAGAACTTCCTGTCTGGATGGAGCCAGCCCAGCGCCGAGGCGCAAATCAGGTTCCAGCCTGCTGGCCGGGGCGTTTGTCCACTCTGGGGAAGATGAGGCGAAAACGTCCGGACCAGCGCGAGGCTAGCCAATAATGCAAATGCCACAAATGGCGAAAGACGTTTTCATCGGCGGCTTTATCGCCCTGACCAGTGTTGCCGTCAAGTCGCGGATTCTGGGAAAAAGGTAGCGAGGGCTGGCAAACGCATCGCCCGGTCACGCGGAATCAGTCAGTGAAACATTTTATTAAACATGTCGGCACAGTCATGAAACATTCGCCGGCTAGATCACCACGCGTCACGATTTGGTCGGAATCAACCAGCAAACGCAGACACGGAAATGTTACCAGGGAAGAGAAACATGCCTCGAAGCAAGCAGGAAGCCAACCGCGCCAAGCAACCGGCGCTGGCCAACCACTATCGCGCAATCGGCCCGGCCGCCATCGTTGCCGCCCTTCTTCACACCGCCAAGAAGAAGAAGGCGGCGCAGAAGATCGTGTCGCCTCGCGCTGCCTGAGATGACGCGGCTGGCGCAATCGCCGGCGATGAGGGCGAGAACAGGCGTACTGAACATAGACTTCGACCGGCTTCGCTAGAACAGCGTCATCTGACTGTCGTCCGCGCCAGCTTTCTGGCGCCTGACCTTCTCGGGTTCCGGCCCGATTTCGCCCCTCTCTTGAATCTCCGGTCCAGTGTTGGCAACCTTGTTGACGAGGTCGGAGACAGGGATCGCCTCGAAGAAATCGGGCTGCGCCGGCCGCAGCAAATCGACGACATCGCGCGGTTCGAGCGTGCGGCAATCCAGCCAACGGGCAAAGTCAGAAATATCGACCACCACCGGCATGCGGTCATGGATATGGGCGATATCGGCGTTGGCGTTGACGGTCAGGATAGCGCCGGTGTCCATCTCCGAGCCACCGGGCTCGGCATAGGTTTCGATCAGACCTGCAAAGGCGATCAACCCGCCATGCCTGGGCCGGATCCAATAGGGTTGCCCCTTCTTGCCTCCGGTCTGCCGCCATTCGTAGAAACCGGATGCCGGCACCAGCGCGCGGCGATGGCGCATGGCGGCCTTGAACGAGGCCTTCTCGATCGCACCTTCGGAGCGCGCGTTGAACAGCAGCGGAAACTCCCTGGTGTCCTTCACCCAAGCTGGGATCAGGCCCCAGCGCACCAGCATCGGCTGCCGGTCCGGCAGATTGGAGCCTGGGGCTCGCGGCACGCCAGCGGTCACCATCAGGACCGGCTGTGTCGGTGCGATGTTGTAGCGGGCCGGGAAATCCTCCAGCTCCGCAAGGCCCAGCAAGGCAGCGGTCTGGTCCGGCGTGGCGGTCAAGGCAAAACGTCCGCACATGATCGATTGTGTCTTTCGAATAGTTCGGTGTTGAAAGTGGCGATCGAACCGGCGTTGCGCAACCGCTAAAGCTTGCCCATGCTGCCGGTCCACAAAAGACCTGTCTCAAATGAGTTGATCAAGGATCGATGGACACAGCACGCAAGGTACTTCCGGCCGTTTCCGTAGCCGTCGTGCGCGGCGACACCGTACTCTTGGTCAAGCGGGCGCGTTCGCCCTCGCAAGGGCTCTACGCCTTTCCCGGCGGTAAGGTCGAAGCCGGCGAGACGCTGGAGGACGCGGCACGGCGTGAACTGATGGAAGAGACCGGCTTGCGCGCCGCCGGCTTTCGCCCGCTTCGGGAAATCCACATCGACGGCAGGTTAGACAGCCATCCGATCGATTATCTCCTCACGGTCTTCGGCGCCACCTATGCCGGTGGCGAGGCCGAGGCCAGCGACGACGCCGAGACAGCCGCCTTCTATACACTCAAGGAGATGACCCTGCTGCCGCTCGCCGGCTCGGTGTTCGCGGTCGCCGAGGAACTCCTCGGTCCCGTTCAAGCCCGCTGACGCAGCACTGAAAAACCGCCTTGCAGGCGACAAATTGTTTCGTCACAAGGCTTATGTTGTCTCGCCAGCCACGACGTCTCAGGCCATCAGGCAGACCACAAGGCCTAAGCCGTCAGGCAGAGAAGGTTTATGAACCGTCCGTCAGTGCTCCTTGCCATTTGCCTTGCCGTCAGCGCGGTCGTCCCGGCGCGGCCTGCCTTCAGTGCCGAGTCGCCGTTCGAGCCGGGGCTGATGCGATTGGCAGAAGTTCTTGGGTCGCTGCATTTCTTGCGCAATCTGTGCGGGGAGAAGGGCGACCAGTGGCGTGGCGAGATGGAAAAACTGCTCGATTCGGAAAACCCGGACCCAGAGCGCCGCGCCCGCTTCATCGCCAGCTTCAATCGCGGCTACCGTTCCTTCGGCACTTACACCCAGTGCACCGCTTCGGCCACTGAAGCCATCAGCCGTTACATGAAAGAAGGCGAGACGCTTTCGCGCGATATCGCCTCGCGGTATGGCAACTGAGCATTCATCAACAGATATCAGGCCCGCCGCCAGGGATCTCGATATATCCGGCTTGTCGCCGCCCACATCTTGGTGCAATTCTGATGTTGCACTTCTGCAACAGCGTTAATCAAACGTTATCACGCGAAGGCGCAATTAACTCAAACTGAAGGTTTTCGCCCCGCAGGCCAGCCTAATCGGCTAAGTTTGATCCGGGTTGAAACGCAGCTTCGCCAAACACAGTTGGCCCCTGTAAATGACGATCAAAAAAATGTCGTATTTACAGATACTTACTTGAAGCTGCCTATGAATGGAACAGATCAAGCCTGATCCACACTGATGGGTTGCCGCTTGGAAGGGTGGACATCGCTTATGGAACATGCTGCCAACGACATCGACGCGCTGGTCAGGGAAGAGAAGCGCCTGACGGCGGTTGAGAGCCACAGCGAAGCCTGGGCGGAAGGCCTCTCGGCCGGCATTGAGCCAGAAATCATCGCCGAGGCGGCCCTTGAGACGGCATTCGGTGAAATGTTGCGCGCCAACGGCGAAACCTCGGCCCTTGCCCTGCTCGACCGCATGCGCGAGAAGGTGATCGCAGGCGCCTTCGAACCTGAGCGGCTGCGGCACTGAACCGATATCAGGTTCTCTGACGATCGAATGCCGTTCGGGTGTCATGCCCGGAAGTAGGGAGATACGGGCAGTGAATTTTCCGATGTCAGGCAAGCCGAAGGGCTTGGGCCTCTACATCCGCCTCGCTGCTTGCTGTGCCGCGGTTGCCTTCACGACTTGCCTGGCCAGCAGTCCGGCTCAAGCGCTGAGCGAGATCAAACGCGAAGAGCTCCCCGCGCCAGCCACACCGTCGGAGGACGATGTTTCGCCGCCCGGAAGCGCGATTCCCATGCCTGACCCGGTGGGAACGCCGCCTTCGACAAGCCAGCCGGCCGCTCCCGACGCCGCTGAGCCGGACAGCCCATCGGATGGCGGCAGCAACAGGCCGCGTGTCAATCCCGAGGCACCTCTGCCGGAAGTCGTCTATGATCTCGGCAAGCTGCCCGAGCCCGTGCGGCGCATGCATGACTTGATCATCGAGGCCTGCAAGAGCGGCGACATCGAGAAGCTCAGGCCTTTGATCGGCAAGGGCGACAGCATGACCCAGCTGTCGCTGGCCGACATCGACGGCGACGCCATCACCTTCCTCAAGGGGCTGTCCGGCGACCCTGATGGCCAGGAGATCCTGGCCATTCTGGAGGAAGTGCTTTCCGCAGGCTACGTCCATGTCGATGCAGGCACGCCACAGGACCTCTATGTCTGGCCGTATTTCTTCGCGCTGCCGCTGGACAAGCTCGACGCCAAGCAACGGGTCGAGCTGTTCAAGATCGTCACCGCCGGCGATTTCGACGACATGAAGCAGTTCGGAGCCTACATCTTCTATCGCGTCGGCATTACGCCAGCCGGGCAATGGACCTTCTTCGTCGCCGGCGACTGAAGGCCCCCTGGTTGCGCCAGGATGCGAACAGCATCGTGGACGATGTTGCTATTTGAGCGGGCCGGCAGGTTTTGCACTGACGTCGGCATCCGGGCAAATGCGAATGCTTTCGTTTCGAAGAATCGAAATAGCACCGCTAGCGCACGCGACGTGTCCGGATTGATGTTGCAGATACGATGCAA
Organism: Mesorhizobium sp. B2-3-10; assembly: GCF_006442275.1. Taxonomy (NCBI): domain Bacteria; kingdom Pseudomonadati; phylum Pseudomonadota; class Alphaproteobacteria; order Hyphomicrobiales; family Phyllobacteriaceae; genus Mesorhizobium; species Mesorhizobium sp. B2-3-10. The sequence continues at coordinate 165,855 of NZ_VFVT01000011.1, forward strand.
AAAACAGCCCGGGAGGACAATTCAGCCGGCAGTCAGAAGGATACCTGACCGAATTCCCTGGCGAGATTCTGGATAAGCAATTTCTCGCGCGTCGTAAGCCGTGTCTGATCGACAAAGCGCCAATTGCGCTCGTACAACGCAAATGCTTCGTTGGCCGGGATCAGTCGCGCGACATCGCGATTCCACAGGAGCGCTTGCAGCTCTGGAAACTCGGCGGGGTCAATCATAGGCGCGACATGTGTCCGAATGATGCCTTGAACATAATGCGGAACGCTTAAAAATCAAAGACGTGACGCACAGCCACAGGTGGCTAACCCGGCAGCGCCTCGGAAAACTCCACCGCCGTGCCCTGGCCTGGCGTCACGATTTCGCCGTCCCACATAATGCGCTGACCGCGAATGACCGTGCCGACCGGCCATCCCGTGACCTGCTTGCCGTCATAGGGGGTCCAGCCGGCTTTCGTGCCGGCCTGCGCGTTGGTGATGGTCTCGCGCCGCTTCATGTCGACAATGGTGAAGTCGGCGTCATAGCCGGCGGCGATGCGGCCTTTTCTGGCCATGCCGAAGATGCGCTGCGGGCCATGGCTGGAGAGATCGACGAAGCGCTGCAGGCTCAGCCGGCCGGCGTTGACATGGTCGAGCATGATCGGCACCAGCGTCTGCACGCCGGTCATGCCCGACGGCGAGGCCGGATAGGGTTTTGCCTTCTCGGCCAGCGTGTGCGGCGCGTGGTCGGAGCCGAGCACGTCGACGATGCCTTGCGCTATGCCAAGCCAGACGCCGTCGCGATGGCGTTTGTCCCGCACCGGCGGGTTCATCTGGATCAGCGTGCCAAGCCGCGCATAGTCGTCGGCGCTCAGCGTCAGATGGTGCGGCGTGGCTTCACAGGTCGCAACATCCTTGTGCTGTTCGAGGAACAGGATCTCCTCGGCGGTCGAGATGTGCAGGACATGGATGCGGGCACGAACGGCGCGCGCGATGCGCACCAGCCGCTCGGTGCAGCGCAAGGCGGCGATCTCATCACGCCAGACCGGATGCGATGACGGATCGCCCTCGACGCGCTCGTCCAGGCGCTCGCGCAGCCGGAACTCGTCTTCCGAATGAAAAGCGGCGCGACGGCGGGTATTCCTCAGGATCGAGGCGACGCCTTCATCGTCCTCGACCAGCAGGTCACCGGTGGACGATCCCATGAAGACCTTTATTCCCGCAGCCCCCGGCAAACGTTCGAGCTCGCCGACGTCCCTGGCATTGTCGCGAGTACCGCCAACCCAGAAAGCAAAATCGCAATGCATGCGGCCGCTGCCGCGCCGGACCTTGTCGGCAAACGTTGCCTCGCTGGTGGTCAGCGGATTGGTGTTGGGCATTTCGAACACGGCGGTGACACCGCCCAGCACCGCGGCCCGCGAACCCGTTTCCAGGTCTTCCTTGTGTTCCAGTCCCGGCTCACGGAAATGCACCTGGCTGTCGACGACACCGGGCAGGATATGCAGGCCCCGGCAGTCGATCGTCTCGCCAGCCGATGCCTGGCGCAGATCGCCGATCGCGGCGATGCGCCCGCCCTTCACGCCGATGTCGCGTGGCCCCTCGCCGTCATGATTGACCACTATGCCGCCTGTCAGGATGAGGTCGTAGGTCATGGTGATGCTCTCTTGCGGGGGGAGTGTCAGCGGCTTACGTAATGGCCAACCGTTTTGCAAGATCAGGCTTTTAATCCGCCCCATGCCCTTTGCCCTGCTGAAAGACCGCGCGCTCATCACCGTCTCCGGCCCGGATGCCGAGCATTTTCTGCAGAACATCCTGACCACCGATCTCGATACGCTTGGCAATGGCGAGGCAAAGCCGGGCGCGCTTTTGACGCCGCAAGGCAAGATCCTGTTCGACTTCCTGATCTCACGGGCAGGCGAAAACGCCTTCCGCATCGAATGCCGTGCCGATATTTCAGACGATTTCATTCGCCGGCTGATGCTCTACAAGCTTCGCGCCAAGGTCGAGATTGCGAAGTCGGGACAGGCACTTGTCACTGTCGCCTGGGGAAAAGAGTCAATCGCCTCAGAAAGTGATTCAACCGCGCTTGCCGACAGGCGCTTTGGCGACGAAGGCGTCACGCGCTTCCATGCCGGCACCGCGGACGGTGGCGACATTGGCGCGTGGCAGGCCTTTCGCATTGCCCACGGCGTCGCCGAGAGCGGGGCCGACTATGCACTTGGCGATGCGTTCCCGCATGACGTGCTGCTCGACGAAATGGGCGGCGTCGGCTTCAAGAAGGGCTGCTATGTCGGCCAGGAGGTCGTCTCGCGCATGCAGCATCGAGGCACCGCCCGGCGGCGCGTGCTGATTGTCCAGGCTGGGCTTCCCCTGCCCTCTGCGGGTGCCGAGCTAACCGTCGGTGGGCGGCCGGTCGGCACGCTCGGCTCGAGTGCTACCGTGACAGGGCTCGCCATCGCCCGCATCGACAGGGTGAAGGCGGCGCTCGATGCCGGCCAGCCGATCCTGGCGGGTGACGTACCGGTGACGCTCATCATCCCCAGTTGGGCCAAATTCAGCTTTCCGCAGGAAATCGCCGGCGCGGAGGAAGCCTGATGGCGGCAGACCGCGCCGGTGCGCCGCCACGGGCATGGCAGCGTATGCTGTCCGGCCGCCGGCTCGACCTTCTCGACCCTTCGCCGCTCGACATCGAGATCTCGGACATCGCCCATGGGCTTGCCCGCGTCGCCCGCTGGAACGGCCAGACCAGCGGCGAGCACGCCTTTTCGGTTGCCCAGCATTCACTGCTGGTCGAGGCACTGTTCAACGAGCTGGTGCCCAAGGCTTCGGCCGACGACCAATTGGCGGCGCTGCTGCACGATGCGCCCGAATATGTCATCGGCGACATGATCTCGCCATTCAAGTCGGTGATGGGCGGCAGCTACAAGGACTGCGAAGTGCGCCTGCAGCGCGCCATCCATCTGCGCTTCTCGCTGCCGCCGGAACCGGGTGCGATCCTGCGCAAGGAGATCAAGCGCGCCGACCAGATCGCCGCCTATTTCGAGGCGACGCTGCTTGCCGGGTTTTCGACCGCCGAGGCGACCGAGTTCTTCGGCCGGCCGCGCGGTTTTTCCGCCGAGCGCTTCGACTTCGCGCCACGCTCGGTGACCTCAGCGCAGAATGCGTTCCTGAAGCGGTTTTCGGCGATCGAGAAGTCGCGGCATCACGTTCCGACGTCCGCGCTAGGATAGAAAACGCTAAATTAACCGGAAGCGTCAACAGTGTGGTGTTCGATCAAGCATCGCAGGGGCGCCTCATGCCCGTCGTGGATGTCAAGGGTGGTTCGGTCGTCCCGGAACGGGCGGCCGGAGGCATGGAACACCCGCGCCGCATGCAAGATGAGCTGCGCGAGCAGAACGAACGCTTTTCAGCTGCTGTCGAAAACATGTCGCATGGCCTGTGCATGTTCGACGCCGACGAGCGCATGATCATCTGCAACGGCAATTATATCAACATCTTCCGGCTCGACGCCAAAGTGGTACGGCCAGGCATTCGCTTCGTCGACATCCTGCGGCACAGCGTCGATATCGGGGTTGCCTCGCAAAGCGCCGAAGAACTCTACGCCATCCGCAAGCCCTATATCGACCAGGCAAAACCCTCAACTTACGAGGAGACGCTGTCTGACGGCCGCATCATCAACATCTCGCACCGTCCGCTTGCCCTGGGTGGATGGGTTTCGATCTACGAGGACATCACCGAAAAGCGGCGCGCCGAGCAGGATCTCAAGGAGCAGCATCGCCGTTTCGACGCGGCACTCGCCAACATGTCGCAAGGCCTGCTGATGTACGACGCCGACGGCAAGATGATTGTGCGCAACAGGCGTTTTCTGGAGCTCTATAACGTCACTGCGGAGGACTTCCCGCTTGGAACGACGCACCGCAACGCACTCGAACGATTGCTGGAACTCGGCATCTACATGAAGATCGACGTCGACAGCGAAGTCGCCAAAACCGAAGCCTGTCTGGCGGCGGCAAAGACGCATTCGGCCTACCGGCATCTGACCGACGGCAGGACGGTTCTGGTCACACGCCGGCCGATGAGCGGCGGCGGTTGGGTGGTGACTTTCGACGACGTGACCGAGCGCCGCCGGACCGAAGAGCGCATGACCCATCTTGCGCATCACGACACGCTGACCGGACTGCCCAACCGCTCGAAGTTTCGCGAACGGCTCGATCTTGCGCTGGAGGACGCGGCAGCCAAGCCGTTGGCGATCTTCTCGCTCGATCTCGACCGCTTCAAGGCGGTCAACGACACCTGGGGACACCCCGCAGGCGACTGGCTGCTGAGAAGCGTAGCCGAGAGGTTGCGGCATTGCGTCCGCAACGAAACAGACATCGTCGCCCGCTTCGGCGGCGACGAGTTCGTCGTCATGCAGTTCCATTTCAAGGGCATTGGCGATGCCGAAAAACTGGCAAAGCGCATCGTCGAAGCAATCGCAAAACCATTTAGAGACAAGAGCCGGGACATGCATGTCGGCATCAGCATGGGCATTGCCGTTTTCCCCAACGACGGCAGGGACGCCGACACGCTGCTGAAAAACGCGGATACGGCGCTCTACCGGGCGAAGAGCGAAGGACGAAACCTGTATCGCTTCTTCGAGCCCGGAATGGATGCTGTCGTGCAGGCCCGCAGGGCGCTTGAAGTGGACCTCGAGGCAGCACTGCCGCGCCAGGAGTTCGATCTCCATTTCCAGCCCATCATGAACATCACTTCCGGCGAGATCACCGGCGCGGAAGCCTTGATGCGCTGGCATTCACCAGGGCGTGGCACTGTCGCGCCGGACGACTTCATCCCGGTCGCCGAAGAGACCGGGCTGATCGTGCCGCTCGGCGAGTGGGCGCTGAGGAAAGCCTGCGCAGAGGCCGCAAGCTGGCCACCCGGCCTACGCATTGCGGTCAATGTCTCGGCCGTGCAGCTCAAAAGCAACGGGTTTGCCCGCGGGGTGATCTCGGCGCTGGCTTTTTCCGGCGTTCCGGCTGGACGGCTGGAGCTGGAGATCACCGAAACCGTGCTGATGGACGAAAGCAAGGCCGTGCTGAAAACGCTGCGCCAGTTGCGTGAGCTCGGCATCCGCATCGCCCTGGACGATTTCGGCACCGGCTATTCCTCGCTCGGCTACCTCAGGCGTTTTCCGGTCGACAAGATCAAGATCGACCGATCATTCATTCGCGACATGGGCAACCGCGACACGGCGGCCATCGTTCGGACCATCATCGGGCTGGGTGCCGAGCTTGGCATCGTCGTCACGGCCGAAGGCGTCGAGACGGAGGCGCAACTCGACATGCTGCGCGACAATGGCTGTGTCGAGGCGCAAGGCTATCTGATCGGCGTGCCGTCAAAGCCGGCCGACATCCAGCGCCTGCTGAAGTCGCGTACGACACGCAGCCAGACCGGCTGATGACGTCAGCGCAAGTCAGCGCAGCGTTTCCAGGTATTTCTCATGGAAGCTGACATAGCCGGGCTCGACCACCTTCAGATGCCGCTCGATCAGCGCATGAAACCGCGGTAATTGGTGAAACGGAACGCCGGGATAGGCATGATGCTCGGCATGGAACGGCATGTTCCAGGCGAGCTTGCGCACCCCCCAGCTGGTCAGCGTCGTCCTGGTGTTTTCCAGCATGTTGGCCACCAGCGGGCAACGACCGTGCTCGGCCAGCAGATAGAGGCGCAGGAATGGCTGTCCGAGCAGAGCGGGAATGATCCAGACATAGAAAAGCACGGTGAGCCGGAAATAGACGGCGAGCAGAATGAGGACAGCGTAGAAGGCAATCATGGCGCGCGCCTCGGCCCGCACCTTGCGTCGGCCTTTCAGCGGTACATAGCTCTCCTGACTACCGCCAATCGCATTGGCGTAGAGTGTCTTGAGATGGCCCCACCACACCGGAAGCCCAGAGACGTGGACAATGTATTGCCGCAGGGTTTCGGGCTTCGGGGAGGCAAGCTCGGGGTCGTTTTCGGGATCCTGCGTGTACCGGTGGTGAGCGAAATGGAAGTAGCGGAACCAGTCGGCCGGCAGCGCGATGGCCAGGCTGCACAGCCGCGCCACGCCGTCGTTCAGCCACTGTGTTTCGAAAGCCGTGCGGTGCGCCGTCTCATGCAGCAGCGTGAACAGGAACACGATCAGGATGCCTTGCGGCAGCATCAGCAACGGCCAGAATGGGACCTCGGCCGCGATCAGTGATCCAATGAAGATAATCGCACCCAAGTGAGTGCAGAGCTGGAACAGGCCCGCAACATCGGACTTGGCCGTCAGGCGATTGCGCTCTTCCGGTGTCAATGAGGCGATAATGTCGCGATGGTCCATCGGCTTCGATCCATGCTGAAGAATGATGAAGCCATTCTAGTCGACGAAAAAGCTTTCCAGAAACGACGATTTCTGCGATTTAGATAAGCTTACCTTACCTATCTAGCGATCATGGCCACATCCCCATCCCTGAAAGGACTTCAGGCTTTCGAGGCCGCAGCGCGCACGGGCAGCTTTACCGCGGCGGCGGAAGAGCTTTCGGTTTCGGCCGCCGCCGTCAGCCAGCTTATCCGCACCGTGGAGGTGCAGATGGAACGCAAGCTGTTTCACCGGATCAACCGCCGCGTTGTCCTCACCGAGGCCGGCGTGGAAATGCTGCCTCGGCTGACCGTGGCCTTCCAGGAGATCGGCAGCGTCTCGCGCGAACTGGGCGCCGATGCATTCCGCCCGCGCCTGGTGGTGTCGGTGCCGCCATCCATGGCCATGGGCTGGCTCTCGCAGCGCCTCGCCGGCTTTGTCGCAAGCCACGGCGCCGCCGACATATCGCTTCCGGGGCGATGACGACCCGGTGTCGTTCGACCGCGAGTTGATCGACATCAGGCTTTCCTATGGCCCGCATTATCGCGAGCACCCGACCGAGGAGATCGCCCGGGACGCCGTCTATCCCGTCTGCGCGCCAGGGCTTGCCGGCATCACCAAGGCGGGGGGCGAGCCGCTCGCCGGGCTGCCGCTCATCCACACCGACTGGGGGCCGACAGGCGCATCGTTTCCGTCCTGGCCCAACTGGTTCGAGGCCGAGGGTGCTCACCCTGGCCGAGCGGCACGGCGCGGCCTTTCGGCCAATTCATCGCGCGCGGCCCTCGACCTCGCCATTTCGGGATTGGGCGTGGCGCTGGCGCAAGGGGTCTATTGTGCCGAAGCGGTGGAGGACGGCAGGCTGGTCCGGCCGGCGGCGCGATTGCATTGCGCCAGCCCTATTGCCTGACGGTTCCAGAGCGAAGCGCAAGCCGCGATGTCGTGGCCGCGTTCCGCGATTGGCTGGTCAACCAATGCCAGCGCGCGGTTGGCTCGCCGGCGCTGCGCTGACCGGGAGGGAGATGGTCAGAGGTGCCCGCTCAAGGCCGCCACCATGTCCTTGCTGGTCGCCACGGGCACGATCTCGAACTCGACCAGATCAGCCCATTCGATGACCCAGCGCTGCAGCGACGTGACATCATCGGTCTCCACCAGCAGGAAACAGCGGCTCATGTCAGCCGCGATCCAGCTGTGATGCACGACAAGCTCCTCCGGCTTCAGGCGGCCCCGGTCGCGCGGAACCGGCGGTAGATTTCCTTGCGGTCGCAGCCGGTGAAATCCTCGATGACGATGAACTGCATATTTCCCCTCGGATGATTACCGCCCCGGCCGATCGAGCCGCTCCAGGAACCACTGCGTCAGCCGCACCCAGACCTCGTCCTTCTCGCCGGAATCCTCCCAGCCGTGATCGAGGTTTGGATTGTCGTTGACCTCGATGACGAAGACGCCGTCCTTGGTCTCCTTGAGGTCGACGCCGTAGAGGCCGTCGCCGATGCAGCGCGCCGCCTTGACGGCGGTCTCGACGACATGGGCCGGCGTCTCCTTCAGCGTGAAGGTCTTGATGCCGCCTTGGTCGGGCTTGCCATTGGCCTTGTGGTTGACGATCTGCCAATGTTTCTTGGCCATCAGATAATGCACGGCAAACAGCGGCTGGCCACCGAGCACGCCGACACGCCAGTCATATTCGGTCGGGATGAATTTCTGCGCGATGAGAAGGTCGGAATCCTCCAGCCATTCGGTCGCGAGCCGCGTCAGTTCCTCCAGGGTCTCGCATTTCTTGACGCCGCGCGAGAAGGACGAATCGGGGATCTTCAACACTAGGGGAAAACCCAGCGTCTGTGCGGCCAATTCGAGGTCAGAGGTGCCGGCGATCATCACTGTCGGCGGCACCGGCACCTTGTTGTAGGCCATCAGTTCGTTGAGATAGACCTTGTTGGTGCAGCGGATCATGGACAGCGGGTCGTCGATGACCGGCATGCCTTCCTGCTGGGCGCGGCGAGCGAAGCGGTAAGTATGGTTGGAGATCGAGGTGGTCTCGCGGATGAACAGTGCATCGTAATTCGCGAGCTTGGCCAGATCTTTTCTGGTGATCGGCTCGATTTCGACCCCCATCTTTTCGGCGATCTTGGCCCAGTAGCGCAGCGAAGAGATTTCCGAAGGCGGCAATTCCTCATGCGGATCGACCAGCGTGGCGAAGGTGTAGCGCGCCGGCGTGCGGCCCTTGGTGTCGCGCCACTCGCGGTTGGTGTAGGTCTCCAGGCACTGGATGAAGCTTTTTTCCTCGTCCTCCGTCATCCGAGCCAGGGGGTGGAAGCCGATCTTGCGGATCGAAGCCCATTCGGCGCTGTCCTTGATATGGACTTCGAGCGCCGGCGCCCGGAACCAGTCGAACAACAGCTTGGCGAAACGGTCCCAGACCTTGGACGGGCCGATGCCGAAGAAGATGCAGACCTTCGCCGGAAATACACCGCCGAGATCCTTGCGGCATTTGTTGAGCGCCAGTTCCAGTTCCGGCAAGGCGTGCTCGTAGAGCTTGCGCTCCGATAGGTCGATCATCGTCTCCACAGTCGGGATGACCTTGTGGCCGCGCGAACTCGCCAGCAGCGAGGCATAGTAGCCGCGGCTCTGATAGCCGTAGTTGTTCGACAGGTTGATGACCTTAGGCCGCTGACCGCGAAACAGCGAGGGATGCGCGAGATAGTCGCGATTGGTGATGATCTTGTGCGGCGTCGCCACCTGGTCGAGATCGCTCTGCCTGCCGGTAAGAATGACCCAGGTCATTATCTCTTTCCCAAAGTGATGGCGGCACGCAGTCCGTCGCGGCCGAACTGCGCCATGTTCATGAAGATGCCGTAAGGCACGGGAATGTTGGCGGCATCAAGGATGGTTTCCTGCCTTTCATCCTCGACCCACGGATCGTGGATCAGAATATGATCGCCATCATCGCCGATGGCCAGCACCCAGTGCGGCACCTTCTTGCCGAACATCAGGAAGCCGCTGATCAGCACCAGCACCAGTTTGCCCCCGGCGAGAGCCGCCCTGATATCGTCGATGGTGAATGGACGGTAATTCACCGGGATGCCGTAAAGTTCCGCGCGGCGGCGAAAGTCGACCTGTGCCAGTTCCATGACCCGGCGCTTGTCCTCGCTGCGCACCGATTGCAGGAACAATGCGCCGTAGAAGGAAACGTAAACCTCCGCCGCAAGCCCGCTTTCGTAGCCCGAGACAGCCAGGCCGAATGGTTCGCAGCCGCCCGGTCCTGACATCATGAAGACGGTCGTTGCCTCGCGCCAGAGTCGGATTTCCATCACCGGGTCGGGCACGAAGCCACGATCGAAATTGGCCATGGCCATCATCAGGCAGCATGGACCGCAGGTGAACTCGCAGGTCTGCTGATAGAATGGCACCCTGGTGGCGACCGGAAGGTCGCCGCGCAGGGTTTTTTCATAGCGCAGTGCCGTCGCGCCGTCCTCGTAATAACCGGGCTCGCGGCCAATCTTGCGGTAGCCGGCCTGTTCATAGATGCTGATGGCACGGCCATTGTCCTCGCGCACTTCGAGACGCAGCATCATGCGGTCGTGTTCGAAGGCTGCCTCTTCGGCCGCGGCCAGCAATTGCCGGCCTATGCCGAGCCCGCCGAAAAACGGTCCGACGGCGATCGAATAAAGCCGTGCTACCCCACTGCCCTTGCGAAACAGCACGATCGCATAACCGCCGACGCGGCCATCGATTTCGGCGACCAGCGTCTCGGCGGTCTCGCGCTCGATGAACAGGCGGAAGGAGCGGCGGGAAATGCGGTCGCTCGAGAATACAGCTTTCTCGATGGCGGCGAGGTCATCGACGTCAGACGCGCGGGCCGTGCGGATCTCGGCAGGCATGCGGCTTGAGAAAACCTCGATTGCGTTGCGGCAACGTCCCCGGTCGAAAAGCGTCGCAAACACCGGCCGAAGCGCCGGTATTCATCAAGCGCTATCGCTCCTTGATTAGGGCCGAATTGTGACACTTTCCGCGACGGCAGGGAAGCTGACAAGCTTTGAACGGAATCGCTGTTTTCATGCCAGCCGACCGCGCAAGATCGCAGCCGGCTCAGCTGGAGAGACCGGCCAGAAGCTGGCCATACGCGCTCTTGGCCACGGCCGCCAACTGCTCGCGCGGCAGCGAACCAACGACGGCACAGCCATAGCCTTTATCCAGCCAGTAGACGGCCTGCGGACCGTCCTGCGCCGAAGCATAGGTGCCCTTGGCATTCTCGGTCGATTCCGCCGTCACGAAGAGGGATATGCGCTCGCCCTTATCGTCTTCGTAGAGCAGCATCGCGGCCTTGCTTTCCCCCGCCGGCAGCAACCGGCCGCCAACCAGTTGGAAGCCGTTCGCGCTCAGGTCCGGTGCCACCAGTTTCAGGCCGACCCGACTGGACAGCCAGGTCTGCAGATGATCCTTGTCGCTGGCCGGCACTTCCACCGCGTGCCGCTTCTCGGCGGCATAAATGACATGGGCGGCGATCGCTTGTTCGGCGAGCTGATCCTCCGCCGGATCCTCCTGCCCGATCCCTCCGATACCCGCAAAGTAGCCGCCAAATCCGCCCGTGGCGAGAAGCACGGCCGCGGCGGCGGCAAGCCACCAGCGTGAGCGTCGCACTGCTGCCTTAACAGGCGCTTCACCGAGCACCACCTTGCGCAAGCGCACTGGCACCACCTCGTCCAGCACGCCGGCGAAGGCCGAGCGCAACGCCTCCCGGTCGGCGGTGAAGCGGGCGCTCCTGGCCTTCATCTCGGGATTGGCGTCGAGCCAGGCATCGTAGGCGGCGCGCTCATCGGCCGGCAGTTCGCCGTCGAGCGCCATATGGATGTCCCGTTCGGAAAAATCGCGGCGGATCATTTCTCGACGATCCTTATGGCGCGGCGGCGCGCTGTGTCGTCCAGCAGCCCGCGCAATTCCTCACGCCCCCGCGCGATGCGCGACATCAGCGTGCCGGCGGGAACACCCAGAATGTTGGCAGCCTCGGCATAGGAAAAGCCTTCTATGGCAACCATGACGATGGCCGCGCGGCGATCGGGGCTGATCGCCTGCAACGCGTCGATGATCTCGCGCGAAGCGATGCCCTCCAACTGTTCGGGCGGCTGGGCAACCGCCTCGCCCGCCTCCAGCGGCAGCATCGCCGCTTCGCCGCGGCGGTTCACCTTGCGCATCTGGTCGATGAACAAATGATGCATGATCGTAAACAGCCACCTCCTGGGGCTTTCTCCCGTCTGCCAGTTGTCGAGCCGCAACAGCGCACGCTCGAGGCAGTCCTGAACGAGGTCGTCGGCAGCATCACGGCCGCGCAGAAGCGAGCGTGCGTAGCGGCGCAGGCGCGGTATTTCACCAAGGATTGCTGCCTTTTTTTCGTCCATGACCGCTGGTTCTGAGGTCGCCCTTGTTGATCCGATAGAACGCGCCTTCCCGGCACGGCGCAAGCAGCCAGCGCGAAGCGGTCCACCGCTCCGGTCACCCAAGCAATGAGATAACGCCGGCGGATGCCGGTTTATTCCCGCGCAGCGTTGAATTCCGGCTATTATTGTTCGCCGGCCGGCAATTTCTCCTTTGCCGCCCGCGTCAGCAGCCGCTGGTAGAACAGGCCGATGCCGATCAGAACGGCACCGAGCCCGATAAAGGACAGCGCCCTGAGCACACCTTCCAGTTCCGACATGTCGAACAGGAAGACCTTCAGGACGGCCACCGCGATCAGCGCGGCGGAGGCGATGCGCAGTACCTGCGATTTCAGCCAGACGCCAGCCGTGAGCAGCGCCACGCCGATAACCAGCCAGAGCGCCGAATAGGTATAGGTCTCCAACTGCCCAAGGCCGCTCCACATGCCGATGAACTCGCCCTTGAACAGGCGCCTGACCGAGAGCGTGGCATAGGCGAAGGCAAGCAGCGCCGCCATCAGCGCCAGCATGGCCGAATACCATTTCGGCCGCTTGCCCCTGCTATAGAGCGCTAGAGCACCGGCGGCGACGGCCGGCAGGAGATAGGCGAGGAACAAGAGGTTGAAGACCGGTATCCGGCCGGTCGATTCGTCCGTGAACAACGGATTGAGCACCAGGAAATGCTGGATGACGATGAAGGCGGCCGAAAGCACGCCCACCGCCATCGAACCATAGCGCAGCACCGAGCTTGGCGATCGCCTGTCGATGGCGATCAGGATGGCGCCGGCACCGATAGCGATCAGCGTGTAGATCGCCTGTTCGGCGAGCGTCGGCGCATCGCTGTTGATGACGCCGCCATGCATTGCGTGACGCACCAGCATGGCGAGCGTCAGCAGCGCAAACAGTGCCGCCGCCGCTTCCATGGCCAGGCGTGGACGGCCATCGGTGGTGCGGGCGAGTTGCCAGGCCGCGAAGCCGAAGGCGAGCGCCGGCACGCCGTAGCCCGGCAGCAACCAGTTGAAGACCGGCGTCGTCGCCAGGAATTCGGATCCGACGATCGTCGGATCGAAGGCGGCGCGGCCAAGCACCGCGATGACAGCGGCGACCGAAATCCAGCCGAGCACAGGATAGGAGCGCCAGCGCGTGGCGAGCGCCGGCACGATCGCGGCGGCACCAAGCAGGATGGTGGTCCAACCGGAATCAAAGGCCATATGCAGCATCAGGAGGCCGGCGACTGCCGCGCCGCCCAAAACAAACGACACTGCGGCTCCCCCCTTGAGCGGCGGTTCCTCAGCCCGCGCGATCCACTCGCCGCCGGCGGCGAAGACCAGGACCAGCAGGGCCGCGACGGCGGCATAGACAAAGTCGCGGTCGAGATTGCCGAAGGTGAACCAGAGCGCCAGCAGGACGACCAGCGGCACGATGACACCCCATGCAGCCCAAGAGGCTGCTCGGATCCGCGCCGTGGCGGCGAAGCGGCGCGCGGCCCACAAACCAGCGGCGACGAAAACAAGACCGAGACCAATACCGATACGCAAGCTCAGCGCGTCAGCGGTGGCCAAGGGCACCCCATCAACACCCAAAGCGCCGCCCGAAAAGTCGGAAGCGATAGACGTTGGCGGGATGATGCCGAGATAGATCAGCACCGTCACCAGTCCCGCGCCATAAAGCAGTGGCAGCGCCAGTGGGCGGTAGAGCGCGACCGCTATCATCACGACAAGCAGCACCGCGCCCGGCAAAGCATCACCGGCAGCGGCGAAGACCGGGTCAACCGAGAGGCCAAGCGCCGAGAAGGCGACGAACAGTCCAGGCACGATGGATGGCCAGTCGAAAGTCCCTGCTAGCCCGGTGTCGCCGCCACGGCTGCTCAGCCAGACAAGGGCAAGCACAGCCAGCGTTACAGCGTCGATGAGCAGTATGGCGGAGAAGTTCGCGCCCGGTGCGTCGGTCATGTAGAGGATGGTCCAGACGCCGGTACCGAAAAAAGCGGCCGCCATCAGCGTCTTCCAGTCGCGCATGCGGGCGATCACGCCAGTGGCGGCGAGCACGATGGCGAGATAGCCGAACAACGCCCACGGATTGGGCGCCTGCGAAGCGATCAGCACCGGCGTCACCATGGCGCCGACGAGACCGATGCCGGCCAGCGCCTGGCCATGGACGAGAGCGGCGGCAATGGTCGCAACGCCGATCGCACCGAGCAGCGTGAAGGCAAGCGCCGGGCCGATAAAGCCGTAAATGCCATGGGCGGCATAGACGGTGCCGAACAGGATGAAGGCGCCGGCCGCGGTCAGGATCGCCGGAATATAGGCGCCGGCAATACCTTGCACCGGTACCTTGAAGCCGGTGCGGCGAATGAACTGGCCGCCGGCGATCAGCACCAACCCGAGCACCGCCGCCATGGTGAGCCGCACGCCGGGTCCGAAAATGCCGGCCTCGATGGTGTAGCGGATCAGGAACAAGCCGCCCAGAGCCAGCGCAATGCCGCCGACCCAGACCGCCCAACGCGTGCCGAGCGCGGTTTCAACGTCGGACTGGCGAGCGGCTTTGGCGACCGCGGCCGGCGCGACCTCTGGCGTTTTCGGTGTGATCTCGGGGGCGCTCCAAGGGCCGGGCCCTCCGGCCGGGATTTCCGCCTCCGTGGCCTGTAGCGCGGGAGCCGGCTCGCCGGTTGCTGCCGGGGCGATGTCGGCAGGCCTGGCCACCGGAGCCGTGTCGGCCCTGCCCTGCGCCGCCTCCAGTTCCGACGGCTTGACCGTGGGCGATACCGCGCCCGAAAGCACGAGGCTGCGCAGTGCGCCAAGTTCGCGCTCGATCAGACCGATGCGGCCCTGCTGACGCGAAATGATGACGAACAAGGCAATGATGGCGACGAGGCCGATCAGGCTCTCAAACATGGCGGTTCCCCCAAACCAGGCCAGTTTTCACTGACGCTTCATCTCACTGACATTGAAATACGGCGGCTAAACGGCTGAAAATTCAACGTGCCGCCAGATTGGCGGCTGGAAATATCGAACATGTCTCGGTACCGAAAGCCAGCAGCTTGCCGCCGGCATCCTTCAGCGTCGCTTCCGAAACGGCAAGCGTGCGGCCCTTGTGAACCACCTTGCCTTCGCAGACAACCTCACCGGTCCTGGGCGTGATCGGCCGCGTCAGGTTCACCTTGAACTCCGCAGTCGTGTAAGCCTCGCCCTTGTCGAGCAGGGTCTGCACCGCGCACGCCAACGCCGAATCGAGGAGCGTCGCCGCCCAGCCGCCGTGAACGGCTCCCAGCGGGTTGAGGTGGCGTTCGTTCGGCACGCCCCGGAACACGGCGCGACCTTCCGATACTTCGGTCAACGCGAAGCTGAGCTGGAAGGAGATCGGTGGTGCCGGGTATTTGCCGTCGACGATTCGCTGCAGCAATTCCAGGCCGGTGTATTTCAGGATGTCGGCATGAGGAATGGTGCCGAGGCCGAGCGGCGAGACCCGGCCCGGATAGAGTTCGACTTCGCTCATCGGCTGATTTCTCCGGCCGCGCTCTCTCCGGCGATGGGCTTCTGCGTTGCGTGGTGCTTGCGCAGTGCGGCCAGAAAGCCGGCGCGTGCATCGGGCTGATCGATGCCGCGCGGCTCGTAGACGTGACGGGTGAAGAAGAAGCCGGTCAGGCGGAAGGCGTCCGCGATCGCCGCATGATTGGCGCGCTGGCCGGAGCCGCGCTGCAGGAAGGCGGGCAGCACCAGCATCTTGTCGTGCCACGGAGCGCCGGCCCCGCGCGACACCGCGCGTCCGGATTTAGGCGAGACATAGGCCAGATCCTGCCTCGTGCCGGTGGCGGCGCATTGGCTGAGATCGAGGCCAAAGCCGAGTTCATCAAGGATCAGAAGCTCGAAGCGCGCCACCAATTCGCCGGCGGCATCTGCGTCGTCGAGATGAACGATCATCACCGAAAGCGCCTCGTAGAGGCCGCCATGGGCATCGCGCTCGGGCAGCAGGCGCAGATGCGCCGCCATCGTCTGAAGGCCGTAGACGGCAATGGCACTGTCCATCAGCCGGGCGGCGTTCATCTCGATGGCTTCGGCCTGGAAAGTGCCCAGGTGCTCGTCGAGGCGCGCGCGCCACAAGAGATCGACACGATTGCCTGGCTGGAGAACGGGCTGCTGCTTGCGCGAGCGGCCACCGCGCACGAGGCCGAGATGGCGGCCATGGGCGCGCGTCATCACCTCGAGAATGGCGCTGGTTTCGCCATGCCTGCGGGTGCCGAGAATGATTCCCTCGTCGCGCCATTCCATATCAGGAGCTTTTCACCGATCGGGTGGCGAAATCAAGGTATGGTCTGGCGCCTGTGCCGGCTCTCGCAACGAGGCATAAAAAAGCCGCCCGCAGCGATGTGCTGCGGGCGGTTGGTGAGGTCAGTCGATCCGTTAGAAGTTGCGCTGGAAGCGGACGATGCCGCCGACGCTGTCCTTCTTGTCGGCCTTGGACCAGTTGCCGTAGATGGATGGATTGCCGAAATTGCCGTAGTGATCCCAGTCGACTTCGGTCGTGACCGTGAAGCCCGGGACGATGGTGTATGCGACGTTCGCGGCGAGAGCATAGTTCTTGTCGTCGTCAGCCGAAGCCTGGACGTTGAACGAGGTCTTCTCGTTGAACTTGTAGGTACCGCCGCCCCAGACGGCCCAGTTGCCGCCCCACGGCTTGTACTGGCTGCGGCCATGTACGTCGATGGCATTGTGTGCGTCGTCTGTGAGGTTGTCGTCGGTGCCGTAGCCGCCCATGATGAACAGCGACAGTTCCTTGCTGACGTTGACATCCAGGCGAACCTTGCCGGCCACTTCCTCGTAGTTGCTGTCATAGGCGACAACACCGGTGATCGCGCCCCAGTCGCCCTTGTACTTCAAGCCGCCGACGACATGCGGAACATAGCTGTCGATGGTGTTGACGCCCGTGCCTTCTTCGAGCGAGACCACGCCCGTGAAGCCGCTGCCAGCGTCGAAATAGTACTGGACGACATTGGTGTCCTTGACGCCGTACGGGATGATCGTGTCCTGGATGACGTTGCCCGCGTAACCGATGAACTGGTCGTATGCAGTTTCATCCTTGCCGACGCGCAGGCCACCGAGCTGTATCCAGGCGAAGTTGAGGCTGGTGGTTTTGTTGCCGGCCTGCCAGGAGGTCGAGGAGCTTCCATCATAGTCGCCCGAGGAGTTGCCGAACTGGAAGCGGGTCTCGGTGAAGGTCTTCAACGTGCCGAGTTCGGTTTCCTGGCCGGTATACGTCCTCAGCGTGAAGCGCATGTTCTTGTAGTAGGTGTCGTGGTTTCCGCCGTCCATGTGATCGCCAACGTTGTTGACGCCATCCAGCGTGCCGGAATCGCCGACGCCGATGTCATAGCGGAGATAGCCGCCGATGCGCAGGCAGGTCTCGGTGCCCGGGATGTAGAAGTAGCCGGCGCCGTAGACGTCGCAGATCTTGACGTATTCGGCTGGTTCCGGTTCGGCGACGACAACCGCGTCCGCGGCGCGCGCGCCGGACACCGCGATCAAAGCCGCGGCTGAGCCGAGAAGGAGGCTCTTGATGTTCATTTTCTGACCTCTCCAGTCAAGTTTGAAAAAATGGCTTCTGAATTGTGGCTGGCGGATATGTTTTCCCGCCTCACCCCCACAATGAAAAAGGCCCGCACCGCGTCCCCTTTTCGCGGCGAACATACCCACCAATCGTCCACCTTCAATGACAATTCCATAAATGCGCTGGATTCTCGCTACAGATTAAATACGTGTTGCACAAATAACACTAATGAGATCTGGCTTGAATTTAAAATGGCACAAATGGAACATCGTCATATTTTTGTAACAAATAAGTGTATCCTTCTGCATAGACCAGTTTAGTCTATGGATTGCGGTCTTTTAAAACTCTAAATCTAAAATAAATTGAGAAATTTGTGATTTCTGTCCTCGTATCGCTGTCGGCGCGAAAACAACACCATCAGCAGATCCAGATCACGGCGCGGAAAGCCGGCCTCAGCACGCGTCGCCGCTTCGTTGGCGGCTTGCAAGAATCTGAGTTGGTCTCGCGCCAATCGCGGGCCGCATGGTGGAGCCGGCGTTTCGCTTTGGCCTGCTTTCCGCCACCCGGGAGCCGTTCGCGGTTCGCGTAAAACCGCGACGTGCTCTACAGCACGTCGCGGCGAATCGGATTCGCCGACCTGCTGTAAGCTTCTGATTTTATGCATGTCGTTGTCCCGGAACCGAGGACTCTTCCGGGCGACATGCATTAGCCTCACGCCCAATGCTTGTGGTCGGCCACCGTGCGATGACGCGCCAGGATTTTTTCGGCCTTAGCGGGGGAACTCCAGCCCCATCTCGCGGTAGCGCTCGGGATCATCGCCCCAGTTCTCGCGCACTTTCACGAACAGGAACAGGTGCACCTTCTGTTCCAGTATGCCTGATATTTCCATCCGCGCGGCCTGCCCGATGGCGCGGATGGTCTCGCCCTTGTGGCCGAGCACGATCTTCTTCTGGCTGTCGCGCTCGACAAAGATGGTCTGGTCGATGCGCACCGAGCCGTCCTTTTTCTCTTCCCATTTCTCCGTTTCGATGTGCGAGGAATAGGGCAGTTCCTGATGCAGCCTGAGATAGAGTTTTTCGCGGGTGATCTCGGCAGCCAGCTGGCGCATCGGCAGGTCCGAAATCTGGTCTTCCGGATAGTACCAGGGGCCGGCCGGCAGCGCCTGCGCCAGATAGTCGAGGAGGTCCTTGCAGCCGGAACCGGTCAGCGCGGAGACCATGAAGGTGCGCTGGAACGGCACTTTCTCGTTCGCTGCCGCAGACAGGGCCAGCAGCGCCTCGTGCTTGACCCGATCGACCTTGTTGAGAATCAGCACCATCGGTTGGCGCACGTCCTTCAGCCGTTCGAGGATGGCATCAGCATCGCCCCTGATGCCGCGCTCGGCATCGATCAGCAGCAGCACGATGTCGGCGTCCTTGGCGCCTCCCCAGGCGGTGGTCACCATCGCGGTGTCGAGCCGCCGCTTGGGCTTGAAGATGCCCGGTGTGTCGACAAAGACGATCTGCGCGTTGTCGTGCGTGGCGATGCCGCGCACGATGGCGCGTGTCGTCTGCACCTTATGGGTGACGATCGAGACCTTGGCGCCGACCAGTTGGTTGACCAGCGTTGACTTGCCCGCGTTAGGCGCGCCGATCAGCGCAACGAAGCCGGAGTGCGTGACGGGAGCGGCTGCAGTGTCTTCGGCGGTCATGCCGCGCTCCCTTTATTGGCCCACACGC
The DNA here is from genome assembly GCF_006442275.1 of Mesorhizobium sp. B2-3-10. Taxonomy (NCBI): domain Bacteria; kingdom Pseudomonadati; phylum Pseudomonadota; class Alphaproteobacteria; order Hyphomicrobiales; family Phyllobacteriaceae; genus Mesorhizobium; species Mesorhizobium sp. B2-3-10. The sequence goes on from NZ_VFVT01000011.1 coordinate 184,867, forward strand.
CTTCGCGCACGAGAAATGCCGAAGCCGCCGCTTCTTCGGCCGCCCTGCGGGAGCCGCCGGTACCGACGGAAGGTGCAAAGCCGCTAACCTGCAAAGAAATAGTGAAGACCGGCTGATGGTCGGGCCCTTCGCGTTTTTCGATCACATATTCGGGGCGCGCGTCACTCGTCTTGGCAATCCATTCCTGCAAATCGGATTTCGGATTACGTGGCTTCGTCACAACCGTGCTCGAACGTGGCTCCCAATAACGCAGAACGAACCGCCGCGCGGCGTCGATACCACCATCGAGATAAACTGCCGCGATTAGGGCTTCGACGGCATCAGCCAGATAATTTCCGCCGGAGCCGCGCGATCGCGTCTTCAAGGCGGCGTCGGCCCGGACCAGATTCTCCAGCTGCATCTCGATGCCGACTTCCGAGCATGTCTTTGCATCGACCAGCGCATTGAAACGGGGCGCGATTTCACCTTCCGGTGCATCAGGGAATTTCTCGAAAAGCATATCGGCGACGACAAGACCAAGCACGCGGTCGCCAAGGAATTCAAGACGCTGATTGTTGCTTGCCGCCTTGACCGCGCTGGAATGCGTCAAGGCGGTCTCAAGTAAGCGGATGTCCCTGAAAACATGGCCGGTCCTGGCCACCACCAAACCGGCCAGAGTCTCGCCTGTCGGGCGCTTCAAGGCCATCAGTTGACGAAGTGGAACAGGCGCGAAGCGCGCATCAGCGACGGCCATTTCCAGATTTCGAGCGGGCTAGCCTTGCCGGCGATCGAGAAGAAGACAAGGTTGGCGCGGCCGACCAGGTTCTCGGCCGGAACATAACCGACGGTGAAGCGGCTGTCGGCGGAATTGTCCCTGTTGTCGCCCATCATGAAATAGTGGCCGGGGGGCACGTCGAATTCGCGGGTGTTGTCGCCAATCGAGTTCGGCGACAGGTCGAGCGTGTCGTAGCTGACACCATCGGGCAGCGTCTCGCGATAGACGTCGATCGGATAATCCTTTTCCGTGATGTCGGGATTGTCGATCTGGCCGGTCTTGACGCGCGGCACGCCAACGCCATTGATGAAGACTTGGCCATCCTTCATCTGGATCTTGTCGCCGGGCAGGCCGATGACGCGCTTGATGTAGTCGACGGACGGATCAGGCGGGAACTTGAACACCACCACGTCGCCACGCTTGGGCTCGGAGCCCCAGATGCGGCCCGAGAAAATGTCCGGTCCAAAAGGCAGCGAATAGCGTGAATAGCCGTAGGACCATTTGGTGACGAACAGATAGTCGCCTTCCAGAAGCGTCGGCCGCATCGAGCCCGACGGGATCGAGAACGGTTGGAACAGCAGCGTGCGAATGACCAGGGCGAGCAAAAGCGCCTGGACGATGACGCTGACGGTTTCGCCAAGCCCGCCGGATTTCTTCTGAGATTTTTCAGCCACGCTCATGTCGTCCTCGATTGTGCGTTGGATGGTATAGAGTCTCGGCGCGCGCTGGGCAACGTCCATGCCGGTCGTCAGATGCAATCAATGTGGCGCTTCTTCGACCGGTAACGCCTCTATGATCACAAAGGCTTGAGCGAGCGGGAAATCATCCGTGATGGTGAGGTGGATCGCCGCCCGATGACCTTGAGGCAGGATCTTTTCCAGCCGCGCCAGCGCCCCGCCGGTCAGCGCCATCGTCGGCGCACCGCTGGGCAGGTTGACGACACCCATGTCACGCCAGAAGACCCCTTGTGCCAGACCAGTGCCCAGTGCCTTGGCGCACGCCTCCTTGGCGGCAAAGCGCTTGGCGTAGGAAGCTGCGCGGGCGCGCCGGTTCTCTGAACGCGCCTGTTCCACCTCGGTGTAGATCCTCTGGATGAAGCGCTGGCCGTGACGCTCCAGCGATTTCTCGATGCGTGTGATGTCGATCAGGTCGCTGCCGATGCCGATGATCATTGGGCGGCGGAACCGACGCTTCCGCCGGGATGAGGCGAATGCTCACGGCGTCTCGCGCGCTCGGCCAGCCGCTTGCGCCGCTGTTCGCGGAAGACATTCATGCCCCAGCGCGTGATGCCGTAGAACACCAGGCCGAACACCAGCCCGAGCGGCACCGCACCGATCAGCATCGGCTCCAGGACGGGATGCCATAATTTGGCGAAGGAAAGCGTGTGCAGCATCTCGCCCAGATGCGCCGGCGGACCATGTGTCGGCAGGCGATCGTGCAGGATGAGCTTGCCGGTTTCCCAGGATGCGCCCCACAAGAGCGGAAAAGTCAGCGGATTGCCGAAGAATACGGCTCCCAGAGCGGCGGCCACCAGATTGCCGGCGATCACCCAACACAGAACGGCGGCAATGATGAAGTGGAAACCGACGGGGAAGAACGAAGCAAAGACACCCGCGGCGACGCCGGCCGCCACCGCATGCGGGGTGGCCTTCAGCCGCAGAATGCGCTTGGAGAAATATTGAAGCGAGCGCGAAAACGAACGGCGCGGCCACAGATAGGTACGCACCCGCTCGAAAAGGCCATCAGGCTTGCGGCGACGAAAAAGCACTCTCTTCCTATTCCCGACAGTTCACAGCTTACACGCCGGCTGTTTCCAGCCAGGCTTCGACCGCCACATCTTGCGCTTTACGGTCGCCAGAAGGCAATCGCGACTTTGATATAGCCATCCGCAAGCCCAACAACAACCGAAGGCCGTACGCTCAGCGTCCGCAGCGCCAGATTTTTGGTCAGATCCATCTTCTCCACATCGGACAATCGCGGCGAATTTGAGAAGTGGTTTCGGCTAATTGTCGCAGCCGGATGACCGATATGCGGCCAGGGGTTCCGGCCGGCGCGGTGCCTACTTCAGATATTCGCTGACCTCGACCAGATTGTCGTCGGGATCGCGGAAATAGACCGACATCATAGGTCCTCGCGCGCCGATGCGCTCAACCGGACCGACTTCGATGGCAACGCCGTCGGCCGCGAGGCCGGCCTGGATTTCGGCGAGAGGCACCGCCGACACGAGGCAGAAATCGCCAGAACCCGGCGTCGGCGTCCTCGCCTTTGGCTCGAAAGTGCGGCCGACTTCGTGCAGGTTGATCTTCTGCGAACCGAACAGAAGCGCTGTCGGCCGGTTCGGCTGATCCAGGCGCCGCATGCCAAGCACGCGCCGGTAGAAGTCGCAGGTCGCTTCAACCGAGCGGACCGTCAGCACGAAATGGTCGATGCCGGCGATCATTTCGACCTCCTCGTCAGATGTTGCGGCTGCCCGGCTTGATGGCCGGGATGGCGGCAAGCTCCGGCGGCAACCTGTCCGGCGGGTAGGCTGGAACTTCATATTCGGCAAGCGCGATCAACGGCACACCGACATGGGTCTTGCCGGCCGAACGGTCGATGATGCAGGCGGCCGCGACCACCTCTGCGCCAACGTCGCGCAGGCAATCAATGGTTTCGCGGATCGACAGACCGGTGGTGACGATGTCCTCGACGACGACGACGCGGGCGCCTCGATCGATCTCGAAGCGGCGCAGGCGGAACTCGCCCCCTTCCCGCTCCACCCAGATCGCCGGCACGCCAAGGTGGCGCGAGGTTTCGTATGCCGGGATCAGGCCGCCGATCGCCGGCCCGACGACATAGTCGATCTTGCCTGGCACGGCGGCGCGGATCTTCTTGGCCAGCGCCTTGCACAGCCGCTCGGTCTTGTCGGCATGCATGAAGACGCGTGCCTTCTGCAGGAAAACTGGACTGCGCAGGCCCGACGTCAGGATAAAATGACCCTCCAGAACAGCGCCAGCCCCGCGGAATATGTCCAGCACTTCGTCGGTATTCATCTCGTCCCCCATGGTCGGCTATCGCTAGCCATTGACGCGCCGCGCATCGCTGACGCTCGAATTGTCCTTGAGCTGCGACAGCAGCCGGTTGAGATGCTTCAGGTCCCAGACTTCGAGGTCGATCAGCATTTCGGTGAAATCGGGCGCGGTGCGCACCATCGACAGCGTATGGATGTTGGCGTCGTTGGAGGCAACGACCTGGGCGATATCGGCAAGCGAACCCGGCGCGTTGATGGCGGTGACCGAGACGCGCGCGGGGAACCGTTCCTTGGTGCGCTCGTCGATGTCCCAGCGCACGTCGATCCAGCGCTCCGGCTGATCGTCGAAGGCCTGCAGCGCCGGAGACTGGATCGGGTAGATGGTGATGCCGGTGCCCGGCTGGACGATGCCGACGATACGATCGCCAGGGACCGCGCCTTCCGGCGCGAAGCGCACCGGCAGGTCGCCGCGCACGCCGCGGATCGGCACGGCGCCGGCGCCTGGCTGGTCCTTGTCCTTGCGCGCGGCCCGGCCAGGTATCTGGAACAGCATGCCTGCGGCGTTGCGGATCTTCGACCAGCCCTCCTCGCGCTGCTTGGGCGCTGCCGGCGTGACGCGCTCGTCCTTGTAGTCGGGGAACACCGCCTTCATGACATCGGTTGAGGCCAGTTCGCCGCGCCCCACGGATGCCAGCACATCCTCGATGTCCTTGCGTGCCAGCCTGTGCAGCACGGGCTTCAGGCTTTCCCTGGTGAAGGTCTTGCCGGCTCGTTCGAAGGCACGCTCCAGGATACGCGCGCCAAGGCCAGAATACTGCTTGCGGATCGCATTCTTGGTGGCGCGGCGGATGGCGGCGCGCGCCTTGCCGGTGACGACGACCGATTCCCATGCGGCTGGCGGCACCTGCGCCTTGGAGCGGATGATCTCGACCTCGTCGCCATTCTTCAGTTCCGTCATCAGCGGCATGATGCGGCCATTGACCTTGGCGCCGACGCAGGTGTCGCCGACATCGGTGTGGACCGCATAGGCGAAATCGATCGGCGTGGCGCCGCGCGGCAAGGCAATCAGCATGCCTTTCGGCGTGAAGCAGAACACCTGGTCCTGGAACAGCTCCAGCTTGGTGTTCTCGAGAAAATCCTCGGGATTGTCGCCCTCGGCCAACTGCTCGATGGTACGGCGCAGCCAAGCGTAGGCGTTGGTCTCCTTCGAGATCGCATGGCCGGCGCCGTTCGTCTTGCCGCCGGTGTCCTTGTAGATCGAATGGGCGGCGACGCCGTATTCGGCGATCTTGTTCATCTCGCGGGTGCGGATCTGCAGTTCGACGCGCTGGCGCGAAGGCCCGACGATGGTGGTGTGGATCGAACGGTAGTCGTTCTGCTTCGGGGTCGAGATGTAATCCTTGAAACGGCCGGGCACCATCGACCAAGTGGTGTGGATGGCACCCAGCGCGCGATAGCAGTCCTCGACGCTGTCAACGACAACACGGAAGCCGAAAATGTCGGACAGCTGCTCGAAGGACAGCGCCTTGGCCTCCATCTTGCGGAACACCGACCATGGCTTCTTCTGCCGGCTCTTCACGCCGGCGTTGATGGCGTGCTTTTCAAACAGGGCCGACAGCGCCTTTTCAATGTCGGTCAGCACGCCCTTGTTGCGCTCGAATATCTCGGCGAGCCGCGCGGTGACGGCCCGGTAGGCTTCCGGATTGATGAAGCGGAAGGCGATCTCTTCCAGCTCCTCGCGCATGCCTTGCATGCCCATGCGCCCGGCCAGCGGCGCGTAGATATCCATCGTCTCCTCGGCGATGCGCAGGCGTTTGGCCTCGGGCATGTGATCGAGGGTGCGCATGTTGTGCAAACGGTCGGCGAGCTTGACCAGCAGCACGCGAACATCTTCCGAGATCGCCAGCAAAAGCTTGCGCAGGTTCTCCGCCTGCTCCGCCTTCTTGGAGACGAGGTCGAGCTTCTTGAGCTTGGTCAGGCCCTCGACCAGCTTGCCCATTTCGGGGCCGAACAGATCGTCGATCTCGGCCCGCGTCGCCGTCGTGTCCTCGATGGTGTCGTGCAGCAGGGCGACGGCAATGGTCGCCTCGTCCATGTGCATCTCGGTGAGGATGGCGGCGACTTCGAGCGGATGCGAGAAATAGGGATCGCCGGAAGCGCGCTTCTGGTGGCCATGCTTCTGCATGGCGTAGACATAGGCCTTGTTGAGCAACGCCTCGTTGACGTCAGGCTTGTAGCGCTGGACGCGCTCGACAAGCTCATACTGACGCATCATGGGCTAAATCTCTCGGCGATGAAATGAATCATGCGCCGCACTGTTGTACGGCGCATGCCGGTACCAACTGTCGCAAATACCAGATTCACGCATTATGCCAAGTGCGGCCAAAGCTGCATCCGGTATTTGCGACAGTTGGTACTAGATAGCCACGAAACCGCCGGGACGGAAGTGCCGGAAGATTGTTCCAGCGACCGCCGGAACGGAGGGTTTAGTAGTCGTCGCTCTTTTCCGGGGGCACCAGGCCTTCGATGCCAGCCAGGAGATCTTCCTCGGTCATCCGGTCGAAGGTGACGTTCTCCTCGGCGTCGTCGGCTTCGGCGGCCGCAACAGCGCCGCCGGTCTGATCGGCGATCACTTCGCCATCGGCTTCGGGCTCGTCGACCTCGACATGCTTCTGCAGCGAATGGATCAGATCTTCCTTGAGATCATCGGGCGACAGCGTCTCGTCGGCGATCTCGCGCAGTGCGATGACGGGGTTCTTGTCGTTGTCGCGCGGGACGGTGATCTGCGCGCCCTGGCTGATCTGACGGGCGCGGTGGCCGGCCAGAAGCACCAGCTCGAAGCGGTTGTCGACCTTGTCGATGCAATCTTCAACGGTTACGCGGGCCATGGACTGCCCCTTTCATGCCTGGATTTAATGGAAAACAGGCGCGGTCCATAACCCGAACGGCGCCAAAATACAAGCATCATGGCAATGCGGGCCCACAGGGCACTCAATCTCAATATCGAACTCCCGGTCTAGCAAAGCCAGCCGGGTCCAGGGTTCGGCGCCACGATCACAATTGCTTGCAGTGCGCCACATGCCCTTGGATTGCCACCAAACTGGCGTTATCTCGATTGGTCCAAGGTCGGCCGGTTTATTATGAGCCTGACCGATAGTCGCTACCGCATTTCGTTTAGACGGCCGTTTTTTCGAAAAGGATTATTTCCATGTTCGACCCTCGTGAAAAAATCGCCCTGTTCATCGACGGCGCCAATCTCTACGCCACATCGCGCGCGCTCGGGTTCGACATCGACTATCGCAAGCTCCTGGCGAGCTTCCACAAGCGCGGTTACCTGTTGCGCGCCTATTATTACACCGCGCTGGTCGAGGACCAGGAATACTCCTCGATCCGGCCACTGATCGACTGGCTCGACTATAACGGGTTCAAGGTGGTCACCAAGCCGGCCAAGGAATTCACCGACTCGACCGGCCGCCGCAAGATCAAGGGCAACATGGACATCGAGCTTACCGTCGATGCGCTGGAACTCGCCGATGTCGTCGACCACTATGTCATATTCTCCGGAGACGGTGATTTCCGAACGCTGGTCGAAGCGCTGCAACGGCGTGGCCGCAAGGTGTCGATCGTCTCGACCATGGCCTCGCAACCTCCGATGATCTCAGACGACCTGCGCCGGCAGGCCGACCATTTCATCGACCTGGCGACGCTGAAGAACGAAGTCGGCCGCGATCCCTCCGAACGACCGGCACGGCGGCCCGAACCGGCTGAAGTCGACGAGGACGACTACTGAGGCAGGTCGACTTGACCGCCCCTTCACTTTCCGAACCCAGCCGCGATTGCCCGCTCTGCCCGCGGCTGCATGATTTCATCGCCGAATGGCGGCAGCGCGAGCCGTCATGGTTCAACGCGCCGGTGCCGACCTTCCTGCCACTGGGCGGCGAAGATACCGTCCAGCTTCTGATCGTCGGTCTGGCGCCTGGCCTGCGCGGCGCCAACCGCACCGGGCGCCCTTTCACCGGCGACTATGCCGGCGACCTGCTCTATTCGACACTGATTGCCCACGATTTCGCACGCGGCGAGTTCAAGGCGCGGCCCGATGACGGGCTGGAACTCGTCGGCACGGCGATCACCAACGCGGTGCGCTGCGTGCCGCCGGAGAACAAGCCGGTCGGTGCCGAGATCGCCACCTGCCGGACATTCCTGGTGCCGACGATCGCTCGCTTTCCCAACCTGCGCGCCGTGCTGGCGCTGGGATCGATCGCGCACCAGTCGACCGTGCGGGCACTGGGCGGGCGCGTCGCCGCCTATCCATTCAAACATGGCGGCCAGTTGGAAGCCGGCGGCATCATGCTGTTTTCGAGCTACCATTGCTCGCGCTACAACACCAATACAGGTGTGTTGACCGAAGACATGTTCGTCAGGGTGTTTGGCGAGATCGCGGCATTCCTGAAGAACTGAGCTCTCGGATACCGTGCGGTCTGCGGTGCCTGCTCACACCGGCAACAAGGCATCCGGCTTCACGTCGCCGATCGAGGCATAGGTATGTGTCTCCTTCACCCCGGGCAGCGGCAGGATGACGCGTTTGAGAAAGTCCTGATAATCGGCCATCTCGGCAATGCGGGCCTTCACGAGATAGTCGAAGCCGCCGACGACCATATGGCATTCCAGAACCTCGGGCGCCTTTGCCACCGCCTCGGCGAAGCGGTCAAAGATATGCGGGGCCGCGTGATCGAGCCGCACCTCGATGAAGACAAGCATGCCGCGGCCAATCTTTGCCGGATTGAGCACCGCCCTGACGGCGGTGATGAACCCGTCGCGAAACAGGCGTTTCACGCGCTGGCTGGCGCCGGTTGGTGACAGGCCGACGCGCGCTGCCAGGTCGAGCGTGGTGCGGCGCCCATCTTCCTGCAGCAGTCGCAGAAGACTGCGGTCGACGGCGTCCAGGTCGACTGGTTCAGGATTCACGTTCAAGTCCTCCTATTTGCGTGAATTGCACTTCAAATTCTAAAAAACAGCGTATTTTGTCGCGACCATTTCGACCATAGGCTGCGCTTCATCGCAAGGTCGGGGGCTGTCTCCTCCTGGCGACATGAACATGCGGCGGAACTGACATGGCGGACGGACGAGACACGGGAGACACAAGACTGGCGGTGATCGCCGGCCTTGTCATGATCGCCATCTATGCAGCGCAGTTCGTCGCCGCCCGCTTCAGCCTCAGGGAGCATCTGACGGCCACCGACATGGCCAGCCTGCGCTTTGCAGGTGCCGGCGCGGTGTTCCTGCCGATCGTCTGGAGACGCGGCCTGGCGACAATGAAGGCGCTGGGCTGGCGGCGTGGACTGACGTTGGCGGTACTAGCCGGATTGCCCTATCCGCTGATCATCAACTGGGGTCTGACCCACGCGCCCGCCGCCCATGCCGCGGCGCTCTGCCCGGCCTCGATCGTGTTCTTCTCGTTCCTATTGTCGCTGTTCAGGGAAAGCGCGTCGCGTCGGCGGATCATTGGCGTCGTCACGATCATCGCCGGCTTGTTGCTGTTCATAGCGCCGGCGCGCACCGGCGCCAGCGATGTCCTGTTCGGGGACCTGCTGTTTATCGGATCGGGCGCGATGTTTTCCACATATGCCGTTCTTGTGCAGCGATGGCGTGTCGACCCGGTCACGGCGACCGCGAGCGTCGTGCTTTTGTCCTGCCTGCCGCTGCCACTTCTTTATGTCTTTGCGCCAAGCGGCCTCCATGCCGCCGCAGGCGCCGAAATCGCCAGCCAGATCGTCATTCAAGGTCTTCTCGCGGGCGCTGCGGCAATGTTCCTCTACACTTACATTGTCGACCGATTGGGCTCACAGGCTGCATCGCTGTTCCTGCCGGGTGTGCCGGTCGCCACCGTGATGGTCGGCATGGTCGTGCTTGGCGAGACCCCGCTGGCTATCCAATGCGTGGCCATCGCCATCATGGCCGCCGGGATGGGTTATTCGGCGATGGGTCGACGCAGCACCAGGGAAAATCTGGCTGTCTCGACATCAGCTGGATCGTGAATGGTTTCAGGGGCATGGCAGGCTGCCGAAGAACGGGACCGGTATCGGATCGGGCCTGTTCATCAAGGTGTGGAGGCGAGCAGCGCCGCCAACTTCTCCGGCCCGCCCTGCAAAACGTTCAGATCGACGTCCCCCTCGATGCCGTTCACGCGCCCCCTGTTGTGGTACTGCCAGTAGATCCAGTCACGGCGGTCCGGTTCCATGAGCAGTGAGCGTAGCCAGAGTGGGCGAGCGGCGATTTGCCCGGCATAAGCGGCCTCGGCTTCATCCGTAAGATAGACGATCGCCGGCTTGCCGAATGCCGCCTCGACAGGTCCGAGGAAGGCCTGGAGTTCGGCATTCAACTGTTCGGGCGACGGACGCCGCGGACAGTTGCCGCCGAACTCGATGTCGACCACGGGCGGCAGCAGCGGCTGATCGTGCGGCACCACCGAGATGAAATTCCTCGCCTGGTCGGCGCCCGGCCGGCAGAAGGTGAAGAAATGATAGGCGCCGACGGCGAGTCCGGCGGCGCGGGCCTCGCGCAGATTGCCGGCGAAGGCGTCGTCGACATGGTCGCCGCCTTCAGTCGCCTTGATGACGACGAAAGCCACATCATCGGCGGCAACACGCCGCCAGTCGATCCGGCCCTGATGATGGGAGACGTCGATGCCCCTGACCGGATATCGGTCGCGGTCGGGAGAGTAGGTGCGGAAATAGGCCACTCCTCCCACAGCAATGACACATGCCAGGGCAAGACTGGCCGCGCCCCAGAGAACAATCCGCTTCTTCAAGACCACCCCTGTTGGACTTGCCGGTTGTTCGGCGTTGAAAACCAGACCGTTGGCTTTGCAGGCTATCTCCCGATCACCCGCGCTCCTTCAGCAGCCGGCCTTTTTCGCGCGACCAGTCGCGTTGCTTTTCGGTCTCGCGCTTGTCGTGCAGTTTCTTGCCGCGGCCGACGGCAAGCAGCAGTTTGGCGCGTCCCTGGTCGTTGAAATAGATTTTCAGCGGCACCAGCGTCATGCCTTCGCGGTCCACGCTCTGCGACAGCTTGGCCATTTCGCGCTTGTTGAGCAGCAGTTTGCGGCGGCGGCGCGGCTCGTGGTTGAAGCGGTTGGCCTGCAGATATTCGGGCAGATAGGAATTGATCAGCCAGATCTCGCCGCCTTCGACCGAGGCATAGCTGTCCTGGATGTTGGCCTGGCCCTGACGCAGCGACTTGACCTCGGTTCCGGTCAGCACAAGGCCGGCCTCGATCGTGTCGAGCACCTCATAGGAAAACCGCGCCTTGCGGTTTTCGGCAACGGTCTTGTTGTTGGGATCAGCTTTTCTGACTTGGTTCATGAGGTCTAGAGTCCGTTTCGAAACCCGCTCCCGCGAGTCAGATGATGGTGCTACCGAGAACCGGAGCGGAGCGTACATACGGGAACACCGGAAGCGCAGGTGGCGCCTTCAGATGACCGCGGGAGCAGACTTCCCAAACGGGCTCGCTAATTGATCAAGCCGGCGTGCTTCATGGCCGCATCGATCCTCTCGGCCGTTGCCGGCTCGACAGTCACCAGCGGCGAACGCAGCACGTTTTCGACCTTGCCCAGCTTCGACAGTGCATATTTCGCGCCGGATACGCCGGGCTCGATGAAGATCGCCTTGTGCAGCGGCAAGAGACGGTCCTGCAGCTCCAGTGCCTTCGCACTGTCGCCCGAAAGCGTTGCTTCCTGGAATTCGGCGCAGAGCCGTGGCGCGACGTTCGAGGTCACCGAGATGCAGCCGACACCACCATGCGCGTTGAAACCCAGTGCGGAAGCGTCCTCGCCCGAAAGCTGGATAAAATCCTTGCCGCAGGTCATGCGCTGCTCCGACACGCGCTCGACCTTGCCGGTGGCGTCCTTGACGCCGACGATGTTCTTGAAGTCGTGCGCCAGCCGGCCCATCGTCTCCGGCATCATGTCGATGACCGAGCGCGGCGGGATGTTGTAGATGATGATCGGCAGCTTGGTCGCCCGGGCGACAGCGGCGAAATGCTCGTAGAGGCCGCGCTGTGTCGGCTTGTTGTAATAGGGCGTTACGACCAGGGCAGCATCGGCGCCGGCCTTTTCGGCATACTGCACGAGCCCGACGGCTTCCTCGGTGTTGTTGGAACCGGCGCCGGCAACAACCGGGGCGCGGCCCTTGGCCACCTCGATGCAGATCTTGACGACGTGGCGATGCTCGTCATGCGACAGCGTAGGCGACTCGCCCGTTGTGCCGACAGGAACCAGGCCTGTCGTGCCCTCGCCAAGCTGCCAGTCGACGAACGCGCGAAAGGCTTTCTCGTCGAAACGCCCGCTCTTTTCGAACGGTGTCACGAGCGCGGTAAGCGAGCCTCTCAGCATGTCGTCCAACTCCTTGGGACTTCTCGGTTCACGCATGTCGTTGTCCCAAAACCGGTATCCACTTTTGGGCGCCATGCACTTTGTTGGTTGTGCATGTCGTTACCCCAAAACCGGTATCCACTTTTGGGCGCCATGCATCGGTGTCTCGTGGTGCGCGCCTTCTAACCGAAAGCGAAGCCGCGCACCATAGTCTCGACATTGTTGCGCGGCAAGCATTGCCATGGTGCCAGCAAGCGTAATTCGAACGGCCTCGATAACCCTTTGTTTACGAGCCCTTCACGACCTAAGTTTAGGCTTCAAGGCTTCTTCGCCCGCTGGTAAAATGCTGGATTAAGGAAAGACACGCGATCATGCCGACCAGTCGGCCCCATCTCTTCGCGCTGCTTGGCGCCGTCGCCGCGCTGATGCCCGGCGTGGCGATCAGCGGCAGCGTCGATGTGCGGGTCACCTCGGCCATCCCGGTGCCTGGTGTACAGGACAAGGCGCAACAGGCCCCCTCACCCAGCGTCGCACTGTTGAAAAGTGGGCTGGATGCGCTGGCGGCCGGCGATATTGCCGGCGCGCGCGGCGTGCGTGATGCACTGCCCGCACAATCGCTCGACCAGCACATATTGGCCTGGGCGATCGCGCTTTACGGCGGAGACAAGGTTCCGAGCGGCGACATCGCGGCGGCCGCGAAGATGCTGCCCAACTGGCCGGGCACCGTCGCCTTGCGCAAGAACAGCGAGCGCGCGCTCTACCGCGAAAACCCGGCGGCGGATGTCGTCGTCAAGGCATTCGACGGCAGCCAGCCGCAGACATTCGAAGGCGTGATGGTTCTCGCGCGCGCCTATGTGTCGTCCGGCAACGCCAAGGCGGCGCGATCGGTGCTGTCGCCGTTCTGGCGCACCGCGATCCTGGAGGCCAAGGACGAGACGGCTCTGATCAAGGAGTTCGGCAGCCTTGTTCCTGCCGCCGACCACCGTTTTCGCATGGAGCGCATGTTCTATGCCGACCGGGTGAGTTCCGCCTTGCGTGTCGCCGGCCTCGCCGGCGCCCAGCAGCTTGCCGACGCCTGGGCGGCGGCCGACAGGAGCGACAAGAATGCCGCCAAACTCCTAAAGGCGGTACCGGCGGCGCAGCGTTCGGCCGGCTATTTCTTCGCGCAGGCCGAGTATCTGCGCAAGCAGCAGGATTTTGCGGGCGCCGCGGCGGTTGTCATGAAGGCGCCGGCGGACCGTGACTCCCTGGTCGATCCGGATGCCTGGTGGGTCGAACGCCGGGTGCTGTCGCGCGAACTGGTCGACCAGGGCGACATGAAGACGGCATACAAGATAGT
>NZ_VFVT01000012.1:0-195505 GCF_006442275.1 Mesorhizobium sp. B2-3-10
GCCGTGCCGTCGCTCAGCACATTGCCCGAGGCCTGCGCGCCTTCCGTGACGCTGTTGGTGTCGGCATGGGCCGTCGGCGTATCATCAGTAACATTAACCTGAACCGTCGCGCTGGCCTGGCTACCGTCCGTATCGGTGGCGACCACGTTGATGCCGGTCAGGTTGATGATGTTCTGTCCGCCCGCGTCGGGATGCGGGAAGTTGTCGAGCAGCGTCACATTGACTGTCGCCGAGCCGTTACCTCCCGCCAGGATCGGCAGGGACGATGCGACGAGGTCGATCTGGATGGCTTCGATGCCGTTGATGGAACCGACAATCTGAGTCGGCCCGGCCAGCGTCCAGACGATGTCGGCGCCGGCAACTCCGTTGACATCCGCCGTGATCCCGGCAACCGACGAGAACGCCAGCCCGGTGATGTTGTCGGAACCGGCGTGGAACGTTACCGTCCCGCTGCCGTCCTCGACGTTGGTCGCGGCCGCGCTGCCGGTCGCATTGGCGGTGCCGAGCCCTGCCTCGTCCACCGAAATGATGGCGTTCAAGACCACCGACGGGCCTTCCCCATCGCCTATGGTGATATTGAGCGTCGTCTGCGAGGTGTCGCCGTCGCCGTCCTTCAGTGTGTAGGTGAAGGTGTCGGTCACCGGAGAGGCGTTGTTGATGTTGGAGTTGGCTACATAGCTATAAGTGCCGTCCGGGTTCAGCGTCAGCGTGCCGTACTGGCCGACGACATGGAAGTCGCCGCCTACCACCGTCGTTGCCCCGGCGCCCGTAACTCCGCTCACCGAGGCGCCGTCCGCGCCCTTGGTGTCGCCGCCGGCAGCATTGCCGTCGCTACCAAGCCCGGTGATCACGTTGCCATTCGCTGTGCCGCCTTCCGTGGTACTGTCGGTGTCGACAACCGCCGTCGGCACGTCGTCGATGATGGCAACGGTGAAGGTCGTGCTCGCCGTATCGCCGTCGACATCCGTGACGGTGATGCTGAAATTGTCCGGAACCGTATCGTTGGCGTCGTATCCGGTCGTGTTAACGGGATGCGTCACCGACTGGGTGACAGTGTAGTCATACTGGATGGCACCCGTGCCAGGATCGAACGACAGGATCGTGATGTAGCCGAACTGCCCTGAAATTTGCTGGCCGACGCCGGTCACGGTGGTGCCGTTGATGACGATCGAGCCGATGCCATCGGGTGCGTCGATGCTGATCGTCCCGACGCCGGAAGTTTCGGAGTTGGTCGGTGCCTCGCTGCCCGGCGATTGTTGCGCGCCGCCATCGAGTCCGGTTTCGCTGGCCGCCTGATCAGGGTTGGTCAGCGACATGGCCACGACGGAGACGCCTCTGTCGACCAAAGAGGGAAACAGCTCATGCCGCTCGAGCTGCCCAAACTGCAAAGCCGTCGGCGGCAGAAGCGCCGATAGTCCGAAGCCGTCGCCGATCCCGCCGGCAGGCTGTTCGAAATTGCCGCCGGCGCTCGAGGTCGTGCTGCCACCGGCCGATATCGAGCCGTCCGCGCCAAAGGCGACATCGACATGGCTCGCTTCCAGCGCTGCGATCAAGGCCACGCGCGGCACTTCGACGTCGCCGATGATGAAGGTCGGCACATGCAGGGCACCGTCCTTGATGACGATGACCGAGCCGTCCGCCTGCTCGAGCACGAGGTTGTGGCCGTCGACCTTGATGTTGTCGATCGAGACATTGGCGGGAAGTTTGACGACGTTGCTTGCGTCCGCGACGTATTCGTGCGGGGCGTTTGCCGCTGGCGGAGCTGCCGCTGGCGCGCCGCCACCGACATCGACCGGCACAGGCTCGGCCGCGGCCGGCGCTGTTTGGACCGGTGCCGCCGCTTGCTCGGCGGGCGCGGCTTGCGCCACCACCTGGGTCGGCGCTGTCAGGTCGTGATGATCGCTGGAGACGGAATGCTCGTCCCACGAGTTCGAAAGATTGTCCAGTTCAATACTGTTCGCCATAGCTTAAACCCCTCCGGTATTTCCCGGATAGAGACAGGCGGCAGCTTGACTTTGCAACGGTCCGTCAATCCATTCTATATATTTGGATATGCCTTCGATGACTTTTTTTACGCTTGGTAAACTGTGAACATATAATCAGTTATATGTTGTCTGGAAGGCATAGCGCTTCGCCACCGGGGGCGCGGAAAACTTGGTAAATATAAGTATAAATACATGTAAAATTTTACTAAAATCAGCAAAGTGAATTCGTAGGAAACTTATCCATCTTCCTTTCCAGTAATTTGAGACAAAATTGGTAGCGTCCACAGTCAAAGGTGGGCGTCATGAAAAAACAAAAGAATGCTCCGGGGAAGTGCAAGCTCAAGCTGCTTCTGCTGGCGGTGGGGATAGCCGGCTCGGCGCAGCCAGCCCTTGCCGGGCCCGTCATCAGGAATTTCATGCCCGAAGCAGCACTGCTTGGAATGGTCCAGGCGCCGTCTGGCCTCGGCGGCATTTCGCTGCAGAGATACCAGCCCTGGCAGCCGGCCACCCCCTACCGGATCAGCCTTGTCCTGAACGGATATGGTCCCGTTTCCGCTCAAGACGGGTCCAGCGCCTCGATGGCGCAAGAGGGCAGGGGTATCGACCCGATGCCGACGGCGTCGATCATTCCGGGCGTTTTCGGGTCGGTTGCGCTGTCCATGCGCAATTTTCCCGTTTCGGCGCGCTGGGCACCTGTCTACCAGGCCATAACCGATTGCACCGCGGGCAGCCCCTGTGATCACGAGAGCCCGGCCTTCGCGGCCATGGTCTCGGCCGCCCAAGGCAAGGGGTTCGTCGAAAAACTGTCGTTCATCGACAGCGGCATCAACCACCTGATCGCCTATAAGAAGGACAGCGTCGTTTACGGCAAGCTTGATTACTGGGCGAAGCCTTCGGAGATCCTCGCCAATCGTGCTGGCGACTGCGAGGACTTCGCCATTCTCAAGATGACCGCGTTGCTGAGGGCCGGCATTCCGGCACGCAGCATGTCGCTCGTCGTTCTCCAGGACCGCAAGCGGGGCTTTTTCCACGCCGTGCTTTCGGTCAGCACCGCAAGCGGCACTTACATTCTCGACAGTCTCAACAATACGGTGCTCAAGGACAGCGCCCTTCCGAATTATCAGCCACTGTACTCGTTCAGCACCGACCGGGCCTGGATCCACGGGTCCAAATCGGGGGACGCCCAGATGGCCGATGTCAAGGGCGGTTTCGCAACCGTCGCCCCTGGCGAAGGCCTCCAGGCGGAAGTCAAGTAAGGGCCCGCGCGCCGGCTTTCTTGTCCTGGTTGAATGGCGGAACAATTCCTGGAAAAGTCTATTGTTGGTTTTCCGGCGGAATCGCGTCAGCAGATAGGGCGGTTCGGCGTTTGCGTGAAACGATGAACGGCGCTAGCCGTTGAAGACGAAAGCCATCAGCAATTCCAGGTCCAGCACCGGCGCCCGCACCACGTTCAATTGGCCCCGGTAACGGCGTTCGCCGGCTCCAATCACAAATCCGCTCGCAACGGCAACATCGCCATTGGTGTCGAGGCGGGCGAATATGTCGGCTACGTTGAGATCCAGCGCCAGCTTCAGGTCCTGGCGCGTGTCTTCGTCGAATGCCGCCGGCAATTGTCGTTTGACCAATTGCTGGAACGGCGCATTGAAGGTCACGATCTTCTTCGTCGAGGCCAAGGCGAAGGCCGGCGACGGGCAGGCAAGCAGAATGGCGTTTATCGTCCTGATCGATGCAAGCCTGCGCAAATTCAGGTTCTCGCGCCCCAACTCGCGTATGCAGGCCACCCGGATTGCCGAGGTCAAGTTTCCTTTCTCCGCGTGACCTTCGGCGATCTCGTCGACCAGCATGCCGATCGTGCATTTGCGGCTTTCAGCCATCTGTTTCAGCGAAACCCAGAAAGCCCGTTCAAGCCGAATGCCGCGCCTGATGCCGCCGCGCGCCACGACGCGGAACTCGAGTTCGAAATCTTCTGTCGGGAGTGGCAGAAGCAAGTGGTCGCTCCGGGTCGCGGGAGAGGTGGCGCTAGCGCTCACTCATTGCCTCCTGGCGGGCTTTGTTGATCGGCTTCAGCAGGTAGCTCAGGATCGTCTTGCGACCGGTCTTGATATCCACGGAACAGATCATGCCGGGGATGATCGAATATGCCTTTCCGTCTCGCTCCAGTGTCGATCTATCGGTTGAAACACGCACCTGATAGTAGGGCTCGCCCGTCTTCTGATCGACCAGGCTGTCGGCGGTAATGTTTGAAACCTTGCCTTCGATGCCGCCAAAGATCGAGAAATCGTAAGCCGTGACTTTGATCAAGGCATCCTGATCTGGGCGGATAAACGCGACATCGCGGGGCGAAACACGTGCTTCGACCAGCAAAGTCTCGGAAGTGGGCACGATGCCGGCCACGACAGTACCCGGCTGGACGAAGGCGCCGACGGTGTTCAACTCCATCGTGTTGACGATGCCGTCCACCGGCGAGCGGATATCCGTTCGCGCGACCTTGTCGGTCGCGCCGCGAATGGTTTCGTCCACCACTGAAAGATCGGCCAAGGCCTGCGTCAGGTCATCGAGCGCTTCCTGCTTCAACTGCAGCCCGAGTTCCTCGACCTGGAGCTGCGCCTCGGTGATCGCCGACTTGCCCTTCTTTATCGTCTCGCCGGCCAGGTTCAATTGGCCGTTGAGTTCGGTCTGTTCCTGCTCGACCTTGAGCTGCTCGGTCCTTGCCATCAGACCTTTCTTGACCATCGCCTCGACCAGCTTCGCCTGCTGGTCGCTCACAGCCAGGTTTTTTGTCAGGCGGTCGAGATTGGCGTTCGCCTCGTCCAGTTCTTTTTCGCGCTGGTCGAGTCGCGACTTGAGCACCGACAGCTTGTTGTCGAAGTTTTCGCGCCGGGCAACGAGGAGATTTTGTTCGTTGTCACAGATTTCCGGCGCCACGGATTGGATGTCCTGCGGACAGGGAAACGATCCGGTGATGCTGCCGCTCTGTTCGTATTTGAGCCTGGCGATGCGTGTTTGCAGGGCCCGCGCCTTGGCTTGCTGTTCGCCGAGGCTGGATGTGTTCAAAGTATTGTCGAGACGGATAATAAGGTCGTTCTTCCTGACGACCTGCCCCACCTTCACGGCGATTTCCTGAACGACGCCCGGCTCGCTGGCTTGAATGACCTGGGTCTTGGAGGCCGGTATGACCTTGCCGTCGCCACGCGCGATCTCGTCGACCTCGGCGAAGGACGACCAAGCGACAAAGGCGGCGAAGAGCGCCCCTATGATGAATATGGACGCCGTCGCGAAAAGCGGCGGGCGGTCTTCCCTGGCAAGCATTTCCCACGCCCCGTTATCATATCGGTTTCAGCCCGATATAATTTGTTCATTCAGGAATTCGTTCTCTGCAGCGCCTGAATGACTTGTTCTTTTGGCCCGTCGGCAACTATCTTTCCTTGTTCGATAACAATGAGGCGATCAGCCAATTCGAGCATGCTGAAGCGATGCGTCGAGACGATCAGCGTCGTGTTGTGGTCGAAAGCGGTCTTGAGTTGCTTTATCAGTTGCCGTTCCGACGCCAGATCCATCGAGCCGGACGGTTCATCCAGAAAGACGATCTTCGGCTTGGTCAAAAGCAGCCGGGCGATCGCCACCGTCTGTCTCTGCCCGCCGGAAAGATTGGTGCCCCGTTCACCGACGTTCATGTCGTAGCCGCGCGGATGGCGAGACACGAACTCGTCGACGCCGGCGGCTTTCGCGGCTTCGATGATCTGCTCGTCGGTCGCCTCCGGAGATGCCATCAGCAGGTTCTCCTTGATGGTGCCCGAAAACAGATCGCCGGCTTGCGCGACGATGCCGACGGCGGCGCGCACCTCTGACGGGTGATACTGGCGGATGTCGATGCCATCCAGCAGCAATTCGCCGGAGCTTGGCAGAAAAAGCCTGCCGATCAGGCGTCCCATCGTCGTCTTGCCCGATCCGATGCGGCCGATGATGCCGATGCGCTCTCCCGGCTTCACCGAAAAGTTCAGGCCGGACAGAACCTCGTTTTCCGATCCGGGGTAGACAAAGCCGACATTCTTGAACGTCATCGCTCCATTGCGAATCGGGCGATTGACAAAGCCCACCGTATCCGGCCGGTCCTCCGGCTGGGCCATGATGGAATTCACCATTCTCAAGGAGAGCATGGCCTGGCGAAATCTCGACAAGGTGATCGCGATCTGGCCGAGCGGAGCCACGGCCCGGCTCGCCAGCATCACCGTTCCAATGATGGCTCCTGTCGAAACATGCCCTTCCGAAAAGGCGTAGGCTCCAGCCACGACCAGGGCGACCGTCACAAGCTGCTGGATGGCCTGGGTGATGTTGCCGGCCGCCGCCGAGAGCTGCTTGATCTTCTCGGAAGTGTTGGCCGCGTTCTTCGAATGCTCGCCCCACTTCCTCAGCAAATAGGCTTCGGCGCGCAGCGACTTGATCGTTTCCAGCGTGGAGATGGACTCGACCAGCAGAGCCTGGCGCTGGGAGGCTTCATTCATGGAGGCTGCGACCCGTTTGCCGATGCGGCGTTGCGTGACGAGGCCAACGACCACCGACGCCACAAATGCGAGGGCCGGGATGACGACCAGCCAGCCGCCGATCGCGTAGATGACGAGCAGGAAGATGAAGACGAAAGCCGTATCGATGAACACGCTGATCGTGTTGGAGGTGAAAAATTCCCTGACGAACTCATATTGGGTGACGCGGTTGGCATATTCGCCTGTCGAGCCCGGGCGCGCGGACAGGGATGAATTCAGCACCTTCTCGAACAGCAGATACGATATCCGCAAGTCCGCCTTGCGCCCGGCATAGTCGATGAGCGAGGCTCGGGCCGTTTTCAAAAGCAGATCGAAGAGAATGACGGCGCCGATGCCGATCGCCAGCACCCAAAGCGTCGATATCGCCTTGTTCGGCAATATGCGGTCATAGACATTCATGGTGAAGATCGGCGAGGCGATGGCCAAAAGATTGATGAAGATCGCCGACAGCACGACCTTGGAATAGGTGCGCCAGAAAGCGCCCATCGTCCCCGTCAGCCAATGGCGCCGCTCGATCTGCTGCGCCGACCCGACCTTCATGCCCTCGGTGGCGTTGGCATAGGTGATCGAGAAGGATACGCCGCCACTGATGTAACTTGCGGCCAGCTCGGATTTGCCGACAGTCGTGCGCCCGTCTTCCTGCGGGGCCGTGAGATACCCGTCGCCGTCGGTTTCCGCCAGCAAGGCGATCGGCAACTGACTGACACGGAAGAGAATTGCCGGAAGATCGACGCGACCGCGCAGGAAGTCGCGATGGTTGAATTCCTGGGTCTCGAGACCGATGCGCTCGGCAAGATGCCGGATCTCGGTGACCTCGATGCGCGTGTCCGAAATCGGCACTCCGGCAAACAGCACGGTTTCGGCGCTCGGCCTGCCGAGATAGGCAGCCACCGCCGAAAAGCAGGCCTTGAACGCCTCCTTGGGCGACAGAATATGTGGCTGCTGATTCACGACCCGCCCGCCAGAACCCTCAACACCCCTTACGGCTCACTTCTTCCTGACAGGGGCGAGGATATCGAAGGGCAGGTCGTTCTTCTGTTCCGACGGGGTCCGTGCATAGGTTTCGGTGTCTGGGATCTCCGGAACCGCGAATTCATCCTTGGCGTAGGCCGCGGCCTGCTTCGGCGGCTGGATGTCCATCGTTTTCAGCAACTGCCCGGTTGCCGCCAGAAGTCGGTATTGGGCAAAGAGGGATGCGTAGGACGCGGTGTCCGCCAGCGTTGCTGTGTTGAACCGCGTATTCTGCGCATCCAGCACATCGAGCAGCGAGCGCTGTCCGACCTTGAACTGCTCGCGATAAGAGGCAACCAGCTTCTCGTTGGAAGCGGCTTGCAGCTTCAGGGTCTTTGCCAGGTCGGCTTGCCGGAAGCGGCGATCCCACGACGTGCGAACGGCTTCTTCGATCTCCCGCAGAACCTGATGCAGCCCAAGCCGCTGTTCGCTGGCGCGGCGGATCTGCTCCTGCTCATTCGCTTTGTCGATGCCGCCCCGATACAGATTCCACCGCAGCACCACCCGTGCCTGCAGATCGGACGTGTCTCCATTGTCGCCGTCAATGTCGTATCCGGCCCGGGCAACGCCTTCGGCGACGACCGACGGGCCGTATTTCGCCCGAGCGGCGTCAACCTGCGAGCCCGCGGCGGCGATATCGCTATTGGCCATGTGGACGCGCGGGTTGTTCTCCCGCGCAATGCCCAGCGCGTCGTCCAGGGACCTTGGCAGTGCAGAGGAAACGTCGCCTGGCCGCGATGCATTGGTCAGCGGTTTCCCGACGGTCTTGAAGAAGCGTATTCTCGAGGCCTCGAGTTCCTCGGAAGCCTCCTGCATGCGGGCCTTGGCCGCAAACAAGCGCTCCTCGGCCTGTTGCCGGTCGGCTTCGTTCAATCCGCCGCCTGCTATGCCTTCCCTGATGTCGTGGAGAATCGCTTGGTGAAAGCCCAGATTCTTCTTTGCCTCGGCCACGATCGAGGCCTGAAGCATGTATTCCAGGTAATCCTGGACGACAGACAGCCCGATGAACTCAGATCGCTCCAGCACGCGGAATGAGGCGCCATCCACTCGCGAGGCTTGACGGTTGAGTTCGGCTCGCCTTGCGCCACTATCATAAAGCGTTTGCGAAACCGTCAGATCGGTCTCCGCGGGATAAAGCGCATCGTGCTCGATGGAGAGCGCGCGGCGGGAGGAGTTGTCCAGGCGGCGAGCACCAGCGGATGCCTCCAGGTCGACGCTTGGAAGATAGAGCCCTTTTGCTTGCCGCAGTTCGAACTCGATGGCCTCGCGGTTTTCGATGGCCTGGCCGATTTCCGGGTTGGATTCCACCGCGACCGCCATGGCTTCCTTGAGTGTCAGCGCATGCGCGCCCCAGCAGCTCAGCATGGTAGCCGTCATCAAGAGACCAACGCCCATGACCTTGGTCGACAGACCTGTCGTCTTCATTTTCCCACCCACGTTTCCCCGCGCTCTTTAAGAGCGCCCCAGCCGGGCTTGGCGCCTGACCTTGCCACTATCTTGCAAATTAACGTGCGCGTTTCATTATTAAGCTGTGACTAAATCATGGAATTTAGGCAGACGGTCAAAAAATGTAGCAAAAATAGCACACATTTGGGACGCCGGCGGGATCAAATGCCGGTATCGAAACTTGAAGCCCCGAGACAAGATATTGAAGATGGGCAACAGCAAGCCTGTTCTGGCATATGCCGATGAGTACGCATGTCCGCAAACAAAGTTGCTCTCGCGGAGGCAATAAGGCGCGTTCAACAGCTCGGGTGCAGAAGGATTTGGTCCGGCCCACCCAGATTGACGACATGTTCTGGTCGCGCTTTCATCCGCTGTGGTTTGCGAGATCGCTGACGCACTGCCGAGCGTGACACTTCTTGGTTAAGTCTAGGCTGCAGAGTGTTTGGATCAGGGCTTATTCGGTGCGCGCTTCGGTCTCGAATGGACCGTCTGCGCTTGGCTGGGGCGCCAGGATTCGAACCTGGGAATGTCGGTACCAAAAACCGATGCCTTACCACTTGGCGACGCCCCAATAGCCGTCAGAGTCGCTGTGCGGCGCGTTATTAGCAGAGCAGCCGAAAAGCACAATGCTTATGAATGACCGCGAAGACGCTCGGCTGACCAGCGGTGCAATCGGCGCTAGGTGATCCACAAGCGGACTAGTGGGACCACACAGCCAACTCGTTGCCGGCTGGATCGACGAAGTGGAAGCGTCGGCCGCCGGGGAATGAGAATATCCGCCTGACGATCGTTCCGCCGGCGCTTTCGACGGCGCGAAGGGTTTCCTCCAGATTGTCGCTGTAAAGCACGGGCAACGGCTTGGCCGGTGCTTCCGCGGCATCGGCCTGAAAGCCGCCATCCAGGCCCTCGGCGAAGGCCGAATAGGTCGGCCCATAATCTGTGAAAGACCAAGCGAAGGCGGCGCTGTAGAAGGCCTTCAACCGATCCAGCGTGCCGCCGGTCGCCGGCATTTCCAGATAGTCCAGTTTTCCAGGCTGTTTCATGGCGCACCTCTTGTTCCCTTTATGTTCTAGACGTCGAGCCGTGAGGTGGCAAGTCTTTTTGCCACAGGCCCAGGCGGAGTTTTTTCTTAATCGATTGTAGCGGCCGAACGGCTTGCCGACGCCTTGCCTTTCGCACTGCAGCATCATATCGCTCCAAAGTCGGGCACGGATGGAACTTTGCGTTTCGCCAATCTTTCCAATCTCCTGCAACCGGAGAGCAAGCATGACCAAATGGGTTTTCACCTTTGGCGATGGTGCGGCGGAAGGCCGTGCCAGCGACAAGAATCTGCTGGGCGGAAAGGGCGCCAACCTGGCCGAGATGTGCAGCCTGGGGCTGCCAGTACCGCCAGGCTTTACGATCACCACCGAGGTCTGCAATGCCTATTATGCCAACGGTCGCACCCACCCGGCGGGATTGGAGGCTGATGTCGCAGTCGCCCTCGACCATATCGGCCGGCTGACTGGCCGCCGGTTCGGCGACCCGTCGAAGCTGCTCCTGGTTTCGGTGCGTTCCGGCGCCCGGGCGTCGATGCCCGGCATGATGGACACCGTGCTCAATCTCGGATTGAACGACGAGACAGTCGAGGCGCTGGCCGCCGATTCCGGCGATGCGCGCTTTGCCTATGACAGCTACCGCCGTTTCATCCAGATGTATTCCGATGTCGTCATGGGCCTCGATCACGAGGTGTTCGAGGAAATCCTGGAAGACCAGAAAGCCAGCCTCGGCCACGAGCTCGATACCGAACTGACGGCGATCGAATGGCAAGGCGTCATCGCGCTTTACAAGGCCAAGGTCGAGGAGGAACTCGGCAGGCCGTTCCCGCAGGATCCGCACGAGCAACTCTGGGGCGCGATCGGCGCGGTGTTTTCAAGCTGGATGAACAACCGGGCCATCACCTACCGGCGTCTGCACGATATCCCGGAAAGCTGGGGCACGGCGGTCAATGTCCAGGCCATGGTGTTTGGCAATATGGGCGAGACTTCGGCCACCGGCGTTGCCTTCACCCGCAACCCCTCGACCGGTGAAAAAATGCTTTATGGAGAGTTCCTGGTGAATGCGCAGGGCGAGGATGTCGTCGCCGGCATCCGCACGCCGCAGAACATCACCGAGGCGGCGCGCATCGCGGCCGGTTCCGACAAGCCTTCGCTGCAGAAGCTGATGCCGGATGCCTTCCAGTCCTTCGTCACCATCTCCGACAGCCTGGAAAAGCACTACCGCGACATGCAGGATCTCGAATTCACCATCGAGCGCGGTAAATTGTGGATGCTGCAGACCCGGTCCGGCAAGCGGACCGCCAAGGCGGCGCTCAGGATCGCGGTTGAAATGGCAAGGGACGGCCTGATCACGAAGCAAGAAGCCGTCGCACGCATCGATCCTGCTTCTCTTGACCAATTGCTCCACCCGACCATCGACCCGAAGGCCGCACGAGACATCATCGGCGTCGGGCTGCCGGCGTCTCCGGGGGCTGCCACCGGCGAGATCGTCTTTTCTTCCGGCGATGCCGAGGATCTGAAGACGCAGGGGCGCAAGGCGATCCTGGTGCGTATCGAGACCAGTCCGGAAGATATCCATGGCATGCATGCGGCCGAAGGCATCCTGACCACGCGCGGCGGCATGACCAGCCACGCCGCGGTCGTCGCGCGCGGCATGGGCAAGCCTTGCGTGTCCGGAGCCGGCTCGCTGCGCGTCGACTACAAGGCAGGCACGCTGGTCTCGATGGGGCAGACCTTCCGCAAGGGCGACATCATCACCATCGACGGGGGCAACGGCCAGGTGCTCAAGGGCGCCGTGGCGATGCTGCAGCCGGAATTGTCCGGCGATTTCGCCGCCATCATGGAATGGGCGGACGCGGTACGCCGCATGAAGGTGCGCACCAATGCCGAAACGCCGCTCGATGCCCGCATGGCGCGCTCCTTCGGCGCCGAGGGCATCGGGCTATGCCGCACCGAGCACATGTTCTTCGACGGCGCCCGCATCGTCGCCATGCGCGAGATGATCCTGGCCGACACCGAGAAGGATCGCCGCGCGGCGCTGGCCAAGCTTCTGCCCATGCAGCGCTCGGATTTCCTGGAGCTGTTCGAGATCATGGCCGGCCTGCCGGTGACGATCCGCCTGCTCGATCCGCCGCTGCACGAATTCCTGCCCAAGACCGAAGCGGAAGTCGCCGAAGTCGCGGCCGCCATGAACGTGTCGGCAGACAAGCTCAGGCAGCGCACCGAGGCCCTGCACGAATTCAACCCGATGCTAGGCCATCGCGGCTGCCGGCTCGCCGTCTCCTACCCCGAGATTGCCGAGATGCAGGCGCGCGCCATTTTCGAGGCGGCAGTCGAGGCCGGCAAGAAAGCCGGCGCGCTGGTCGTCCCCGAGATCATGGTGCCGCTGGTCGGTCTGGCGAAGGAACTCGATTTTGTGAAGGCACGCATCGACGCCGTCGCCAAGAGCGTCATGGACGAGAGCGGCGTCAACATCGATTACCTGACTGGGACCATGATTGAGCTTCCCCGCGCGGCGATCCGCGCCCATGTCATTGCCGAGTCGGCCGAGTTCTTCTCCTTCGGCACCAACGACCTCACCCAGACCACCTTCGGCATCTCGCGCGACGATGCCGCCTCCTTCCTGGAGACGTATCGCCAGAAAGGCATCATCGAGCAGGATCCGTTCGTTTCGCTCGACATTGAGGGCGTCGGCGAACTGGTGCGCATGGCGGCGCAGAAGGGCAGGGCGACGCGACCCGATATCAAGCTCGGCATCTGCGGCGAACATGGCGGCGATCCCTCGTCGATCCGCTTCTGCGAGGAGGTCGGGCTCGACTATGTCTCCTGCTCGCCCTACCGCGTGCCGATCGCCAGACTGGCAGCGGCGCAGGCTGCAGTGCAGACAACGACCACGGGGCGTGGATAGACCGGTCCGAGCTTACGGTTTTGTATGAAAACTCACGCGAACGTGCTAGAGGTATCGCGCAATCTCGCCATTGTTTCTGACCAATTTCGTGATGATCGCCAAACGTCTCCGGAAACATATGTTGCAGATTTCACCCGCTCCGTTCCGCTCGATCCTGATCATTCAAACGAAGTTCATAGGCGATATCGTCCTCGCTTCGACCCTCGCCAGGAACCTTCGGCTCGAATTCCCCGGTGCCAGGATCGTGTTCCTCTGCGAAGCGCACTTGGAGAGCTTCGTGATTGCGCATGGCATCGCTTCGGAGGTGGTTCCGTTCAGGCGGGCTCGCGCGCGGGGCACCCCGCTGGAGCGCGGAAAAGAGCTCTACGCAACGGTGAAGGCGCTGCGCGGCTTCTGCTTCGATTTGACGATCGACCTGACCGATTCGAAGACCTCTCGGCTTATCAGCGGCTTGGTCAACGCAAAGACGCGCGTCGGCTACAATCCCCCGGAAAGGCCGCTGAAGCTGCTGGAGCGGCAGCCCGCCAATGTGTTTGCCAAACCATTCGGGTTTGGCGGCCAGCATTTTGTTTATCGCTATCTCTCCCCTCTTGAAGCGCTCGGCATCGATCTGCGGGTGACGGTACCGAGCCTCCAGCCGCCGCCATTCGAGGCCGCGAAAGCCTTGGCGCTTCTGGGCACGCACCACATCCGTCCGAACGCCTTCGTCGCTGTCCACGCAGGCGCGAGTTTCAAGGGCCGGCAGTGGCAGCCGGAACGGTTTGCCGAGGCGATTGACCAGATTGCGGCCGAAACCGGACTGGGCATCGTCCTGGTGGGAGGGCCGGGCGAAGGTGAAACCGCCGCGCGGATCGTTGCCGAGACGGCGACGCCGGTGGTGGACCTGGTCGGAGCGCTGTCGCTCGAGACCCTACTGGCCGTCCTGGAACAGGCTCGGCTGTTTGTGGGCAATGAAAGCGGGCCGATGCATATGGCCGCTGCCGCCGGCACCCCGGTTGTCGGCCTTTTCGGCCTGACGCATCCGTCACGCTGGGGACCTGTCGGCGTGCCCAGCATCGCGCTTCGGCCGTCAATGCCATGTGACTGCGTGGCCAAGGATTTGTGTCGCCGAACCGATCCCAGCAAGGCGTGCTGCGTTTGGCGCCTGGAGGTGAAGCCGGTTGTCGAAGCGGCGCGCGAAATTCTCGCGCGCACCGAGCTGAAAAATGAACGCGCTGTCTGAGGGCGATGGAACGGCAAGACTGTCGCTGAACGGCTCGTCGACCAAGTGGGAGGTCAAATTGCCGCGCCAGGCGTTTTTCTGCTATCTCTCGTCCGATTTCCGCCTTCATGCGGGTCTTGGGATGTCGGCTTGAAACCGCCGGTCGGGAACTTGGTTCGATGCATTTGCCGCAAAAACATCTCTGCATGATCGCCATGTCGGTGGCGCTGATATCCAGCGCCCATGCCACGCCGCTGGTCGAACCCACGCTGCACATCAAGCCGGCTGCAAGCGGAACCGGTCGCGTTGCACTCACGCTCGATGCCTGCGGCGGCAAGACCGACACGCGCATTCTCTCGGCGTTGGTGGACAACAAGATACCGGCTACCATTTTCGTCACCGGCATCTGGCTGAAGCGCAACGCCGAGGCCGTCGCGATCATGCGGGCGCATCCCGACCTGTTCGAGCTGGAAAATCACGGTGGCCGGCATATCCCGGCGGTCGACACGCCACAGAAGATCTATGGCATACGCAGCGCCGGCAGCCCGGAAGCAGTCCTTGCCGAAGTCGAGTCGGGGGCCGCGGCTCTGGCCACGACCGGCGAACCGGCGCCGAAATGGTTCCGTGGCGCAACAGCCGAATACAGTCCCTCGGCCATTGCGATGATCCGCAAGCTCGGCTTCAAGATTGCCGGCTTCTCGATCAATGGCGACGGTGGCTCGCTGCTCGGCGCCAAGGAAACGGCCAGGCGCATCGCCGCCGCCAAGGACGGTGATGTCATCATCTCCCACATCAATCAGCCGACCCATGCCGCCGGCGAGGGCGTGGTTCAGGGCCTGCTGGCGCTCAAGGACAAGGGCATGACCTTCGTGCGCCTCGACGATGCCGACGGAACGGGTAATCACGGCACCACCGACTAAGGGCCGGCATCACCCGAATATCAATGCCCCTGAGTGTCTTCAAGCCGAAGCGTTCAGTCCGGCTTGGCCTCGATGCTGACCTTGCTGGCGTAGAACGCGCCGTGGTCGCGGATGTCGGTCATCTCGTCGAAGGGCTGCCGATAGGCCCACATCGCGTCCTTGCCCGCTTCGCCCGCCGGCAGCACGCTCCAATAGCTGGCATCACCCTTGTAGGGGCAGTGCGTCGCGTGATCCGTTCGGCTGAGCTTGTCGAAATCGATATCGGCGAACGGAATGTAGAAGGCGGCGGGGTAGGGGGCCTCCGTCAGCACCTTCGCCTTGGCGGAAGAAGCGATGACCGTACTGCCGGCGCGGATTGTGACGGTGCCGGAATAGGGCTCTATCGTGATGATCTTGTCGGGATTGCGCTGGAAGCCGGGTGCCGGGTTGGCGATCTTGTCCATGCTGGTTCTCCTTGCCCCGACTTTAGGTGTGGTGGGCGACCGGATAGAACAAGGCCCGTGGTCACAAACAAGCAGACACCAAGCGCCCGTGCGTGGCGCAAGACTGGCCTTGGCGTGGCAGCGGAAAATCAGGCAGCGGTTTTGAAGGCGTCCATCAGCCCGGCATAGGCGGCCGCGATGCCCGCCACCGGGTTGCTGCTTCTCGAGATCGTCTCGACCTTCAGCGCCCCTCCGACGGTTGGCAAGGTGAGCAGGAGGAACTGGCGATTGCCGCCATCACCGACGGATGCCGCCGCGACGTGCTGGCCTTCGCCTTCGTTCTGGACGCACATCTTGAACAGCAGTGTGCCGCCGACCGCTTCGAGCGCGCCGCCGACAACTTCGACGAACTCGTCTTCGGAAACGGTCTTTTCGTCCGGCACCAGATCGGCCAGGCTTTCGGCAAGCGTACTCTCGAGAACCTTATCGTCGAGCGCGTCCATGCGAACCTCTTTCAGTCGCCAATCGCACCCCTTTGCCCGTTAACGAAGCTTAACACCGACGATGGCCGGATTATGGCACTTTTTGCTGTTGGTCCGATCACGAGGAGTTTGCGCCGATGGAATCTGTTTGAAGCTCCTGCCATTCGATCGGCGGCAGGGACCCCCAAATTTCAGGAGCGCTTCAGCAGCGACCAGACGGCCGGCACGAGGCTGGCCGCGAGCGCGACCTTGATGAGATCGCCGACGATGAACGGCACGACGCCGAACTGCCAGGATTTTTCCGGACCGATGAGCATTGCCAGCCAGGCAAAACCCATCGCCATCATCACCACTTCGGCAATCAGCATGGCGTTGAAAAGCTTGATCGGATGACGGTCCCAGCCGCGGTCGGCGGCCCAGCCGACAATCGCCGCCATGACCACGAAGCCGGCGAGATAGCCGCCGGTCGAGCCGAGCATATAGGCAATGCCGATGCCTTTTTCCGGCGTGCCCTGGAAGACCGGGAAGCCCATGGCGCCTTCAGCCATGTAGAGCAGCAGGGTGGCGAGGCCGAGCCGCATGCCGAAGGCGGCGGCGATCAGCAGGACGGCAAGCGTCTGCATCGAGAGGTCGACAGGCCCGAGCATCACCTTGGTCTTGGCCGAAAGCGTCAAGAGCAGCGTCCCGGCGATCGCCAGTAAAAACTGCGTTGCCAGTCGCGCGGCACCTTCCTGCGGCAAGGCCAGGAAAACAAGCGGGCGCGTCGTCGTTGCGGTTGTCATGGTCTTCCCCAATCCAATCTTGCCGCGAACCAGAAATCGCGGTCTTGCATTTTCCTATATTGGCTTGCGTGCTATGCGGCAATCTGTTTTGCCGTTCCGGGAACAAAGCGCCGACATGGCTCTCAAATTCGATACCAGCTTCGACCCTGCTTACGGCCAAGGTGTAAGCGTGGCCCCCGACGTGCAACGCGTCACGGCCCCTAATCCCAGTCCCTTCACTTTCCATGGCACCAACAGCTACGTCGTGGGCCACGATACGCTGGCGGTGATCGATCCGGGGCCCGATGACGAGGCGCATCTTCAGACCTTGCTCGACGTGATCGCGGGCCGGCCGGTGAGCCACATTTTCGTCAGCCACACGCATCGCGACCATTCTCCGCTGGCGGCCCGGTTGAAGGAGCGCACCGGCGCCCAAGTGCTGGCGGAGGGGCCGCACCGGCCGGCGAGGCCCTTGCACATTGGCGAAACCAATGCGCTCGACGCCAGCGCCGACACCGCTTTCATTCCCGACATCGCCTTGCTGGACGGCGAGCTGGTCAGCGGCGACGGCTGGGCGATCCGGACCGTCCTGACGCCCGGCCATACCGCCAACCATGCGGCATTCGCGCTGGAAGGCACCGGCATCCTGTTTTCAGCCGATCACGTCATGGGCTGGGCAACCTCGATCGTCGCGCCGCCGGACGGGGCAATGGCCGACTACATGGCATCGCTGGACCGCCTGATAGAGCGCGGCGACCGGCTACTGCTGCCTGGCCATGGAGGACCGGTGACGGCGCCGCGCGCTTTCATGCGCGGGCTGAAGACCCATCGCAAGATGCGCGAACGAGCCATATTGGAACGGATCAGGGCCGGCGACAGGACAATCCCCGACATGGTCAAGGCGATCTACAGGGATACCGACCCCCGGCTGCACGGCGCCGCCGGCCTGTCGGTGCTTGCCCATCTGGAGGACCTGGTGGCGCGCGGCGTGGTGGCGACGGACTCCGCTCCCGCCATAGATGGCATTTTCACGCCTGGCCGATAGCCCTGCCGCCGCCCACCCGTTCACCAATCATCGTCGCGGCGCGCGATTTGCTCGAAAAATGGCTATTGTGCCGGCGCCGCGCCGATCTGGCCGGCGACTTCCTGATCGAGCTCCGTGAGGAATTCAGTGATGCGCGCGGCATTGTCGCCAAGGTCATGGCGGCCGTAACGCGAGGCGGAGCGCATGTCGACGATGACCGTGTCGCCGTCATCCGTGACGCGAATGGCGACGTCGGCGGGAAGGCCAAGAACGAAACTCGAGGCGACGGCGGTGATTGTCACCTCCGTCTGTCCGGCGAGTTCGGGATAAGGCTCCGAAAGGTCCCAGCCGCGCCGGTCGAGCACGGTTTCAACAGCATTGACGACGGTCTCGAACGGCAGGTCGTAGCTGCGTGCGGTGACCAATGGATAGCTGTCCGTCTGCAACGTCTGCTCACCCGGCGTCGACGGGGACACTGCGTTCATGTCCTTGGTCCGGTCGCTGACATCGAGCGCGGGCGGTTCATCGAAATCGGTCGAAATGTCCCGCAGCGGCGGATAGATCGTCGCCCAGTAGGCGGCAACGCCGTAGGGGGTGAGCACCAGCAGCGCCAGCAAGGCGCCGACGGTGAGATCACGGCCACCACGGTCACCGAAATTCCACAGCCTCGCAAAGGCCAGGCCGGCAAACAGCAGCGCCAGCGCCGCCAGCAGGGCAGCAATGCCCAGCACCCACAGGAAGACCGGTGTTTGGACGAGGCCGAAGCGATGGCCGACAAAGTTCGTCAGCAAAAGCACCGCTGAAAAGGCGCCCGTGCGCCGCGACCAGCCGGCAGCCTTCGACGTTTGCCGTTCGGGAATGCTAACCATTATTCTCTGCGTTGCCCCAACCCGGATGGAGGTTTAGTGCCTTTTTGCGGAAACACGCAACATCCTCTCAATCCGTCGGCAAGCGATAGTCCCTGAACTGCTGACGCAAGGTGATCTTCTGGATCTTGCCTGTGGCGGTGTGCGGTATCTCGCCGACGAAAGCGACGTCGTCCGGCATCCACCATTTGGCCACCTTGCCATCCATGAAATCGAGAATCCCGGCCTTGGTCGGTTCCTTGCCCGGCTTGGCAACGACGACCAGCAGGGGCCGCTCGCCCCATTTCGAATGCTTGATGCCGATGGCCGCGGCTTCCGCCACATCGGGATGGCCAACGGCCAGATTCTCCAGGTCGATGGTCGAAATCCATTCGCCGCCGGACTTGATGACGTCCTTGGCACGGTCGGTGATCTGCATGTAGCCGCCGGCATCGATATGGGCGACGTCTCCAGTGTCGAACCAGCCGTCCACGTCGAACTGCTCCGCGCCCGCACCGCCATAATAGGCGCGGGCGACGGCCGGGCCGCGCACCTTCAGCCGGCCGAACGTTTTGCCGTCCCAAGGCTGTGGATTGTTCTCGTCATCGGTTACCTTCATTTCGACGCCAAAAGGCGGGTAACCCTGCTTGCTCTGGACGTCGAGCCGAGCCTCGCCTTCGAGCCCGGCATAGTCCGGCTTCAAGGTGCACAGCGTGCCGAGCGGCGACATTTCGGTCATGCCCCAGGCATGGATGACCTGGACACCGTAATCGTCCTGGAATTTCGTCATGATCGCGCGCGGGCACGACGAGCCGCCGATCACGACCTTGCCGAGATGGGGAAGCGTCTTGCCAGTCTCCTCCAGATATTGCAGCAGCATCATCCACACGGTCGGCACGGCGGCGCTGAACGTCACCTTTTCCTGATCGAGCAATTCATAGATCGAGGCGCCGTCCATCTTGCAGCCTGGCATGACCAGCTTGGCGCCGATCATCGGGCCGCTCTGGCCAAGACCCCAGGCATTGGCGTGGAACATCGGCACCACCGGCAGAATCGTGTCGCGCGACGACAGGCCCATGGCGTCGGGCATGGCCGCGATCATGGCGTGCAGCACGTTCGAGCGATGACTGTAGACGACCCCCTTGGGATCGCCCGTCGTGCCCGACGTGTAGCACATGCCGGCGGCGGTGCCTTCGTCGAAGCTCCTCCAGGCGAAATCGCCATCGACCTCTCCGAGCCACTCCTCATAGGCGACGGCGTCGGGCAGGGTCGTTTGCGGCATGTGCGCCTTGTCGGTGAGCACGATTACCTTCTTCAGCGATTTGACGGCACCGGCAATCTTCTCGAGCAACGGGATGAAGGTGAGGTCGACGAAGACGGCCTTGTCCTCGGCGTGGTTCATGATCCAGACGATCTGTTCGGGAAACAGGCGCGGATTGAGGGTGTGGTAGATAGCACCGATGCCCATGATGCCGTACCAGGTCTCGATGTGGCGGGCGGTGTTCCAGGCCAGCGTCGCGATGCGGTCGCCCAAGGCAAAACCGTCGCGCTCCAGGCGCTGGGCGACCTTGAGGGAACGACGATGAAGGTCGGCATAGGTGGTGCGCACGATCGGCCCCTCGATCGAACGCGACACGATCTCCCGCGCACCATGCTGCCGCTCGGCGTTGTCGATCAGCTTGTGGCACAGCAGCGGCCATTCCTGCATCAGTCCCAGCATGCCGGGTTCCTCCATCACGCTTTTCACGGTGCGCTTTTGATCGCATTGTGAAGCGAACCGGGGAATTGTCCAGCGTCCACAAGCGCGCCGGGCGAAAGTCGGAGTTCGAACCTGTATCGGCAAACGGTTGAATCCGGACGGCTTTTTGATTTCGCTTGGCTGCATCGGGCCCGGACCGGCCATCGATGGCGATCTGGCCAGGCGGTTGGCCGATTTGGCATGGGCGCTTGGTCGGCACCAAAGACATCACCTTTATATATCGGCTGAGGGTTCGGCAGGTTTCTCAAGGATTGGAGAATAAGCCGGACATTAGCCGCGGCTTTTAAATTGCAATGCAGCAATGCTGCCGATCAGAACTTCTGCCAACTATTCCCGCTAAATAGATGCTTGCTGGTGAGGTCGCACTGGCGTAGCTCTTGATCTTCGACTGAGTCGAATCGCCAATGGTGAGGGGTCCGGTTCGCTTTGCGAAGGAACGGCCTGCCAAGTGTAGTGGCGATTGCCGACACGGGCACCTTTCGGGGGAAGGGGAAGAAGTTGAATGTCGCAACATCAACGATTGTCGGAAGCCGGCACTTCCTGTTCAGAATTCGTTTTCAACTCATCGGCGGACTGACATTCGCGATCATCGCGCCAGCACTGATCCGGATAGCATCCTATCCGGACGCGATCTATTCGGCCAATCTGCAGATAACGGTCGCGGCTGCCATCATTGCGCATGTTACCGGCTTTCTTGCCTATCGCCGCATTGGCAATTTTCCGGGCGTGGCCGCGGCCAGCTATATCCTGCCGACATTCGTCCTGTCCTACGGTCTTGTTTTCTTGACGATTTTCTTTTTCCGCTTCGAGTATAGCCGGTTTCAGGCCGCCGCCAGCTTCACGCAGTCCACGCTCTGGTATTTCGGCCTGAGCCTCATGACCCGGCGTCTTGAGCCGTACCGGCTGGCCGTCATTCCCGGCGGCAATGTCGAGCGCCTCAGGGCCCTGCCGGGCGTGCACTGGTTCTGGCTCAAGTCGCCCGGCACCGTTATCGAAAGAGTTAACGGCGTGGTTGTCGATTTGCGTGCGGACCTCGGCGCCGAATGGGAGCGCTACATCGCCGACCGGGCGCTGTCGGGCACGCCCGTCTATCACGTCAAGCAGGTCAGCGAATCGTTGACCGGTCGTGTCGAGATCGAACATCTGTCGGAGAACACGCTCGGCTCGCTCAATCCGAACCAGGCTTATCTCAAGATCAAGCAGGCCATCGACTGGACCTCCGCGCTTGTCCTTGTCGTGGTTCTTTGTCCCGTTCTGCTGCTGGTCGCCCTATCGATCCGGCTGGACTCGGAAGGCCCCGTGCTGTTTCGCCAACCCCGCATGGGCTACCGGGGCAGGATCTGCACCGTCTACAAATTTCGTTCGATGAGGCAGCAGACCGGCTCCGGCAGCGACAAGGACAAGGCGATCACCAAACGGGATGACGATCGCATCACGCGGGTCGGGAGCTTCCTGCGCAAGTTCAGGATCGACGAGCTGCCGCAGGCCATCAACATCCTGCGCGGTGAGATGAGCTGGATCGGGCCACGGCCGGAAGCTGTCGTGCTGTCGCAATGGTATGAGGCGGAATTGCCGTTCTACCGGTACCGGCACATCGTCAGGCCGGGCGTGAGCGGGTGGGCACAAGTAAATCAGGGCCATGTCGCAGCGGTCGGCGATGTCATGGAAAAATTGCACTATGATTTTTACTACATAAAGAACTTCTCACCTTGGTTGGACGTGCTGATCGTTCTCAGGACCATAAAAACGATGTTCACCGGTTTTGGTGCGCGATAGCCAAATCAGGGCCTGAATCCGATCGCACGTGCAGGAAGCAATGGATCTCGCCTCAAGGAAAATAGCTGTCATCGGACTTGGCTATGTCGGTCTGCCGCTGGCTGTGGCCTTCGGGGCGACCAGGGATGTGATCGGCTTCGACATCAACCCGTCGCGCGTGGAGGCACTGAAGCGCGGCGAGGACCATACGTTAGAAGCCAGCGAGGAGGAAATCGCCGCCGCCAGAGGGCTGAAGTTCACCAGCGAGAAAGCCGATCTGCACGACTGCGGAATTTTCATCGTTACCGTGCCCACGCCGATCGACCGGGCCAACAGGCCGGACCTGAAGCCTCTCGTCATGGCGTCGACGACGGTCGGCGAGGTCATATCCCCGGGCGCGGTGGTGATCTTTGAATCCACCGTCTATCCCGGCTGCACGCAGGAAGTCTGCGCACCGCTGATCGAGAAACATTCCGGGCTGCGTTACAACGGCGATTTCTTCCTCGGCTACAGTCCAGAGCGCATCAACCCCGGCGATCGCGAGCACCGGCTGCAGACGATCGTCAAGGTCACCAGCGGTTCCACGCCAGAGGCGGCGGAGGCCATCGACGCGCTCTATGCCTCGATCGTGCCGGCGGGTACGCATCGTGCCTCCAGCATTGCCGTGGCCGAGGCCGCCAAGGTCATCGAGAACACGCAGCGCGACTTGAACATCGCCCTGATGAACGAGCTGTCGCTGATCTTCGGCAAGCTGGGCATCGACACGTCGGAGGTGCTGGAGGCGGCCGGCACCAAATGGAATTTCCTGCGCTTCACGCCGGGCCTCGTCGGCGGGCACTGCATCGGCGTCGATCCTTATTATCTCACCCACAAGGCCCAGGAACTCGGCTATCATCCCGAGGTGATTCTTGCCGGGCGCCGCATCAATGACGGCATGGGCCAGCATGCGGCGGACCAGACGGCCCGCCTGATGATGCGCAAGGGCATACCTGTCGTTGGCAGCCGGATTCTGGTCATGGGTGCGGCCTTCAAGGAAAACTGTCCGGACTTGAGGAATTCCAAGGTCGTCGACGTCGTCGCGCAACTGAGGCAGTACAATGCCGGCATCGATATCTGGGACCCTTGGGTCGACGCGCAGGAATGCGCACGCGCTTTCGGCACGGCGAGCGTGAAGGAGATGCCCGCCGCGCGCTATGACGGCGTCATCGTCGCTGTCGGACACGCGCAGTTCCGCAGCTTGGGCGTTGCGGGGCTGAAGTCGCTTTGCAAGGACCCCAGTGTAATCTACGACATCAAGGGGCTGTTCCCGAGGGACGTTACGGACGGGCGCTTCTGATGAAGGTATTGGTCACCGGCGCTGCCGGCTTCATAGGCTATCATGTCGCCAGGCGGCTCCTGGAGCGCGGTGACGAGGTTGTCGGCATCGACAACATCAACGATTACTACGACCCGCAAATCAAGCAGGCGCGGCTGCGGCTCCTGGACGAGGCGAGCCGCAAGACCAATGCCGGCTATCATTTCATCCACGGCGATCTCGCCGACAGGGGCGTGGTCGACGGCTGCTTTGCCGACCATGCGTTCGACCGGGTGATCCATCTCGCCGCCCAGGCCGGCGTGCGCTACAGCCTGGAAAACCCGCGCGCCTATGTCGAGAGCAACATCATCGCCTACACCAACATGCTCGAGGCCTGCCGCGGCAGCCGTGTCGGGCACCTGACCTATGCCAGCACCTCGAGCGTCTACGGTGCCAACACCGACATGCCGTTTTCCGAGCATCGGCCGGCCGACCATCCGCTGCAGTTCTACGCCGCCACCAAGCGTGCCAACGAACTGATGGCGCACAGCTACAGCCACCTGTTTGGCCTGCCGACCACGGGGCTGCGCTTCTTCACCGTGTACGGTCCCTGGGGACGCCCTGACATGGCGCTGTTCCTGTTCACCAGGAGCATCCTGGCCGGTGAGCCGATCAAGCTGTTCAACAACGGCAACCACACGCGCGACTTCACCTATGTCGAGGACATCGCCGAGGGCGTGATCCGTGCCAGCGACAGCCCCGCCGCAGCCAACCCGGCCTGGGATTCCGGCCGTCCGGATCCGGCGACCAGCAGCGCGCCCTGGCGCATCTTCAACATCGGCAACAACAATCCGGTGAAGCTGACCGCCTATGTCGAGGCGCTGGAAAACGCGCTCGGCCGCAAGGCGGTGATCGAGCTGCTGCCGCTGCAGGCCGGCGACGTGCCCGACACCTTCGCCGACACTTCGGCGCTGCAGGCGGCGGTCGGCTATCGCCCCCGCACCTCCGTCACCGAGGGGGTGGGGCGGTTCGTCGAGTGGTACCAGGATTATTTTGGGCGGGGATAGCGCGAACCGATAAGGAGGCAGTGTCGTTGCTGAGGGGGTTTGTACGCGCGAACGTGGCAGTCTCTGAATATCTTGACAGGGCTTTGCCGCCACGCCTTCGCGCGGACGGCAATAGCACGTTTGCGACCGAAATCGCGCCGGCGCTGCTGTCTCCGGACACATTGGTCTACGATTTGGGTGGAGGCGCAAGACCGCTCGTCAGCCTGCCGCAGAAGCGGTGCCTCGGGCTCGTCGTGGTCGGGCTTGATCTCGCTGCCGAGGAACTGTCCAAGGCCCCCGATGGACTCTATGACGAGCAGATCGAGGCGGACCTTACCGTGTTCAAGGGAAGGCAGGACGCTGATCTGGTCATATGCCAGGCGACCCTGGAACATGTTCGCGATGGAGAGGGCGCGCTTCGCGGCATCGCCAGTTGCGTCAAGCCGGGCGGTTTGGTTGCCATTTTCTCGCCGTCACGCAATGCCGTTTTCGCCAGGTTGAACCTGATTTTGCCAGAGAGGATCAAGCGGCGGCTGCTGTTTGCCATCTATCCCGACAAAGGCAGGGGTCATGACGGATTTCCGGCTTTCTATGACAAATGCCTGCCAAGCGAAGTGGAAAGGATCGCGGCGCAAAATGGGCTGGAGCTTGTCCAGCGGCGCCTGTTCTGGAGAAGTTCATACTTCTATTCCTTCGTGCCGGCTTTCCTCGCCTGGCGCCTCTGGCTTGGCATCGCCGCTCTCTTGCTCGGCAAGGATGCGGCGGAGACCTATGCCTATGTCTTTCGGCGAAAACAGTGATCCGTCGAAGATATTCTCCGCCGGTCCTGGCCCGTTTCCGGTTGCGCCTGCTTTCCAACGGGAGAGCTAGAGCCGAACGAGGCGGTATGGCGGCGACCGGGCTTCGAACCGGATGAAGCGAACGAGGAAAGATATAAAGTCGCCGGGCGGTCCGGATGCCCGGATCGCCGTCTTCATCCCCTCGCTGCGGGCAGGTGGCACCGAGCGCGCGATGCTTACCCTGGCCCGGGAATTCGATCGGCGTGGGCTGGTGACGCATCTCGTACTTGGATGTGCGATAGGTGAATATCTTCCCCTGGTTCCCGACACGATAAGGATAGTGGATCTGCAGGCGTCTCGCATGCTGTTTTCCCTGTCCGGCCTTATTCGCTACGTCAAGGCGGAGCAGCCGCGGGTGATGCTGGCGGCGCTGCCTCACGCGAACATCCTGGCAATAGTGTCGTCCTTCCTGTCACGGCAAGGGGTGCGTACGGTCATATCCGAGAGAAGCAACCTGTCCAGGACCCTTGCGGATACGAAACTGATCCGTGAGAGATTTCTGCCGTTCCTCATGCGAATGACATACGGTTATGCTGACAGGATAATAGCCGTCTCACATGGCGTTGCGGACGATCTGATCAGGCGCATCGGGCTCGACCCGAATTCTGTCGAAGTGATCCACAACCCGTTGGATATAGAACACATTCAGGCACAGGCCAGCGCGCCCATCGATCATCCGTTCGCGGACGAGGACGGCAGGTCCCTGCTGGTCGCCGTCGGTCGCCTTGATTTCGCAAAGGACCATGCCACTCTGATTAGCAGCTTTTCACAGGTCGTAAGGAAACGACCCGTCAAACTGGCGATTGTTGGGGAAGGGCCGCTGCGCGCGTCGCTGCAGACGATGATCGATGAACTCGAGTTGCGTTCCTCGGTCGCCCTGGTCGGCTTTTCGAAAAATCCGTATCCGTGGATGCACCGCGCCGCGCTGTTTCTCCATTCGTCGCGAAGGGAGGGCTTTCCCAATACGATTATCGAAGCCATGGCCTGCGGAGCCAGGGTGGTGAGCACAAATTGCGAAAGCGGCCCTGCGGAAATCCTGGAGGACGGCAAGTGGGGGCGGCTTGTCGCGGTGGGCGACGTGCAAGCCTTCGCGGCCGCGATATTGGCCGGCCTCGATGACGTCAGCCCACCCGATGTCAGACGTCGAGCCCAGGATTTCAGTGTCGAAAAAGTGGCTGACGCGTATCTGCTCGCGATGGGTATGGGCCTGGCGAGCGCCACCCGAAAGGAGCTCCCGGATTAAAGTCCTGCATGTCATCACCGGGCTGCACAATGGCGGTGCTGAGGCGGCTTTGTTCCGTCTCTGCATGGCCGAGCACACTCATTCGCACGCAGTGGTCTCGCTTTCCGACGAAGGAAAATATGGCCCGCTGCTTCGGGAGGCGGGGGTGCCCCTGACCTGTCTGTCGATGCCGAAGGGAAGGCTAAGCCTCGGCGGGCTCGCGGCATTTCGGCGTGTCTTGTCAGCCCATCCGCCTGATATCGTCCAGTGCTGGATGTACCACGCAAATCTGGTTGGAGGCGTCCTGTCTCGGCTTGCGGGTATCCGGCTGGTGGTTTGGGGAATGCACAATTCCGGTCTGGATCCGCTTGTCGCCCCCTTGGCCACGCGGATGGCGGACCGGGCCTGCGCGCTGATATCCCGGGTGGTCCCGACCCAGATCGTGAGCTGTTCGCAACAGGCGTCACGGCGCCATATGAGTGCGGGTTACTCGGCTTCGAACTGGACGTTAATTCCGAACGGTTATGATCTGGCTGTCTTCGAGCCGGATGAGAGGGCGCGCAGTCGGCTGCGTCGGGCCTGGTCGATAGATGAAGGCCAATTCGTCATCGGAAGCGTCGCCCGCTGGCATCCCGACAAGGATCACAGGAATCTCGCCGCTGCCTTGGCCAAGCTGTCCGCGCGCGCCGAGTTCCCTTTCAAATGTATTCTCGCCGGCCCCGGAATCTCTCCTGAAAATACCGACCTTGCCGGACTGCTGGACCGTTACGGCGTTCGCGACAAGGTGATGCTGCTTGGTCCGAGCGACGGTGTCGCTGCTCTCATGAGTGCGTTCGACATCCATGTCCTTGCCTCGAGGCGCGAGGCATTCCCTAACGTCGTCGCCGAAGCCATGGCCTGCGGTACGCCTTGCGTAGCGACGGATGTCGGCGATATCGGCATGATTGTCGGCAACACCGGATGTGTTGTTCCGAGCCGGGATCCCGACGCGCTTTCTCGCGCCATTACAAACATGGCTCTGGAAAACCGTGACTCGCCATCCTGGGAGACAAGACAGCAGGCATGCCGCAACCGCGTCGCTTCCGATTTTTCAGTTGAGCGGATGGCAAGGGCATACAGCGCGCTATGGGAGAGATTGTCTGCCAAGGGCTAGCGCACGGAAAACGACCAGGAACAGACAATTATATGTTAAGCTTGCGAGTCATCAGGCAGACGGTGGGGATTGTCATGTTGGAAACCGACAAGCTGTTCGCGGGCTCAATTCCGGAAAACTACGACCGCTACATGGTGCCTTTGATCTTTGAGCCGTTCGCTGCGGATATCGCGCGGCGAGCAGCGGCCCTATCGCCCGGCGCGGTCCTGGAAATCGCCGCGGGCACCGGGGTCGTCACCCGCGCATTGGCGCCAAGACTGTCGCCCGACGCAAGCTATGTCGTGACCGACCTAAACCAGCCGATGCTCGACTACGCTGCTTCGCGACAAACTCCTGATAGCCGCATCGAGTGGCGCCAAGCGGATGCGATGGCGCTGCCATTTGAAGATGCGGCCTTCGATCTTGTCTGTTGTCAGTTCGGTGCGATGTTCTTTCCGAACCGCACGTCTGCTTATCGCGAAGCCAGGCGGGTCCTGAAGCCCGGCGGACGGTTTTTGTTCAATGTATGGGATCGCATCGAGGAGAATGTGTTCGCCGATGACGTGACCAACGCTCTGGCACGGA
The DNA here is from genome assembly GCF_006442275.1 of Mesorhizobium sp. B2-3-10. NCBI lineage: Bacteria > Pseudomonadati > Pseudomonadota > Alphaproteobacteria > Hyphomicrobiales > Phyllobacteriaceae > Mesorhizobium > Mesorhizobium sp. B2-3-10. Next base: position 28,216 of record NZ_VFVT01000012.1, read on the forward strand.
TCTTTCCCGACGATCCCCCGCGCTTCCTGGCACGCACGCCGCACGGCTATCACGACAAGGTGCTGATCCGTCGCGACCTAGAGGATGCAGGCTTCTCTCGAGTGGTGATCGAGACGAGAGCCGAACAGAGCCGCGCATCCTCGCCACGCCTTCCGGCCGTTGCCTACTGTCAAGGCACTGTTCTTCGCACCGAAATCGAGGCCAGGGAAGCTGGAAAACTGGAAGCTGCAACCGATTACGCGGCATCCGCCATCGCAGACCGACACGGCAGCGGTGAAGTCGCCGCCAAAATTCAGGCCCATGTAATCATGGCCGAGGTCTAGGTGTCGGCAGGCCCGTTCCGCACGACATGTCGCCCGCCGTACCGCACTCGGATGGCATTCGGAGGGCCGCAGATACCAGCCGGATTTGTGAGCCGCCGGGCGTGAGGATATTGGGAGCTAGGCAATAGGGTGAAGGCGCGGGACGTCAGAAGAGATTACCTGGCTTCACCCTTTGCGCTTACGCCGCAAATGCTTTTGCTTATATCGAGCCTACTTTATTTTGTTCCATTTCTTGCCGGCGGCTTTCAGTACGTTGACGTTGGCGGAAGGAAGTATGATTTTACATATGATTTGGGCACGGGGTATGCCATCGCCGTTTCCATGGTTTGCATCGCCGCAGCGATGGTTGGCTTCGTTCCGAGACGCCAGAGTTTCGAAATTGAGGGAGATAGCCAAGGAGAGTCGTTGATAATAATCGCGATGATCATTATTTTCGGCGGAATTTCGATTGCGAACCCGGCACTTTTCTCCGCGTCTAAGGCGGATGTTTTATCGTCAACTGGTCGGTTTCAGTATATATTTTACAATGCTTGTATCATCGGCGTGGTCTTTGGGGCTCTGTCTGGATGGAGGAAATCCAAGCTTGTTATGGCCCTGAGCTGGCTAGGACTAATTTTAACGCTCTATATTGGGCATAGATCCTCAGTTGCGATAACTATCCTATCTTTACTGTATGTAAGATACAGGAATGTTCCGTTGATGATGATAAGAAAACGGTATGTCATTGGCGGGCTTTCAGCATTATTTTTTCTGGCAGTGTACAAGTCGGTCTACTCCGCGGTGAAGGCGGGGAATTTCGAGCTTGTCGGCCAAAAAATAAAGTTCGACCATTTGTCAGATTCCACCCTTGTCGGGTTGGAGCAGTTCGTGACATTGGCTCATTTGGACCTTGTCGTAAAATATAACTACACCTTGCCTTGTTCCAATCTCTGGTTGGTGCCGCTTTCTTTCATTCCATTTTCGGATGCGGTCTTCGGCAAGGATGGCTGTACTTACAACGAGCAGGTCCAGCCGCTGCTTTTTCCGGGCTACAGTGGCGGTGTGGCGGCAAATATCTGGGCGGAGTTCTATGCAAATTTCGGATACGCCGGATTTCCGCTGCTCGTCATTATTCTTTCCCTGGTCTGTGTCGCCATCGAAGCAATAATCCGCAACGTGCGCAGCGCGACGCTCAAGTCTGGTCTGATCGTGGCGATCATCCACCTCACATTCTACATCCAGCGCAAGGAACTGCTCGGCGCGTTCATCTCCGCCAAGCGGGTCATCCTTGTGTCGCTTTTCATATTCGGGCTGGTGTATGTCCATCGAAAGTGCTTCCCGCAAGCGCCTGCGATGGAAGCGGGAGTGCGGGGCCTGCGCCGGGACCATGGCTGAGGACATGACGGCGATAGCCAAACCTTCTGGATGGATACGCGCGCGCAGGGTCGCTCGGGACGTCACCATGACCACATCCTCAAGTGGAGTGGCGGCTTTGTGTTCCGTCATCGCGTTGGCGCTCAATGCACGCTCGCTCGGCCCCGGAGATTTTGGCACCCTCGCCGTAATCCAGGCCTATGTCACGTTCATCTCCGGCCTCGCTACGTTTGAGAGTTGGCAGCCTGTCATCAGGCTGTCCGCCAGGTCCCGCTCGCGCCTTGGCCGGGCAGCTTCATGCGGGATCGCGCTCGACGTTTCGGCGGCCGTTGTCGCCACTGCGGTGGCGGTTGGTGGGGTCCTGCTGTTTGGGGAGTCGATCGGCGTATCCCACCAGGATCGGCTTCTGGCGCTGATCTATAGTCTCACCTTGCTGGCCAGCCTCGCGGGCACCCCCAAAGGCGTGCTTCGCCTGAATGGGCGGTACGACGTCATTGCCGGCAATCAACTCGCCCAGGGGGCTGCCGTGGTTGTTGCCTCGCTCGTCCTTTGGGCCATCGAAGCGCCTCTGATCGCCTATGTGGCTGTGTTGGCGGCGATCGGTGCGCTCTACAATCTGGCGCTGTTCGTCCGGCTGCTTGTCTATGCCCGACGCGAGAACATCAAACTATTCAATCCGCTTCGTTCCCGTTCCAGGCGGCGTTTCTTTTGGACATTCCTTGTCATGGCCACCGGGACCAGTGTGCTGTCGACCCTGGTGAGTGCTAGACGACATGTAGCCTTGTTCCTTGTCGCCGGTCTTTTAGGAGATGTTGCCGCCGGCGCCTATTCCGTGGCGTCGCGTCTGGCGACGATGATGTCCCGGCTGACTGGGCCCTTGAACCAGGTGATCTTTCCCGAACTCGCGAGACTGTCCAACGAAGAATCTCCGTCCCGCCTAAACAGGCTGAACGCCCGCATCACGATGGTCTCGGCATGTGTCGCCGCGGGCATGGCGGCGGGCGGTGTCGTGCTGCAAAAATTCATCGTGGTTCTGGCCGCCGGTTCGGCCTATGCCGATGCCTCGCTGCTTTTCGCTATCTTGTTCGCGGCCGAGTGTCTCGGCCTGGCCGGAATGCATTTCAATCCTTTGATCCAGGTTCTGGCCGGAACAAAACCGCTTCTCAAGATCATGGCGTCGGCATTCATCCTCTACCTGCCGCTTTCGTTCGTCCTGTCGGGGTGGATCGGAATTCCGGGTATCGCCTGGGCCGGTCTGATCGCATCGGCGCTGGTCTACACGGCAATGATGGTGGTTTCGCAATTATTGCTGAAAAAGCAGATCCGAATCACGGAAAATATCCCAGGTCTGACAGTTTGAGATACTTGTTTTGCCTACCAAGATACCACACCAATGTTGTGCCTTGGGTGCGCATACTGACCTCGGCCGGGCATCATGTTGCAATCGACGTCGTCGAAACAGGGGCAACGGAGAATTACACACTTGTTTCTCCCAATGTAGTGGCACCATCGGCGCTGTCACGAAGAGTTATGCACATGGGTCCGAGCGATATCCCAAACTCGCCCTTTTCCTTTCCCGGTCTTGTTTCCTACTGGAGACATCTTCGGGTCGAGAATCCCGATGTGGTGATCGTGCGCGGCGTGACGCGATGGTTCTGCAGGGTCGCCGCGTTGTGTGCGATTTTGCAAGGCCGCAAGCTGGTTATCTACGATCAGGAGGATGTCAGGCCTCAGGCATGGAGCGGCACATGGATCCGCAGAGCTGTCTTTCGGCAACTCGGGATTGCGCACTTCACGTCACGGCTCCCGTCGAATCCTGGCTCCGTCGGTGCGGGAGGCGCCATGCCCCTGCCATTCGGAAATCCCTTCGAGCCGATCCGGATCGGAGCGCTGCGAGGCAGGCCGTTGCATTCGCCGCCCCGAATCCTGATGGTGGCAAAATACCGGGAGCGAAAGGGGCACAGTTTGCTTCTGAGGGCACTGGCGGTGATCTCGGCGTCCACACCATTCTCCATAACATTGTGCGGCGAGGAGGCGACGCATTCCGACGCGGCTTTTTGTGAGGCCTTGCGGCAAGAGGCCCAAGCGCTTGGACTGGCGGACAGACTTCGGTTTCAAAACAACATAGCTCATGACAGGATGATCTCGATCTATGCCAGCCATGATCTCTTGATATTGCCCTCGCGTACGGAACCTGCCGCGGTATCTCCCGTCGAGGCCGCCTGGGCGGGATGTGCCGTATTGATGTCGCGCGACAGCGGCACGAGGCATTACCTCCCTCCGGGGTCCGGGTTCGACTTTGACCCAGACGACCCGCAAGACATCGCTCGCGCGGTTGCCGGGCTTATTGCCGGGCCCGAGGACCTGCGGCTTGCAAGGGATGCATGTTTCACGCGCATCTCCTCGGTGGCCGATGACGATGTGATCTTGCGGCTATTTGAGACTTTGGGGCCGCACGCCGTGCGGCTGCGCGAGACGATGGGCTGATGGATATCCGGAGGGGCGGGGAGTGGGGTCCGAAGTAGGAAGGAAGATTGTCATCTCGATCAACACGTCGTGGAACGTCGTCAATTTCCGCAGAGGCCTGATCGAGGCGTTGCGGCGGCGTGGCTATGATGTCGTCGTCGTCGCGCCGAGGGACGAGTATTCATCCTTGATCCCACGGATGGGTTGCCGCCACGTCGATATCGAAATCGACAATTCCGGCACCTCGCCTTTTCGCGACCTTGCGCTTCTGTGGCGCTACTGGCTTATCCTGCGCCGCGAGAAGCCGCTGGCGTTCGTAGGCTTCACCATCAAGCCCAACGTGTTTGGCTCGATGGCTGCAAACCTGAATGGCATTCCGGTCATAAACAATGTTTCGGGGCTCGGCACTGTCTTCCTCCAGGGCGGCCTTCTCCAGGGAATCGCCAAAGCCCTTTATCGCCTGGCGCTGGCCCGTTCGAAGGTGATCTTCTTTCAGAACGACGACGACCGGATGCTGTTCGTCGGCGCGCGCATCGTGCGCAAGGAACAGACCGCGCTGTTGCCCGGCTCAGGCGTCGATCTCGCGCGCTTCTCGCCATCGCCGCGCCAGCGCGCGCCGTCCAGCGCCATCGTGTTTCTGCTGGTGGCCAGGCTGCTATGGGACAAGGGTGTAGGTGAGTTCATCGAGGCTGCCCGCCTCGTCCGTCGCCAAGCGCCTGCGGTGCGCTTCCAACTCCTTGGCTTTCTCGATGTCGAGAACCGAACCGCGGTCAGCCGCGCCGAAATCGAGCAATGGGTCGACGAGGGTTTGGTCGAGTATCTCGGTGCCACCGACGACGTTCGCCCTTTCCTGGACGCTGCCGATTGTGTCGTCCTGCCTTCCTACAGGGAGGGGACCCCACGCTCACTGCTCGAGGCGGCCGCGATGGGCAAACCTCTGATCGCCACGGACGTGCCCGGTTGCAAGGAGGTGGTGGACCATGCCGTCAACGGTTTCCTTTGCAAGGTCAGGGATGCCAGCGACCTGTCGGCACGGATGATCGATTTCGTGACGATGGACGGCCACTCCAGGGACGCGATGGGGAACGAGAGCCGGAAAAAGGTTGAACGGCAGTTTTCGGAAACGATCGTCGTCGAGAGCTACATGCATCAGATAGAGAAGCTTACGGCTGCCGCCACGTGATGAGCGGCCATCGCCTTCCGCTTCTCGGCCGTGAGCCGGCTGACACCGGATCTATTTCCGTCTTAGCGGCCGATCGCCGGGGCTTCATGAGCCGCTGCCAGTCCACGATTGTCCGATCAGGCGCAAGCTGCCGTGGCTGCATCGGTGATGGTGAACCACCTTCCCGTTCGCCAAGTCTGATCAGGAGCGCTCGCGCGCAGTCACGGGGCAAAGGATATCTCAATTGTTTTTCGGGTAATCTGAAATTCGCCGGCGATAATCAGAACTTTTCATGCGCTATTGCTAAAATGGTGAGCTCCCAAAGGCACGAGGCAAGTCAAAATTCTAGCGCCGGCGCGAAACAGGTTGGAATTGTGGCAAAAAACTGTTACGCGCTGATGTCATAAACTTTTGATTTGCAAGTTCCAAGGAGCGGCTTCGAGAGAAGGCAAAACGAATGAATCTCATCGTCAGAACCGTGGTGGTTGGATTTGTTGTTTCCGTCGGTTTCGGTTCCGCTTCCGCATTTGCTCAGAAAGCATCTTGCAGTTGCGCGACTGCCTATCATGGTGCGTCAAATCCGGTTGGATCCATTGTTTCCGTCAATGGCGATGTGATGGTGTCGCAGGCCGCCAGCTACGGCCCGGCCAAGGCAGGAAATATGCTTGATTCCGGCAGTCGTGTGGTGGTCGGCGCCAAGGGGTCGGCGTCCGTGGCCGTTGGCGGCTGCAACCTGGATGTGCCGGCGAGTTCGAGCCTGGATGTCTCTCGCGTCGAGGGCAACATCTGCCTCAAGCTGGTTGGCTCCGAGCAGACCGCCGCCATCCAGCAGTCTGGCGGAGCGGTCGGCGGTTTCGGTCCGCCCGAGGGAATTTTTTCTGGTGCGCTTCTTGCGACCGGCGTGCTTGCGGCTACGCAGGACGACGACAGCGCTGTCAGCCGTTGAAGGCTGTGGCCCATTGCCGTGATTGGCCGCGGCGCGCCGATAGTGTCTTTAGATGGGTTCGTTAACTGTAGTTGTTGAAATAGTGTGGGCGATCCTGGCGGGGAATAGCTGGTTTCGATGGGGCGGAAATGACGGGTCGAGTTGGAGTTGTTATTGCTTTTGTAGCGCTCGCAGCGGGAAATGTTTTGTTTGCCGGGTCCGCGGCTTTCGCACAGGCAGCGCAGTGTTCCTGCCTTGCGGCCATACCGGTTTCGGGAAGTGTGATCGGCCAGTTGACCAACGTCCAGGGTGACGTGCGGATGTCACAGGCTGGCGGTTATACCGGTGTGAATGGCGAGGCGCCGGTCTATTCGGGCGCACGCATCATGACGGGGGCGCAGGCTTCGGCTTCCCTGGTTGTGGGCACCAATTGCGCGTTCAACGTTCCGGCGAATGTGACCGTCCAGATCGACCCTGCCGAGGGCGGTATGTGCGTGTCGTTCGATGCACCGCAAGCCGCTGTCGTGCCGGCCGGTTCCGAGCCCGGCGTTTTGCCGGTTCTCCTCGGTGCCGGTGCGATTGGCGGTGGCGCGGCCCTTCTTCTCGGCCTGCAGGATGACGATGACGCCGTCAGCCGCTAGTCGGTCGCCAGCGTTCCTGTTCTGCGTAAGCTTGTGAAATGCGTCATTCGCCGCCATGCGGGTGATGCGTTTGTATTTTGTCGAGGCAGCGGCGTCGCTTTGCCTCCATGCAGACAGAAACGCCAATGATTGACCTGCATTCCCATATTCTGCCTGGTCTCGACGATGGCTCTTCCAGTCTGGCTGAATCGCTCGAAATGGCGCGGCTGGCAGCGGCTGATGGGACAACGCATATGGTGTGCACCCCGCACGTCATGCCCGGCGTCTATGAGAACGGCACGACAAATATTGCCCAGGCAGTCGAGGCGCTGGTCAGGGAACTTGCTTGCGCCAGCATCCCGCTTGTCCTCTACGTCGGCGCCGACGTTCATGTTTCGCCTGATCTTCCCGACCGGCTGAAGCTCGGCAAAGTGCCGACGTTGAACGGATCGCGCTATTTCCTCTTTGAGCCACCGCATCACATCTTGCCGCCGCGGCTCGAGGATCTCGCTTCCCGCCTCGTTGGCGCGGGCTATATTCCGATCCTGACCCATCCTGAACGGTTGACCTGGATCAAATCGAACTATGACGTAGTCGAGCGATTGAACGCATTGGGCTGCCTTATCCAGCTCACGGCGGATTCGGTCGTAGGAGCCTTTGGCCGGACCGCTCTCTACTACTCGGAAAAGCTGCTCGACGAAGGCAGGGTGGACATCATCGCATCCGATGCGCACGGCCCGTCGAGGCGTCGGCCGGGGCTTTCCCAGGCGGTGGTCGCCATCGCAAATCGGTGCGGCGAAGATGAAGCCTACAATATGGCGGTGAAACGCCCGGGCGCGATATTGCAGAATCAGCTGCTCGCGCCCATTGGAAAAGTGAGCACCAAGAAATTGTATGCCGGCAGCGCGAGCCGTTTCGGCGGATTGGGTCGGCTGTTCAAGAGCGGGTCTCTGGGATGAACATTTTCGATCTTGCCAGAAACAATGCAGGTATGCCGACGCTGGCCGCGTTGCTTGCACTCTCTGCTTGCGCGAGCTCTTCTTCGACATCATCGACGGCCTCCGTCGAAGCGTTGCAACCGACATCGTCTTCGACGGCCCTTGCCGGCGGTGGTGCGCTGCAGGTGGTGAAAGACCTGCCAGCGCCGCAAAACACGCAAAATGGCAGCGAGCAGCCGCTGTCAGCCAACGACGTGCTCGAAGTCAGCGTCTTCCAGGTCGATAATTTGAACAGGACCGTTCAGGTCGATGCCAGCGGCCAGATTTCCCTTCCGCTCATTGGCGCGATGACCGCGGCCGGCAAGACCGTTCGTCAGCTCGAGAAGGAAATCGAGACCGCGTACGGCGCAAAATATCTGCAATCGCCCGACGTGACGATTTTCGTGAAGGAATCGGTAGGCCAGCGCATTACGGTCGACGGCGAAGTCAACAGGGCAGGCATCTATCCGGTGTCCAGCAGCGCTTCCCTGCTGGATGCGATCGCGCTCGCCGGAGGATTCAATGCTGTCGGCGACGCCGGCAAGGTCTTCGTCTATCGCAATTTTGGCCAGAGCAGGCTGGTCGCCAACTACAATGTCGAGGAAATTCGCGCAGGCAAGAATCGCAACCCGCGCATCTACGGCGGCGACGTGATCGTCGTTTTCGCTTCGAAGTCGAAAATCGCGATGAACAATCTCAAGGACGCGTTGGGTCTCGCCTCGAGCGCGGCCCGCATTGCGGTCATTCCATAAGACAGGCACGGCCGGCCCACGGACAAACCAGGATGACTTTGCGCCATGCTCGATCGCAACAGGCAGCCCCAAATTGCCGGTCCCGGACATGGCCAAGCCCTGTCCGCGGATCTTTATTACGATGGGGCGCAGAATTATAGCCCGTATGGCCGTGACTATGCCGCCCAGGACGAGGGCTTCAATCCGCTCCGTTTGCTGTTCTATGTCATCCAGTATCGCTGGCTGATCGTCATGATGGCCGTGGCGGGCCTCGTCGCCGGTGTCATTGTGACGATGATGCAGACACCCAAATATCAAGCGACGACGCAGCTGGAGGTTCTGGTCCCTTCGGCAAAGGTCTTCCAGGACATTGAGGTGGTTTCCGAAAACAGTGACGTCCGGGCGTTTCTGACCGCCCGGGAGAAATTGAAGAGCAGGGCCTTGGCGCAGCGCGTGGTCTTTCAACTGGGCCTAGCCGAAAAGCCGGACTTCCTGTTTCCGACTCCGAGTTTTTCAATCGGCAACATCTTCTACCGCGCCTTCGGAATTTCCAAATCGCCCTCGATCCAGGAAAAGACGCCCGAAGAGCGGGAAGGCATGGCGATCAAGCGCGTCCTCGATGACCTCACGGTCAATCTGGTGACGAACACCAGCCTGTTGTCGATCACCTTCGTCGACCAGAAGCCGAAATATGCGAGCGATGTCGCCAATCAGGTCGCCCAGAGCTTCATCGATCAACGTCTCGACCAGACCAGCGAGACGTCGGATCTGGCAAGGCAGTTCATTCAGGAGCAGGTCCTGCAGGTCAAACAGAAGCTGCAGAAGTCCGAGGAGGAACTGGTCGCCTATGCCAAGGATGCCGGCATTACCGTCACCGGCGGCGACAAATCGCTGATCGGGTCAAACATCGAGGCCCTCAACACGGCACTCGCGACCGCAATCCAGGAGCGTCTCGATGCCGGGCGGATGGTGGATCAGGTGGACAAGGGGCGTGGCGCCAGTCTCGGTCCGGTTCTGGAGAGCGAAGGCCTGCAGAAGCTCAGTGAAAAGCTCGCGGACCTCACAAGCCAATACCAGCAGAAATTAGGCATCCTGAAACCTGGCTTTCCAGAAATGCAGCAGTTGCAGTCGCAGATCAAGGAACTGCAGCGGCTCTACAACAATGGCGTGCTGGCGATAACCGACTCGCTACGGTTGAAATTTCAGGAAGCGCAGAACAAGGAAGCCGACCTCAAGGCCAAGCTCACGGAGCTGGAAAAGCAGCAGATCGTCTTCAACGACAAGAACATCAAATACACCATCCTCAAGCGCGAGGTCGATTCCAACCGGTCGCAGTATGACGGCCTGATCGCCAAGCTGAACGAAGTCGGCGTGAGTTCTGAGCTCAAGACGCAAAGCGCTGCCGTTGTCGATTTCGCGACCCGGCCCTTGAGCCCTTATTCTCCTCGCCTCAGCATCAATCTTGCAATAGCCCTGGCGCTGTTCATGGCCTTGAGTGCGTCGATCATCTACATCGTCGAATTGCTCAACAACACCTTTACAAATCCGGAGCAGATCGAAAAAGAGCTCGGATTGGCCATGCTCGGCATCTTGCCGCTCGTCGATGACCGGGAACTCATAGCCAGCATAGCCGATCAGAAGTCGGGGCTTTCGGAGGCCTATCGTTCGTTGCGGACGTCGCTGCAATTCTCAGGAGCGGAAGGGGCGCCGCGTTCGCTGCTGGTGACCAGCTCCGAACCGTCGGAGGGTAAATCGACCACATCGTTCAAGCTTGGCCAGGATTTTGCCGCTCTCGGCGCAAAGGTTCTGCTTGTCGACGGTGATTTGCGCAAACCCAATCTGCATCGGCTGTTCGGCCTCGACAACGCGATCGGCTTGAGCAATCTCCTGACAAACACCGTTCGAAAGGAAGATCTGGCTGGCATCTTCAGAGCGACGAAATATCCCAATGTCACTGTTCTGACGTCGGGGACGATACCGCCGAACCCGGCGGACCTGCTCTCTTCGCCCAAAATGGCGCTGATCATCACCAATCTCGGCAAGCGCTTCGATCTGGTCATCATCGATGCGCCGCCCGTCGTTGGCCTTTCGGATGCGCCGATCCTCGGCCGGCTTGCCGAAGGCACGCTGATGGTGATTTCCACCAACCAGGTAACCCGCAAATCCGCCAAAACGGCTCTGAAGCGTCTACGAGCAGCCGGAGCGAATGTCATCGGGGCAGCGATGTCGAAATTCCAGGTGAACAAGTTCGACTACAACTACGCCTACAAATACATGAATTCCCAGTATTACGAATACGGCACGAATATCCCGAAAATCGAGGGCAAAGTCGATGGTGGAGCAGGCCAGCCCGCGCATGCAAAGTCTCCTGCGTTCAGGCGTTTGGTTCGTCGCCTCCGTTCTGGTGTTGATGGCTTCGTCGACCGGGCTAAGTCGTCTTCTTGAAACGGGAACGCCAAGCGTCTCTCTCGCGCTGGATCCGTTGAACGTAGATGCTTTGATAGGCGAGATCGCCGGCGAACTGAACCAGACGAACGACGGTGCCGATCTCGACGGGTTGGCCGCAAAGGCCCGGAATGCGCTTCGCTTCAACGTCGCGGATGCACGCCTCTATAGCCTGATCGGTGAGATCAAGTATCGCCAGGGCGAGAAGGACCAGGCGTTCGAACTCTTTGATCGGGCTCGAATGCTGTCCAAGACCGAAATACACGCATTGCAGAGATCCATCGATCGCTCCGTCGAGACGGGCAACCTGGTAAGGGCTGTAGCCGAGATCGATATCTTGCTGCGTCGGTGGCCTGATCAATTTTCAACCGTGGCCGCCGGTTGGCCGGCCATTCTCGCCAATCCCGAAGGGTACGGGGCCGTGCTCGCCGCCATCCGGGCGGAGGCGCCATGGCGGGGCAAGCTTTTTTCGACCCTTGGCCAGAACCCCCAGGGTTTGGCAGCCGCAAACCAACTGTTGCTCGATCTCGCGGGGTCCCCGACGTCTCCAACGTCCAACGAATTGTCGGCCGTGATCGATGGCTACATCAAGCAAAGGCAATATGACCCGGCCTATCGGCTGTTTCTCTTCAGCCTGTCCGACGAGGAACGGAAACTGGGCGGCTACATTTTCAACGGCGGCTTCGAACCGGTCCACAGCGGCAAACCATTCGACTGGGTGATACACGACCGGTCGGGTATGGAGATCACCTTCGCCGGATCGCGGGATGCAGGTGAAAGCGACAGCGGAGCGACGATTCGATTTCTGAACACGCCCGTCAAGAACGCGGCGCTTCAGCAATTTATCGAACTTCCTCCTGGCTCCTACAGGATTTCCCTGAACGCTTCGGCCACGAATCTCAAACTGCCGAAGGATTTGTTCTGGTCTCTCAGATGCGTCGCTCCCTCACACGAGATCGCGCACTTCAACATACCGGAAGGCACCTTCAACAGGCGAAGCCTGAGCCTGGACTTCACGGTTGGGCCGGTGGCGTGCCCGATGCAGTTGCTGAGACTGGAAACGGCCGCGATCGCACAGAGTTGGCGGTTTCGGTATGTCGGGACGTTGGTCATGCACAAATTGAGCATCGAAAGAGTATCGTCGTGAGAGAACGGTCGCGACAGCCCACGCAGTGGGATAAATATCTGCTTGGCTCGGTGCTCTTTCTATCGATGCTGATTGGTGGCGGCACCGCGAGCGGTCTGTACACCGAGACGCTGATCGAGATTGCGGCGGTCATCTGCGCCGCGGCGATCCTCTCGAGGCCGTCGGAACAGGCAATTCCCCGCGCCGTGTTGTGGTTGCTTGCTCTTGTGGTTGCGGTGTTCTGTTTTCAGGTCGTGCCGCTGCCCGCGACCCTGCTCGAGGGGGTACGGCCCGCGGTGCTGCTTGCGGATCCATGGCTGGATGGCGAAAGCCGGTTGCGCTTCGTCAGCGTCGGAGTGGGGCGCACCATCGAGTGCATGCTCTATTTTGTCGCGGCCGCGGCGTTCTTCCTCGCCGTCCTGCGCCTGCGCGCCGAGCAGGTCCACGGTCTTCTGCCGTTCTTTTTCATGGGGGTGATCTGCAATGGCCTGGCGGCGGCGATCCAGTATTCGCTCTCCGATACCGTTGCCATCGAGGGACTGCTGCCGTTTACCATCAATGCGGGTCTCTTGCCAACCAGAACCACTTCTCGGCCTTGCTCTTCGTCTCGATCCCCTTCGTGGTATATTATGGCTTGTTCCGCGGCCACCTTCTGTCAGGAGCGCTCGGTCTGGTAACCCTCCTGCTGCTGCTTCTGGCCGCCGGTTCGCGGGCCGGCATTTTGATCGGGCTGGCGATCACCGCCATCTCCGTTGTCTTCCTGTCCGCGCGCTCGAGGGTTGGTGGTTATGGCATCCTCGCGGTTTTCATCGGTCTTTCGATCTACACGATTGGCGCGTGGGCAAAGATCGATGCCAAAGTGGTCGACCCGGCCTTCGGACGAGCCGAATTCGCACGGACCACGATTGAGGGAATTGAACAGAATTGGACCACCGGTGTCGGATTTGGCGCTTTTCAGAAGGTTTACCAGATCCATGAAAAAGGCAGCATGATCTTCAAGTCTTATGTCAATCATGCGCACAACGATTATCTGGAATTGGCGCTAGAGGGCGGTTTGCCAGTTATCTTGCTGATGGTTGCCTATGCGGTGCTGCTGTCCGCATCGTCCACCAGAATTCGCGGGGAACCGTTGCAGAAGGCGGCTTTTCTGTCGCTAGCTTTTCTGCTCGTTCATTCCCTCGTCGATTATCCCCTGCGAACCGCCGCCCTTTCGATGACGTTTGCCTGTTTGAACGGTATTGTCTTTCACCGCGGTTTTGCCGATCGGCTCAACCAGAGGGATGAATTGGGCAAGGCCAGCCGCCGCGACGAGGACAATCTGCTTGTCCCGGCCAGGGCATCGGCCTTGCCAAGGTAGGACCAGGTGGGTTCGGCCGAAGCGGGAGGCGCCAGCCGATTGCCCGTGCGTGGCCAATGCGTTTGTTGTGTGCCGCATTGACAAGCCAATGCATGAAACCTAAGCACAGGCACTCAGGGCCGGGGGGCTTTGGCATGTCGAGGAGAGCTTCTTGAAAGGAATTATCCTTGCTGGAGGCAGTGGAACGCGTCTCTATCCACTAACATTAGCAGTCTCTAAGCAAATTCTTCCCATCTACGACAAGCCGATGATCTATTATCCGCTGAGCGTTCTGATGCTCGCGGGAATAAGAGAGATCCTGGTCATTTCGACGCCGCGTGATCTGCCGGCTTTCCGCGACTTGCTCGGCGACGGGTCGGATTTTGGGCTGGCGCTGTCCTACGCCGAGCAGCCGCAGCCCAATGGCCTTGCCGAAGCCTTCATCATCGGCCGCGATTTCATCGGCAAGGACGGCGTGTCGATGATCCTGGGCGACAACATCTATTTTGGTGACGGGCTGTCGCAGCTTTGCCGCGCCGCTGCATCGCGCCAGACAGGCGCTTCGGTGTTCGCCTACCATGTCGAGGATCCTGAACGCTATGGCGTGGTGTCCTTCGACAAGGCGACCGGGACCGCGCTGACGATCGAGGAAAAGCCACAAAGCCCGAAGTCCAACTGGGCCGTCACGGGTCTCTATTTCTACGACAATGACGTCGTCGACATCGCCCCGACCATCCGCCCTTCGGCGCGGGGCGAGATCGAGATCACGGCGGTCAACAATGTCTATCTCGAGCGCGGCCAGCTTCATGTTCACCGGCTGGGACGCGGCTATGCCTGGCTCGACACCGGCACGCATGACAGCCTGCATGAAGCCTCTTCCTTCGTGCGCACGATCGAACACCGCCAGGGCATCAAGGTCGCCTGTCCGGAGGAAATCGCCTTCGAACAAGGCTGGCTGAGCGCTGACGAGGTGTTGCAGCGTGCAGCTCGCCTGGGAAAGAACGAATACGCCACCTATCTGCGCCGGCGTGTCGTCGATCTTTCGGAGGGCTAGATGCTGGAGGTGAGATCCCTTGGCATCGACGGGGTGCTGGAAATCGTTCCCAAACGCCATGGCGACGCGCGCGGTTTCTTCATGGAAACCTACAATGCCGAGCGCTTTTCGCAGGCCGGCATCGACCTGGTTTTCGTGCAAGACAACCACTCCTATTCCGCCGCTGCCGGCGTGCTGCGCGGGCTCCATTACCAGCTTGCGCCGCGCGCTCAGGACAAGCTGCTGCGCGTCATCAGGGGCGCGCTGCTGGACGTCGCGGTCGACATTCGCCGCAGCTCGCCGACTTTCGGAAAATGGGTTGCGCTCGAAATTACCGCCGAAAAAGGCAACCAGATCCTGGTGCCCAGGGGCTTCGCGCACGGCTTCGTCACGCTCGTGCCCGACACCGAGGTGCTGTACAAGGTGACCGACACCTATTCGCCCGAGCATGACCGGTCGATCCGTTTCGACGATCCTGCCATCGGCATCGAATGGCCGTCGCTGGCCGGCGGCTTCCAGCTTTCGGACAAGGACCTCAAGGCGCCGCTGCTCGCCGTCGCCGAGGTATTCGCCTGATGGGTGTTTGCGTGAGGACTGCGGTATGAATTTTCTGGTGACGGGCGGTGCCGGCTTCATCGGCTCGGCGGTGTGCAGGCATTTGTGCGCCAACCCGGCCTACCGGGTGACCAATCTCGACAAGCTGACCTATGCGGGCAATCTGGCGTCGCTGCGGCCGATCGAGAACGCCCATAATTACAGCTTCGCCCAGGCCGACATCTGTGACGAGAGGGCGGTGCTCGACCTTCTGCGCCGGCACGATATCGACATCGTCATGAACCTGGCCGCCGAGAGCCATGTCGACCGCTCGATCGACGGACCGGGCGCCTTCATCGAGACCAACATCGTCGGCACCTACAAGATCCTCAACGCCGCGCTGGAATACTGGCGTGGCCTGTCCGATGACAGGAAAAGCCGCTTCCGCTTCCATCACGTCTCTACCGACGAGGTGTTCGGCGACCTGCCTTTCGACGGCGGCATGTTCGTCGAGGAGACGCCCTACGCGCCGTCCTCGCCCTATTCCGCGTCGAAGGCGGCCTCGGACCATCTGGTGCGCGCCTGGCACGAGACCTACGGCCTGCCGGTCGTGCTTTCCAACTGTTCGAACAATTACGGCCCCTATCATTTTCCCGAGAAGCTGATCCCGCTCGTCATCCTCAACGCGCTCGACGAAAAGCCGCTGCCGGTCTATGGCGCCGGCGCCAATGTGCGCGACTGGCTGTTCGTCGAGGATCACGCGCGCGCCCTGGAACTCGTCGCCACGAAAGGGCAGCCGGGCGAGAGCTACAATGTCGGCGGCAATTCGGAACGCACCAACCTTGCCGTCGTCGAGACGATCTGCGACCTGCTCGACACCAGGCGTCCGCGCGCCGGCGGCAGGCGCTATCGCGAGCTGATCTCCTTCGTCACCGACCGTCCCGGCCACGACCGCCGCTACGCCATCGACGCCACCAAGATAAGCCGCGAGCTCGGCTGGACACCCAGGGAGAATTTCGACAGCGGCCTGGCCAGGACCGTGGACTGGTTCCTCGACAACGAATGGTGGTGGGGACCGATCCGCGAACAGCGCTATGCCGGCGAAAGGCTGGGCGAAGCCCGCAAGGTGGGCGCGTGAGGCTCCTCGTCACCGGACGCGACGGCCAGGTCGCGGCAGGCCTGCTCGCGGCCGGCCAGGCGCGCGCCGGCGAGGAGGTCGTCGCCATCGGCCGCCCGGAGCTTGACCTGGCACGGCCCGACACCATCATCGACGTCATCGCGGGTGCCAAGCCCGATATCGTCGTATCCGCTGCCGCCTACACCGCCGTCGACCAGGCCGAGGACGAGCCCGATCTGGCCTTTGCGGTCAACGCGACCGGTGCCGGCAAGGTGGCGGAGGCCGCGGCGCGGCTGGGCGTGCCGGTCATCCATCTTTCAACCGACTATGTCTTCGACGGCACCAAGGCCGATGCCTATATCGAAACCGACCCGACTGCGCCGCTCGGTGTCTACGGCGCCTCCAAGCTCGCCGGCGAGCAGGCGGTGGCATCAGCCAATCCGCGCCACCTGATCCTGCGCACCGCCTGGGTCTACAGTCCGTTCGGCAAGAATTTCGTGAAAACCATGCTGCGGCTGGCCGCCGACCGCGATGAGATTTCGGTGGTATCGGATCAATGGGGAAATCCCACATCCGCCCTTGATATCGCCGACGCGATCTTGCATGCGGCCGCACTGCTGCATGGCGACAAGGGCTTCGCCGCATTCGGCACCTATCACCTGGCCGGCACGGGCGAGACCAGCTGGAGCGGCTTTGCCCGTCATATCCTCGACACAAGCCGGGGGGTTGGTGGTCCTTGGGCGCGGGTACGGGATATCACGACCAAGGACTATCCGACGAAAGCTAAGCGGCCTGCGAATTCACGCCTCAACTGCGATAAATTGGCTGCAACGTTTGGCTGGCGGTGCAGGTCTTGGCGCACTGTGTGCGACGAGGTAGTTGAGCGGTTGACCGTCTGTTAGGATTTTGTCGAAATCGGCTGAGTGCAACATCAGACCACAATGACACGAGCTGCAACCCACAGAGGCTATAATAAACCTGCCTTGGAGTACTCGCGAATGAAGGATGCCAACCACGGACCGGACGTTGTTGGGAAGAATTATCTAGAGACGATCGCCAATATCCACTCAATTCTAAAACCGCGATCGTATTTCGAAATCGGAGTCCAATTTGGAAATACTCTTGAGCTGGCCAAATGTGAAACGGTAGCGGTAGACCCCTACTTTGTTTGTGCAAAGAACATCCTTGGCAGAAAGCCCCGTTGTTTTCTCTATCAGCAGACCAGCGACGATTTTTTCAAGGAAACGCGTCCAAGCAAGGTCTTGGGGAAGCCAGTAGATTTGGCCTTTCTAGACGGCATGCATCTGTTCGAATTTCTCTTGCGCGATTTCATCAATACCGAGCGAGAGTGCACGACAGACTCGATCATTCTCATGCACGATTGTCTCCCTCCCGGCTACAAGATGACCATCAGGGATATGAAAATGGCGATCGAGCCTACTGACAACAATTTTCCAGGGTGGTGGGCCGGTGACGTATGGAAGGTGGTCCCCACTTTGCTGAAATATCGCCCCGATCTAAATATAACTGTTACAGACTGCGCGCCAACCGGGCTGGTCGTCGTTACCAATCTCAACCCCGAGAGTACAATTCTGCAGGATACCTATGAGGAGATCCTGAAGACATTTAAGGCCGACAGTCGGGATGAGTATGACGACTATTGGAGGTCGATCAAAATCGTTCGAGAAACGGCGCTCAACATCGCAGCAAGGCACCGACCATTCGCCTGATCTGGAACGAGACGGTTGAGAGATACTGGGTTGGTCTCGTCTGCCGCCGCGCGCCCGCTATGATAAGTGGAAAGATCGCGCCAGCCAATTGACTCTGCGGCTCTGCCAAAGCAGGTAAGGTTTTTCACTTTTCCGTTATCCGGGCCTGATACCTACATGATACCTGCTCTATTCCTTCATATTCAGAAGACAGCCGGAACGTCTGTGCTCGCGAAGGCATCCGAACTGTATGGTCGAACAAATTGCTGCATGCACGGCGACTATCTCAGTTGCGCACCGGAACAGCTCGATCCACTAATGATGGTATCCGGCCATTTCGGTTTCGACTACGCCGAACGCTTCATGCCGGGACGTTACAGCTTCACCTTCCTCCGGGATCCCGTCGAACGGCTGCTTTCATATTACAGCTACTGCCGTGGCGCGACGAGGGATGAATATGAAATCCATACGTTGGCACATGACAACGATGCCGAAACGTTCTTTCGGGCAGGAGAAACGGCAAGGTCCAAGTTCGCTTCGCACATGTGGAATCATCAAGCATGCCAGCTGGCGTCGGGCTGGGGCGCCTCGTTGGTCGGAAAGGCTGATATCGAACCAAGCGAGTTGCCGCCCGAGGAGATTCTCGATCGGGCCAAAGTCAACCTTGCTCGCTTTGATTACGTCGGACTTGTGGAAGATTTCGAGGCCGACAATGCTGCAATTTTCGCCGCGCTTGGCGATACGTCAACGGACGTTTTTCGGATCAACGCTGCACCGGCCCGAATAACGCGAGAAGAACTTCCCTCATCGACTCTAGAACTCTTAACGACGTTGACCCACATCGATCAGCAGCTCTACGACTGGGTAGTTCGACGGCAGCGGGCTTCCAGCATATCAGCCCGCAGAGATGAAACTGCGGCGCTTGCCGAACCCAAATGTGGCTGCTTCACGCCGTCGCAAGCATGAAGCAGCGCTGGCTTCGAGGATGATTGAAACGAACCTCTTTTTCGATGTGCCAGCCTGTCGATCCCGCCATAAACTCAATGTCGGCGACCCTGTAGTGATACGGATCCGCGTCACCATAAGTAGTTATGCCGCCCCTCGGATGTGAAATGGGCCGCCACAATGGCATACCATCATCGCATACAAAAAAAGTCGCAAAGAACCTACCGTTGACCGTCATTGTAGGTCGAAGTTTCTCAAGGCAAGTCCGAATGAGGTTGATTGGCAGGTGTGTGAATAGCGACAAGGCCAACGCGTAGTCAAACGTGGCCTTCAACTTGCCGACATCGAAAGCATCTGTCACCAGCAGGTTAGTTCGCGGCACTTTCTTGTCCAGTTCCAGCGGCATTAATTCCCGGTCGTAGCCGGCTTCCATGATGCTGGCGTTTATGTCAGCGCCGAAATAATTACCAGCATCAAGATAGCCGGCGAAATGGACTCCACCGCGGAAACTGCCGCAGCCAAGGTCGATCATCCTATGACAGGGCTGCAGGCCACCATCGACCAACAAGTCGAATTGCAGGCGACCGATTTCGTCCCACATTCCGCCAATGATGCCGCGATGATCGCCCGACTCCATTGCTCGGGCAATGGCGTCGGTGCGATGATAAGCGCTTGGAAGTCTCTGATCATCGGTCATTGAAGGAGGCCCTGAATGATGCGGAATGAATCAGGCGGCTGCAATCTTGGGGGTGTCCGAGGTCGAATCAACAGGGCTCAGCCCAAAGGTCATCCCCAAGCTGAAAAAGCCGTAGTCAACCTCGTCCGGGGCCGGCAGAACCTTGAACATCACGGCATCAAGTATGCGGTGAAGGTACTGCCTTTCAAAATCTGCGTGCCCCATTGCTCCTACGTTGATGAAATAAATTCCGGCCCGCAGCAGGCACTTAAATTCAAAGGCAACCTGCACAGACTCGCCTAACCTTAAACTTTTCAGTCGAAGACTTGGCACTCTATCAGTGTTTCCTCCACACAGTTCCACGCCGTAAGGGGATTTGAAAAGGGTGCCAAACGCGAGATCGTCGACGTCCATAGTTGCCGTGAAGGTATATTGCACAGCATAGACACAACTTTGGGTCAGAACGTTGACCACTTCCCCCCGGGCATTGACAATCCGCACATCGGTAATGCGCCCACCAGTCTCTTCATATGGCGTTATGGTCTGGCTGATAAGCGCAGGGTCCAAAAAACCGTCATCAACGATCTCCGACTGTTTGAGTGTTGGCGTCGGCACTTTTGTCGCTGCTACATGATTGCCAGTCACCGGCAGGTCGTCCGAATCACCAATGCTGGCAAGGATCTTGATCTCCTCACGCACTTGTCTGGCCTCTTCGCCACGAAGATTGACAAGCCGCTGATACTGGCTAGCCACCCGCTTGGGCGAGCCCTCCAGTATCTTTTCGCCTCCATCGATTAGAATTGCGCTAGTACACAGTTGAATGATCGTCTGAGCACTGTGCGAGGTGAACAGTATAGTGGCCCCGGCGTCCTTGATCTGCTCGATCCGGGCCATACATTTGCGCTGAAATGCCTCATCGCCCACCCCAAGCGCCTCGTCGACGACCAGGATATCGGGATCGACGTTGACTGCAGTGGCAAAGGCAAGCCTCATATACATGCCAGACGAATAGGTCTTAACGGGCTGATCGATGAAGTCGCCGATCTCCGCAAATTTTTCGATCTGCTCAAAACGCCAGGCCATCTCCTCCCGTGGGACGCCGAGAATGGACGCATTGAGGTGGACATTCTCCCGACCGGTGAACTCACGGTTGAACCCCGCGCCGAGTTCAAGCAAGGCCGCGATGCGGCCATTGACTTCAACCGTACCACTAGTCGGCGGAAGCGTTCCGCAGATCACTTGCAGCAGCGTGGATTTTCCCGATCCGTTACGACCAATGATGCCAATGACCTGGCCACGCCCGAGTTCGAAGGAAATGTCATTCAATGCCGCGAAGTCCTTGTAGTAGCGGCGAGGCTGCATCCCGACCAACCGCTCAAGGCGCGGCACGATCATCTGCTTGAAGCGGTCCTCTGGCCGCTCGAACATCGTGTATCGCTTGGTGACGTTGCGAACCTTGATCGCAAATAGCCGGCTATCGCGTTCAGAGGACATCGGCAAATCCCCCGCGCGTCTTCTCGAAGAACAGCCTGCCCAGCAGCGCGACGATCAAGGCAACGCAGAAATAGACAGCCAGCGCCCACCATGAAGGCAGGGTATTCATGAGGACGACGGCACGGAAATTTTCGATCGGCACCGTCAGCGGGTTTAAAACTACCCAGGGCCGAAGCCAATCCGGCATCGATGTTCGCGGTGTGAACATGGGCGAGAGGAACATGGAGGCGGTCAGAACCGGGCCGACCATCTGGCTGATGTCACGAAAATAGACCCCCAGAGCGGCCAGGGCCCAGGCCACACCCTGCACCAGGACAACGAAAGGAACAATCGTGAGGGGGGCCAACAAGGTATAGGGTGACAAGCTTCCAGTTATAATCACGGTGAAGAACAGCAGCACCGCCAAACTGATTCCGAGTTGCACCATCGCGGAACCGGTGACCACCGCCGGCAGAATTTCGATCGGAAAGACGATCTTCTTCACGAACATTGCATTGTTCAATATGGCCCCCGGCGATTTGGACAGAACCTCAGCATAGAAGTTGAAAAACATGAGGCCGCAAAACAGGGCAAGCGCAAAGAATCCGACCGAGTGGTTCTGGTTGGCACCGGCCCATTTGACACCGAACACAGAGCCAAACATCAGGGTAAAGATGGAAAGGGTGAGCAATGGCGTCAACAGCGCCCAACCAATTCCGAAAAACGAACCCTTGAACCGGCCGGTCACATCTCTGCTGATAAGATTGGACAAGACCTGAAAATTGCGCTGACTAATCATGGGCTGAGTTCTTTCGTCGCCTGGTCGATGTGATCGGTGATCATTTCGATGTCGACCTTGGACTGCATGGCGTAAGCCTTTGCCTGCCACGTCTGGGACGAGCCACCAGAGTCACATAATATAACGTTGTAGTGGAATTTCTTCAGAGCACAGATACGGCTGATCCATAATTCGACTACTCCGCCGCCTGCGCCCCAGAAATTGATCCAAGCGTCAGGCATCAAGTCGATAACGACCGTTCCCGCCTTCGACCACAACAAGTTGGCAAAGGCGGACCCATGCGCTCCGACGATAATCTCGGCACCTGAGAAAAGATCGATCTGGTCTGAATAGGCCAGCGTGGCTGGGTCGATGATCTTGAAACCGCGCTTGACCAGCGCAGCCTGGAGCTCGGCTTCATTGGTTATCGTCCTTCCGGAATTTGTGGTTTCGCTTGAACGTCCGAGATATATCCGCCTAGCGGGAAAGTCTTGAACCGCCGGCGGGGACACCAGCGTTCGCGACATCAGATCGGCTGTTTCAGGATGCGGGAAAAACGTGGTGAAGGTGGTCAGGGCATTTGAGACGATAGCCGAACGGAACCTGTAGGCAGCGGTGCTAGCCGCGTCGAGGATAAGAAAATGGTGCGGAAGGAAGCCCCAGACCGACAGCATCCTGATCAACCATTTTGGCGCTTTCGTTGACAGGACAACACGCAACCGCTCAGCAATGATCTCATCGCGAAACGCCAACAATTGCGGTATCACATCAAAAACTACGTGGCCGAACGCCTGGGAACGATGCATGGGAATGATTACGTCCGCATCGATCTCGGTCGCTGTTTCAGCCTTCAGATGCGCGCCAGTATCGTCTTCGACCAAATATTGAAGGTCTATCTCCCACGGTCTGAAATAGCGGTAGATGCGCATCGTTTCGGCGATGAGCTGGTTGTTCCTGGTGACGAGTGCTACTGCGATCGGATGCGCCACACAATTGTGAAACCGACCGAACCGCAACGGCGCCGCCTCATAGGTAACCGTCTTCAGCATGCGAGCGAATTCGTCGCCATTGACGACGCCTTTCGCGACATGCAATCGCGGTGCTAGTCCCGCCTCGACGTTGCAGGGGGCAAACGTGGTCCAAATGCAATCCTCGTCCGAATCGAGCATTTCTTGTTTGCTCGACGCTAACCTGCCAATGGATTCAAGCGAAACTTCCTGGACATCCTGCTCTTTCAATTGGTGATGATTGGTGGCAGCCGAAGCCCGGTCCGGGAGATCACTGATCGCGATATTTTTTTTTTGCGCAGTCTCGCCTTCAGCGGACGGATTAACCAAGCGCTTCGCGGTGCGATAGGCAAAACGGGCAGCCTTGAATATCATTGGCCTGTCGTAAAGTCGGTGCGCTACACGGAATTTCAGGGGCACCCTGATAGAGCCAGGGTCAGGCATCGTCAGAACCGCCGGGCTCGTTGTCGTTAACTTCGGTCGGGATTGCTCGATCGTGCGAGCGTTCCGCGCCTCATGAACGCTTCTCGCCGCAATTTCCGCGATTTCGCGTCGCGCCTCGGAAGCGGGGTCATTTCCGGACTGAAGCCGGCTGGCCTCCTGCTTGAGCAAAGCCACCTTGCTGGCGAGGTCAGCGACCTCAAGGATTTTCGCAGCACGGAGCTTTCCGATTTCGGCGTCCCTGGCGTCCTCCGGGATCTGCGCCAACTGCTGGCCGAGTTCGAATCGAATGCGTTCCGACGCAACATCGTAAATATCATCGACCATCGACGTGCCGTTTTTCACGCGAAGCGTGGCCTCGAGAAAACCCCGACCGTGCGTTCGATCAGGCTCAAGATAGCAACCCTCGGCCCACTCGTTCCAAGCATTGATGAAGACCAGTTGATCGCCTTCGGCGCGATTGGCAAGCGTCAGCGAACTCGACCCCCGCAACCAGCGCTCGTAGTTTGCAACTGTGGAGCCAAGAACGATCAGCGCGCGCGTCTTTACCCGGGCCGTATTGTCCCAATCGGGGAAAACGGTACGATAGATTCGTTTCTGGCTGTGATCACGGGATAGGAAATCCCGCGCTACATTAGCATATTCTATGGCGTAGCCGTTGTATTTCTCGTAGGTCGGCAGAATGTCATTCACGCCATGGAATTTCATGTTGTGCGGCGGGAACTCTACGCCTGCGTCGAATTCGTACTGCTCGTAGTCGTTGTTGCCGTGAACGAGGGCGTTCACGATGTGAATTTCGCCAATGCCCATTTTGCGGCAATGCTGGCGCCAGCGCTTGCCTGCGGCCTTGGCGTCGGGAAGATGCTGCGGCCGGTAGACGACCAGCAGCGGCTTTCCATCTACGCGGAGATACCGGGGATCCTTGAAATAAGGAAAGAGACTTTCGATGAAGCGCAACTCCCAGTCCGGGCCATAGGTCTGCGCGATCAGAACCTCATGCTCGGCGGCGTCCCATCTGCGGGTCCAGTTTTCGTTCGCCCAGCACATGCAGAAATTTATGTCGATGCTCTTGTCGGCCAGGAAAGCATTGACCGGCTTCTCCATCAACCGGTGGCCGTCGAACCAGTAGTAGTGAAAGCAGAAAGCATCGATCCCGTGCGCCCTGGCCACCTCGGCTTGGTCGCGCATAGTGTCCAGCACACGCAGGTCGTAATAGCCGAAATCGGTAGGATAGCGCGGCTGATTGTGACCGTCATAGAGCGGCTCTGCCTTCGAAACGTTGGTCCATTCCGTAAACCCCTTACCCCACCATTCATCGTTTTCGGGGAACGGATGAAACTGCGGCAGATAATAGGCAACATAACGTAGCGTCATTATCGCATGCTCAGGATCGACTTTACTATGCGGCGACCGGTTGGGCCTAGTATGCGGCCAACCATCATTCTGAACGTCGGCCGTTGCTGAGGCGAATAATGCGGGGGCGGGACAAACGGCAACTTTGAGACAGGCTTGCCGATTTTTGGAGGCGCGCAATCGAGCAGGACAAACTCGTTCTTCGGTGAGCTAGCCAGTTCTGCCTTCACGACCGTCTGATAGACGTGCGAATAGGCGCCGAGTTCCAGAGCGGCCCGAACATTTTCTGGCGTTCTCTTCCAGTTCTCTGCGAATTCTGTCATTTCGGGCGTCCGCATGACAAAGAGCGCGTCAACGATCTTCAGGCCTGCTTGACGGAAAAGGTGCTGAAGGTTCTTGGCGCCAAAGAAGCGGATATGCGTGCGATCGAGAAGGCCCCAGTCTCTGTAGTCAACATTGTCATCGAGGATCATCGCTATCATCGCGGCATGATTGGCATTGGGGATCGACGAGACTACGCTACCGCCAGGCCGCAGATAGCGGGTGACCTCCCTTAAGGTCTCCCAGGGATTGACCAGATGCTCAAGCACGTCCGCGATGACGACGGCATCAAAGCGCTGCTCACCGAACACTTTGCCCCATCCGGGCGTGTTGAGATCGCCCTGGACCGCGTCGACGCAGAAACCCTTCAGGATCGGAATGCAGTTCAGATCATATTCGAGCGCGGTAACCCGACAGCCGTTTAGCGCGATCAGTGGCCTAGCGATCGAACCCGGTCCGGCACCGATTTCGAGGACGTCTTTATCTCTGCCGACTAACCGCAACACATTTGCTGCGGCTGTGTCCGAGGTCGGGTCGACATCAAAAACGTAGATATCGGCTGATGTTTTTTGTTTAGCGCTCACTTATACTTGCCTCGTGTGTCTGCGCCATTGTTTCGGATCGGTGACGCAAGCTTTGACAATGCTCTCACAATTTTCCATGATTTGCTCTCGCGGACGAGCGTTAGTTCGCGCGCCACAGTCTGAAGGCTTTCCGTTGCCGCCGCCAATTGGCCCGTCAGAGTCGAAACGTCAAGGCCCCGCTTTTCGTATTGCTCGGTGAGCGAACCCAAATCCGCTTCGAGATCTGACATCTGGCTGACATACTTTGCGATTTCTTGTCTCGAAGCCGCCAATTGTTCCCTAAGGGTCGAACCGTCAAGGTCCTGCTTGTCGCACTGTTCTCTGAGCGCTCCTATATCTGATTTGAGAACTGATATCTGGCTGACATACTTCACGATTTCCTGTCTCGAATCTGTGAGTTGCGCCGAGCGTATTGAAAGTTCGGCCTTCAAGTTCGCGATCTCGCTGATGCTTTTGGCCAACTCGTTTGACTTAGCTACGATCTCCAATTGCAGTCGTTCAGCTCGTATCTCACTCTCGACTGCCTGCCCTTCCATTCGACTCTGGTTCTCAACCATCGCCACGATTTTTGATTTCAATGCTTCGCGTTCCCCTCCAAGTTCATCGACTTGAGACATCAGCGCTCGGACATTACCGATCAGCCTTGTCTCTGTGGCGGCGTAGTCGGTTGCAGGCGCTAGGCGCGCCTTGGCCTCACGCGCCAGCAACTCGGCGAACATGACTTGGCCAGCCGGCAGCCAACGGTCCTCAAATTCGTCGTGAATTGCATCGAGTTCGGCGGTCGCTGCTGGCAAAGATGCGTCTTCCACAAGGTCGAGCATGGCCACATAAGCTCGCTTGACCAAATCCGGCACGCTATCATTAGCCATAAGCAAATCGATACTTGCCAGATGATGCTGATGGTCAGTCGACAGATAAGCAGCAATTTCTTTCTCGACAGAGCTAACCTTGCGCGGCCATTCGAGCGAAAACCGCTCTGAGATCTTATCTAGGACGGGTCCGAAATCTCGCACCATTGACTCGTATGACAAGAAGACACGGGGCGAGTTCCTGGTGCTTTTCTCGGAGGCCAGAACATAATTCAGCCAAACGAGGGAGCCGAAGCTCAAATCCATTCCATCGCGCTTCGCGAGCGATTTGGCGACCGACAGTGGATTACGTGTGATCGTTATATAGTTGGTCTTATACCTGAGCGATGTAAGCAGTTGCTGATAAACTGGCACGATGCGTGAAATCCGCGGCTCCTTGAGCACAATCATTGACGTGGCGCCATATTCGTCATCAAGGACACGAGCAATCTCGTCGCGGTAGAAGCTGAGCCGGCTTGCCGACAGTTCCTCGACCCGGACCGGCCTCCAATCGTCCCACCGGCTACCAAGTTCGAGCAAGAGCTGCTCGTTCAGGAGGGCTAGATGTAATGGCTCCCAATAACCTGTCCGGTTGCTTTCGTCAGCGGGGATCAAGTTCTTAGCCGGGGCAACGCCCAGCAGTTGAAGCACGCCGGCCAATGCGCTGGTGCCTGAACGATGCATGCCAAGAACCATCAAGCAGGTTCGCTCGCCCAGACCTTCCCACCTTGCCTTCGAACCCCTCTTTGTCGTCTCGGCAATGGCCATAGTTCTATCCTATTGCGTGGGCAAAGCCGCAGGGTGGCATCTGCGACCACGAGCCTTGCCTATACTTCACTCTGGTTCCGGAAGGCGCAACCGAGTCAGCATGCGTCTGAAGGGTCGCCTCAATTTGGAAATGGTCAGCCTGCTATCATGCCGCGAGTATGTGCCGTCACGTTGTGACCATAATGTGGCTCGGAAGCGCGCCATACCCTCGCAGATTCATTACCTGAATATCTCGTCAAGGGCGCCATTTAGTGCCGAGGTCACCGTGGGCAGTATCGCATCTGTTATTTCGGTGCTTCATCTCATCCGAAGTCAGTGACGCACCACCGAGGATCTCTAATGATAGCCATCGTGTTAATGGCCATCGCGGCGGCCTTATGGCAACGCATTGCGTCGTTACGGTGACAGCCTCCGCCGAATAGTCGCTTCCGAATCCGCTGTCGCGTCAGGCCGAGCCTCATTCACTTATCCTCCCCCGAAAAAACATCTGGCTATGCCTCGCGGCCCGCAGTATGCGATACAGCACGGCGGGGGCCGGAGATGCTGCTTGGAAGTGTGATGGTCGCGAATGATTCTCGTGCTCACACACTTCGCTGGCAGTCATGCCGACAGCCCGGAGTTTAGTACTGCCTAATGAATACTTCCCTGGAAGCTGTGTTCGGGCTCAGGCCACAGATTCGGCGCGCCTTCATCATGGTCCAGGACGTGGTCATGGTCCTGGTCGCCGTTGCGCTCAGCCTCGTCCTGTCGCGGTCGGATCTTTCGTTCGGGGCGCTCTCCACGGAGGGCCTTGTCACCTGGGCCGGCATCGTGCTCATCAGCCATCTGCTGTTCAGATATTGCGGCCTCTACACCACGGTCTGGCGCTTCGCCTCGACGCCTGATTTCTTCAACATCCTGAAGAGCTGTGCGATACTGACATTCGTCCTCTACGCCGTTTCGCTGGTCGTGCGTTCCTTTCAGCCTGTCGCGGGGCTCAACGAGCGCCAGTTCATCGTCTTCCTGCTCGTCTCCTTCACCATCATCTCGGCGCCCCGGCTGTTCTACCGCTTCCTGCGTGACGGCGCGAGCTGGGGTGTCCTCAGCGGCAAGGCCGACACGGCACGCACCAAGCAGGCCCTGTTCGTCGGGCGGCTCGGCGAGGCTGACCTGATCATTCGTTTCACGCGCACGGCGCAACCCCCCGACCATACCATAGCCGGCATCATGGCCACCGAGCATGGCGCGCCGCTCGGCACGCGCATTCAAGGGGTCCCGGTGGTGGCGACCCGGCCGCGCCTGATCGATGTCCTGGAGGATTATGCGAGCGGCACCAAAAGCCTCGATCTGCTGATCTTCGGCAGCGGCGCCGAGCATGAGATCGAGGAATATTCGGAGCTGGTCCGCGTCGCGCGTCACGCCGACATAGCGGTCGTGCAGTTCGCGGGGCTTTCGCAGGTCGGCCAGGAGGGAAAGCTCGTTCTCGATGCCGTCGAGATGGAAACGATCCTGCGCCGCCCGACTGTGCCATCCGACATCGAGCGCATCGGCGCCTTCGTCGGCGGCAAGCGCGTCCTCGTCACGGGAGGCGCCGGCTCCATCGGGCGAACGCTGGTAAAGCGGTCGCTGGAGCTTGGAGCCGAGGCCGTGCTGGTTGCCGACAATTCCGAATTCGGCATCTTCCAGTTGAGCCAGTATGTCGACGAGAAGCACCATGAGCGCCTCAAGGTCCGCATCGTCGATGTCGCGGACCGACGCCAGATGACACGCGTCGTCACCGAGTTCAAACCCGACATCATCTTCCATGCCGCGGCCTTGAAGCATGTTCCGCTGCTGGAGGAGAACTGGGAATCGGCCATCCAGACCAACGTCTTCGGCACGCTTGTCTGCGCCGAGGTCGCCGCCAGATGCGGCGTGGCGCAATTCGTCATGGTCTCGAGCGACAAGGCCGTCGATCCGACATCCGTGCTCGGCATCACCAAGCGGACCGCCGAACAGATCGTCAGCGCGCTGCACGGAACACCGGCCGGCGAACCGGGCGGCCGCCGCGCCGCCACCAAGTTCATCGCGGTGCGCTTCGGCAACGTCTTTGGCAGCAATGGCTCGGTGGCGACCATATTCCAGGCGCAGATCGAGGCCGGCGGGCCGGTCACCATAACCGACCGGCGCATGACGCGCTATTTCATGACCGTCGCCGAAGCCGTCGATCTCGTCATCATGTCGGCGGCCGATGCCGCCTCGCGGCCGGCCGGCCAGGACTACGCCGTCTACATGCTCGACATGGGCAAGCCCGTGCCGATCGTCGAAGTGGCCGAGACGATGATCCGCATGGCCGGAAAAAGCCCCTATACGGATATTCCAATCCGCTTCACGGGCATCCGCCCAGGCGAAAAGCTCCACGAGACGCTGCACGGCGAGGACGAGGAACTGGTCGAACTCAGCATTGCCAAGATCTTCGGCCTGAGTACCGATGTCGCACTGTGGTCGGATGTCCAGGCAGCACTTGCGGCGCTGCAGCAATCCATGAAGGCCCAGGACAAGGCAGCCTCGCTCACCATCCTGGCCGATCTCGACCGCGCGACGAAGACAAGGGCGAACGCGCGGCAGGGCGCGGTCCCGAAAACGGCCGGGCAGGCGAGCTAAAGCAATTCCAGGAAAAGTGCGCAGCGGCGGCAAGGCGTTTGACATCAGTGGGTAAGACAGATCTGCGCATTGCTGTCCTGATGGGCACGAAGGATGGCGCCGCCTTTATCGACGAGCAGGTGCAGTCGCTGCTCGCGCAGTCCCATCCTCTGATCGACCTTTGGATATCCGACGACGGCTCCGTCGATGGCACGGTTGCCGTCATCGAAGCCTGGAAGCCCCGCTGGACAAAAGGTCGGATAAATCTGGTGGAGGGGCCGCGGCAAGGCTTTGCCGCCAATTTCCGGTCGATGATCCTGGACCCGAGCATCGACGCGGATTGTTACGCCTTCTGCGATCAGGACGATGTCTGGGAGCCCGACAGGCTTGAAAGCGCCCTTGGCTGGATGCAGGCATTTGATGCGGACATTCCGCTGATGTTCTGCTCGCGAACCGCGACCATGACCGAAACCGGACGCCTGGTCGGCCATTCGCCGCTGTTTAGCCGTCCGCCGTCGTTCCGCAATGCGCTGGTGCAGAGTATCGCCGGCGGCAACACCATGCTGCTCAACCGCGCGGCGCGCGATCTGTTGGCCAAGGCCTCCGCGCGCACCGGTTTCGTCAGCCACGATTGGTGGGCCTATCTGATCGTCACCGGTGCCGGCGGGGTCGTCCGCTACGATCCGCGGCCATTGGTACGCTACCGTCAGCATGCGGCGAATCTGGTCGGCGCCAATGCATCTTGGCAGGCGCGGATCTCGCGGCTGGGTCGCCTGTTCAAGGGCCAGTTCGCGGACTGGACCGATCTCAATCTTGCCGGCCTTGCCGTCAATCGCGATCTCCTTACGAAGGATGCGGTGGCGTGCCTCGACCTGTTCGCGAACGGTCGGCGAGGTTCCCTTTTCCAACGCCTGGGCGCCCTGCGCAAAAGCGGCGTCTATCGACAGACTTTTGCCGGGACCCTTGGGCTGTATCTCGCCTTTGTCCTGGGTCGTATCTGAAATCGCGAACCGCGCGGCGCGCTTGGTTGGGAAGGCGACCTCATGCTACGCCGGCCGGATTGACGGGCATCGCTCGCGGTCATCGCGTAGAGCCTGGCAGGGAGCCCTATCGGCCACATGAAGACAGCCAAGAAAATCTTCGATCTCGCCGGTGCGGCTGTGCTGCTGGTGGCAACCTCTCCCATTCTATTGCTGGCCATTGTTGCCGTCCGAGTATCCTCGCCCGGTCCGGTGATTTTTTCACAAACGCGGATTGGCCGCGAAGGTGTGCTTTTTCGCTGCCACAAGTTGCGGACGATGTACCAGGGAACGCCGTCCTTGCCCTCGCATGAGACCCCGGTGAGCGCCGTGACATCGGTTGGAAGGGGCTTGCGGAAATTCAAGCTCGACGAGTTGCCGCAGCTGTGGAATGTCCTGCGCGGCGAAATGAGCCTGGTCGGGCCGCGTCCTTGCCTGCCGACCCAGACGGAACTGATCGAATGCCGCAGGCGGTTGGGCGTTTTGCAGGCTTTGCCCGGGATGACAGGCTTGGCCCAGATCAGGGGCATCGACATGTCGAACCCGCAACTTCTGGCCGAAACCGATGCCACCTATCTCAGGACCGCGTCGTTCTGGCTCGACCTTCGGATCCTGTTTGGAACACTTTATCGCGGCTGAGCAGCCCCGCTCCAGAAGCGGAAACCTGTCTTTGGGCCGGCATCAAACAGGACGTCGGGGGTTTCGGAGCCGCGCTATTTCGGTCAGCCGCTCCAGCGTGCTGGCTTCCGGCGCCCAGCCTTCCGAGGCAAGCAGCGACGGGTCGCATATCTGCGTCGCCGTCAGGCTGTCCCAGAACATCCGCTTGCCAAACAGTGTGGCGGCTGTCCACATTGGTCCAGCCGGCACGGTCATCAGGCGCGTCGGCCTCCCCAAGCCGCGGCGAAAGGCACCGATGACGGCAGCGACGGACACCGGCGGCTCGTCGCTGGCGAGATAGATCGGACGAAGTGGCTCGGAATGGCAAAGCAGATGCCACACCGCCCGTGCCGCGGATTGCGATGACAGCAGCGAACGGTTCGCCGTCAATGCGCCTGTCGGCATCGGCAGAGCCGTATCGGCGAGCCGCATCAGCGTCGCCAGGTTTCCTTTCATGCCGATCCCGTAGACTGGAGGCAGCCGCAATATGGCCGCGTCGGCACGGCCATGCGAGGCATAGGCGCCCAGCACGGCGATTTCTGCTTCACGTTTCGAGCGCCCGTAGGCGTCTTGTGGGTCGGGGATCGTGTTTTCGTCGATGGTTGCGCTGGCACGCGCGCCGATCACGGCCCGGATCGAGGAAAGATGAATGAACCGTCCGCTTGCCTGCGTGGCGGCGGCATGCGCCAGACGTGCGCTCAATTGCGCATTGGCTGCCCGAAAATCGGCTTCGGCGGCATTGCCCTGATCATTGTTCAGACCCGCGCAATGGACGACATCCGTAACATCCCTGGTCAGCGCCAGGAAAGCCTCGGCAGGTGCATCGTACCCCGGCATCTGCATCGTGTCGGGCCCGGCATCAAGTCTATCCCGCAGGCGGGAGGCAAGGCGAAGTTCGACGCCGGCCTCACGAAGCCAATGGACCACCTGGCGGCCGATGAAACCCGTCGCGCCCGTAACCAGGACTTTCATTGTCTTGCCCGGACCGGCTATCGGGCGGCTGGCGGAGGTGCCAGGTCTGATGGAATGGCTTCCGTCACCAGTGGAACGGTTTGGCTTTTCGGTGGTGACGTCGCCTGGGCTCCCACCAGTGGTGGAAGGGCTTGCCTTTCCACCAACGCGGCCTGGCGGCCACAGGCAAGATATGTTCCCGACACCAGGAAGACCATAAAGACCGAGTCAAGAATGTCATGGCCGATCAGGATGCCCGTCATGCCGGCAGTCAGGTAGGTGATCACGACGGCGACGATCATGGTGGCGCCGAACCGTTCGATCGGATCGGTGCTGTCACGGAGGACCAGGGCTGCATTTCTGACGGCAGCCACAAAGATCGCCGCCAGCGTCACCGCACCCAAGATTCCCGCTTGTACCAAGGCGGTCAGGAAGCCGTTGTGGAAATGACTGAAACCTGCATCCATCCCGAACTGATCCTGAAAGCCCTGCTTGATCAAGAGCCGGGTGGCACCCACCCCATGTCCAAACAATGGCATCTCATGAAATGCCTTCAGGCCGATATCCCAAAGCGCGACGCGTAGTCCCAAAGCAGTCGTGTGGTCACCATGGGCCGCCAGCGCATCCCAGTCGGAGTGCAGAAATGCGACGCGCCCCGCTATCGTCTGGAACCCGAAAAACGCGATAGCGACCGCAATCGCGGCCAGCAGCAAAAGCACGCGAACGGCATCTCTCCCTCTTAGCTTCTGCTGGTTGATCAACAGAACGGCGACACCGGCAATCAGCAGTGCCAGCCAGACGATGCGCGTACCGGAGTAGATGATGGCGATCGTTCCGCCGAGTGCGGCGCAGGCGAGGGCGATCCTGTATTTCTCTATACCGGATAGGGCAGCGGCCACGCAGATCACCACCGCAAGGCAGAGGACCTCAGCAAAAACGATCGCATTCCCCGCCCCACCCTCGGCGCGCATACCAAGTCGATATTGCTGATAAACCGCCAGCAGCAGCGCTCCGAAACAAGCCGCCATGCTGGCCAACACAATGATGCGGACGAGCGTTGTTTTTTGCGTAGTGCTCCAGGTCGAATAGGAAATGGGAAAAAACAGAAAGGTGATCAGCGGGACAAGATGCCGTGCGTCCTTGACGATCGCGTGGTTGACGATGGACGCCAGGACATTGCTTGCGCAATAGGCGTAGATCGCGATCGTTAGCGCCATCATCGCCCGGTCGACATTGAAGTGCCTTCTCTTCAAGACGATTAACAGGACGGACCATAGTCCGCCGCCATTGAACACGAAGCTGACCGCCGATCCCAGGACCGGGGGAGAAAAGAAGCAGAGAATGGAGAAGTAGACATTGATCCGCGAAGGCGTGATTTGCTGTCTTATAAATGAAGGCCGGTTCAATTTTCGGACCCGCTATTCTCGAGAAAATTTATGCGGCACATCGTGTTCGGTGAAACCCAACATGCTCACCTCGAAATTGCCCATTGATAATGCATCTTGCCCTTTCTAAGCGTATAGCGGCTGGGCCGCTGTTTCGATAGTACGCCGTGATCGATTGCCGCTGAAACTCCCGGTCGGCACCGGTTGACCCTGCAGCATCCCCGGCCTTCTCACAGGCAATATTTTTCCAGCCTTTTCACGGCTGGAAGCTCTCCAAGCAGAAATTTCCGGGTTTTGTCGCAACCGTGGAAAATTCATTCCCGAACGAATGGCTGTCGGGCTCGTCTTGCATTGTTCTGGGCCGCGACGATCTGCTAGAACGCCCGCACGAAACACTTGTCCAGAAGCGAAGCTTTGAACCGGGCGCAAAAGGCTCGATGATTTGACGCAGGATCTTCTGTTGCAAGGCATGAGAGAACGCTCACGGTCCATGATACCAGCGCTTACGCATCTGCAGCGGCTTGAAGCCGAGTCCATTCACATATTCCGCGAGGTCGCGGCAGCCTTCACCAAGCCGGTCATGCTCTATTCCGTCGGCAAGGATTCGTCGGTGCTGATGCATCTGGCGATGAAGGCGTTCTATCCGGCCAAGCCGCCATTCCCGTTTCTTCACGTCGACACCACCTGGAAATTTCGCGAGATGATCGCATTTCGCGATCAGATGGCGAAGAAGCTGGGTTTCGATCTTCTGGTTCATGTCAACGAAGATGGCGTGCGCGACAACATCAATCCGTTCGATCACGGCTCGAACACCCACACTCATGTGATGAAAACCGTGGCGCTGCGCCAGGCGCTCGACAAATACGGCTTCGACGCTGCCTTTGGCGGCGCCCGTCGCGACGAGGAAAAGTCGCGTGCCAAGGAGCGCATCTTCTCTTTCCGCAATGCCCAGCATGTGTGGGATCCGAAGAACCAGCGGCCCGAAATGTGGAAGATCTTCAACACACGTATCGCGCAGGGTGAATCGATCCGCGTCTTCCCGCTGTCGAACTGGACCGAGCTCGACATCTGGCAGTACATTCTGCAGGAAAACATCCCGATCGTGCCGCTCTATTTCGCCAAGCGGCGGCCGGTTGTCGAACGCGATGGCATGCTGATCCTCAAGGATGATGATCGCATGAAGCTACTGCCCGGCGAGGTCGTGGAGGACAGGTTGGTGCGATTCCGTACGCTCGGCTGCTATCCGCTGACCGGGGCCATCGAATCCGACGCCGACACACTTGAAGCCATCGTTGGCGAGATGCTGACGGCACGCACCTCCGAACGGCAGGGTAGGTTGATCGACCGCGATGAAGCCGGTTCGATGGAAAAGAAGAAGCGCGAGGGGTACTTCTGACCATGCGCCACATCATGGCAAAGAGCCTCGCTCCAACGGACGGCGTCCGCGATTATCTGGCCGCGCAGGAGAAGAAGTCGCTGCTGCGCTTCCTGACCTGCGGTTCGGTGGATGATGGCAAGTCGACGTTGATCGGACGCCTGCTCTCCGACACCAAGCAGATTTTCGAGGACCAGCTCGCCGCGCTCGAACGCGATTCGCGCAAGCATGGCACGACGGGCGACGAGGTCGACTTCGCGCTGTTGGTCGACGGCCTCGAGGCGGAGCGCGAGCAAGGCATTACCATCGACGTCGCCTACCGCTTCTTTGCCACGCCGAAGCGCAAGTTCATCGTCGCCGACACGCCCGGCCACGAGCAATATACCCGCAACATGGCGACAGGCGCTTCGACCGCCGACTTGGCGATCGTGCTGATCGATGCCCGGCAGGGGGTGCTGCGCCAGACGCGGCGCCATTCGATCATTGCCTCGCTGCTCGGCATCCGCCACATCGTGCTGGCGGTCAACAAGATCGATCTCGTCGGCTTTGATCAGGCGGTCTTCAACAGGATCGTCGAGGACTACCGGCAGTTCTCACGCGATCTCGGCTTCCAGACCATCGCGCCGATTCCGATGTCGGCCCGCTACGGCGACAATGTCAGCGGCCGCTCCGAAAACACGCATTGGTATTCCGGCCCGACATTGATCGAGCATCTCGAAACCGTCTCCGTCGACGAAGCCACGGCCGAGCTGCCGTTCCGCTTTCCGGTTCAGTACGTCAATCGTCCCAATCTCGATTTTCGCGGTTTTGCCGGCACCATCGCGTCGGGTATGATTGCGCAAGGCGACGAGGTCGTGGTCGCCAAGTCGGGCAAGTCCTCGCATGTCAAACGCATCGTCGCCTATGGCGGCGATCTCAAACAGGCGGTGGCCGGCCAGGCCATAACGCTCGTTCTCGACGACGAGGTCGAGGTTTCCAGGGGCAACATGCTGGTTTCGCCGTCCGCACGGCCGCAGGTCGCCGACCAGTTCGCCGCCAACATAGTCTGGTTCGACGAGCATGCGCTGTTGCCGGGCCGTTCCTATATCCTGCGCACCGAGACCGATCAGACCAGCGCCACCGTCACCGACTTGAAGTACCGCATCAATGTCAACGACTTTGCGCATGAGGCGGCCAAGTCGCTTGAAATGAATGAAGTCGGTATCTGCAACATTTCGACCCGGGCGCCGATTGCCTTCGATCCGTTTGGCGAGAACCGGACCACTGGCGCCTTTATCCTGATCGATCGCATCAGCAACGCCACGGTTGGCGCAGGCATGATCGTGCACTCGCTGCGCCGCGCCGAAAACATCCATTGGCAATCGCTCGATGTCGGCAAGCGAGTGCGTTCCGACATGAAAAACCAGCGGCCCGCCGTGTTCTGGTTCACGGGGCTTTCGGGCTCCGGCAAGTCGACCATCGCCAACCTGTTCGAGAAGAAGCTTTTCGCTACTGGGCGTCATACCTACATTCTCGATGGCGACAATGTCCGCCACGGTCTCAACCGCGACCTTGGATTCACCGATGTCGATCGCGTCGAGAACATTCGCCGCGTTGCCGAAGTGGCCAAGCTGATGGCCGACGCCGGGCTGATCGTCATTGTCTCCTTCATTTCCCCGTTCAGCGCCGAGCGGCGGATGGCCAGGGAATTGATGGCCGATGGCGAGTTCATCGAGGTGTTTGTCGATACGCCTTTCGAGGAATGCGCCAGGCGTGATCCGAAGGGCCTCTATGCCCGCGCGCTGAATGGCGAGATCAAGAATTTCACCGGCGTCGATTCGCCTTACGAAGCACCGGAGAAACCGGAGATCCATCTGAAGACGCTCGGCAGATCGGCTGAAGAGATGGTAGATGCCCTGGAACACTGGCTGAACGAGCGGGACATTGCCGAAGACCAATATGACAATGGCGGCGGTATCTGACGACACGTCGATGCTTGAAATCTTCGAGCGGCTGGCGCTAGCGGCCGGGCGCGAGGTGATGCGCGTATTCCACGCCGGGTGCGCGGTCGACCGCAAGTCGGACGCCTCGCCGGTCACCGAGGCGGACCGCGAGAGCGAGAAGATCATTCTTGCAGGCCTGCGCGCCGCATTCCCCGATATTCCCTGCGTGGCCGAGGAGGAAGCGGCGGCCGGCGTCATGCCGGGCGAACTTGGCGAGACCTTCTTCCTCATTGATCCGCTTGATGGCACCAAGGAATTCGTCAACCGGCGCACCGACTTCACCGTCAACATCGCGCTTGTCCGCCATGGCGTGCCGGAAGTCGGCGTTGTCTTCGCACCCTGCAGCGGCCGGTTTTTTTCCGGCCGGCCGGGCAGGGCGGAAGCCCTCGAAGTCGATAAGGACTACCGGATCGTTTCCCGCCGGCCGATTTCGGTGAGAACGGCCGCGACGCCGCTGGCCGTGGTTGCCAGCCGCTCGCACAACACGCCGGAAACCGAAGCCTAT
Organism: Mesorhizobium sp. B2-3-10; assembly: GCF_006442275.1. NCBI lineage: Bacteria > Pseudomonadati > Pseudomonadota > Alphaproteobacteria > Hyphomicrobiales > Phyllobacteriaceae > Mesorhizobium > Mesorhizobium sp. B2-3-10. The sequence continues at coordinate 65,742 of NZ_VFVT01000012.1, forward strand.
ATTCGCGACCTTGGTGCCGCCGAGATCGTCTCGGTCGGTTCGTCACTGAAATTCTGCCTCCTCGCCAATGCCGAGGCGGATGTTTATCCGCGGTTCGGTCGCACCATGGAATGGGACACCGCTGCGGGTGACGCGGTGCTGCGTGCCGCCGGCGGCACGACGCGGACGCTGGACGGCAAGCCCTTGACCTATGGCAAGCGCAACCAGGCCGATGACGCGGACTTCGCCAATCCGCATTTCATCGCCAGCGGCGAGGCTGCAATCCAGGGACGTATCGAACGTACGTGAAAAGCCCTCGTCGATGGCCTATCCTTTGTCGACGTCCCCTGAGTCGGTAAGTGAATGTCCTTGTTTCAGAAATGCCATGCCGTCATTTTGGGCGGCTTTCCCGCATGGACCAGCAATCGTGATGAAATAGTCTTCAGGATGTTGCTGGGCCTCTACGCCCTTTCTCCCGCCCTTTTCGCCTTCGTCGAAATGTCCCCAACGGTCTTAACGCTTGTCGGGGCACTCATGGGCGCTCTCGCCCTTTTGACGAAGCGTGCGCGTTTTGGCAGAGGCACGACAGGCCTTGCAATTGCTCTCGCTCTCTTGTCAGGCTTTGTCCTTGCGAGCGCCCTGTGGTCGGTCGATGCGAGCCGCTCTCTCATGGCGGCGAGGGACGTGTTTGGCTACTCGATCGCCGCTATCCTGCTGTTTCAGGGCATCCTCGCGCTTGCGAGCGCTCAACGCGAGCGGCTCGCGTGGGTGTCATTGGCCGGCCTGTTGATCGGCGTCGTATCGGTGATGGGCTGGGAACTGTATTTTGCGTTTCTGACCGAAGATCCACGCTTTGTGGAGAACGTTTTCACCCTCCACAAGATCACGGTTTACGGAGCTTTTTTTGCCGTCATATTTCTTGCCCAGCCGAGGCTGGTCTGGAAAGGGCTTGCGGCTCTCTTTGCCGTTCTGACATTGCTCTACGGCCAATCGACCGGCGTCAATCTGGCGATTGTCCTCGTGGCGGTGATGTTTGTCATGCCCGCGAAATACCGCCAGCAAGTTTTGGTTGGATTTTTCGCCATCTATTTGTCTCTTGCCCTGATTGCCCCCTTCGTCGTCGCGCCGCTGTTCGCCTACCTCAAAACAACGGGATGGCTGGTTTTCTATCCAGGAACCTTCGCAGCGCGGCTTGATCTATGGCAGATGATTTCGCCCCGCATCGCGGACCAGCCGATCCTCGGCCATGGCGCCAATACGATGAGAAACGCGGCCGGGGTGGTCGTGAGTCCGACATATTATGCGCAGGCGGATCTCCCAAGCGCACATAATATCGTATTCGATTTGTGGTACGAACTGGGAGCGCTGGGCATCATGGTGTATGGGGTGCTCCTGGCGGCGATCATAAGAATGATCGGCGGTTTGAGCGGCCCCTGCCATTTCATAGCCAGTTGCTACCTGATGATAGCTGTCGTCGAACTCTCGGTCGACCATCGGATCTGGTTGTCATGGGTGCTGGGCACTTTGGTCTTCGCCGCGGGGATCTGCATAGTGCAGTGCCGTTCCATGACCCGATCGGGGATGGAAGACGGGATCACAAGACACGTGGCGGCCTTCTCAAAATAACGGGCGAAGCGCACGGCCCGCGCCGTCGTCGCCCTATGCCAAGGAGGTGTCGGTCGGATATCCCGTGCCCGACGCCTATTCGGCCGCGGCCTGCGCCGAGTTCGAGCCGATATATTTGCGGATCGTTTCGATGATCCGGTCCTGGTCGGCCTCGCTGAGATAGGGGTGCATCGGCAGGCACAGGATGCGTTTCGGCAGGTCCTCCGAAACGGCAAGACCGGTCGGCGTGCGCGGGTAGTCGCGATAGGCGATCTGCTCATGCAGCGGCTTGACGTAGTAGATGACGGACGGAATGCCCTTTTCGCTCAAATGCGCTTTAAGCCCGTCGCGTTTCGGCGTTTCAATCGCATATTGCGCCCAGGCCGAGCGGCTGCCATCCAGGTTGCGGGCTGCGGTGACGATGTCACCGAGGCCTTCAGCGTAGCGTTGGGCCACCACCTGCCGCGCCGCCATTTCTTCCTCGAGGATGGCGAGCTTCTCGAGCAGGATCGCCGCCTGCAGCGTGTCGAGCCGTGAATTGATGCCGACGCGGATGTTGTCGTACTGCGTCTCGCCCTTGCCGTGGAAGGCGAAGGATCTGAGCGCGTCGGCCAGCGCGTCATCATTGGTGAACATCGCGCCGCCGTCGCCATAGCAGCCGAGCGGCTTGGCCGGATAGAAGCTGGTCGAGCCGACATGGCCGAACGCGCCGCACATCCTGCCTTCGAGCGAGCCCCCCATGGACTGGGCTGCGTCCTCGATCACCAATAAGCCTTCGCGATTGGCAATAGTCATGAGCGCCTCATAGTCGGCTGCAAGACCGAACAGGTCGACAGGGATGATCGCCTTCGGCTTCAGTCGCCCTTCCTTCTTGATGGCCGCGATCGCCGCCTCGAGGCTGGCGATGTCGATGTTGTAGGTTGTCGGATCGACATCGACGAAAACCGGCTCGGCCTTGGCCAGCGCCACCACTTCCGCTGTGGCGGCGAAGGTGAAGCTCGGCACGAACACCGCGTCACCCGGGCCGATGCCGGCGGCGAACAGCGGCAAAAGCAGTGCATCGGTGCCGTTGGCGCAGGCAATCACATGCTTGACGCCGACATAGGCGGCGAGCTTCTTCTCGAATTCGGCGACCTGCGGGCCAAGGATGTAGCGGCCATCCTCGACCACGTGGTCGATCGCGGCTTTCAGCCGGTCGCGGATTCGTTCGCGCTGCGCGCCAAGATCGATGAATTGCATGTCGGCCTCAATATACCTGCCAGTAACCGGCCCGCTGGTACCAGACTTGGCGCGGCTGAAAAAGCCAGCTGCGGATCGGGGACTTGGTGCAAGTGTCGCAGCCCGTTACCACGTTTTGCCGGCATATTGTCCCACAAAGCCGGGAATCCGGGCTTGGCGGTGCAATTCAGCCCATTCTTATCGAGGTTTTCCGGCGCCTGGAAACATAAAGTGATCGCGCTGGAGAGCCGATTAGCCGATCTCGTGCCGCCAGGGGGGATTGGCGCCGGCTCGTGACACTGTCACTGCCGCCGCCTTGGCGCCGAGCGCCAATGCTTTGCGGATGGCGTCTTCGGACAGGCTGGAAATCGCCGCCTTCGTCAACAGGCCTTGCTCATGCAGGGAGGCAAGGATGCCGGCGTTGAACGTGTCTCCGGCGCCGACGGTGTCCACCACCTTCACTGTCTCCGGCATGACGGTGACACGATGCTGTTTGCTGTAGCCAACGGCACCCTCGCTGCCATGCGTGACGACGATCAGCTTCGGGCCGCGGTCGAGCCAATTGCGCACGACATCCTCGTGCGAGCCGGCTTCGCCGAACCAGTGGAGGTCTTCGTCCGACAGTTTGACGATGTCGGCCATCGCCATCATCTCCCGGATGCGCCTGAGGTGCTTGGCCTTGTCGGGAATGAAGTTCGGCCGGATGTTGGGATCGAGCATCATCACGCGGGTCTCATGCTCGCGCTGCATGAATTCCTCATAGGCCGACCCAGCCGGCTCCGAGATCAGGCTGATGGCGCCGAACAGCATCGCCTCGATCTCGCTGCCGAGTTGCGGCAGGTCTTCGATGGTCAGCATGCGCCCGGCCGTGTTCTCGTCATAGAAGGTGTAGGTCGCCTGGCCATTGTTCAGCCGCACGAAGGCCAGGGTCGTCGGTCGGGGCGAGGTGTGCGCGTAGGTGGAACTGACCTTGCTCGCCCCCAACGCGTCCCTGAACTGACCGCCGAACAGGTCCGACGACAGGCCCGAGAAAAAGCCGGCCGGCGCGCCCAAGCGGCCGAGCGCGATCGCTGTGTTGAAGACAGCGCCGCCGACATAGGGGGCAAAAGCCGGCTCATTCTCCGTAGTGGTGCGCGGCAGCATGTCGATCAGGGCTTCGCCGCAGCAGAGGATCATGGCTTCTCGGTCTCCGGCGGATAGATCACGCCCTTGCGGATGATGATATTGGCGTAAAGCCGCGGCTCGCTTGTCGCGACGATGGCATGCGCCGATTTGACCCGTGCATAGAAGTCGGCGCCGGCCAGTGCAACCACCTTGCGGCCAGGCGCGCGTTTGGCGCAGATCGCCTCCATTTCACGATGGACGGGGTCGGCAAGCGACGGATCGCCTTTCACCGAGGCGCGAAACAGCGCCTCCGGCACGACATCGTCGACCGGAAGCAGCGTCAGTATCGCGTCGAGTACGGGCATGAGGGCGTGGCCATCGGTCCTGATGAGGCGCTTTGCCTGCTCCTGTGCCGGATAGTTCCCGTCGACCACGGCAATCTCGTCACCATGGCCCATGGCGCGCAACGTCGCCAGAAGCTCTGGACCAAGCAGCGCCGGAATCCCGATCAGCATTTCACGCGCCCCTGGAGATCGTCGTCGAACCGATCAGGAAGCGTTCGGAAAGCGGCAGGCTGGCGCCGCCGAGCGCCCGGGCATGGATACCCACGCTTCCCTCGCGGACGGCCGGGAGTTTCAGCCCTTCGCCGTCGATCGCGCCGATTGCCGTCACGACCGCCTCCACCAGCCTCTGGCGCACGGCCTTCGGCATCCAGCCGTCGATCACCGCGGCTTCGAAATCGATGACCGAGGATGCTGCCACGATGGCATAAGCGAGCGCCTGCGAGGCGCTGGCGATCCACTCGTCCAGCGCGGCGCCGATCTCCCCCCAATCCTCGGGCGAGGTCCACAGATACGAGGCCTCGACGCCACGCGCATTGAGTGTTTTTTCGAGCATGGCGATCGAGGCCACGTCGATCAGCTGGGTCGGTTTTCCATCCGGCCCCGGCACAGGCATTGAGCCGAGCGCGCCGGCATTGCCGGTCGGCCCGCCAAACAGCCGGCCGTTGAGCACGATGCCGCCGCCAGCAAAGGCGCCGATGTAGAAATAGACGAAATCCCGCGCCGTGCCCGTCTGGCCAAAGACCAGTTCGGCGCCGCAGGCGGAGGTGGCATCGTTCTGCAGATAGACCGGAAAATCGCATTGCGCCTGGATGTCGGTCCTGATGTCACGATGGCGCCATTCGTCCATCACGTCGCGCGGCGCGCCGGCGGTGTCGGCCCAGTTCCAGAGCTCGAACGGCATTGCGATGCCAAGTCCGGCGATGCGCTTGTCCTGTGCCGGCGTCAGCTCGCCGCGCATCGTCTTCATGCCTGACGTGACGAACTCGACCGTCTCGCGTGGGGCAGGGTAGCGGTAGGAATGCTGCAGCATCGCGCGCACCTGTCCGAGGAAATCGATCAGCACGAGTTCGGCGCTGCGGCGGCCGATCTTGAGGCCGATGAAGAAGGCGCCTTCGGGGTTGAGCGCCATGGGGATCGAGGGCTGGCCGATCTTGCCGCGCAACGGCGCCTGGCGCACGAGCAGGCTTTCTTCCTCCAGTTCGCGCATGATGACCGAGACCGTCTGCGCCGAAAGTCCGGTCATCCGGGCAATGTCGGACTTCGCCAGACTGCCGTGCTGGCGCACCAGCGAAAGCACCAGGCGCTCGTTGTGGTCGCGCATGCCACTCTGGTTGGTGCCGCGGTGAATGAGGCTCTCGTTCGCTTCGGGCGAACCATGCCTCGCAGTGGCCGTCTCCACCCTGTTCCTCCCGTCGTTTCCCCACAATGCTTTTGGGTCAGAATGAGTGAACGACGCAAGGGTGTCAATAATAAATAAGAGTGATTTAATTATTGACAGATGCGCTGGCGTGGTGTTCCTTGAGGGAGCATCCGCGCTGGGAGAAGTCGCCTGGATGCCGTGCGGGTGCCGGTTGGCCGGCATTCGAAAAATGTTCCACTGGGAGGAAATCGTGACCAATACAAAATTGTTGAAGTCCACCGTTTTCGCGGCGGCCGCGCTGGGTCTGATGGCGTTCGCTTCGTCTGCGTCCGCGGCCGGCGTCGGCGCCTGCCTGATCACCAAGACCGACACCAATCCGTTTTTCGTCAAGATGAAGGAGGGCGCGACCGCCAAGGCCAAGGAACTTGGCGTCGATCTCAAGACCTATGCGGGCAAGATCGACGGTGACAGCGAGAGCCAGGTGGCGGCGATCGAAAGCTGCATCGCCGACGGCGCCAAGGGCATTTTGATCACCGCGTCCGACACCAAGGGCATCGTGCCGACGGTGAAGAAGGCGCGCGATGCGGGCCTGCTGGTGATTGCGCTGGACACGCCGCTCGATCCGATCGACGCCGCCGACGCGACCTTCGCCACCGACAATCTGGAGGCCGGCAAGCTGATCGGCGCCTGGGCCGCCGCCACGCTCGGTGACAAGGCCAAGGACGCCAAGATCGGCTTCCTCGACCTGACGCCCTCGCAGCCGACCGTGGACGTTCTGCGCGACCAGGGCTTCATGATGGGCTACGGCATCGACGTGAAGGACCCCAACAAGATCGGCGATGAGACCGATCCGCGCATCGTTGGCCATGATGTGACGAACGGTAACGAGGAAGGCGGCCGCAAGGCGATGGAAAACCTTCTGCAGAAGGACAACACCATCACCGTCATCCACACCATCAATGAGCCGGCCGCGGTCGGTGCCTACCAGGCGCTCAAGGCTGTCGGCCTCGAAAGCCAGGTGCTGATCGTCTCGGTCGACGGCGGTTGCCCCGGCGTGAAGTCGGTCGCCGAAGGCGTCATCGGCGCCACCTCGCAGCAATATCCGCTGCAGATGGCCGCACTTGGCATCGAGGCGATCGCCGCTTTCGCCAAGGACGGCACCAAGCCGAAGCCGACCGAGGGCAAGAACTTCTTCGACACCGGCGTCAACCTCGTCACCGACAAGCCGGCGACGGGCGTCAAGTCCATCGACACCAAGGAAGGCCTCGCCAAGTGCTGGGGCTGATACTGGCCTGACCGGCAACGGAACCGATGCGACCGGGGGGACTTGATCCCCGGTGGCATCGGGTGGACGATGCATCACTGTAAACGCGAATAATCCCGGCGACAGACCGGAAGGCGTGGACGGCGTCAGCGTGTGGCTGAAGCCCTACGGGGAGGAAACATGGCTCAAGCTCAGGAATTCGAGAAGGTTCTCTCGGCCAGCGATACAAGTGTAGCCGCTTTTGACGAGCACAAATCAGCCGTCAAGCGCATCCAGCATTTTCTGCATTCGACGCCGGCGGCGGTGCCGCTGATCGTGCTGCTTCTGTCGATCGTCATCTTCGGCATCACGATCGGCGGGCGGTTCTTCTCGTCCTACACGCTGACACTGATCCTGCAGCAGATCGCCATCGTCGGCATTCTCGGCGCCGCGCAGACACTGGTCATCCTGACCGCCGGCATCGACCTGTCGATCGGGGTGATCATGGTGATTTCGGCCGTGATCATGGGCAATTGCGCGGTCAGCTACGGCATGCCGAGCGTGCTCGCCGTGGCGATCGGGCTTGCCGCCGGTGCGGCTTGCGGGCTGCTGAACGGGCTGCTGGTCGCCTATATGAAGCTGCCGCCCTTCATCGTGACGCTTGGCACCTGGAACATCGTCATGGCCACGAACTTCATCTATTCGGCCAATGAGACGATCCGCGACACCGACGTCGACAACCAGGCACCGCTGCTGCACCTGTTTGCCCTGAGCTTTAAGGTCGGCACGGCGGTGCTGACGCTCGGCGTCATCGCCACGGTCGTGCTCGTGCTGGTTCTTTGGTACGTGCTCAACCACACCGCATGGGGCCGTCATGTCTACGCCGTCGGCGACGACCAGGAGGCGGCGAAGCTGTCGGGTATCCAGACCAAGAAGGTGCTGATGACGGTCTACACCCTTGCCGGGCTGATCGCCGCTTTCGCGGCCTGGGTCTCCATCGGCCGCAACGGCTCGATCTCGCCGTCCGCCGCTGTTACCGACTACAATCTGCAGGCGATCACCGCGACTGTGATCGGCGGTATTTCTCTCTTCGGCGGCCGCGGCTCCATCCTCGGCACGCTGTTCGGCGCGATGATCGTCGGCGTCGTCTCGATGGGCCTCAACATGCTCGGCGCCGATCCGCAATGGAAAGTGCTGCTCACCGGCGTGCTGATCATCGGCGCCGTCGCCATCGACCAATGGATCAGAAAGGTTTCGGCATGACCCAGGAACCCATCCTCACCGCGCGCGGTCTGGTCAAGCGCTATGGCCGCGTCACCGCTCTCGACAATGCCGATTTCGACCTTTACCCCGGCGAAATCCTTGCCGTCATCGGCGACAACGGCGCCGGCAAGTCGTCACTCATCAAGGCGATTTCCGGCGCGGCCGTGCCGGACGAAGGCGAAATCCGGCTTGAAGGCAAACCCGTCTCCTTCAAGTCGCCGATGGAAGCCCGTGAAGCCGGCATCGAAACCGTCTACCAGAACCTGGCCTTGTCGCCGGCGCTTTCGATCGCCGACAACATGTTCCTCGGCCGCGAGATCCGCAAACCCGGCTTCGTCGGTCAGTGGCTTCGCATGCTGGACCGTCCGGCAATGGAAAAGCGTGCCCGCGACAAGCTCACCGAACTCGGCTTGATGACCATCCAGAACATCAGCCAGGCGGTGGAGACCCTGTCGGGCGGCCAACGCCAGGGCGTGGCGGTGGCCCGGGCCGCCGCCTTCGGGTCGAAGATGGTCATCATGGACGAGCCGACGGCGGCGCTCGGCGTCAAGGAGAGCCGCCGCGTGCTTGAACTGATCCTCGACGTGAAGAAGCGCGGCCTGCCGATCGTGCTCATCTCGCACAACATGCCGCACGTCTTCGAGGTGGCGGACCGTATCCACATCCACCGTCTGGGCCGTCGACTGTGCGTCATCGACCCCAAGCAATATACGATGTCCGACGCCGTTGCCTTCATGACCGGGGCAAAAGCACCCCCGGAGGCGGCATTGGCGGCCTGACTGCCAACTTGCCGCAGGGTAAGTAGATGATGGCGATTCTCTAAATCGATTGAAAAGATGTTGCAATGCACTAGGATGGGCTGGGAGAAACGGTGAAAGCCGGTATGATCAGGCCAAACCGAACGAGAGGCGATATGACATCCGCCATGACGATCGAAGCTCCCGCTCTCGACAATCCCGATCCCAAGACGCTTGCTGAAGAAGTCTTGATGTCCCTGAAGTACCGGGTCGGCAAGGACACCACCGTGGCGACCCAGTACGACTGGCTGACTGCCACGATCAAGGTCGTGCGCGACCGCGTCGTCGACCATTGGATGCAGGCGACCAAGGAAGCTTACGACCAACAGGAAAAGCGCGTTTATTATCTGTCGCTCGAATTCCTGATTGGGCGTCTGATGCGCGACGCCTTTTCCAACCTCGGCCTGATGGAGAACATGCGTGAGGCGCTGTCGTCGCTCGGCGTCGATCTCGACCTGATCGCGGCGCTGGAACCGGACGCGGCCCTCGGCAATGGCGGCCTTGGCCGGCTCGCCGCCTGCTTCATGGAAAGCATGGCCACCGTCGACATCACCGCGCATGGCTACGGCATCCGCTATGCCAACGGCATGTTCCGCCAGGAAATCCACGATGGCTGGCAGGTCGAGTTGCCCGAGACCTGGCTTGACCACGGCAACCCCTGGGAATTCGAGCGGCGCGAGCGCTCCTTCGAAGTCGGTTTCGGTGGTTCGGTCGAATCGATCACCTCGAAGGACGGCCGCCTCGAACGCCATGTCTGGAAGCCGAGGGAGCATGTGCTTGCGGTCGCCTATGACATGCCCGTGGCTGGCTGGCGGGCCAAGCGCGTCAACACGCTGCGCCTTTGGTCCGGCATGCCGATCGACCCGATCCGGCTCGACAAGTTCAACGCCGGCGACCACATCGGGGCGCTGGCCGAAAGCAACAAGGCCGATGCACTGTCGCGGGTGCTCTATCCAGCCGATTCCCACATGGCCGGCCAGGAACTCAGGCTTCGCCAGGAATACTTCTTCTCCACCGCTTCGCTGCAGGACATCCTGCAGCGCCATCTCAGCCAATATGGCGATCTCAAGTCTCTGCCCGACAAGGCGGCGATCCACCTCAACGACACCCATCCGGCGATCGCCGTGCCCGAGCTGATGCGGCTCTTGATGGATGTCCATGGCATGGATTTCGATCTCGCCTGGGATGTCACCAAGCGCACCTTCGGCTACACCAACCACACGCTGTTGCCAGAGGCACTGGAAAGCTGGCCCGTGCCGCTGTTCGAGAGGCTTTTGCCCCGCCACATGCAGATCGTCTACGCCATCAACGCGCAGGTGCTGCTCGAAGCCCGCGCCACCGATCAGTTCTCGGACGAGCAGATCAGCCGTATCTCGCTTATCCAGGAGAATGGCGACCGCAGGGTGCGCATGGGCAATTTGGCCTTTGTCGGCTCGCATTCGATCAATGGCGTGTCGGCGCTGCACACCGAGTTGATGAAGGAGACGGTCTTCGCCGACCTCCACAAACTTTATCCCGATCGCATCAACAACAAGACCAACGGCATCACGCCGCGGCGCTGGCTCATCCAGTGCAATCCAGGCCTCACCGCGCTTGCCCGCGAGGCGATCGGCGACCGCTTCATGGATGACATCGAAGCGATCAAGGGGCTCGATCCCTTAGCCGACGACACCGCCTTTCGCGAAAAATTCGCCGCGGTGAAACGCCAGAACAAGGTGAGGCTTGCCAATCTGGTCGCCGATCGCCTTGGCATCAAGCTCGACCCTTCGGCGCTCTTCGACATTCAGGTCAAGCGTATCCACGAATACAAGCGCCAGCTGCTCAACATCCTCGAAGCGATCGCGCTCTATGACCAGATCCGTTCGCATCCCGAACGCGACTGGATGCCACGCGTGAAATTCTTCGGCGGCAAGGCCGCGCCCAGCTACCATAACGCCAAGCTGATCATCAAACTGGCCAACGACGTCGCCAGGGTGATCAACAGCGACCCTTCGGTGCGCGGCCTGCTGAAGGTCGTGTTCGTGCCGAACTACAATGTCAGCCTGGCCGAGGTGCTGATGCCAGCCGCCGATCTTTCCGAGCAGATCTCGACCGCCGGCATGGAAGCCTCCGGCACGGGCAACATGAAGTTCGCGCTGAACGGCGCGCTGACCATCGGCACGCTCGACGGCGCCAATGTCGAGATCAAGGAGCATGTCGGCGACGACAACATCTTCATCTTCGGCCTCACCACCGAAGAAGTCGCCGAGCGGCGCAACAATGGCTACAATCCGCGCGGCGTGATCGAGGCATCCCCTGAACTGGCGCAGGCGGTTGCGGCCGTTTCATCGGGCGTCTTCTCGCCCGATGATCCCAATCGCTACCGCGACCTCATCAATGGCCTCTATGACAGCGACTGGTTCATGGTCGCGGCGGATTTCGACGCCTATGCCGCCTGCCAGCGCGAGGTGGACGCTGTCTGGCGCAACAGCCCGGACTGGTACGCGCGCGCCATCCGCAACGTCGCGCGCGTCGGCTGGTTCTCCTCCGACCGCACCATCCGTCAATATGCGAAAGAAATCTGGAACGTACCCGTCTGATATGATTGCATAAGGCCACGAACGATGGCCGCAAAAACAAACACTTGGTGCCCGGGGAGGGCGACCGCCTGATGAGGAAGCCGCGCGCGACCGCTGCGACAAGCGGGCCGGACGGACTGGCGCCAGCCAGCGATGTCGAGGCGATTGTCGCCGGTACGCACGGCAATCCCTTTGCGGTTCTCGGTGTCCAGGAGGCGGGCAAGAGCCTGTTCGCACGCTGCTTCGTTCCGCACGCGGAGTCGGTTACGGCCTACACCCTGACCGGCGTCGAGGTCGGCGAATTGACCAGGCGCGACGATGCCGGTTTCTTCGAAGGCAAGCTGTCGATCAAGAAGCGCCAGCCGCTGCGCTACCACGCCCGCAATGCCGGCGGCGACTGGTGGCTGACCGACCCCTATTCGTTCGGTCCGGTACTCGGTCCGATGGACGATTACTACATCGCCGAGGGTTCGCACCTCAGGCTGTTCGACAAGCTCGGCGCGCATGTCATCGAGCACGAAGGCGCGTCCGGCGTGCATTTCGCTGTATGGGCCCCAAATGCCAGGCGCGTTTCGGTGGTCGGTGACTTCAACGACTGGGACGGCCGCCAGCATACGATGCGCGACCGTCGCGACACCGGCATCTGGGAGCTGTTCATCCCCGATATTGGTGCTGGCCGGCCCTATAAATATGAAATCATCGGTCCCGATGGCGTGAGGTTGCCGCTGAAGGCCGATCCGTTCGCCTTCAAATCAGAGCTGCGCCCGGCAACCGCCTCGGTGACCGCGATGCCGCCGGCGCATGCATGGGGTGACGAGGCGCATCGCAATTTCTGGCGCAACGCCGACCCTCGCCGCGAGGCCATCTCGATCTACGAAGTCCACGCCGGGTCCTGGCAGCTTGGCGATGACGGCTCCTTCCTGTCATGGGATGAACTGGCCGACCGGCTGATCCCCTATGTAATCGAGACCGGTTTCACCCATATTGAATTCCTGCCGATCTCCGAGCATCCCTATGACCCCTCCTGGGGTTACCAGACAACCGGCCTCTACGCGCCATCGGCCCGCTTCGGCGATCCGGACGGCTTTGCCCGCTTTGTCGACGGCGCCCACCGTGCCGGCGTCGGCGTCCTCCTCGACTGGGTGCCGGCGCATTTTCCTGTCGACGAGCACGGTCTGGTCCATTTCGACGGCACCGCGCTCTACGAGCATGCCGACCCACGCAAGGGCTTCCATCCGGACTGGAACACCGCGATCTACAATTTCGGCCGCCGCGAGGTAGTGTCGTTCCTGGTCAACAACGCGCTGTTCTGGGCCGAAAAATACCATGTCGACGGTCTTCGCGTCGACGCGGTCGCCTCGATGCTCTACCTCGACTATTCGCGCAAGGCCGGCGAATGGATCCCCAATGAGAAGGGTGGGCGCGAAAACCTCGAGGCGGTCAGCTTCCTGCAGAAGATGAACAAGGAGGTGTACGGCCACCATCCGGGCGTCATGACCATCGCCGAGGAATCGACCTCATGGCCAAAGGTCTCGGCGCCTGTCCATGAAGGCGGGCTGGGCTTCGGCTTCAAATGGAACATGGGCTTCATGCACGACACGCTGGAGTATTTTTCCAAGGAGCCGATTTTCCGCAAGCATCACCACAACGAGCTGACCTTCGGCCTGACCTACGCCTTCTCGGAGAATTTCGTGCTGCCGCTCTCGCATGACGAGGTCGTGCACGGCAAAGGCACGCTGCTGGGCAAGATGGCCGGCGACGACTGGCAGAAATTCGCGACCTTGCGTGCCTATTACGGCTTCATGTGGGGTTATCCCGGCAAGAAGCTGCTGTTCATGGGCCAGGAATTCGCGCAGCGCCGCGAATGGAGCGAAGCGCGCGCGCTTGATTGGGACCTGCTCGATTTCCGCCCGCATCGCGGGGTCTGGCAGACGGTGCGCGACCTCAACTATCTCTATCGTTCACGCCCGGCCCTGCATGGCCGCGACTGCGAGCCGGAAGGGTTTTCCTGGCTGATCGTCGACGACAGCCAGAATTCGGTTTTCGCCTGGGTGCGCAGCGCTCCCGGCGGCGATCCGGTCGCCGTCATCTCCAATTTCACACCGGTGCCGCGCGACAATTATCGTGTGCCGCTGCCGAAGGCCGGCAAGTGGCGCGAGATCATCAACACCGACGCTTCCGAATATGGCGGTTCCGGCATGGGCAATGGCGGCATGGTCGAGGCAAGGGCGGAGGGCAAGGGCATCTCGGCAACGATGCTCCTGCCTCCGCTGTCGACGATCATGCTTGAACTCGCTGCCGACTGAACTCGTTAAGACTGGTTAGCGCATCGATACGAGTAACTTGGGAGGGTATAAATGGCAGACTTGAAGAGAACCCAGCCGCTGGCCCGCGACGCCATGGCCTACGTGTTGGCCGGCGGGCGCGGCAGCCGCCTCAAGGAACTGACCGACCGGCGCGCCAAGCCCGCGGTCTATTTCGGCGGCAAGACGCGCATCATCGATTTCGCGCTCTCCAATGCGCTCAACTCCGGCATCCGCCGCCTCGGCGTCGCCACCCAATACAAGGCGCATTCGCTGATCCGCCACCTGCAGCGCGGCTGGAACTTCCTGCGGCCCGAACGAAACGAGAGTTTTGACATCCTGCCGGCCAGCCAGCGTGTGTCGGAAACGCAGTGGTATGAAGGCACGGCGGACGCCGTCTACCAGAACATCGATATCATCGAGGCCTATGGCCCGGAATACATGGTAATCCTGGCCGGCGATCACATCTACAAGATGGACTACGAGATGATGCTGCGCCAGCATGTCGATGCCGGCGCCGATGTCACGGTCGGCTGCCTCGAAGTGCCGCGCATGGAGGCGACCGGCTTCGGCGTCATGCATGTCGATGCCAAGGACAACATCATCGCCTTCGTCGAAAAACCCGCTGACCCGCCCGGCATTCCGGGTAACCCGGAATTCGCCTTGGCCTCGATGGGCATCTACGTCTTCAAGACCAAGTTCCTGATGGAGCAACTGCGCCGCGATGCCGCCGAGCCGGGCTCCAGCCGCGACTTCGGCAAGGACATCATCCCCTATATCGTCACGCACGGTAAGGCGATCGCGCACCGCTTCACCAAGTCCTGCGTGCGTTCGACCGCCGAGAACGAGGCCTACTGGCGCGATGTCGGCACGGTCGATGCTTATTGGGAGGCCAACATCGACCTGACCGACGTGACGCCCGAACTCGACCTCTACGACCGCGATTGGCCGATCTGGACCTATGCCGAACTGAAGCCGCCGGCAAAGTTCGTGCATGACGAGGACGGCAGGCGCGGTTCCGCCATTTCGTCGCTGGTCTCGGGCGACTGCATCGTCTCGGGCGCTTCGCTGAAGAAAAGCCTGATCTTCACCGGCGCGCGCATCAATTCCTATTCGACGCTGGAAGAGGTTGTCATGCTGCCCGACGTTCATGTCGGCCGGAACGCAAAGTTGAAGCGCGTCGTCATCGACCACGGTGTAAGGATACCCGAAGGGCTGGTGGTCGGCGAGGATCCCGTCCTCGACGCCAAGCGCTTCCGGGTTTCGGAAAAGGGTATCTGCCTGATCACACAGGACATGATCAACAAGTTGTCAACCTGAACAGGTGATCAACAAGCTGTCACTTTAGGGTGTTTTGTGCATGTCGTGGTCCAAACCGCACACGGTTTGGGCGGCATGGATGGGAAGCGGATCGTTAAGCGCATGCAGGTTCTGTCGGTCACGCCCGAAATCTTCCCGCTGATCAAGACAGGCGGGCTTGCGGACGTGACCGGGGCGCTGCCCATCGCGCTCGCGGCCAAGGGCGTGGCCATGCGTACGCTCGTTCCGGGCTTTCCTGTGGTGATGAGCGCCTTCAAGAAAAAGAAGGCCGTCTATCAGTATCCCTTGCTGCAAGGCGGCAAGGCCGCGGTCCATGCTGTCCAAGTCGCCGGGCTCGATTTGTTCGTGCTCGACGCGCCGCATCTGTTCGACCGCCCCGGCGGCCCCTATGGCAACGCCTCGGGCGCGGACTGGCCGGACAATTGGCGGCGCTTCGCGGCGCTGAGCCAGGCCGGCGCCGATATCGCCGGGGGCGCCATCTCGGGCTACCTCCCCGACATCGTCCATGCCCATGACTGGCAGTCGGCGATGACGCTGGCCTATATGCGCTATGGCAAGGCGGTCGGCACGCCATCGATGATGACCGTCCACAATCTCGCCTTCCAGGGCCAGTTCGGGGCCGGCATCTTCGGCGAGCTCGGCCTGCCGGCCGCGGCGATGGCGCTTGATGGCGTCGAATATTATGGCGGCGTCGGCTTCCTCAAGGCTGGCCTGCAGGCCGCCTGGGCGATCACCACGGTGAGCCCGACCTATGCGCAGGAAATCCGTTCGCCGGAATTCGGCATGGGCCTCGACGGCCTTATCAACATGCGTTCCAGCGATCTCCATGGCATCGTCAACGGCATCGACACCGCCATCTGGGATCCGGCAACCGACAAGCATCTGGTATCTACCTATACGGCCGAAACGTTGAAGGCCCGCGCGCCGAACAGGGCCGCGGTCGAGGACCGTTTCGGCCTCGACCGCGACGGCAGTCCGATTGTCTGCGTCGTCAGCCGCCTGACCTGGCAGAAGGGCATGGACATATTGGCGACGGTGGTCGACGGCATCGTCGCGACAGGCGCAAGGCTGGCCATCCTCGGCTCGGGCGACGCCGGCCTCGAAGGCGCGCTGCTGGCCGCGGCCGCACGCCATCGTGGCCGCATCGGCGTGGTCGTCGGCTATGACGAGGGACTGTCGCACACCATGCAGGGCGGCTGCGACGCCATTGTCATCCCGTCGCGCTTCGAGCCTTGCGGGCTGACGCAGCTTTACGGCCTGCGCTATGGCTGCGTGCCGGTCGTCGCCCGCACCGGCGGCCTGGCGGACACCATCATTGATGCTAATGAAGCAGCGTTTGCCGCCGGCGTGGCGACCGGCTTCCAGTTTGCCCCCAACAATGGTGGCGCGCTGCTGCACGCGATCCGACGCCTGGCCGACGCCCACGCCAGTCCCGCAATCTTCGAAACCATCCAGCGCCAGGGCATGAAGACCGATGTGTCGTGGGATCGAAGCGCCGAAAAATACGTCGAACTCTATCGCCTGCTGCTTTCGAAAAGGGTTGCCTGAAGCATGATACGCACCGTTCCCACCAAGCCCTATTCCGACCAGAAGCCCGGCACGTCGGGGCTGCGCAAGAAGGTGCCAGTGTTCCAGCAGGAGCACTATGCCGAGAACTTCATCCAGTCGATTTTCGATGCGCTCGACGGGTTCAAGGGCAAGACCCTGGTGATCGGTGGCGACGGCCGTTTCTATAACCGGGAGGTCATCCAGAAGGCCATCGCCATGGCGGCCGCCAATGGCTTCGGCAAGGTGATGGTCGGGCAGGGCGGCATCCTGTCGACGCCCGCGGCCTCGCATGTCATCCGCAAATACAAGACCTTCGGCGGCATCATACTCTCGGCTAGCCACAATCCCGGCGGCCCGCACGAGGACTTCGGCATCAAGTACAATGCCGGCAATGGCGGCCCGGCGCCGGAAAAGCTGACCGACGTCATCTTTGCCAAGACCAAGACGATTTCGAGCTTCAAGATCGCCGACATCGACCCGATTGACATCGATACGGTCGCGACAGTCGAGGCTGCCGGCATGACCGTCGAGATCATCGATCCGGTTACCGACTATGCCGAGTTGATGGAGAGCCTGTTCGATTTCGATGCGCTGCGCAAACTGTTCAAGTCGGGCTTCCGCATGCGCTTCGACGCCATGCATGCGGTGACCGGGCCCTACGCCAAGGAAATCCTCGAACACCGCCTCGGCGCACCGAACGGCACCTGCCGCAATTTCAAGCCGCTGCCCGATTTCGGCGGTCATCACCCGGACCCCAACCTGGTCCATGCCAAGCACCTTTATGATGAGATGATGGGACCGGACGCGCCCGATTTCGGCGCCGCCTCCGATGGCGATGGAGACCGCAACCTGATCATCGGCAAGGGCATTTTCGTCACCCCTTCGGATTCGGTCGCCATGCTCGCCGCCAATGCCCGGCTGGCGCCGGGCTACAAGGATGGGCTGAAAGGCATCGCCCGTTCGATGCCGACCAGTGGCGCGGCCGACCGCGTCGCTCACAAGCTAGGTGTCGGGATTTACGAGACGCCGACCGGCTGGAAGTTCTTCGGCAATCTGCTCGACGCCGGCATGGCGACGATCTGCGGCGAGGAAAGTGCCGGCACCGGCTCCAACCATGTCCGCGAAAAGGACGGTCTGTGGGCGGTCCTCTTGTGGCTCAACATCCTCGCCGCGCGCGGCGAAAGCTGCAAGCAGATCGTCACCGAGCATTGGGAGACCTATGGCCGGAACTACTACTCGCGCCATGATTATGAGGAGGTTGAGAGCGGCCGCGCCAATGCGCTGGTCGACGAACTCAGGGCCAAGCTCGGCTCGCTACCGGGCACCAGCGTGCGCGGCCTGAAGATCGCCAATGCCGATGATTTCGCCTACCACGACCCGGTCGACGGCTCGACCAGCGAGCACCAGGGCATAAGGGTGCTGTTCGAAGGCGGCTCGCGCGTGGTCTTTCGGCTTTCGGGCACCGGTACGTCTGGCGCGACCTTGCGCGTCTATATCGAGCGCTACGAGCCGGACAAGTCGAGGCACGACCTCGACACGCAGGAGGCGCTCGCCGACCTGATTTCGGCGGCCGACGACATTGCCGGGATCAAGAGCCACACCGGGCGCAACAAGCCGAGCGTCATTACTTGAGGGCGGTGGAGCGCTCTTGACCCAGCTCGGCCCCACCATCACCAGCGAAGGCATCCGCTTCGCCGCATGGTCCTCGTCGGCAAGACGGCTCTGGGTTTCGATCTTTGACGAGCAGGGAAACCGCGAACTCGATCGTCTCGAGCTGGCGTCGGAAGGCAACGGCGTCCATTCACTCTTTGTCTCCGGCCTGGCCGCGGGCGCGCGCTATGGCCTGCGCGCCGATGGCGACTATGCGCCCGAGCGGGGGCTGTGGTTCGACCCCGACAAGTTGCTCACCGATCCCTACGCCGTCGAAATCGACCGGGCCTACGCCTATCACTGGCGGCTCGCCGCGCGGCGCAATGAGGGCGCCGACACCGCGTCGCTGATGCCCAAGGCCGTGACCAAGGCCTCGCCCACGGCTCCACCGATCCTGCCGCCCCTGTTTCGCCCGGGCGGCCTGATCTACGAACTGAACGTCCGCGCTTTCACCAAGCTGCATCCGGATGTACCGCAAGAAAAGCGCGGCACGATCGCCGCTCTTGCCCATCCGGCCATCATCGAGCATCTGCAAAGGCTCGGCGTCTCCGCCGTGGAACTGATGCCGATCACGGCCTCCATCGACGAGCGGCATCTGCCGCCGCTCGGCCTGAGCAACGCCTGGGGCTACAATCCCGTCACCTTCATGGCGCTCGACCCGCGCCTCGCGCCCGGCGGCCTGACGGAATTGCAGGACACGGTCGCCGCGTTGCGCCGGGCCGGCATCGGCACCATTCTCGACCTCGTCTTCAACCACACCGGCGAAAGCGACAGGCTGGGGCCGACGCTCTCGCTGCGCGGCCTCGACAATAAGGCCTACTATCGGCACCGGCCGGATGGCGGGCTGGTTAATGACACGGGCACCGGCAACACGATCGCTTGCGACCATCCGGTGATGCGGGAAATGGTGCTCGACACACTTCGTCACTTCGTTCGCCAGGCCGGTGTCGACGGCTTCCGTTTCGATCTGGCCCCGGTGCTGGGCCGGGTCGATGGTGCCTTCGATCCGGAAGCGCCGCTGCTCCAGGCCATCACCCATGATCCGGTGCTTTACGACCGCGTGCTGATCGCCGAGCCTTGGGACATCGGGGCAAACGGCTATCAACTCGGCAATTTCCGGCCGCCTTTCCTTGAGTGGAACGACCGCTATCGCGACGATGTCAGACGCTTCTGGCGCGGCGATGCCGGCATGGTCGGTGCTCTCGCAACGCGCCTTGCTGGTTCGTCCGACGTGTTTAACAGGGCAGGGGAGCCGGCAAGCCACGGCGTGAATTTTATCGCCGCCCATGACGGCATGACGCTGGCTGACATCGTCGCCTATGAGCGCAAGCACAACGCGGCCAATGGCGAGCAGGACCGCGACGGCCATAACGAGAACCTGTCCTGGAACAATGGCGTCGAAGGCGAGACGGACGACACGGCGATCGTCAAGGCACGTTTCGACGACCAGCGCGCTCTGCTCGCCACGCTGTTCGCCTCGCACGGCACCATCATGCTGACCGCGGGCGATGAATTCGGTCGTACCCAGAAGGGCAACAACAACGCCTACGCCCAAGACAACCCCACCACCTGGCTTGACTGGGCAGGCCGCGATCAGAAGCTGGAGCGTTACGCATTCGTACTCGCGGCACTTCGCCAGGCGGTGCCCGCATTGTCGGACACGCGTTTCCTGACCGGAGAACCGATTGCGGCATCAGGCGTTCCCGACGTCGCTTGGCTGACCGAGACCGGTGAGCTGCTCGACGCGACCGACTGGAACGATACCAGCCGGCATCGCCTCGTCATGCTGCTTGGCGGCGAGGAAGGCAGGCTTGCCGTTCTGATCAATGGCGACCGCCGCCAATGCGTCTTCACCTTGCCGGCGCGGGAAGGTTTTCGATGGCATCCGGCGATCGAAACGCACGTGACTGACCTTGCGCGCCCGCTGCCGGGGCGCAGCGTCAATTTCATGATCGAGAGCCGAACCGGAAACGGCGGCGTCAGGAAGGGTTCGTGATGACCGGTGAGAGTTTGGGGCAGGGAGCCGAATGGTGGCGCGGCTGCGTCATCTACCAGGTCTATCCGCGCTCTTTTCAGGACACGACCGGTGATGGCAGCGGCGATCTCGGCGGCATTACGTCAAGGCTCGCTTATATCGCCTCGCTCGGCGTCGACGCTGTCTGGCTGTCGCCCTTCTTCAAGTCGCCGATGGCCGACATGGGCTATGATGTATCGGATTATCGCGACGTCGACCCGATGTTCGGCACATTGGCCGATTTTGATGCGCTGGTCGCCGAAGCCCACCGGCTCGGCCTGAAGATCATCATCGACCAGGTGCTGTCGCATTCATCCGACAAGCATGAATGGTTCATCGAAAGCCGGGCCAGCCGCGATAATGCCAAGGCCGACTGGTACGTCTGGGCCGATACGAAGCCCGACGGCGGCGCGCCCAACAACTGGCTGTCGGTCTTCGGGGGGCCGTCCTGGGAATGGGACGCGACCCGCCGCCAATATTACATGCATAATTTCCTCGCCTCGCAGCCAGACCTCAATTTCCACAACCCGGAAGTCCAGGATGCGTTGCTTGACACGGTGCGGTTCTGGCTCGATCGCGGTGTCGACGGCTTCCGGCTCGACACGGTCAATTACTATGTCCACGACCGCTGGCTACGCGGCAATCCGCCCTTGGCCTCGAGCGTCGCCGGCACCAACACGGAGACCAACACCTACCTCTATCAGGAGCATCTGTTCGACAAGACGCAGCCCGAAAACCTGGCGTTCCTGCGGCGCTTCCGTGCGTTGCTCGACGAATATGGCGACCGCGCAGCCGTCGGCGAAATCGGCGACGAGGGTCGCTCGCTGCAGACGCTCGCCGCCTACACCTCCGGCGGCGACAAGCTTCAGATGAGCTACACTTTCGACCTGCTCGGTTCGCAGTTTTCGGCGGCGCATGTGCGTGGCTGCGTCGAGGCCTTCGAAAGCGCGGTGGCCGACGGCTGGGTTTGCTGGGCGTTTTCCAACCATGACGTGGTGCGCCATGTCAGCCGCTGGATGCGGCCTGGTGGCGATCCCGATCTTGTGGCCAAATTCTCAATCATGCTGCTCGCCTGCTTGCGCGGCTCGATCTGCCTCTATCAGGGCGAGGAACTCGGCCTTGAAGAGGCGGAGCTTGCCTACGAGGATCTGCGCGATCCGGTCGGCATCCGCTTCTGGCCCGGCGTGAAGGGCAGGGATGGTTGCCGCACGCCGATGGTCTGGGAGGCCGACGCCGACAATGCGGGCTTCTCCACTGCAAAACCCTGGCTGCCTGTGCCGGCAAGCCATCGCGCCCGCGCGGTCGATATGCAGATCGGCGACGAGCAATCGGTGCTGTCGGCCTACCGCTCGGCGCTTGCCTTGCGCAAACAGCATCCGGCGCTGGTCGGCGGCTCGATCCGCTTTCTCGATACCGAGGGCGACGTGCTCGCCTTCATCCGCGAAGGTGGCGGGGAGAGGTTGATCTGTGTCTTCAATTTCGCTGAGGAGCCGGCGACCTTGCCGTTGGTGGGTAATATCGGACCCGTCACGGCTATCTTCGGCGGGACCGCTTCTGTCGAGGAAAACACCCTCTCGCTGCCAACTCTCGGCTGCTTTCTCGGTCGGCTCGACTGATTGGCACTTCGGTTGTGGCTAGGCGGTCCTACTGAACGAGCACCGCCCGGCCGCAGGTCGCGCCGGTGACGCGCACGTCGGCCTGGCCGACACGCACACCAAGGGCTCCGAGCAAATTGTAAACCAACTCGTCGACCGGCGCCGCCACGCCGTTCAAGAGCGCAACCACTGCCGGCCGCACGGTGGAAAGCAAGGTATTCAGATTCAGCAGCGGCAAGCCCAGCAAATTGGTCGTCAGCGACAGATCAGTGATCAGGGAGGTCGTCAAAGACTGTGTCAGGTTTTGCGTGGAGACTGTCTTTATCGTTTTGGCGTCGATGTCGGCCTTGTTGAAGGTCAATGCGGTCGGCGCGTTGTTGGCCATTTCAAATGCCGCTGAGCCCGTCACTGAAAGTAGATTGATCAGAAGACTGACCTTTGCGATTTCAGTGTCGGAGAACGATTCCGGTTTGGTGAAATCGGCAAAGCCGGAGCTACTGCTGTCGGCCAAATGCGCTTCCACAACACCGGGGCGGGCAGAAACGGTGACCTTGATGCTGTCGGGACCCGTAGGACAGCTTATGTCGGTGAGTTTGGCTTCGGCGTAGGCGACTTCCACATGCAGTGGCAGGTTGACCGACACCAGAGTAATGCCCCCACCGACATTGCCGCCTGCGCCGCCGACTGTCGCGGCTACTTTGATGCGCGTCTGGGCGGTCCGCACGACAGTGCCGATACCATCGATCGCCAGCCAGGGCGAGGACTGCATCGGCTCGCCGATGGCGATGCTGAGTTTGGTGGAGAGCAGCCCCGGGATGGTGGCGCCGAGATCGATCGCGGCCTGGTTGGTACCGTTGGCGAGCACGGCGGCTGCCGTCAGCATGCCCATGGCGCTTGCGTCTACCCCAAGCCCGGACGGCTGTTGGCCGAGGCCCAGGCTGCCGACCGAACCAAGGTCGACAAGGCTGCTGAGCGGGATCTTGACGGTGCTGGTCGATTTGGAGGCGATGGTCTGCAGGGCGACCTTGGCCGTATTGCCGAGGCCGGGAACATTGGCCATGGCGGTAGCGATCTGGCCGACCGTCGCCTTCGATGCCAGAACGTCGGAATAGGTACCGGCCGTGATGTTCAGTTGCGTGGCGAGCGCACTGATGAAGGAAAGCACGCTCACATCCGCCGAGATCAGCCCGTTGTAGTCCATGACGCTGAGCGAGATGTTGCCGCCGAGAAGTCCGCTCAAAAGTGCGTTGAGGATGCCGCCATTGACGCTGAGCAACCGCGATCCGACCGAGAACGTCGCCAGCGGCGTCATGCTGGCCGTGGCCTGGGTGCCGATGACGGGAGTGGGGATCAGCGAACTTGCGAAATAGCGGTTCGGAATCTTTGCCAAAGTGACGCGGACGGCATTGTAAGGCGTCACACCCGCCTGGAAGCGCTGGCTGACATTGGCGGTCGATGAGGCATATCGGCCCTGCGTGACCGTCACCACCGTTTTGCCGGTGGCCGGGGCAATGGTCTGGCCCGAAGCTTGAACGACGACGCCCGGCATGCCGTTGTCGGTCAGTGTGGTGACGACCGCGGTGTTGACGTTGTTGATGTTCGAGGCGGCGGTAATCGCCGCCAGGTCGACCATCGCCTGGGCTTCCCGGCGCTCGGTATAGATGGAGGCTTCGTCAATGGCCACAGCCGCCAATGCCAATGCGACCGGCGCGCTCAATGCGGTCATGACGGCGAAGTTCGCCTTCCTGTCTCCCATCATCGACCGTGCAAGCCGGTCGATACCCTTGCCCGCCCGCCGCAGCATTCAGATACCCCCGACCCTGATCGTTGACTGACGCTTGATGGTCGTCCCTGGCATGGCTATGCCGGGGAACAGGTTCCAGATCGGCAGGTTGCGGGCATCGTAGGAGATGGACACCACGAACTGGCTTCCGTCGGCGATGCTGTCGTTGGCCTGGTAGGTCAGTTTGCTGGCGTCCACGAAGGGGTAGCCGCCGGCATTGTTGGTGAGATAGCTGGCCACGAGCGTCTGCCGCTCGGTCTGGTTCACCCCAGCGATGGCTGTTCGGGCAGCGTCGGCTGCAATTTGCTGGATCGAATTGGCGGCGCCAAAATAGATGCCGTACGCAACCATTCCGAGCAGAAGAAGGATGAAAAGCGGGGACAGCAAAGCGAACTCGACCGCTGAAGTTCCCGAATTGTTTGATCGGAACCGGCGCCTTCGAGCCTCGAAAATGGGGTGGTGAACCATGGCACCAGCATGCCCAAATTCGCATGCAGAAAGCGAAAACTCTGGGTGCAACCAAAGGGTGCGGTCGATTGAAAACGAATCTCTAATTTAGCCGTTGCTTTCTCTACAATGGGGATTGACTTAGGGTCAATCAGTACTCGGTTGAAAAGAGCTTACCTCCTGTCTAGTCTCCTGCCACCAGCCGCCGGAGGGAACCGGGGGCGCGCTCAAAGGAGCCAGTCATCGGCTTCGGGGCGTCAACACGTAAGGCGCGCCGATGGCAGCGCCGACAGGGAGAACTTCATGCTGAAAAACATGCTGAAGGCGACGGTATTCGCCACCACCATGGCCGTAACCGCCGGCGCATTCTACACGCCGGCTTTCGCGGAGAGTGTCTATAACAGGGGCACCGCCGCTGAATCGGAGTCGGTCGATCCGCACAAGACCTCGACGGTCTATGAAGCCAATGTGCTGCGTGACCTGTTCCAGGGATTGGTCATGCAGGACCAGAAGGCGAACCTCATTCCGGGCGCGGCCGAAAGCTGGACGGTATCGGATGACGGCACCGTCTACACCTTCAAGCTGCGCAAGGACGGCATGTGGTCTGACGGCAGCCCGGTGACGGCGGAGGACTTCGTCTATGCCTTCCACAGGCTGGAAGATCCGGCGACCGGCGCCGAATACGCCTCGATGCTGTATCCGGTTAAGGGCGCGGAGGATGTCAACACCAAGAAGGGCAAGCCCGAGGACATGGGTGTCAAGGCGATCGACGCCGGCACCCTTGAGGTGACGCTGAAGGCGCCGACGCCGTACTTCCTGGAGATGCTGACCCATCAGGCGACCTATCCGGTCAGCAAGGCCTCGATTGAAAAGCTTGGCGCCGACTGGATCAAGCCCGGCAATCTGGTTTCGAACGGCGCCTATACGCTGGCCGAATGGGTTCCCAACGATCACATGAAACTGGTCAAGAATCCCAAATTCTGGGACGCCGCGACCGTCAAGTTCGACGTGGTCAACTACATTCCGACCGAGGATCGTTCGTCGGCGATGAAGCGCTTCGAGGCCGGCGAACTCGACAGCTATGACGATCTGCCGACCGAACAGCTCGCCGACCTCAAGACCAAGTTCGGCGACCAGATCCATGTCGGGCCGTATCTCGGCACCTACTATTATGCCATCAAGACCGACAAGGCGCCGTGGAACAACCCCGAACTGCGTAACGCCATCTCGATGGCGATCGACCGTGATTTCATCGCCGAGAAGGTCTGGCAGAATTCGATGCTGCCCGGCTATTCGATGGTGCCCCCCGGCATCGAGGGCTATACGCCCGCAATGGCCAAATACGCCGACATGCCGCAGATCGACCGCGAGGACGCGGCCAAGAAGATCCTCGAGAAGCTTGGCTACACCCCCGAACATCCGCTGAAGATGGAAATCCGCTACAACACCTCGGAAAACCACAAGAACACGGCAGTGGCGATCCAGGAACAATTGAAGCCGCTTGGCGTCGACGTCACGCTGCTCAACACCGACACCAAGACCCACTACTCCTTCCTCGAGCAGAAGGGCGACTATGACGTGGCGCGTGCCGCCTGGATTGCCGACTATAAGGATCCAGAGACCTTCCTCGGTATCACGCGCAAGGCCAGCGGAAACAACTATTCCAACTACAACAGCCCGCAATACGAAGCGGCAATGGACAAGGCCGCGGCCGCCGGCGGCAAGCCCGAAGAGCGCATGAAGGACCTCTCAGCGGCCGAGCGCATCCTCATCGACGATGTCGGCCAGATCCCGCTTCTCTACTACAGCTACCACGACATCGTTTCCTCGAAGCTGCATGGCTTCGTCGACAATGTGATGGACGTGCATCCGTCGCGCTTCGTCAGCAAGGATTGATCCCTGGCCAAGCCGCCGCGCTCTAAAGAGCGCGGCGGTGCTGGTTTGCCATCGCATCGGCCCGGGAAGCGGAAATCGATTTTCGGAACATCCGGTGCGAAGATTTGAAGGCTGGAGCGCAATCGTCCGAGTGGAAGGGCGTGCTCTGGATCAAGTGGGGCACCGATGCTGCGATACATATTCCGGCGGCTTTTGACCGCCATCCCGACGCTGTTCGTCATCGTGACGATGGCGTTCTTCCTGATGCGCGTCGCGCCAGGCGGTCCATTCAACCAGGAGCGGGGGCTGAGCCCAGAGATCAAGGCCAACTTGGAAGCCCAGTTCGGCCTCAACGATCCGCTCTGGCTGCAATATGTCCATTATCTCGGCAATCTGCTGCGCGGCAATTTCGGCCCGAGCTACAACATGCCGGATTTCACCGTCACCGAACTGTTTGCCAAGGGCCTGCCCATTTCCGTGCAGCTCGGAGCCTCGGCGCTGATCCTGGCGCTGCTGCTCGGCAGCGTGCTCGGCACCATAGCCGCGCTCAACCAGAACAAGCTTGGCGACTATACGGTGATTGCCCTGGCGACCGCCGGCAGCACCATCCCGACCTTCGTCATCGCGCCGGTGATCCAGCTTGTCTTCGGGCTGACCTGGAGGCTGCTGCCGATCGGCGGCTGGGGTGACGGCGCCTTCATCAACAAGGTCGGCCCGGTGCTGACACTTGCCTTGCCGCAAATCGCCATCGTTGCCCGCCTGATGCGCGGCTCGATGATCGAATCGCTGCGATCCCATCATATCCGAACGGCGCGCGCGCTCGGCCTTTCCGACTGGTCGGTGGTGGTCAAGCACGCGTTGCGCGGCGCCATCCTGCCGATCGTCTCCTTCACCGGCCCGGCGGCGGCGGCACTGCTGACCGGCTCGGTCATCGTCGAGACGATCTTCTCCATTCCCGGCGTCGGCCGCTATTTCGTCGATGCCGCGCTCAACCGCGATTATACGCTGGTGATGGGAACGGTGGTGGTGATCGCCATTTTTACCATCGTCTTCAACCTGATCGTCGACGTCATGTACGCGGTCGTCGACCCGAGGGTGCGCTATGACTGACATCGCAGCCACGGCCCCCGCAATCGTTGGTCGCTCGCTTTGGGGCGATGCCTGGGCGCGCCTCAAGGCCAATCGCGCCGCCATGTTCAGCCTCTACTACCTCGTTCTGATTGGGATCATCAGCGTCTTTGGCCCGTGGTTCGTGCCGCATCAATACACGACCATCTACGCCGACTATGTGCGCATGCCGCCAAGCCTCTCAGCCTATCCGAAACCCGACATGATCGAGACGGCACTTACCGAAGCGATCAAGCGCATGCGAGTCGACATCAAGGACTGGCACCAGGAGGGGAGCCAGGTCTTCGTCACGGTCAAGTCGACCAAGCCGATCGACGACCGCAACATCCGCTACCTCGACCGTTCCGATGCCTTCGATGACACCAAGATCGAAAACAAGTCGCCCGACGGCCTCGAAGTAACGATGAGCGCATCGGTCAAGCAGCAGTATTTCCTGTTCGGCACCGACAATACCGGCCGCGATCTTCTCTCCCGCACGCTGATGGCCGGGCGCATATCGCTGGCCATCGGTCTGCTGGCCGGTGTCGTGGCGGTGGTGATCGGCGTGATCTACGGCGCCGCCGCCGGCTTTTCCGGCGGCAAGGTCGATGAAGTGATGATGCGCATCGTCGACGTGCTCTATTCCTTGCCGTTCATCTTCTTCGTCATCATGCTGGTGGTGTTCTTCGGCCGCAACTTCGTGCTGATGTTCCTGGCGGTCGGTGCCGTGCTGTGGCTCGACATGGCGCGCATCGTGCGCGGCCAGGCGCTGTCGATTCGCCGGCAGGAATATGTCCAGGCGGCGGAAGCCATGGGCATTGGCCAGCGTGGCATCCTGATCCGCCATGTCATCCCGAACCTGCTTGGCCCGGTGGTGATCTACATGACACTGCTGGTGCCGCAGGTCATCATCCTGGAGAGCTTCCTGTCGTTCCTCGGGCTTGGCATCCAGGAGCCGATGACCAGCTGGGGCGTGCTGATCTCGGTCGGCGCCAAGAACATCGGCACCGCCAACTGGCTGCTCCTGTTTCCCGCCTTCTTTCTGGTCTCGACGCTGTTCGCCTTGAATTTCGTCGGCGACGGCCTGCGCGACGCGCTCGACCCACGGGATCGATAAAGATGGGGACCGCTGAAATGGCTGCTTCCGAAACGATCCTCAGCGTCAAGGACCTTCGCGTCCGCTTCCGCACGCTCGACGGTACGGTCGAAGCGGTCAAGGGAATCAACATCCACGTCAACGCGGGCGAAACGGTTGCCGTGGTCGGCGAGTCCGGTTCCGGCAAGAGCCAGACGATGATGGCGGCGATGAGCCTGCTGGCCTCCAATGGCGAAGCGTCAGGCCATGTCGACTATCGCGGCCGCAACCTGCTGACCCTGAGCAAGTCCGAGCTGAACAAGGTCCGCGGCCGCAAGATCAGCATGATCTTCCAGGAACCGATGACTTCGCTCGATCCGCTCTATTCGATCGGCAACCAGCTGATCGAGCCGATCCGCCGCCATCGGGGCCTGAGCGCCGCCGCAGCGCATGAAGAGGCGCTCAAGCTGCTGCGGCTCGTGCATATTCCCGATCCGGAGCGACGGATGAAATCCTATCCGCACGAAATGTCCGGCGGCCAACGCCAGCGCGTGATGATCGCGATGGCGCTCGCCAATGACCCCGACATCCTGATCGCCGACGAGCCGACGACGGCGCTTGACGTCACCATCCAGGCGCAGATCCTGATGCTTTTGGCCGAACTGCAGCGCAAGCTCGGCATGGCGATCGTCTTCATCACCCATGACCTCGGTATTGTCCGGCGCTTTGCCGACCGTGTCTATGTCATGCGCCAGGGCGAGGTGGTCGAGGAAGGCGAGGCGGAAACCATTTTTGCCAATCCGCGGCACGCCTACACCAAAATGCTGCTGGCGGCCGAGCCGACGGGAACCAAGGCGCCGCCGCCAGCCGATGCGCCGGTGGTGCTCGAAGGTAGGAATGTCGAAGTCACATTCAGGATCGGCGGTGGGTTTCTGGCCGGCGAACCGCTGATGCTGCGGGCCGTCGATCACATCTCGATCCGGCTGCAGCGCAACCAGACCATCGGCATTGTCGGCGAATCCGGCTCGGGCAAGTCGACGCTCGGCCGCGCCTTGCTGCGGTTGCTGCCGAGCGATGGGCTCATTCGGTTCGGCGATCGCGATATCTCCACTGCCGACCGGCAGCAGATGCGGCCGCTGCGGCGCCAGATGCAACTTGTCTTCCAGGATCCGTTCGGCTCGCTGTCGCCGCGCATGACCGTCGGTCAGGTCGTCACCGAAGGGCTGCTGGTGCATGAGCCCAACCTTTCAGGAAAGCAGCGCGACCAGCGCGCGGTCGAGGCCCTGCGCGAGGTCGGCCTCGACCCCAATGCCCGCAACCGCTACCCGCACGAATTTTCCGGCGGACAACGGCAGCGCATCGCCATTGCCCGCGCCATGATTCTGAAGCCGAAGATGGTCGTGCTGGACGAGCCGACATCGGCGCTTGACCGCTCGGTGCAGAAACAGATCGTCGAACTGCTGCGCAAGCTGCAGGCCGACCACGAACTGTCCTACCTCTTCATCAGCCACGATCTGTCGGTCGTGCGCGCCATGGCCGACTACATCATCGTCATGAAGCAAGGCAAGATCGTCGAAGAGGGGCCGACGGAAGAGATCTTCAGCAATCCACGGGCGCCTTATACGCAGACGCTGATGAACGCCGCGATCGACGTCACACGGTTTCGACTGAGCGCGTAAGGCGCCGGCAGGGGCAATTGTCGTGGCGTCGTCTGTCGCTCAGCTCGCGCACTTGCGTGCGCGCACAGCGACAATGGCATCCTGCTGTCGCTTCAGCCGGTCGATCCTGGCCGTTTCACGGTTGGCGACCGCGGTCTTGACGCGCGATCCGCCCAGCAGCCAGCGCGGCACGCTGGTGTTGGCGACCTTGCCGCGGGTGATCGCCGTCTGCGAGATGTCGCGCGCGCTGCTTCCCAGCGCACTGTTGAGGTCGCTACAGCTCATGCTCTCGTATTTGGCCGGATCGGCCGTCCCGCCGATCGATGAGCATCCGGCAGCCATGAAGGCCGCAGCCAGAAGAGCGGGTGCCGACCTTGTCCTTGAAATCAAACTCATGCGCGCGTCCGGCCCGGCCGTTTTTGCCGCCTCCCTGATCTTCATCGATCAACCTAGCGCTGATGCCCAATTCGTCAAAGTTTCACCGGCCGGCCAGTGCTCGCGTTCTGCACTGGCTATCGGCCAATTATCGCTGTCGGAATTTTTACGCTGCTTGGGCGGCCAATTCGGTCATGGAGTCACAACCGCCGAGCATCATCTGGGCAATGTCGGTCGCATTGTCGTCGACATGCGCTGTCACCAGCACAATCCCCCCGCCAATACTTGGCCGCTCGGGTCTTCTGGCGGCCGCGACAATGGCTTCGAGCAATCCGCCAAGGCCGCCGCAGAACACGCTGGCCAAGGCTATTGCCGATAGGCCGGTCGGGAAAAGGTTGATGTCGTAAACAGCAACGGCGCCGAGGCACGCCAACAGCCCGGCGGCAGCGCCCAGCATGACACCCGGAGACCTCAGGACATCGATTTCGTCACGATAGGGCCCGATAATGGCGACCTGTACGCGCGGAACCCCGGCCGCCAACAGGTCGCCGGCAATCCGCGCCGCTTCGGCATGGGATTCGAAAAGCTTACTGATTGTTGGCATGGTTACTCGGACATCGCGTCCGTCAGCGTGTCGGTAACGAAGGATGCGGCGATCAGATCGTCGCCGTCGATGCGGCCTCGCCCGCCTTCAATCACGGCCGCTACCTTTTGGAAGGTCTTCATTTCACCCTCGGTGATCTGAGCGTGTTGCATTCTGGTTTTGAGGCTATCTATGCGCATCCCCAACACATGGGATGTTACAGTCTCATGGTTCGACATGGTGGTGCTCATCCGTTCCCGCTTCGCTTGGTTTTCCCGCGCCCGATCTCGAACTTGGGCCGAGCGGAAACGTTCCCAGGGCAGGGCTTCGGTCGGGCGGAGGTCGGACCTAAGTCTGGGCCTGGAACGCATTGGTCTTGCCAAGCGGGCCGGCCGGAACAGTCGCTCTTCGTCACCGTTGTCTGCTGCAATACCGGAGGAATTTGATGGAGAAGAGTGTTGGTCAGGCGCGCTGGTTGCTCGCACCGATTTTCGCGGTTGCCATCACCTTCATGGTGGCTGGAATAGTCCTCAGCTAATCTCTTGGCACATTAGCGCAGCCCAGTTCTTTCCCAGGCCGATAGGCTTCGTGAGCGAGCATGGATCTGGCGAACCCTGAAGTCTTGGCCAGGCCAGCTCAAATGACCTGGTCACCGAGCAGAATTCCCGCGACGCTTCCGAGCGGTATGGGAGATTCGAAGTTGAAACGATCGCTTCGCATGGCTGCATTTCAGCCGCGGGCGAGAACTCGAAGCTATTCGCATGAAACGCGCGCGAGCGTGCTGGGCAAAGTCACCTGGTGGCCGGGCTCGCGAGAGCCGGGCCACCAGTTGGGCATCAGTAACCGCCGTTTTCCATTACCACCGGATGATGGTGACGGTGGTGGGTGGAAACGGAGCCGGTGACGACGACTGCATTCCGATCGTGATGCCGCCGGCCATGGTCATAGAACGCCACCGTCCCGTGGTGTCGGTGATGCAGGCGCTGGCCTTCCTCATTGATGATCCTGACGTTGTGGTGGTGCCGATGGTGGGTCCTGATGACGACGTCGGCCTCGGCTGCCGAAGCCAAAGCGGGCAATCCCATTGAAAGCGCCAAAGCGCACATGATCATTGTTTTCATTGCAAGTTCTCCAACTGCTTTGATTAGCCCTTCGTTGGTTACAACTGCTGCTGATC
Source organism: Mesorhizobium sp. B2-3-10 (assembly GCF_006442275.1). Lineage (NCBI taxonomy): Bacteria > Pseudomonadati > Pseudomonadota > Alphaproteobacteria > Hyphomicrobiales > Phyllobacteriaceae > Mesorhizobium > Mesorhizobium sp. B2-3-10. The sequence continues at coordinate 97,723 of NZ_VFVT01000012.1, forward strand.
CCTTTGGTTCCGGTTCCCCGGGGGACAGCCGCACGCAAGCGAAGGGCTGGCTATCGCGTCGCCACGATTGGCAAAGAGGAGGCTTGCTTCCGGCCATCTGCCCAGGCGGCGGCAAACGTCACCCGCGTTCTGTCACTGCCAGGGAGGAACGCTCTGCCGCAATTGTTAAGACAGTTCGCCCACCTGTCGCCAGATCCCCGTCAGGCGACGGAACATTAGGCCGGCCTAACAGTTCTTCCCGCAGCGGACATCACGGTTTGGTGTTCGCTGAAGATCAGCAGGCAAAGGCTGATCGGCCCGCGTCCTCCGCCAGAGGCGCGGGCTTCACCAGGCAACAGGAGTGAGATTATGAACAACATCATTTGGCTTGTGGGAGCGGTGGTCGTCGTCATAGCGGTATTGAGCTTTTTCGGCCTGCGTTAAACGCCTGCATATGAGGGCAGGGACTTCGTGGCCCATGCCCCCAACGAATCTCGTGTCCGTTCCCTAGGAACAGGCATCATCTTGGACAAGGCTCTATCTCTGGTGAATCTCGGGTGGGGCGCCAAAGTCGGGATGCGCTAACACATTGTTTTTTCTGGTCGGAGTGGCAGGATTTGAACCTGCGACCCCCTCGTCCCGAACGAGGTGCGCTACCAGGCTGCGCTACACTCCGTGACCAGATCGCGGGCTTATAGCCGCCACACATCGTTCCTGCAAGCGGCAATGGCAGCCCTTCTGTCGCATTTCGTCCGCTTTCTGCGGGCATTGCCGGAAGGCCCGAATTTCCGTCCGGGATAAACGCGGCTTAAAGCCTTGTGTGCTAAGCCGCTGCCTTGATGGATCGTATTTCTGCCGCTTGGAGCCCTGCCGTCTTGCCCCTAAATATTGTCGGCGAAGCGTGGCCAAACAGCTTCGAATTCGAAACCGCGGCGCTGATCAAGGCATCCGGTTTTCGTGAATATGATGCGCGCTGGTGGTTCGGCCATCCCGGTTCGGCAGTGCCGCCTGAACTCAATATGATCGGCGTCCAGGCGCTTGGCATGGGGCTCGGCACGCTGATCCGGCGGCTCGGCGCCGGGCCTGACATCGTCACCGGGCATGATTTCAGATCCTATTCGCTCGGCATCAAGCTGGCGTTGGTTTCCGGGCTGATGGCGGCCGGCGCACGGGTGAAGGATATCGGTCTGGCGCTGTCGCCGATGGCCTATTTCGCGCAGTTCGCGCTGGAGACGCAGTCGGTGGCCATGGTCACCGCATCGCACAACGAGAATGGCTGGACCGGCGTCAAGATGGGAGCGGCGCGGCCGCTGACCTTCGGCCCCGAGGAGATGAGCGCGCTGAAGGCGATCGTGCTGGCCGCCGATTTCGACCTTACCGGCGGCGGCTCCTATGATTTCGTCGACAATTTTCGCGCCACCTATCTCGACGATGTGACAAGGGACAAGCGCATCACACGAAAGCTGAAAGTGGTCGCCGCCTGCGGCAACGGCACTGCTGGCGCCTTTGCTCCGGAAGCCCTGCAGCGCATCGGCTGCGAAGTGATCCCGCTCGATGTCGAGCTTGATCATACGTTTCCAAACTACAACCCCAATCCGGAAGACATGCAGATGCTGCATGCAATCCGGGACAAGGTGCTGGAGACCGGCGCCGATGTCGGGTTGGGATTCGATGGCGACGGCGACCGCTGCGGTGTCGTCGACAATGAAGGCAACGAGATCTTTGCCGACAAGGTCGGCGTCATGCTTGCGCGGGATATTTCGCGGCTCCATCCGGGTTCGACCTTCGTCGTCGACGTCAAGTCGACCGGACTGTTCAACACCGACGCGGTGCTGCGCGCCAATGGCGCCGTTACCGACTATTGGAAGACCGGCCATTCCTACATCAAGCGCCGGGTTGCCGAACTCGGCGCGGTCGCCGGCTTCGAAAAATCAGGCCACTTCTTCTTCAACTCCCCGATCGGGCGCGGCTATGACGACGGACTGGTCACGGCAATCGCCATCTGTCAGATGCTGGACCGTAACCCGGCCAGTTCGATGGCCGATCTCTACGGGGCACTGCCGCTGACCTTCGGCACGCCCACAATGTCCCCGCATTGCGCGGACGATGTGAAGTACGGCGTGGTCGAGCGGGTGGTCTCCGATTTTCAGGCGATGAAGCGGGACGGCTCCAGTTTCGCCGGCCAGAAGATCGTCGACCTTGTCACCGTCAATGGCGTGCGCGTCGTTGCCGAGGACGGTACCTGGGGTCTGGTGCGCGCTTCGTCGAACAAGCCGGAACTGGTCGTGGTCGTCGAAAGTCCGGTCTCGTCCGAGCGTCGCCAGCAGATGTTCGATGCCGTCGATGCTGTGCTGCGCCGCAGTCCGGAAGTCGGCGCTTACAACCAGACTTTTTGACAGGGCATCCATGGGCCAGCGCATCGTCAGTTTTATCATGAGCGGCGGCGTCGGCTCTCGGCTGTGGCCGCTGTCACGCGAGGACAATCCCAAGCAGTTCCACGACCTGTCCGGCGACGGTTCCATGCTCGCCAAGACCTTGCGCCGCCTGACGGCGAGACCGGCTGGCGAGACGCCGATCTTCCTGATCGCTTCGGAGCGTCATGCCGATCGTGTCCATGCCGACTTGGCCGGTCTCGATCTTGCCGGCGGCGGCCCGCTGTTCGAGCCGGCGGGACGCAACACGGCCGCCGCCGTCGCACTGGCGACCCTGCGCACGCTGTCGGAATTCGGCGACAGCCTGGTTCTTGTGGTGCCCTCGGACCATGAAATAGCGACGGCAGGGCAATTCTGGCAAAGTATCGAGGCGGGATCGCAGGCGGCGCGCGCCGGCCGTCTGGTGGTGTTCGGCATCAAACCGACCCAGCCGGAAACCGGTTACGGCTATATCGAGGTATCGGCCGAGAAGGGCGGGGTGTTCGACGTTTCGCGCTTTGTCGAGAAGCCCGACCTTGCGACGGCCAACGACTATCTCAAGGCGGGAAATTTCTACTGGAACACCGGCATCTTCCTGTTTCGGGCCGGTGCCATGCGCGACGCCTTCAACACATTCCAGCCCGACATCTGGCACGCCACCGAAGCGGCCTACGAGGCGGCCACGACGGACCTGTCCGGCCTCTATATGCCGCTGGAACTTTACGCGGCGATCCCGTCGAACTCGATCGACTATGCCATCATGGAGCGGGCAAAAGACATAGCCATGGTGCCGGCCGGCTTCCGCTGGAACGATCTCGGCTCCTGGCAATCGCTCCTCGATGTCGGTCCCGCCGACGACCGGGGCAACGTCGTTGTCGGCGATGTCGTCGCCATAGATTGCGAGAATTCCTATATCCGCAGCGACGGCCGGCTGCTGTCGGCGATCGGCATGAAGGACGTTGCCATTGTCTCGACGGCGGATGCCACTTTCGTTGCCCCGGTGAGCCACAGCCAGCACGTCAAGAAGATCGTCGAACAACTCGAAAAATCGGGACGGCTGGAAACCAGGTTCACGCCGGCGCATGACCGCGTCATCGAAAGTGGCGCCTGGCGGCGGCGCGTTCATCACTGGCTGTTCCAGGAGACCTTGCCGTTGTGGTCGACATCAGGCGTCGACGAGCGCCACGGTGGCTTCCACGAGGCGCTGGGTTTCGACGCCAAGCCGCTCGTCAAGCCCAAGCGCATGCGCACCCAGGCCAGGCAGGTCTATGCCTTCGCGGTTGCCAAGGAGCGCGGTTGGACCGGGCCGGCCGACCGGCTGATCGCGCATGGCATCGACTTCATGGCGGGGCAGGGCCGCACCGAACGGGGCGGTTGGGTGCGCACGCTGAATGTCGATGGCTCCGTCGCCGATCCCGTCGAGGACGCCTACGATCATTCCTGCATCCTGCTGGCGCTGGCGCATGCGCATATGTCGGGCAATGCCGATGCCTTGCGGCTCGGCCAAGAGACCTTCACCTTCCTCGATGCGCATCTGGAGGACAGCCGCATGACCGGCTTCCTCGACACCTCGGACGGGGCGGGCGAGCGACGCTCCAACCCGCACATGCATCTGCTCGAAGCTTTCCTGGCCTGGCACCAGGCAACCGGTGAGCGTGCGCATCTGCGTCGCGCGTCGCGCATCATCGACCTCTTCCGCAGCCATTTCTTCGACGCCGAGAGCTGGACGCTCGGCGAGTATTTCGATGCAGAATGGAAACCGGTACCGGGAGAGAAGGGGAGCTGGACCGAACCTGGCCATCACTTCGAATGGGCATCGCTGCTGGTCGATTTCGCCGGCCGCAGCGGCCAGGCCGAGCTGAGCGTCTTCGCCCGAAAACTCTACGCCTCGGCAATCGCAAATGGCCTCAACCGGGCCACTGGCCTTGCCTATGGTGCAGTCTCGCGGCAAGGACTGCCGCTCGACCTGATATCGCGCAGCTGGCCGCAGGCCGAGGCGCTCAAGGCGGCGATCGCCCTGGATGGCTCGGGCGGCCCCGATCTGAAGCCGGAGATCGAGGCGAGGGTCGGCCGGCTGTTCCGCTGGCACGTCGACCCGGCGCCGCTCGGCCTGTGGATCGATCGCATCGACGAGCGCGGCCGCTCGCTGGCATCTGACGTGCCGGCGAGCATCTTCTACCATCTGGTCTGTGCGCTGACGCAGTATCTGGATGGAACGGCGGAGAAGTAGGCGGGATCAATACGGACTGGCGACGTCCCCGGTCTCGACATAGATCGACTTCAGCTGCGAATAGAGCGCCAGCGCCGCCAGCGAATTCTCCCGCCCGATGCCGGACTGCTTGACGCCGCCGAAGGGGATTTCCACCGGGGTCAGATTGTACGCGTTGATCCAGCAGGTTCCGGCCTGCAACTCGGCGATGACGCGATGGGCGCGCGGCAGGTCGCGCGTGAAAACACCGGCGGCAAGACCGAACTCGGTGTCGTTGGCGCGGTCGATCACCTCGTCCTCGCTGTTGAATTTCAGAACGCTCATGACCGGGCCGAAAATCTCCTCGCGGGCGATCCGCATCGTGTCGGTGACAGCGGTGAATACGGCCGGCTCGACGAAGAAGCCGCCCTGGAAGCCCTGCAGCGACGGCACATTGCCGCCACAGGCCAGCGTCGCCCCATCCTGCTTGCCGGCCTCGATATAGCCGACGACCTTGTCTTGCTGTGCCTTGGAGACCAGCGGCCCCATCTGCGTTTCCGGGTCGAGCGGATCGCCGATGCGGATTTTCTTGGTCCGTTCGACCAGCCGCTCGACGAAGCGGTCGTGAATGCCGCTCTGGACGAAGACGCGCGTGCCGTTGGAACAGATCTGGCCGGTCGAATAGAAGTTGCCGAGCATGGCGCCGCCAATGGCATTTTCGAGATCGGCATCGTCGAAGACGATCAGCGGCGACTTACCGCCGAGTTCCATCGTCGCGTGCTTCATCCTGGAGCCCGCTAGCGACAGCACCTTGCGCCCGGTCGGCACCGAGCCGGTCACCGAGACCTTGGCCACCACATCATGGCCGACAAGGCCGGCGCCGACGTCGCCATAGCCTTGCACGACGTTGAACAGCCCGTCGGGCAGGCCGGCTTCCGAGTAGATCTCGGCCAGCGCCAGCGCCGAAAGCGGCGTGTTTTCCGATGGCTTGAACACCATGGCATTGCCCATGGCGAGTGCGGGTGCGGATTTCCAGCCGGCGATCTGGATCGGATAGTTCCATGCGCCGATGCCGACGCAGACGCCGAGCGCCTCGCGGCGCGTATAGGCGAATGGCCCGCCGAGGTCGACCGCTTCGCCGTTGAAGACAGCGACCGCGCCGGCGAAATATTCAAGGCAGTCCGCGGCGGAAGGTGCATCCGCCACCAGTGTCTCCTGGATCGCCTTCCCGGTGTCGAGCGTCTCGATGCGGGCAAGATCGGCGTTGCGGGCGCGCAAAATGTCGGCGGCTCGGCGCAGGATGCGGCCGCGCTCGACCGGCTTAAGCCGCGCCCAGGCCGGCTGTGCGGCGCGGGCGGCCTCGACCGCCAGTTCCAGCACGTTCGGCGTCGCCGATCGCAGCATGGCGATGGTCTCGCCCGTGGCCGGATAGATCACCGGCAGCGGCGCGCCGCCTTCGTCCTCGATATAGCGTCCGTTGACATAGTGCGAAGCCGTGGGCTGGGCGCGCATGGGAGGTCTCCAATCGTTGTGCCCAAGACGGCTATTGGGCGGGCGCCTGTCGGGCAGCTCACTCTATCGGCGGATCATGGCCTATCTGTCGGAAGCCTGCCAGCGCGGATTGATCCATGGTTCCTGGTTGGACGGCGCGAGCGGCGTGCGGCCAAGGATGTGATCGGACGCTTTTTCGCCGGTCATGATCGATGGCGCGTTGAGGTTGCCGTTGGTCACGCGCGGGAAGATCGAGGAGTCGGCGACCCGCAATCCGTCGACGCCGATGACCCGGCATTCCGGATCGACCACGCTCGATTGATCATCGACGCGGCCCATTCGGCAGGTGCCGCAGGGGTGGTAGGCGCTTTCGGCATGGTCGCGGATGAACACGTCGAGATCGTCGTCCGACTGGACATGGCTGCCCGGCGAGAGTTCCTGTCCGCGATAGGCATCGAAGGCCGACTGGCCGAAGATCTCGCGGGTCAGGCGGATGCAGTGGCGGAACTCCACCCAGTCGTCCGGATGCGACATGTAGTTGAAGCGGATGACCGGCTTCGCTTTCGGATCCGGCGAGCGCAGCGTCACCGAGCCGCGCGACTTCGAGCGCATCGGTCCGACATGCGCCTGGAAGCCGTGCGACTTCGCCGCCGCCTTGCCGTCGTAACGCACCGCCGCCGGGATGAAGTGGTACTGGATGTCGGGATAGTCGACGCCTGCCTGCGAGCGCACGAAGGCGGCCGCCTCGAAATGATTGGTGGCGCCAAGGCCCGATTTGAAGAACAGCCACTGCGCCCCGATCATCGCCTTGGAGAACGGGTTCAGCACTGAATTCAGCGTGATCGGTTTGGTCGATTCCTGCTGGATGTAGAGCTCCAGATGGTCCTGCAGGTTGCCGCCGACGCCAGGCCGGTCGGCCACGACGGCAATGCCGTTTTCGTGCAAATGCCCGGCCGGGCCGATACCGGACAGCATCAGGATCTTCGGCGAGTTGATCGACGACGCCGCGACGATTACTTCACGTCGCGCCTTAACGACCTGAATCTGTTTGTGAGCTTCGATCTCGACGCCGATGGCGCGTTGATTCTCGATGATCACCCGGCGCGCAAAGCCTTTGACCAGTCTGACGTTTTTGCGCCGGAGCGCCGGCTTCAGATAGGCTGATGCCGCCGACCAGCGGCGGCCGCCCAGAATGGTCTGCTCCATCGGGCCGAAGCCTTCCTGCTTGGCGCCATTGTAGTCGTCGGTCAGTTCAAACCCTGCCTGGCGGCCCGCTTCGACGAAGGCGCCATAGAGCGGATTGCGCCGGGAGCCGCGCTGCACATGCAGCGGGCCGCCGTGCCCGCGCCAGCCATCCTCGCCGCCATCTGAATCCTCCATGCGTTTGAAGTAGGGCAGCACGTCGGCGAAGCCCCAGCCGGCCGCGCCCTGTTCGGCCCAATGGTCGAAGTCGCGGGCGTGGCCGCGCACATAGACCATGCCGTTGATCGAGGACGAGCCGCCGATCACCTTGCCGCGCGGCGTCGCCAGCACGCGGCCACCCAGATGCGGTTCCGGTTCACTGGCGAATCCCCAGTCGTAGAGGCTCATGTTGAGCGGTATCGACAGCGCCGAAGGCATCTGGATCAGCGGCCCGATATCAGTGCCGCCGAATTCGATGACGATGACCGAATGCTTGCCGTCTTCCGACAAGCGATAGGCCATGGCCGAGCCGGCGGAGCCGGAGCCGATGATAACGAAATCCGCTTCAAGCATGGTTCATATGCGCCATAAAATCGGCGAGCGAAACGTTGCCGCCGGTAGCCACCACCAGGACGGTTTTTCCCGCCACATCCACCTTGCCACCGAGCAATGCCGCCAGCGACGCCGCACCTGACGGTTCGAGCACCAGCTTCATCCGCTCGAAAGCGATCCGCATCGCGCGCCGCACCGACTGATCGTCGACCGTGATGCCGCGCACGCCAGCGGTCTTGACCGCGGCGAACGGCGCGTCGCCGGGCCGGCGCGACATCAGTCCGTCGCAGATCGATTTCGGACCGATCGGCATGGTCTCGATGCTGCCATGCGCCAGTGAAGAGCCCATGCCGTCGAACCCTTCGGGCTCTACGCCGATGATCTCGGTCGCCGGCGACAGATAGTGGAAGGCGAGCGAAACGCCGCCGATCAGCCCACCGCCGCCGACCGAGCAGAACAAGAGATCGGCGCTGGCATCCTTACCCGACAGCTGGTCGAGCGCTTCGAGGCCGGCACCCGCCTGACCGGCGACGATCTCGGGATCGTCGAATGGATGCAGGAGCGCTAGCCCTTCTGTTTCAGCGATTTCGCGCGCCTTGGCCGCCGCGACCTCTTCACGCGCGCGATCGTCATGGTCGGTCAGCACGACGCGCGCGCCATAACCCGCGGTAGCATCGCGCTTGGCGGCCGGCGCGTCGATCGGCATGACGATGGTCACGGGAATGCCGAGCGCCTGGCCGGCCGCGGCCAGCCCTTGCGCGAAATTGCCCGAGGAATAGGCGACGACGCCCTTCTTCGCCTCGTCGGGCGAAAGCCGCTTCAGCCGCCAATAAGCGCCGCGAACCTTGAAGGATCCGGCCCATTGCAGCGATTCCGGCTTGATGAAGACCCGGGCCGCGCCGGTTTCTCTGGCGAGCGCCGCCGATTCCAGCAGCGGCGTGACCTGTGTCGCCCGTGACGTTACCGCGTAGGCCTGCCTGAGATGGTCGAGAGTGGGAACGAGAAGGTCTGCCATCATTCGCCTCGCGGATACCTTTTGCTCTCTTCGAGATTGTCGAGGTTCATGTGATTGCGCATGTACCGCTCTGACGCCTTCTGCAACGGCTGGAAATCCCAGGGGTAGTAGGCGCCGTTGCGCAGCGCCGGATAGACGACCCAGCGGCGTGCCTGGTTTTCGCGCACGGCGGCATCGAAGCCGGCCATGTCCCAACGCGCCCGGACCTTTTCCAGGAATGCCGCCACAAGACCCGCATTGGCGGGGTCGTCGGCCAGATTGTCCCGCTCGAGCGGATCGGCTTCGAGATCGAACAATTGCGGCGGATCGAGTTCGCAATGGACGAATTTGTACCTGCCTTCGCGGATTGCCACCAAGGGCGCATAGGAGCCCTCCGCCGCGTACTCGATCAGCACCGGTGTCGTGCGCTGCCCGCCCTTGGTGAGCGGCAGCAGCGACTGGCCGTCGGTCCACGGCGCGATCGCCCCGATGTCGATGCCGGCAAGGTCGCAAAGCGTTGGTGCTACGTCGAGATTGGAGACCGGCGCCTCGATCAGCCCGGCACGAATGCCCTTGCCGGCAATCATCAACGGCACTCGCGCCGAGCCTTCGAAGAAGCTCATCTTGAACCACAGGCCTCGCTCGCCGAGCATGTCGCCGTGATCCGAGCAGAACAGGATGATCGTGTCGTCGAGCATGCGCGTCCGCGTGAGAACGTCGAGGAGCTCGCCGACCTTGTCGTCGACATAGGAGATGTTCGCGAAATAGCCGCGCCGCGAACGACGCACCTCTTCAGGCGTGATCTCGAAAGAGGGATAGTCGCTGGCATGGTACAGCCGCCGAGAATGCGGATCCTGCTCGTCTTCGGCGATGTACCCGGTTTCCGGATCCAGCACCTGGCAATGCTCATAGAGATCCCAATACTGCTTGCGCGCGACATAGGGATCGTGCGGATGCGACAGCGAGACGGTGAGGCACCAGGGCCGATGGCTCGCATCGTCCTGTTCGCGCGAAAGCTGATAGAGCTTCTGAGACGCAAGGAACACGACCTCGTCGTCATACTCCATCTGGTTGGTTGTTTCCGCAACGCCGGCGCCGGTCACCGAACCCAGATTATGATACCACCACTCTATGCGCTCACCGGGTTTGCGGTAGTCCGGCGTCCAGCCGAAATCCGCCGGATAGATGTCGGTGGTCAGCCGTTCCTCGAAACCGTGCAGCTGATCAGGTCCGACGAAATGCATCTTGCCCGACAGGCAGGTGTAGTAGCCGGCCGCACGCAAATGATGGGCGAAGGTCGGGATCGACGAGGCGAACTCGGCGGCATTGTCATAGACCCCGGTGCGCGACGGCAACTGGCCGCTCATGAACGAGGCACGGCCCGGCGCGCAGAGTGGCGAGGCGGTGTAGTTGTTGGCAAAGCGCGCCGAACGCGCCGCCAGTGCCTTCAGATGCGGTGTGTGCAGAAATTCCGCCGGCCCATCCGGGAACAAGGTCCCGTTGAGCTGGTCGACCATGACAATCAGGAAATTGGGTCGCTTCGCTGTCACTGCTTGTGCCGTCCGCCAAGTTTGGTTTCGAGATAATCCTCGACCAGCGCGATCGCGGTCGCGGCGTCAGGCACGCCATCCTTCAGCGCGCGCCTGATGTAGAGCCCGTCGATCATCGCCGCCGTCGCTTCCGCGGCGCGGTCGGCCTCGGTCCTCGGCAGGATGCCGGTCAATCCACTCATCAGGTTGGAATGCAGCCGCCGAGCATAGATTCTAAGCAGCCGGCGCAGCGAAGACGATTGCTGCGCCTCGACATAGAACGCGAGCCATGCGGCAATGGTTTCGGCCTGGAACTGGACATCGGAGAAGTTGACGGCGACCACGGCCGAGACGCGCTCGCGCGCGGTGCCGGCGCACTGCAGGGCGCGGCGCATATCGATGGTCAGTTCGGCCAGGATGTGCCGCATCGTCGCGAACAGCAGCTCGTCCTTGGCGCCGAAATAGTGGTGGGCGAGCGCCGAAGAGACACCGGCGCGTCCGGCGATCTCGGACATGGTCACGTCAAGCGAGCCACGCTCGCCGATCGCCGAGATCGTCGCGTCGATGAGCGCCCTGCGGCGCAATGGCTCCATTCCGACTTTTGGCATGCCGTTTCCGATTTTTGCGGGAGATTATTTTTTATTGACGCGTCAATCAATAAAAAATCGACCTCGACGCGACCTGTACCAAGCGATTGTTGCGTTGCGGCCCTTCACGGCCCGGGCGAGAATGTTTATATTTGAACAATAAAGGCGAAGTGCGTCACGAGCCGTGGGCGCTGGCGCCAAGGATGGAGACCGCCATGACCGCATGCATCGTTGGCTGGGCGCATTCGCGCTTCGGCAAGCTTGAGGGCGAGACGCTCGAAAACCTGATCGTCAAGGTCGCGACGGACGCGCTCGACCATGCCGGCATTGGCCCGGACGAGGTCGACGAGATCGTGCTCGGCCATTTCAATGCCGGTTTTTCGGCGCAGGATTTCACGGCAAGCCTGGTTCTCCAGGCGGACGACCGGCTGCGCTTCAAGCCGGCGACACGCGTCGAGAACGCTTGCGCCACCGGTTCGGCGGCGGTCAGGCAAGGTATCCGCGCCATTGATGCAAACGCCGCCCGCATCGTGCTGGTGGTTGGCGCCGAGCAGATGACGACGACGCCCGGGCCCGAAATCGGCAAGAATTTGCTGAAAGCTTCCTATCTGCCCGAGGACGGCGACACGCCAGCCGGCTTCGCCGGCGTCTTCGGCAAGATCGCGCAGGCCTATTTCCAGCGCTATGGCGACCAGTCGGATGCGCTCGCCATGATCGCTGCCAAGAACCACAAGAATGGCGTCGACAATCCCTATGCGCAGATGCGCAAGGATTTCGGCTATGACTTCTGCCGGCAGGAGAGCGAGAAAAACCCGTTCGTCGCAGGACCCTTGAAGCGCACCGACTGCTCGCTGGTCTCCGACGGCGCCGCTGCCCTTGTCCTTGCCGACACGGCAACGGCGCTGAAGATGCGCCGCGCGGTCGCCTTCCGCGCCAACGAGCATGTGCAGGATTTCCTGCCGATGTCGAAGCGCGACATCCTGACCTTCGAAGGCTGCGAACAGGCCTGGACCCGCGCGCTGAAGAACGCCGGCGTAACGCTCGACGATCTCTCCTTCGTCGAAACGCATGACTGCTTCACTATCGCCGAATTGATCGAGTATGAAGCGATGGGACTGGCCAAGCCGGGTGAGGGCGCCAAACTGGCGCTGGATGGCACAACGGCAAAAGACGGCCGCCTGCCGGTCAATCCCTCCGGCGGACTGAAGGCCAAGGGCCATCCGATCGGCGCCACCGGCGTATCCATGCATGTCTTGACCGCCATGCAGCTTGTCGGCGAAGCCGGCGGCATCCAGGTGCCGGGCGCGAAACTCGGCGGCATCTTCAACATGGGCGGTGCGGCGGTCGCCAACTACGTTTCCATTCTCGACCGGATCAGGTAAACCGCCCCGGCATTCGCGGGAGGTAACATGGCAAATCCGGTTCTGATCGAAGTTTTGCGCGGCGCCATTGTCGAGAGCGCCCATCGCGGCGCCGTCGCCGTCTTCGATGCCGACGGCAAGCCGGTGCTGGAGATCGGCGATACGTCGAAGCCGGTCTTTCCGCGTTCCGCCGTAAAGGCGATCCAGGCCCTGCCGCTTGTCGAAACGGGTGCCGCGGATGCCTATGGCTTCGGTGACCGCGAACTGGCGCTGGCCTGTGCCTCCCACTCCGGCGAGCCGGCGCATGTCGAACTGGCGCGGTCCATGCTGGCCAGGGCCGGGCTGGACGGGTCGGCGCTCGAATGCGGGGTCCACTGGCCCTCGAACCATGACGCGGAGATTGCGCTCGCGCGTGCCGGCGGCTCACCGAATGCGTTGCATAACAATTGTTCCGGCAAGCACTCCGGTTTCCTCTGTACCTGCGTTCATTTGGGCATCGCGCATCGCGGCTATGTCAGACCGGATCACGCCCTGCAGGAAATGGTGCGCGACGCCATGCAGGCAGTCACCGGCGCTGTCCACGGCCCCGACGAACGCGCGGTCGACGGCTGCTCGATTCCGACCTATGCGGTGCCGCTCAGGAGTTTCGCGCTCGGCTTTGCTCGCATGGCCACGGCCCAAGGCTTTGGCCCGGAGCGGGCGAAGGCCGCGAAGCGGCTGCTTTCGGCCTGCATGGCGGAGCCGTTCTTCGTGGCCGGCACCGGCCGCGCGGACCTGTTGCTGATGGAAGCCGCTCCGGGGCGAATTTTTGCCAAAGGCGGGGCCGAGGGCGTCCATTGTGCCGCAATTCCGGAACTCGGCCTCGGCATCGCGGTCAAATGCGATGACGGTGCCGGGCGCGCCGGCGATGCAATCGCCGCCGCGGTCCTCGCCAGGCTGCTGCGGGCGCACGAGGCCTTGGCGGCGAAGCTGCTCGAATTGGCGAATGCGCCCATCGAAAGCCGGATTGGCGCCAAGGTCGGGGCGCTGAGGCCGACGCCGGCCCTGAATTGAAGGTTGCAATCAGCTGACGCGGTTGCGCTCGACGGTCAGGTGCGCATAACCGCTGCTGCTGGTCTGGGTGAGGTCTGATGTCACCGGCTCGGCCCAGCGCTGGCCGACAACCGCTCCGTTCGACGCGCCATCGATGACGTTGTCGGAGATGACGGCCGTGCCGGCACCTTCGACCACACTGACGACGATGCCGGTGCCTGCCTTGCGAATGATGTTGCCGGTGGCCACGACGTTGCGCAGATACGGCCCCCAGCCGATCGACATGCCGTAGAGCGGCGCGTTCTCGATGACGTTGTTGGAAGCGACGGTGTCGGCCTCGACGGCGATCCCAACGCCGAAGCCGGGTGGATCCGCGGTATAGGGGCCTGATGTCGACAGATTGCGCACGATGTTGCCGGAGCAGATACCCATGCGGCCGCCTTCGTTGAAGTTGACGATCGAGATGCCGTTGGCCGCGCCGTCGACGATGTTGTTGGAAATGACGGCGCCTTCGAACGAGAACTCGGAATAGACCGCGGTCTCGCCCGAGCGTGAGCAGGTGTTGCCCGATATCTGCAAATTGCTGGAGCTGTTGGCCCGGATCGCGGAGAAGGCGCAGTCGGAGACCACATTGCCCGAGATGACGACATTGCCGGCGCGGAAGGCATTGATGCCGTTACCGTTCTGGCCTGTACCACCGCTGCGCGCGCCAATGCGTTCGACGCGGTTGCCGGTGACCATGGTGCCGTCTTCCGCAGCTTGCCAGCGGTGCACCAGGATGCCGCCATTGGCGCAATCGGAGACGGTGTTGCCTGATATCGCCAGCCCTGCGGCCTCCACCGAATAGATGCCGGCGTCCGCCGCCCCCGATATGTCCGAACGCTCGATCCGGCCCGTCGCATGTTCCAGCGCCAGCCCGTTCTTGCCGCTGCCCGTGATCTGGCAGTTGTCCACCACGAGATGCGCCACCCGGCGCAGATCGAGCAGTCCTTGCGCGTAGTCGCCCATAGAGCGGTTCGCGCCGTCGAAAACCAGTCCGCTGAGTTCGATATGGTCGGCCTGTTCGGCCATGAACAAATGGCCGTCGCCGCCATAGACGATCCGCGTCGCGCCCGGCACGCCGGAAAGACGCACGCGACCAGGCAGCGAGAGATTGGACACCACATAGGTGCCGGGCGGCAGGAAGACCGGCATGTCACGGCCATTCGCGTCGCGCAGCAGCTTGGCGAAGGCCTTGCTCTGGTCGTCAGAGGTACCGGGCTGGACGCCAAGTTCGGTGGCGTTGATCGAGCCGCGCATCGAGGCTTTCTCGATGCCGGTCAGGCTGGCGGCCGCCGCCTTGCCGAGCGCGAGGCCCATGACGGCAAAGCCGGTGGTCTGCGTCAGCAGGGTTCGTCTGTTCAACATCGGCACAGAATCCCAGTGTTCCGCCCGACACCGCAGGAATCATGCCAGACGTTCAACGCGCCTCTTCTCGGCGGCAATGACTTGTCGGGCAGCCACTCGGCGCCTAAGTTCAGGGGATGAGCAGAGCTTTTACCCGCGAAGAAGACAGCGAAAACGCGATCGCCGGTGTTGGCGAGCGGCCGATCAGCACGCACCGGAACCTGGTGACGGAGCGCGGCCTGGCGCAGATCGACGACAATCTGGCCGATCTGCGCGATATCATGGCGAAAGCGGAGCGGAAAGCCGACCGCGAGCGCATCGCGGTCGTGTCGCGCGATCTGCGCTACTGGACCGCGCGACGCGAGAGTGCCGAGCTTTCCGTGCCGGAGCCCGGCAGCGATGTCGTCCGCTTCGGCATGGGTGTCACGCTGCAAAGTGACGGCAGGAAGGTGCACTGGAAGATTGTCGGCGAGGATGAAGCCGATCCGGCCAAGGGCAGCATCTCGCACGTCTCGCCTATGGCGGTCGCGCTGTTCGGCAAGAAGGTTGGCGACGTGGCCAGCGTCAACGGCAAGGAGTGGGAGATCGTCAAGCTCTCGGAGAGTTAGTCTTCAAGCTTGACGACATGGTCGCGGAAGAATGCGGCCGCACCCGCTTCGTCTATCTCGCCGGCAGCGACCATCATCACCAGTTGGATGACCTCCTCCTGTTCGGCTTCGATGCTCAATCCGTTGAAATAGAGAAACAAGTCGGCCGCAGCGAAAGCCGTGCGCTTGTTCCCATCGACGAACGGATGGTTCTTTGCGATGCCGAAGAGATAGGCGGCAGCGAGTTCGCTCAGATCCGGCTCGCCGTATGCTTCTTTCTGTTGCGGACGTGCGAGCGCCGATTCCAACAGGCCTTCATCGCGGATGCCCGACGCGCCGCCGTGAAGACGCAACTGCTCGGCATGCATCGCCTCCACGAACTCTCGCGAATGATGTGCCGTCATTTTGCGAGCGCGCGGTAGGCAACCTCGTATTTCCTCATCCGCTCGCGCGCTACCTTCATCTTGCGCTCGAATTCTTCGGCAGAATCTTCCAATCGGCGCAAGCGAAGCTCTTGACCTTCCTGGACGACGACCACGTTGTCGCCTGTCTTGAGATTCAATCGATCGAGAAGCTCTTTCGGCAGAATCACGCCGTCCGAATTCCCGATCTTGCGAATTGTGGTGTTCATGATGAAACATCCTGTTGCAACGCTAATTATAACGCGGTGCGCCGGGTGTTGCAACAGATATTATAACAGATTCGTCACGAGGATAGCAGCCGATCCAGCAGCCGCTCCGCCGCTTCCGGAATGACCGTGCCCGGCGGGAAGATTTCCGCCGCGCCGGCTTGCAGCACCGCATCATAGTCCTGCGGCGGGATGACGCCGCCGGCCACGATCAGCATGTCGCCGCGGCCGAGCTTCTTCAGCGTGTCGCGCAATTCTGGGATCAGCGTCAGGTGACCCGCTGCCAGCGATGAGGCGCCGATGATGTGGACGTCATTCTGGACAGCCAGTTTCGCGATCTCTTCCGGCGTTTGGAACATGGCGCCGACGGTAACGTCGAAGCCGAGATCGGCGAAGGCCGTGGCGATCACCTTCTGCCCGCGGTCGTGGCCGTCCTGTCCCATCTTGGCCACGAGGATGCGCGGCTTGCCGCCGTTTTTCTTTTCGAAGGCACCGAGCTTGTCCTGCAGGCGGTCGATCACCGGACTGTCGCCAAGCGCCTTGCGGTAGACACCGGAAATGGTCTGCACCGTGGCCACATGGCGGCCATAAGCTCTTTCCAGGGCGAACGAGATTTCGCCGACAGTGGCATTGGCGCGCGCGGCGCGGATGGCGAACTCCAGGAGGTTGTCCTCGCTCTGTGCGGCACGGGTCAGCGCATCTAGCGCGCTTTCGACGGCAGCGACGTCGCGCGTGCCCTTCAGCCGTTGCAGCTTCGAGAGTTGCCGGGCCCTGACCTCGGCATTGTCGATCTTCAGCACGTCGACCTCGATATCGGTTCCGGGGCGATGCGCATTGACGCCGACCAGCATCTGCTCGCCGGAATCGATGCGCGCCTGCGTGCGGGCCGCTGCTTCCTCGATGCGCAGCTTGGGTATGCCCTTTTCGATCGCCGCCGCCATGCCGCCGAGAGCCTCAACCTCCTCGATATGGGCGAGCGCACGCGCCGCCAGATCGTGTGTCAGCCGTTCGAGATAGGCCGAACCGCCCCACGGATCGATGATGCGCGTGGTGCCGGATTCCTTCTGCAGGACGAGTTGCGTGTTGCGGGCGATGCGCGCCGAATGGTCGGTCGGCAGCGCCATTGCTTCGTCGAACGAGTTGGTGTGCAGCGACTGGGTATGCCCCTGGGTCGCGGCCATCGCCTCGATCATGGTGCGGATGATGTTGTTGTAGGGATCCTGTGCCGTCAGCGACCAGCCGGAGGTCTGGCAATGGGTGCGCAGGGACAGCGACCGCTCGTCCTTTGGCGCGAAGTTCTTTTTCATCAGCGTCGCCCACAACAGGCGTGCGGCCCTGAGCTTGGCCACTTCCATGAAGAAATTCATGCCGATTGCCCAGAAGAACGACAGGCGCGGCGCGAAACGGTCGATGTCGAGCCCCGCCGCGACGCCGGCGCGGGCATACTCGATCCCGTCGGCGATCGTATAGGCGAGCTCCAGGTCGGCGGTCGCGCCGGCCTCCTGCATGTGATAGCCGGAGATCGATATCGAGTTGAACTTCGGCATGTTCTTCGAGGTGTAGGAGAAGATGTCCGAGACGATCCGCATCGAGGGCTTCGGCGGATAGATGTAGGTGTTGCGGACCATGAACTCCTTCAGAATGTCGTTCTGAATGGTCCCGGCCAAATCCTTCTGCGCGACGCCTTGCTCTTCCGCCGCCACGATGTAGAGCGCCATGATCGGCAGCACCGCGCCGTTCATCGTCATCGACACGGTCATCTCGCCGAGCGGAATGCCGTCGAACAATTGCCGCATGTCGAGGATGGAATCGATAGCCACACCCGCCATGCCGACATCGCCGGCGACGCGCGGATGGTCCGAATCATAGCCGCGGTGCGTGGCGAGATCGAAGGCAACCGAAAGGCCTTTCTGGCCGGCGGCAAGGTTGCGCCGGTAGAAGGCGTTGGATTCTTCGGCGGTCGAAAAACCGGCATATTGCCGGATGGTCCAGGGTTGCTGGACATACATGGTCGGGTAGGGGCCGCGCACGAAGGGCGGCAGGCCCGGATAGGTGTCGAGATGCGACAATCCCTTGAGGTCGGCCTGACTGTACAGCTGCTTGACGACAAGGCCTTCCGGCGTTGTTCGCTGTCCCTTGACCTCGACAGGCGCGCGGCGCGGCGGCACCCAGCCGATCTGACTGAAATCCGGAATCAAGAAGCGGCCCCGATGGATTGATCGATGCGGACCGGAGACAACGCTTCGCACAGGACGACGCCCTCGGTGAAGGCAGGTCGCTTCTCTGCGTCCAGCGTCTCGACCGGGCGCTCGCTTTTCAACGGATAAAGCGTGGCGCCGACAATGGCCCGCTCGTCTGACTTGAAGGCTATGGCGCGATGGGCGGCGGCGTTGCGGACGCGCTGCTGGATATGTCCGTCCCGAAGGCTGGACAGCACGCCACCCTCAGCCTCGATGGCCTGTAATTCCGCCCACGCGGCTTCGCAAAGGTCTGAGGTCAGCGCTTCGACGGCGCCGGAGCCATGGGCGGGATCGGCGACATGATCGACATGGCTTTCATTGGCCATGATCAGCTGCGCGTTGCGCGCGACGCGGCGGGCAAAGGCGGCCGGCAGGCCGTGCGCGATCGTATGCGGCAGGATTGAGATCGAATCGGCGCCTCCCGCCGCCGCGGCGAAGCAGCCGATCGTCGTGCGCAGGATGTTGGTTTCGGGATCCAATGCCGTCATCATGCGAAATGATGTCTCGGCATGGATGTTGGCCGTGGAATTGGGGATCGAGCAGGCCTCCTGCACCCGTGCCCACAGCCTGCGCAGGGCTCGCACCTTGGCCATCGACAGGAACTGGTCCTGGTCGACGCTGAGCGCGAAACCGATATGAGGCGCGGCATAGACGAGCGGCTGCCGCGCCTTCTCGAACATTCGCAGATACGAGACCGCCGAGGCCAGCATGATGCCGAGTTCCTGCGCTTCCGTGGCGCCGGCATTGTGGAAGACGCGACCGTCTGCCTCCAGAAGCACACCCGGAACGCCCATCGAGAAGAAATGCGCCAGCGATTGCGGCATGGATTCCTGCAGCGCCTCGATCGACATGCGCAGCCGGCCGGTGCCGGCGAGGATAGCAGCCGGATCGATGCCGAAGGAAAGGTTGAGCTTTGCCGGATCGGAGCGGCGCTTGCTCAGGAACGCCACCAGCCAGTCGGCCATGGGGCGGCTCCAGGGGTGGGTGTCGATACGGATCTGGACCCGGTTGAGGGGCACGCCCTCCAGCACCGTCTCGAGCGCCTGCGCCGTCCTCGGCAGGCCGTAGCCAAACGCGTTCGGGGCGCCCTCGAAGACGAGCGACAACCCCGTCGCGCCCTGGGCGACATCTTCCAGGGCCTGCCTCTTGGCGCGTTCGACATCGGGATCGTCGACGCGCTGGCTGACGATCCACGGCGATTGAGGATTGGCGCGCACGATCGGTTCCGTTCCGGTCGCGCGTTCATAGAGCGGCTCGACGCGGATGTTGTCGTCGGTATGCGAGACCAGCTGTTCCCCGAAGGAGGCGCCGGCCAACGCTTTTCCCGCCAGGGTCAGCCATCGCTGACGCTCCGCATTCGTTGGCTCAACATCCCTGGTCAAGGCTCCGGCGCCCATTCATCGTCCTCGTTCTATGTGGCCGCACCAGCCCGGACAGCTCAATCTACGGTCCCCGGTCAGTTATCGCAATGCACGCCCAGGGCTTGAATTCGACCACCTGATATTCGATCCACCTGATATAGGTCGCTTGCGTGGACGGACCATGGACGATTGCCAAACACCATCGAAATCCGCAAGTTCCAAAATCCGATTTTGGCGATTGGTCCGATTTGGACGATAGCCCTGATTGAACGATTGGTCCTGCCTTGGACAATTGTCATTGTCGCTGTGCGGCAGCCTCACTATACCATCGGGCAAAGGTTGGCTTTAGACACATCAGTTTTGCGGAGACCCGAGCTATGGCTGACGACACCAGTATTTTTATCGGCGCCAGCCGCAAGCCCGACGACAGCTATCAGCGCGCCGAAAACCTGCTGCTGCAATACGGAAATCGCCATGGCCTGGTGACCGGCGCCACCGGTACGGGCAAGACCGTCACCTTGCAGATCCTGGCCGAGGGATTTTCCAACGCCGGCGTTCCGGTCTTCTGCGCCGACATCAAGGGCGACCTTTCCGGTATCGCCATGATAGGCACCGCCCAGGATTTCCTGGTCAAGCGGGCAGAACAGGTCAAGCTCGACCCTTACGACTTCCAGGAATTTCCCGTCATCTTCTGGGATCTGTTCGGCGAGCAGGGCCACCCCATCCGCGCCACCATTTCGGAAATGGGCCCGCTGCTGCTGTCGCGGCTGATGAACCTGACCGACGCGCAGGAAGGCATCATGAACATTGCCTTCCGCATTGCCGATGAAGAGGGCCTTCTTCTCCTCGACCTCAAGGACCTGCAGGCGCTGCTCGCCAACATCGCGGAGCGCGCCGAAGAAATCAGCGCCCGTTATGGCAACGTCACCAAGCCGTCGGTGGGGGCGATTCAGCGCACGCTGCTGGTACTTGAGCAGCAGGGCGCGGCGAACTTCTTCAGCGAGCCGGCTTTGCGCATTGCCGACATCATGCGCACCACCCGCGACGGTCGCGGCGCCATCAGCGTGCTGGCCGCCGACAAGCTGATGATGAATCCGCGCCTTTACGCGACGTTCCTGCTCTGGCTGATGTCGGAGCTGTTCGAGGAACTGCCGGAGGTTGGCGACCCCGACAAGCCGAAGCTGGTGTTCTTCTTCGACGAGGCGCACCTCTTGTTCGACGAGGCGCCGAAGGTGCTGATCGACCGGGTCGAGCAGGTGGTCCGCCTGATCCGCTCGAAAGGCGTCGGCGTCTATTTCGTCACGCAAAACCCCTTGGATATCCCCGAAAAGGTTCTGGCCCAGCTCGGCAACCGCGTGCAGCACGCGCTGCGCGCCTACACGCCGCGCGAGCAGCAGGCGGTGAGGACGGCGGCCGAAACCTTCCGGCCCAATCCGGATTTCGACTGCGCCACCGCCATCACCCAGCTCGCCACCGGCGAGGCCCTGGTCTCGACCCTGGAGGCCAAGGGCATTCCGTCCATGGTCCAGCGCACGTTGATCCGTCCGCCGTCATCGCGGCTTGGACCCATCACCCCGGCCGAGCGGCAGAAGCTGATCGGGGAAAGCCCGGTCACCGGCCAGTATGACCAGGTTATCGACCGCGAATCGGCCTTCGAAATGCTGCAGAAGAAGGCCAAGCAGGCGCAGGACGCCGAGGCGCAGGCGCAGCAGGCCGGCACCGGCGGCTCGCGCTGGACCATTCCAGGCTTCGGTAATGACGATCCCGCGCCGCAGTCCGGTGGCCGGCGCGCGCCGGCGCCGCGCCCCTCCAATCGCCAGACGGTGGCCGAGGCCGCGATCAAGTCGGTAGTGCGCTCGGTCGGCTCGTCGGTTGGACGTGCCATTGTGCGCGGGATTCTGGGTAGTTTGTCGCGGGGACGGTAGGATCGGGGCAGCCGCAACGCCACTGCCCCCTGAAACTCAGAAGCCCCTGAAACTCAGAAGATCGCGTTCGTGACCGCTTTGACTGGGCCGAGCAGCACCGATCCATCCGGCACGCCGGCATCGATCGGGATCGCCTTGTGGTTGGCCGTCGCCACCATCGGCTGGCGAGCGTCGCTGGTCACGATGACCGGCGTTTTCGAGGGCACGCGGTCATAAAGGTCGATAATGTCCTGGTTCATCAGGCGCACGCAGCCCGACGACACCGATTTGCCGATCGAGCGCCATTCCGGCGAGCCGTGCAGGCGATAGAGCGTGTCCACATTGCCCTGGAAGAGATAGAGCGCACGTGCGCCGAGCGGGTTCTTTAGGCCGCCGGGCATGCCGCCATTGTCGGCGCTGTACTGCTTCAATTCCGGCTGGCGGGCGATCATCTCATCCGGCGGCGTCCACTTCGGCCATTTCTGCTTCCACTGGACGACAGCGTCGCCCGACCATTCGAAGCCGGCGCGGCCAAGGCCGACACCATAGCGAATGGCCTGGCCGCCCGGGCGAACCAGATAGAGGAAGTGGCCTGTCGTATCGACGACGATGGTTCCCGGCTTCTGCCCGGTCGGGTCGGGTACGATCTGGCGCAGGAACTGCGGATCGATCCTGTCGACGGGGATGGCCGGCAGATCGAAACCGCCATCGTTGACCGCAGCGTACATCGACGCATAGTCGGCGAGCGGAGGTTCGACATAGGTTGGTGGCGGCGGCGGCTCGGCTGGTCCCGGTCCGGTGGTGGCGCATGCGGAAACCGCGATCGAGGCGGCGCCCAGGGCTGCGGCGTTGAGGAAGCCGCGACGGCTCAGGCGATAGGATTCGATTTCGGTTATGGACATGGCTGCCTTCTTTAAGACTCAAATCGCAACAAAGCGTCAACACGCCGACGTTCGCTGCGGGTGCCTGACAACACCTGAGGCGATAGGCGGTTCCGATTCTGGCTCGAACGTGGACAAACAAAGGCGAAGCTGTGACTGCGCCGCCACTGTGGCGTTGGGGCCACAGGTCAGCTAGGCGCCGGATACGAGGGCCTCCAGCGATGGCAGGATCAGGGCCGGTGGCAAGTCCTGGTATTCCTCCGGCTGGTTGGAGCGGTTGATCCAGACCGTGCGGAAGCCGAATTTGGTGGCGCCCGCAATGTCCCAGCGGTTGGAGGACTGGAAGGAGACCGCGCCGGGGTAGAGGCGCCATCCCGTGGCGACCATGTCGTAGACAATAGGATCGGTCTTGAAGCGACGCACCGCATCGACCGAATAGATGTCGTCCAGGACCTGGTCGAGTGCCGCCGACTTGACTGCTGCCTGCAGCATTTCGGGCGAACCGTTGGAGAGGATCGCCAGCCTGGCGCCCGAAGCCTTGAGCGCTTTCAGCACGGCCGGCACTTCGGGATAACAGTCCAGCCGCCAGTAGGCTTCCAGAAGTTTCGCCTTGAGGCTCGGATCGGCCGAAGGGACCTTGCGCAAGGCGAAGTCCAGCGCCTGTTCGGTCAGCTGCCAGAAATCGGCATAGGCGCCCATCAGCGTGCGAACCCAGGAATACTCGAGCTGTTTGGCGCGCCAGATTTCGGACAGGAGTTGGCCGTCCGGGCCGATCGCGTCCGCATGGCGGCGCACGGCGGCGTGCACGTCGAACAGCGTGCCATAGGCGTCGAACACGTAGGCGGCGTATTGCATGGCAACAGTTTTGAGGCGAGGCGGGACAAGGTGCAAGCCTTGATTGCAGCGCACCCGTCGCTGGCCTCAACAAAACTCCCCGATGCTGGTTGACGGCGGCGGTCAAAGCATCATCCAATGTTGTCACACAAGATTGACCGGAACGGGAAAACGCGATGACACTGGCGGCGGCGGCGCAATCCGCGACATGGACTTTCGTCGATGGCGATTGGTACGAAGGCAATGTCGCCATTCTGGGGCCGCGCAGCCATGCCATGTGGCTCGGCACCAGCGTGTTCGATGGCGCGCGGTGGTTCGAAGGCGTGGCGCCCGATCTCGAACTTCATGCCGCACGCGTCAATGCCTCGGCGATCGCGCTTGGGCTGGCGCCGAACATGACGCCCGAGCAGATCGTCGGGCTAACCTGGGACGGATTGAAGAAATTCGACGGCAAGACGGCGGTCTACATCAGGCCGATGTACTGGGCCGAGCATGGCGGCTACATGGGCGTGCCGGCCGATCCCGCCTCGACCCGTTTCTGCCTCTGCCTCTATGAATCGCCGATGATCTCACCGACCGGCTTTTCGGTGACCGTGTCGCCATTCCGGCGCCCGACTATCGAAACCATGCCGACCAACGCCAAGGCCGGCTGCCTCTATCCCAACAACGGCCGCGCCATCCTCGAGGCCAAGGCGCGCGGCTTCGACAACGCGCTTGTGCTCGACATGCTGGGCAATGTCGCGGAGACCGGAAGCTCGAACATCTTCCTGGTCAAGGACGGCCATGTGCTGACGCCGGCGCCGAACGGAACCTTCCTGTCCGGCATTACCCGCGCGCGCACGATGACGCTGCTTGGCGACTATGGGTTCACGACGACTGAAAAGACGCTGTCGGTGCGGGATTTCCTCGAAGCGGACGAAATCTTCTCGACCGGCAACCACTCCAAGGTGGTGCCGGTCACCCGCATGGAGGGCCGTGATCTGCAACCCGGCCCGGTGGCCAAGAAGGCACGTGAACTCTA
The DNA here is from genome assembly GCF_006442275.1 of Mesorhizobium sp. B2-3-10. Classification (NCBI taxonomy): domain Bacteria; kingdom Pseudomonadati; phylum Pseudomonadota; class Alphaproteobacteria; order Hyphomicrobiales; family Phyllobacteriaceae; genus Mesorhizobium; species Mesorhizobium sp. B2-3-10. The sequence goes on from NZ_VFVT01000012.1 coordinate 121,871, forward strand.
TTGGGAGTGGGCGCATTCGACCTCGGCTGGCTGAGATAGCCGGCCTTTTTGTCGCCGCGCGGCTGGTCACAGGAAAAGCGTGTGACAGTTCCCGGGAACCCGCTTAGAAAGGGAACCGGCGCTTCACTTCCGGAGTTGCTCCAGCTCAATCCCGACCTATCTTACTCCGGTATCCACACCGGATTTTCCACGAGGGAGTACTACCCATGGCTTTCGAATTGCCCGCTCTGCCCTACGACTATGAGGCCCTGCAGCCCTATATGTCCAAAGAGACGCTGGAGTATCACCACGACAAGCATCACAAGGCCTATGTCGACAACGGCAACAAGCTCGCCGCCGAAGCCGGCCTTGGCGATCTTTCGGTCGAAGAGGTGGTCAAGCAATCGTTCGGCAAGAATGCCGGTCTCTTCAACAATGCTGCCCAGCACTACAATCACATCCATTTCTGGAAATGGATGAAGAAGGGCGGCGGCGGCAACAAGCTCCCTGGCGCGCTGCAGAAGGCTTTCGACAGCGATCTCGGCGGTTACGACAAGTTCAAGGCTGATTTCATTGCCGCCGGCACAACGCAGTTCGGTTCGGGCTGGGCCTGGGTTTCGGTCAAGGACGGCAAGCTGGCGATATCGAAGACGCCGAACGGCGAGAACCCGCTGGTTCATGGCGCATCGCCGATCCTCGGCGTCGACGTCTGGGAGCACTCCTACTACATCGATTATCGCAACGCCCGGCCGAAATACCTCGAGGCCTTCGTAGATAGCCTGATCAACTGGGATCACGTGCTTGAACTCTACGAAAAGGCGAATGCCTGATCAATCTTCCGAAAGGCCCGGCACCCCCGGGCCTTTTCTTTTCGTCTCGAACCCCACGGCTAGGGTCATGCAATTTCATGCGGGAGAATGGGAATATTCCACCTCCCGCATCCGTTAACGTCCTGTCCTGAAATGCCTTCACCACGGAGCCAAATGAATGAGAAAGCTTGTCATCGCCATCTCCATGCTCGCACTCGCCGCATCGGCGGCCTTTGCCGATCCGATCCTCGATCGGCAGGCTCTGATGAAGGAACGCGGAAAGATCGTCGGCGGCCTGTCGAAAGTGGTCAAGGGCGAGGAGCCATTTGATGCCGCCGCGGTGCTGACGCAGTTGCAGGCACTGCAGGCAAATGCCGAGAAGTTCGACGTAGAGGCCTTGTTCCCGAAGGGCACCGACACCGGCGACACCACGGCGGCGCCAAAAATCTGGGAAGACATGGCCGGCTTCAAGGCGACCGAGGACAAGTATCTCGCCGATGTCAAGGCTGCGGTCGCGGCGGCTCCGGCCGACGTCGATGCGCTGAAGACGCAGATCGGCACCATCGGCTCGGACTGTGGTACCTGCCACCAGGGCTACAGGGTCAAAAAGGGCTGATCGCCAGCCATGGCATGGCTGAAGAAGCTCGTCGGCGCGGCCCTCGTCCTGGGCGTCGCCGGCGCGTCGGCGGGGTGGCTGCTGTCGGCACCGGTCACGCTTGATGCGGCGACCCTGGCGCAACTCGGCCCAGGCGATGTTGCCCGGGGCAAGCGCATCTTCTATGCCGGCGGCTGCACCTCCTGCCATGCCAAGCCCGGGTCGCAGGGCGATGCACGGCTTCAGCTCATAGGCGGGCTCGAACTCAAGACGCCATTCGGCATCTTTGTTCCGCCCAATATTTCGCAAGATCCCAAGGACGGCATCGGCGCATGGTCGGCCGGGAATCTCGCTAACGCCATGCTGAAAGGTGTGTCGCCTTCGGGCGAGCATTTCTATCCGGCATTCCCCTATGCCTCCTATGCTCGCATGAAACCGTCAGATGTCGCCGACCTTTACGCTTTCTTGAAGACGCTTCCCGCCGTCGCCGGCAAGGCGCCCGGCAATTCGCTGGCGTTCCCGTTCAGCATCCGGCGCGGCATTGGCCTGTGGAAGCGGCTCTATCTCAGTGACAAGCCTGTCGTGCCCCTGCCGGATGGCGCGCCAGACCCTGTGATGGCAGGCCGCTACCTGGTCGAAGGACCGGGCCATTGCGGCGAATGCCACACGCCGCGCGACCTCGCTGGAGGCACCAAGAAAAGCGAATGGCTGGCCGGTGCGGTGGCCGCCGAGGGCTCGGGCGTCGTGCCGAACATCACTTCGGGCGAGGGAGGTATCGGCAGCTGGTCCGCGTCCGACATCGCAAACTACCTCGAAACCGGATTCACGCCGGACTTCGATTCCGTCGGCGGCGCCATGGTCGACGTGCAGCGCAACATGGCCGAGCTGACGGCGGACGACCGTGCGGCGATTGCTGCCTATCTGAAGGCGGTGCCGCCGCGTCCCAACGGCTATCCGGCGCGCAAGAAAAGTACGAACTAATCCTCGGACTGCAGGTGGCGATCGCCGAGGAAATCGAAGCCCGTTTCGAAGAAAAGGTTGTAGTTGCAGGTCATCTCCTCGCCAGGCGCGATGTCGCGCAAGGCGTAGGTCTCCTCGGGCGACGAGACATCGCAATTCGGCTCGTCGTCATGGTTCATGTAGCGGGCATCGTCGGCTTCGAAGACGATATAGGCGGGATCGCGACGGTCGGGGTAGGAATAGCGGTCGAGGTAGTTCTTCACCGGCCCGGTTTCGCTCTCATAGGTCTCGACGTCGATGATCCGATCGAACCGGGGGTCGAGCTTCCAGACCAGCGTGCCCTTGGCAATATGGTTCTTGGCAAACACACCGATGCCCTGGATCGGCGATTTGTCGAGATAGACGTCGACGAGCAGCATAATGGACCCTTGTGCAAGTGCGGACTTCGTGCCCGGGAAAACCGTGCCTTGGGTAGCGCGCGACCGTCGCAATTGCGAGCGGAAATGAGCCGCGCGGAATTCAAAAAGTGATGATCATCAGGCCTGCCAGCAGACGTGGTTCGCCTGGCCTCAGCGCTCTTGCAAGGCGAGGCGGACACCCAGGGCGCAGTAGATGCCGCCGACAACCTTGCCTTGCCATTTCAGCACTGTCGGATTTCGGCGCAGGAAACTGCCGAGCCGCCCTGCGCTCACGGCAAACACGACCGTGCTGAAAAGCCCCAGCATGACGAAGATGATCCCCAATACGGCCAATTGAACCATCACTGATCCGTTTTCGGGCCACACGAACTGAGGCAGGAACGCCAGGAAGAAAAGCGCGGTCTTGGGGTTGAGCACCTCGGTCAGGACAGCCTGTCGAAACGACTTGCCGGCGGAGCTTGCAAGCGCGCCGGCGGTCGGATCGGTTGGCGCTTTCTCGATGATGGCCCGAATGCCGAGGTAAAGAGGTAGGCCGCGCCGATATACTTTACGATGCTGAACAGCGTCGCCGATGTGGCGATGATCGCCGAGATCCCAACCATCGCCATGGCGGTATGAAACACATCGCCGGCCGCGATCCCGCCGCCTGTGGCGATTCCGACTCTCGTCCCCGAACTCGTTGCGCGGGCGATCGTCAACAGCGTGGCCGGGCCAGGAATGAAGACAAAGCCGAGCACAACCGCGATGTAAGCTATCGCTGTGGCCAGATCGATCATCGCAGCGTTCCTCCGTGAGCTATGCCTTGTCCGTCACCTTCAGCGTGAAGGCATAAGTATAGGCGATCTCCTCCAGGCGTGAAAACCGGCCGGAGGCACCGGCATGGCCGGAATCCATGTTGATCCTGAACAGTACCGGATTGTCGCCGCTCTTGCGGTCGCGCAGCCGCGCAACCCATTTGGCCGGCTCCCAATAGGTGACGCGCGGATCGGTGAGACCGGCGAGCGCCAGGATCGGCGGATAGTCGAGCGCGGCGACATTGTCGTATGGCGAATAGGCGGCGATCGTCAGGTAATCGTCGGCCGACGCGATCGGATTGCCCCATTCTGGCCATTCTGGCGGGGTCAGCGGCAGCGTTGAGTCGAGCATGGTGGTGAGTACATCGACGAAGGGAACCTCGGCCACGATGCCGCCGAAGCAATCCGGCGCCATGTTGGCGATGGCGCCCATCAGCATACCGCCGGCCGAGCCGCCTTGCGCGACGATTCGGTCATGCGCGGTATAGCGCTCGGCAACGAGGTGGCGGGCGCAGGCGATGAAATCGGTGAAGGTGTTCATCTTGTGCGCCCGCTTGCCGTCGTCGTACCAGCCATATCCCTTGTCCTTGCCGCCGCGCACGTGGGCGATGGCAAACACGAACCCACGGTCCACCAGCGAGAACCAGTTGGTGTTGAAGGCGGCCGGCACGGTGATACCGTAGGAGCCGTAACCGTAGAGCAGGCATGGCGCGGAGCCATCCAGCGGCGTGTCGCGGTGATGCAGAAGCGAGATCGGCACCAGTTCGCCATCGGCCGCCGGCGCCATCAGCCGCCTCGTGACGTAGAGGTGCGGATCGTGGCCGGACGGCACTTCCTGGGTCTTGAGCAGCACACGCTCACGAGTGCGCATGTTGTAGTCGAACATCTGTGACGGTGTCGTCATCGACGAGTAGGAAAAACGCATCATCTCGGTGTCGTATTCCAGGGACCCTGAAAGGCCGAGCGAGAAGGCTTCCTCGTCGAAGGAAATCAGATGCTCTTCGCCGCTGGCCCGATCCCGCACGACGATGCGCGGCAGGCCTTCCTTGCGCTCGAGCCGCACCATGTGGTCCTTGAAGCCGATCACCGACAGGATCAGCCGGCCGGGTTCATGCGGCACCAGTTCCTGCCAGTTGGCGCGGACCGGGTCGCTCGCCGGCGCCGTCATGATCTTGAAGTCCTTGGCACCGTCCGCGTTGGTCAGGACGAAGAAGATATCGCCGCCTTCCTCAAGTTCATATTGAAGGCCGGTCTCGCGCGCCGAAACCAGCTTCGGCTTGGCAAATGGATCGCTGGCGCTCAACAGGCGGTATTCCGAAGTCTCGTGATCGTTGATGCCGATCATGATCCATTGGTTGTTGCGGGTCCCGTCGACGTTCATGAAGAAGCCGGGGTCGGTTTCCTCGTAGATCAGCCGGTCGTTTTCAGGGGCCTGCCCCAGTGCGTGGAACAGCACCTTCGACGGCCGGTGGTTTGGGTCGAGACGCGTATAGAAGAACCCGTCATTGCCCGCGTCCCAGACCCCCGAACCGCCGGTGGCCTGTATCTGGTCCGCCAGTTCCTTGCCGTCGGCAAGGTCGCGCACACGCAGCGTGTAGAATTCCGAACCCTTGTCGTCGAACGCCCATAGCAACTTGCTATGATCGGCCGAATGATCGACGCCGCCAAGCCGGAAATAGGCCTTGCCCTCGGCCTCGGCGTCGCCGTCGAGCAGGATCTGCTCGGGTCCGCCGCCGCGCGGCGTTCGGAAATAGCGCGGCTGCTCGCCGCCGAGCTTGAAGGAAGAGCCGTAGGCATAAGGCCCGTCCTTCATGGGAACGGAAGAATCATCTTCCTTGATGCGGCCCTTCATTTCCTTGAAAAGCTGCTTTTGCAGATCTGACGTGTCGGCCATCAGCGTCGACTGATAGGCATTCTCGGCTTCGAGTTCGGCGCGGATCCCAGGATCGAGCAAGGAAGGATCCCTGAACATTTCTTGCCAGTTATCCGCTCGCAGCCAGGCATATTCATCGGTTCGCGTGATGCCGTGATGCGTGTCCGAGACGGGCCTTTTCTCGGGGGCAGGGGCGCTGGCGATTGGAAATCGGGAAGTCCTGGTCATTGCGTCTCGCTCTGGAAATATCTTGAATGACGAATGAACACGCCGATCAGGGCAGGTTCAAGAGCCGTGGCGTAGAGTTGGTGTCGGCCCATGCGACGGCCGGGGGAGAGAAGATGACTATTCGGTCTCGTATTGCTGCGGCTTTCGCCGTCGCTTCGCTAAGTCTGGTCTTTGCCGGCCAGTCTCATGCGACCGTATTTTCGGCTTGGCAAGTGGCCAATGTGCCGTTCGGCGACACGCTCAATGTGCGCAAATATCCGTCGGGAACATCCCAGAAGCAGGTCGCATACCCGAACGGGATCGTCCTGCAGATGACCGGACGATGCACCGGCGGCATAAACCTGCTCGATATCGCCAATCAACCGGCATGGAAACAGCAGCAGACGGTTCGCTATCGCTGGTGCGAAATCTGGCATGACCCGGCCAAGAACGGCACCTTCGTGACCGGCTGGGCCTATGGCAGATATATCATCCCGTATTGAACGACCATCGATTTTGGCCCCGACGGGTTCGGCCGGCGGGCATGTCGCCTGGTTGCCTGCCCGACAGAGAGGAGCGGCAACCTGTGGTTTTGAGGACAGATGCGAACAACCAAGTTTGCCGAAGCGACGGCAAAGCAAACGAGAGCATTGAAACCTGATTTGTGAGTTATCGCGAATGTAACGGTGAACTGACGTTACGTCAGGCTTTATCGGTTTGGCGGGCGAAATATCGAAAAATTACATGATGCACGAAAGATTGAAGCTGATCGCGGAATAGTTGATCAAGATTCATAAATATAATGCGCGCAACGAATTGACTTACTTGACCTGCGGCCGCATTGATGTCCCCGTGACACGAATCGCGGCAGCTCTATCTGCGCAAATTCGTGCAATGCCCTGCCTGTAAAAAGGGGCACAGACCGACGTAACTCTTGTTGGGGCCTGAAGACCATGGATATTGTCGAAACACCTTCCAGAAACAATGATGCGCTGATCGAGCTCACCGCCGACGTGGTGGCTGCCTATGTCAGCAACAATCCGGTGCCGGTCGGCGAACTGCCGAACCTGATATCCGATGTCCATGCCGCCCTCGGGCGTGTGGGCGGAACCGTCGAACAGGCGCCTGCCGACAAGCAGAAGCCGGCTGTCAACCCGAAGCGCTCGGTTCATGACGACTACATTGTCTGTCTCGAAGACGGCAAGAAGTTCAAGTCGCTCAAGCGTCACCTGATGACCCACTACGATCTGACGCCCGATCAGTATCGCGAAAAGTGGAACCTGGACCCAAGCTATCCGATGGTTGCCCCGAATTACGCGGCGGCCCGCTCGCAGCTTGCCAAGAAGATGGGCCTCGGCCGCAAGCGCAAGGCGGCGCGGTAGTCGCTGCTTGCCAGATTGGATTGAAATCAAACGGCGCCTTCGGGCGCCGTTTGATTTCAGGGGTGGGCGGAAGATCGACAAGTCGATCAGGCAGTCTGGGCGAGCGCCATCTCGGCATCGCGTTTGATGCGCTTGACCATCGAGCGAAGACCGTTGGCACGCTGGGGCGACAGGTGCTCGTCGAGGCCGAGTGCCTTCAGCGTCGCTTCCGCATCGATTTTCTGGATTTCGCTGGCCGTCTTTCCGGAAAACAGCGCCAGCATGATCGCAACCAGTCCGCGCACGATATGGGCGTCCGAATCGCCGGTGAAAGTGATGACGGGGTCGGCGCCCGGACCCCGTTCGGTGGTCAGCCAGACCTGGCTGACGCAACCTGGCACCTTGTTGGTGGCGTTGCGCTCCGCATCGGGAAAGGGCGGCAGCGCTTCGCCGAGTTCGATGACGTAACGATAACGATCCTCCCATTCGTCAAGGAACGAGAAGTCGTCGCGGATCGTCTGGATCGTGGTCGTCATGACCCGGATATAGTCACGCGGCGGCGCCGCGTCACGGAAAAAACAAGGACACCGCGGGCGTCGAGAGGGCAGACTGCCCGCGGTGCGCCGTCGAGACGGCTTAATTGTTTATCGGCAGGTTGACCGTTTCAGGCAGGACGACTTCCGGTACGCTGCCCGTCATTGTCGAGGTATCGGGGCCGGCGGACTTGTCGTCCAGCATGGCCGCCGCGATCTTGGCAGTTTCCTTGGCGCGTGCGGTGATGGTGTGCATCGCCGACTTGCCCGTCTCGCAGACATCGGGCTTGCGTTCGCAGATACCGGCGATGTCGCCGACGGCGTCTCGCGCCGCGAACAGGGCCTGGATCGGCCCGACGCTTTCCTGGCCCGTTTCATCGGACCCGACACCCAGCGGCAGCGCCAGCAGCACCAGTGAAAACCAGAAAGCCATTCTTATCAGGAAGAACATGCCTTGCCTCTCGTCGTGACCGGATCATGCATCATATGGCATGACCTCTTTTATGGGCAGGATGTTGACACACAGGCACAAAGGACGGCTTGCACGATCGCCGAGAATTTTCCTCAAATTTTAGGCAAATTCGAAACGAAGCGTTTTGCTGTCGATTTGTTTCATATCGGAACGATTCTTCTCACCATTCGATAACCATCTATCCCGTTGAATGAATTGTGTCTTCGAGGAAATAAAGCGGCTTCGACGACTTGGCCCGCGGTCCGACGACAGGGCCGCCAGGATAACCCTCCGTTTACTATGGCTGCATTTGACCGGGTTTTCGGCCGCCGTCATCCCGATATTTGCCGCAGGGCGGGCCTTGGTCGGCCCTGCCTTATCCATTCCTTAAACGCTGGATGCGAGTTTCAAAGCCAACCAAGACAATCTGCAAAAGCAGAGCTGTTCACGACGAGTGCGAGTGCGTTGAATTGATGCCGATCGAGGCCAGATACGCTGAATTGCCTGGTGCAATAGCGGCCGGTTGTGAGCGCATGGTTCATCCCAGCGTTCTCGAACGGAGCGACCGCGAGCGCCAGCGCCGTTTCATCGGCGTGATGCTGGCCGCGCCATTTTTTGCAGCGGGTGCCGCGGTCACGCTGGTTACATCGGGGATGGGCGCCGCGGTGACCATGGCCGCCATTTTCGCGGCCTTCGGCCTGTGCTGGTTCGTCGCCCTGCTGGTAGCCGCTACCGGCAAGATGGCTGCCGCGGGGCCGATCGCCCTGGCGATGGCGGCGCTTGCCCTTGCCGGTCTCATCGGTGCCGCCGGCGGATTGAGTTCACCTGTCGCCATGCTTACCCTGGCGCTGCCATTCGAAGCCTGGTGGATCGGCGCGTCACGGCGTGCGGCATTGTGGGGGGGCGCGACAGCCGTCATCGCCATCGCCCTTCAGTCCTTGTCGGCCGCCTTCCTTCCATTGGCGGATGCGCACATCGCCGCCTGGCATTGGCTGGTGCCATTGGCCTGGGCGCTGGCCCTCATCCCGCGGATATCGGCTTTTCGCGGCACCGCCGGCGCGGCCGATACGCTCGATGCCGGTGATCGACTGGAAGACATCATCGACGCGGTGGTCTTGCGGGTCGCCCGCCACGGCGAGGTCGTGGATGCATCCGCCAAGTCGCGTACGCTTCTGAAATTGCCGCCTGAGCTGTTGTCCGGAACGGGCCTCTTCGATCGGGTCCACCTGTCGGATCGTGTCTCCTATCTCAGCGCCCTGGCCGACATGCGTGACGGCGCACGGTCGCGCCGCCTCGAATTGCGCATCAGGCTGCCCCAGAGTGGCAACGGCGCCCACAACGGAAGTGGCTTTGTGGCCGACAATTACCAGCCATTCGCGCTCGAACTGGTGCGTGGCGAGAAACAAGGCGACGTCTTCACGCTTGTCCTGCGCCAGAATGACGAGACCGCGCGACTGCGCGAAGAACTGGCGCAAGCCAATGAGACGGCGGCCGCCGCCGAAGTGGCCAAGGGCCGGTTCCTGGCAGTCGTGAGCCATGAACTGCGCACGCCGTTGAACGCCATCATCGGCTTCTCCGACATGCTGCTGCACGAGATGTTCGGCACCTTCAAGGATCCGCGCCAGAAGGAATATGTCGGTCTGGTGCGGGACTCGGGCCAGCATCTGCTGGCAGTCGTGACATCCATACTCGACGTATCGAGGATCGAATCGGGCGTTTACGCCACCGAGCCGGAGCCGTTCCGGTTCGTGGAAGCCGCAGACATGTGCCAGTCGATGATGCGGCTGCAGGCGCAGGCCAAGAATATCGACCTGCAGACGCAGATCGCCCCTGACGCCGGCGATATCAATGCCGATCGCCGCGCCGTACAGCAGATGCTCATCAACCTCGTTTCCAACGCGATCAAGTTCACCCCCGACGGCGGCGATGTCGTCATCGGCGCCAAGCGGATCGGCTCACGTCTGCATTTCTGGGTGAGGGACACCGGTATCGGCATCGCCGAGGAGGATTTCGCCAATCTCGGCAAACCCTTCACGCAGATCCAGAACGACTATACCCGCCGCTTTGAGGGCACGGGTCTTGGCCTTTCCCTGGTGAAGGGGCTGGTGGCCTTGCATGAAGGGACCATGTCGATCGAAAGCATGCCGGGCGAGGGCACCACGGTCACCATCAGCCTGCCGGTCGGCGGGCCGAAGGGGCGCCCCGCCAACCCGACCGGAGTGCTGACAATGCCGGTGACGAGGGCGAAAGGGGACGGAAATGGCTCGCTCCGCAAAACAGGCTAAGGCGGTCAAACGCCGCGGCAATGCCTTTCAGGACGGCGCCATCGCCGTCGGCGGCATGATTTCGCGCAATCCCGTCCTGGTGGGAGGATCGACCGCATTCCTGGTGACGCTGTTCTATGTCTCGGCGAATGCGCTATGGTATCAGCCTTTCCCGCACGCCGGGGCGTTTTTCGCCACACGCAATTTCCAGGGCGTTCCGCACGCCGCCGCCGACGAGCCCGAGACGACAATCAACATCGTGCGGTCCAATGCCACGCCCGCCCCGATCAAGGGTGACCCGGTGGTCGAGCAGGTGCAAGGCATATTGAAGGACCTTGATTTCTATTCCGGCACCGTCGACGGCATTTCCGGCCCCAACACGCGCAAGGCCATACAGGCCTATCAACAGAAGGTCGGGCTGAACGCCTCGGGCGAGATCGACGCACTGCTCCTGGATCAACTGGGTGCAACGCCGAAGACGGCTGCCGTGCCGAAACCGCAACCTCGTCCTGACATGCCGCCGGCCGCAGTTCCCGTGTCCTTGCAGACCAACGAGGCACAGGCGAATGCCGCCTTGCAGGGGCCTGACCCCCGCATCGTCAAGATCCAGGCCGGGCTGAAGGCCTTCGGCAATGACGACATGCAACTGGATGGCGTCGTCGGCGCACGCACCAAGGCGGCGATCAAGGAGTTCCAGTCACTGTTCGGCTTGCCGCAGACCGGCGAGCCCGACGAGATCGTCTACGTCAAGATGCGCGAGATCGGCCTCACCAACTGACGGCCGAAAACGACGGCTCGCCCTCCACGGGAAATTTCGGTAGAGAGCCCGCATGTCGTCGGGAGTCTTCCATGCGCGTAACCGCTGATCTGTGGGTCTCGGCCCTGTTGCGCCGGGTTTTCAGCGCCGGCGGATTTGCCGCCGTGGTCAATCGCGGCGCGACGGAGGCCGGGGCCGTGTTCATCCTGGCGCGGGGCAGGCTGGGTGAAACGGCTCTCTACGGGCCGGCACCGCAGACAAGCTACGATTCGGCCAAGCCCGAAGACCGTTTTTTCAGCCTTCTCGCCGCCGGCAACGATGCCGCCGTGCTGGATGCGAGACTGGAGCGCGAGAAAAAATTCGATCCCGACATCTGGGTGGTCGAGATCGAGGCCGGTAGCGTTCCCATCGAGGAACTTATTTCCGTGAAGACGCCCTGAGGCCGGGGGCGTCGGCTTCGTCGCTGTTGGAGGCCCTGCGGCTGTCGCCGTTTGCCGGTGGCTTGCCGCGAACCGTCTTGGACAGGGTTTCGGCCTTCCACTCCCGCACCATATCCAGGGCCGCGTCGCGATGCAGCAGGCGGTAGCGGTCGAGATAGGCGCGGATGGCCTGGGGATGCGGGAACAGGCCGGGATAGACGGCGACAGTGATCAGGAATGCCCGGTCCTCGCTGAAGTCGAGCGAACGCAGCGCCGCAAGCAGCGGCGCATAGTTCTGGTGGGCGGTCAGCGATTGCGCAATCGAAAAATCAATGTCGAGAGCGTCCGCCAGCGCGGTGTGGAAGAACGCGGCGTTTCCCGTCAGTGCCGTCTCGCGCAGTTTGACAAAGGTGTCCGCGCCGGGGAACGCGTCAATCTTCGCCGCCAAGGCTTGGTCGCCGGTGCGCATCATGGAGCGCAGCTTGCGCCGCGCGCTCTCGGCGGCAACGCCGGATGTCTGCTGAGTTTCCGCGCTGTCCGCCGTCGCTTGCGCCTTCACGACAAGGCTCTGCGCCGGGGCTGCTTCCGGATCCCGCGTCCGCACCAGGGTCGGCCTTTCGAGCGCCCTGATCAGATCGGCGATGGTCGGGTTCAGATCCTTGCGCCGCGCTATGGCGCGCGCATGCGGCAGCCCATGCCGGCCAATCAGCGCGATCAGGTCGATGTCGCTGACGGCGCGCGAGCGGATGAGCAGTGGAGCGGCAATGTCGACCGGTTCCTCGCAGAGGCGCCGCACCAGGGCCGCGGGTGCGTATTCGCATTCGGAAAGGGCGGCTGCCACGTAGCGCCGCGATTCGACGGATACATCATCGAACAGAGGCAGCGTCAGGTCTTCGAGTTGGCCGATCTCCCGGCGCGACGGCCGCGTCAGCGAGCAGAACGCGGAAACGGCGGCGCGGAACAGCCTTTCGGCTTTTCCCGATTGCGTCCTTATCGCGATTTGCCTGAAATCCGAAGATGACACGAAGGATACGCCTGACACCAGATACACACTCGACCTCGCGCACCGGGACTATGTCGGTTTCGCGATTGCCTCGGTCAGAACTCACTGACCCGGGAACAAAGATCAATTTAGCCGCGATCCGTTAGCGCTCCGTTAACCCTCTGCCGGCCTTAATGATATTTGGAGGCGTTGCGTTGTGCTCCGGGGAAACCGAGAGGAATGCGCGAATCATGGGCATGGTACTGTCTTTCGTGCCGCGTGCGGCACCGGCCAATCGAGCCAAGCAAACCACCGAAATACCGGCGGCCGTGATCATATTTCCCGGCATCCGTTATGAGCGGTCCAGCACCGGCGAAGCCCGGCCTGCAGGGCCAGACAAGCCGGGATCGCCACGGACGCCAGTCCCCCATCACTGAGCAGTCCCCCACCACTGAGCTTTGCTGAAGCCATGGTGTGGCCCGTCAGCCTCTGCTCCGGATCCGCGATCGAGGCTTAGAAATCCTGCAACTCGCAGGAACTCTGATCGAGAAAGCGCGACACGATCGGCTTCCAGCTCTCGTCGGGTACGAAGCTGCGGATGACGAAGATGCCTTCATCGATGGGCGCCTCGACGAAGATCGCTCCCTGAAGATCCTCGGGCAGGTCCTTGCGCACGTCGATCATCTGCGCCGGCGTCAGCACGACGGCATCCAGCTTGCCGCCCGCCGCCGTGTGGTCGTTGAAGGAATAGATGTTGTGACCGCTGCGGTCATAGACCGACACCGACCAGAACGGGACGTCCCCCGGCGCCTTGATCCGGACCATTCCTTCCTCGAGGTCGAAGCGGCAGGCCGTTGCGTAGAACAGCGGGTCAACCGATTTCACCACCGGTGCGCCGCCCGCTTCGGCATCGAGCCGGTTCATCTTGTAGAGATCCGAAGCCATGGAGAGACGCGACCAGGCGTCGCGTTCCGAAAATTCCGGCACCAGAAGCAGGACGACAATGTGGACGATGCCGGCGCCGACGAGGCCGAGCAGGATGGCATGCAGAAGCCTGCGCAATGCGGCACGCAAACTACGCATCGCAGCCCGCCTTGACGATCCTGGGCAGCGAAACGTCTGACAGGCCGGTGCTGCTGGCGATCGGCGTGTCGTAGAGGGTCAGGACGAAATACATCCGTCCAGAACCGTCGGTCAGCAGCCAGTTGCCCGGCATCGGGTGATGGCCCACGGATATAATCACGGAATTGTCCGGTTGGCGTAGCACCTCGTAGGACTGAAGAGCCGCAAGCCGCGATTTGCCGGTCTCGACGACGCCGAGCGACTGATCGGCGGCATAAAGCGTCCAGAACCGCGCTGTCGGAAATCCGCCCTCGATCCTGTAAGTGCATTCCCGCTTGAGCTGGTCGCCGGCGGCATCCTTTTCCGCCACGAAGGACAGGCCCTCGGCGCGACCAAGCGCCAGCACGCCCTCGCGCGCCACGCGGGCCTTGGAATAGGGGTCCGCGGCCGGTGTGCCGATGTCGGGGAAGGCAGTCCACTGGCCGATCCTGATTGCGCCGACACCGTCCTGGATCTTCAGCGCATACCAGACGCTGGCACCGCCTCCGCCAATGGCTATGGCAAGCGAAATCAGCATCAGGAAGGCGTTCTTGAGCATGAAGGGCCAGGTGCGCGCAGGATTGCCGTTCGGGGATATCGCGGCGCGGGGCCTTGTGGCAAGCAGGCGTGATGGATTTGCCAGTCGGTCTTGTCTCAGCGGGCGGATATCACAGTGCCGACAACGTTTCGGGTGAAGCGGGGGCGTCGAGTTTGGGGGCCGCCTGGAACATCTGGCTCATGTCCCGCAACGTCTGTGTGGTTCGACTGGACAGCACCGGCGGCCGCTCGGCGGCGGCATCGGCCGCTGCCTGCTCCTCGCTCTTCTTCTGTGCCTCGGCGGCCTTTGCCGCGACCTCCTCGTCGACGAAGGGCTTGTCTATCCCCGGGATCGGCTTCAAGTCGATGTTCTGGTGCGCGTAGACCATCAACCGCTGCCACACCATCGCCGGCAGCGAGCCGCCGGTCATGTTCTTGGTCGGGGTGAAATCGTCATTGCCCAGCCACACGGCTGCCGTGTAGTTGCCGGTAAAGCCGACGAACCAGGCATCGCGGTAGGATTGCGTGGTGCCGGTCTTGCCGGCGACGACGATGTTGGGAATTTGCGCCCGCCGCGCCGTGCCCATCACCGGCACGGCCGCCAGCATGGTGTTCATGGATTTCAGGGCCTGCTCGGACAGGACGCGATGCGGCGGCGGCGCGTCCTTGGTCCAGTCATACACCACGTCGCCGGTGCGGGTTACGAGCTGGGTGATGCCGTGCCGGGAACCGACGAAGCCATTCTGGGCGAACACGCTGTAGCCCGTCGCCTGGTCCATCACGGTCATGCCCGAGGTGCCGAGCACCATCGTCTTGTGCCCTTCGAGCGGCGATTCCACCCCAAACGATTCCGCCAATGCCTTGATCGGCGCGATGCCGAGATGGTCCTTGGCGAGCCGCACCGGCACGGTGTTGATCGACTTGGCCATCGCCATGATCAGCGTGATGTTGCCCGCCGACTCGCCGCTGTAATTGTGCGGCGACCAGTTGCCCCAGCTGATCGGCCCGCCAGAAATGATCGAGTTCGGCGTGAAGCCGTGTTCCATCGCCGTGGCGTAGACATAGGGCTTGAACGATGAGCCGGTCTGGCGCAGTGCCTTGGTGGCGCGGTTGAACTGGCTGGCGCCGTAGTCGCGGCCGCCGACGATCGCCCGCACCGCGCCGTTGGTGTCGATCACCACCACGGCCCCTTCGGTGACGTTGTACTCCTTGCCGAACTGGCGCAGGTGGAACTCGACGGACTCCTCCGCCGCCTTCTGGATGTTGGCGTCGAAGGTGGTGTGGGCAACCAGCGAGTGCTGGCCGGGCTTGGCGATCTTCTTGACCTCGTCGAAGGCCCAGTCGAGGTAGTAGTCGGGGCTCTTCTGTTCGCCGCGGTCGACGACGTCGGCCGGATGCAGTCTGGCCTGCAGCACCTGGCCTTCGGTCATGAAACCGGAATCGACGAGGTTGGACAGCACCACGTTGGCCCGCGCGCGCGCCGCCGGCAGGTTGATATGCGGCGCGTATTTGGTCGGCGCCTTGAACAGGCCGGCCAGCATCGCCGCCTCGGCAAGGTTCAGGTCCTTGACGCTCTTGCCGAAATAGAAGTCCGCCGCCGCCTCGATGCCGAACGTGCCACCGCCCATATAGGCGCGGTCCAGATAGAGCTGCAGGATTTCCTTCTTCGACAGATTGGCCTCCAGCCACAGCGACAGGAACGCCTCCTTGATCTTGCGCTCGAACGTGCGCTCATTGGTCAGGAACAGGTTCTTGGCCAGCTGCTGGGTGATGCTCGAGCCACCTTGGACGACCGAATTCGCCCGCACGTTCTCGAAGATCGCGCGCGACAGGCCGAGCACATCGATACCGTAATGGTCGAAAAACCGGCGGTCCTCGGTGGCGAGGACCGCCTTGATGACATGGTCCGGCATCTCGTCGACCGGCACGGAATCGCGCTGGATGATGCCGCGCTGGCCGATCTCGTTGCCATAGCGGTCCAGGAAGGTGACGGCGAAGTCGCCTTGGGCACGCCAGTCGCCGGTGGTGTCCTGGAAAGCGGGTATCGCCAGCGCCAGCATCACCACCATGCCGCCGGCGCCGAGTGTAAAACCTTCGCTCAAAAGTTCGATGAAGCCGCGGCGCCAACCCTTGAGACGGAAGCGCCGCGAGAAGATCGTCGCGGCCTCCCAGAACTGGCGTGCCTTGAACCCGATCTCATAGAGCGAGGAATCGAGCCACGCGTCCAGCGCCAGCAACCAGGCGGCGATCGGACCTCTTCTCTTGCGTGGTTCAGGGCTGACCATTCAAAAAACCCGGCTCGGTTCTGGCGCGACCTGAAAACCGCAAGCGGGCAATTTCAGGGCGGCGCCCTGTCCGACTATTCATCCATTTACGGACACTCACAAGGGCGGCGAGGACACAGGGGCACGGTTTGTTGATGGAAGAGCCAGGTACCCGGCGGCCGGTCCCTCGCCCGCCAGGTGCTCGAGCCGGCGAGCGGGAGCTGTTTTGCCGTTTTCCCGACTATCAGGCCGCCTCGCGTTTCAGCGCCTGTGCCATGCAATGGATACCGCCGCCGGTCTTGGAGATTTCGCTCATGTCGACGGCCGCGACCTCGAAGCCGCGCGCCTTGAGTTTTTCGATCAGCGTCTTGCTGGACGTCGGCGCGATCACCCGGTCCTTGCCCAGCGACATGAAGTTGCAGCCGAGCGCCATCGTGTCCTGGAAGGGAACGTCGATGATCTCGTGCCCCTTGCCCTTCAGCCAGTCGACGATGCCAGGCTCGGTGCAGGCGAGGCAGACGGCAGTGAGCTTTTCGGCGATCGGCACCACCATCAGGTCGATATGGACGTAATATTCGTCGATGAAGGCAATGCGTGTCTCCCAGCCTTCCTTCTCGAACCACCCCTGCACCTGCCGGGCGCCTTCCTCCTGCGTGCGGGCGCCGCCGCAGCCGATCAGCACCACGCCGTCCTCGATGACATTGAAGTCGCCGCCCTCGAAAGTGCCGGCCGTAACCATGTCGTAGATCGGGATGCCGAGCTTTTCATAGGTGCGGATGGCGGCGTAGTTCTCGCCGCGCCGCCACCAGTTGGCCATGGCGGTGATGATGGCGCCATAAGGCGTCATGACGCTGGAATCGCGGGAATAGACCTGCATCGGCAGTTCCGGCGTCGGCTCGTGCCAGTGAATGTTGACGCCGAAATGCTCGTAGGCCGCGACAAGATCCTTGTGCTGTGCCTGCGCGATCTGAACGTTGCAAGGGGCTTCACGCAGGTGCTTGCGCGACAGCGAACTGGTCGACAGGTGGCGCAGGAAATTCGGCGATCCGAGCAGCACGTCGGTCAACACGTCGGTTTCGTTGGCGAAGCCCCAGACGGTCAGCGGCTGGGTGCCGCCGGCCGGGTTGCGGCGTTGCAGCGAAAACGGCTCGGCGATGATGCGGTCATGGACGGTCATGCGGGTTCTCCTCGTGGGCTCTTCTAAAGGGTTGGTCAGGTCATGCATTGCTTGGGATCCACCAGTCGCGGCCGCGCGCGGTGGTGACATATTCCGGCCAGCGAAAGTTGATCGGCGGGTCGTAGTCGCAGAGCGGCGCGATCCAGTTGGAGCCGCCGACGCCACCGCCGGTACGGGTGATGAACTCGTCCATTGCCGCATCGCGGGCGGTCTCGTCCTCGAGCAGGCGCAGCGCCGTCAGCGCGACCGTCTTGGCGGCGCAGATGACCATCGGGTCGATCGTCGCCGGAATGCCACCCAGCGCATTCATCACCCAGGAGGGATAGGCACCGCCATTCGCCGAGCGGAGCGCTGGGCGGGCGACATAGAAGCGGGCGGTCGGCGCGTGCCAGCTCATGTCGGTGTAGTCGTCGGAGGTCGAGTTCACCTGGGACGGCGGCAGGTCGCGGCGCAGGATCGCCTCGGCCCCTTGTGGCGAAATCAGCCGCTCAAGCTCCTCGATAAAGGGGTTTCCGGTAGCAGTGCCGCCGGCATTGACCTGGATTTCCCGCGCGATCTTTCTGGCGGCCTCGTCCCAGCGTGGCGGCCCGACCGTCGACAGGGCTTCATAGGCAACCCCGGCCATGGCGTGGTTCGCGAGCCCCGGCCGTGACTTCGACACCCAGTGCCGCTCGTAGCGGCAGCCGCTGATCGCGGCCGCGGCCGCGGCATTGCGGTCGAGCACCGTCGTTACCTGCTCGGCCATGCCGATGGTGGGCACGCGGATCATGTACTGGATCTCGGCCAGTCCCGCCGGCAGATTGTCGGCCGTGGCCTGGCCGGCCGTCAGGATAGCCTCGCTGATCGACCAGCCGCCCTGGTGCGGCAGCATGGAATCGCGCAACGCCTTGGAGGCCATGTACATGGTCATCAGCGCGTCGTTGGCGCCCGGTGCCCTGACGGCCGAATGCGCCTGCGGGATCGGTGCGCCGTCGCTTGCGCGAACCCAATTTTCGGGTTCGTCGCAGACGAAGCGATAGATCATCGCGTAGGCCGCGCCGCAATGCGTGTCCCAGCGCGCGGTATTGCAGAGCGGCAGCATGTAGAAGGGATGGAAGGAGATCATGCCGGCAAGGTCGTCATAGTAGCCCTTTGCCGCATGGATCGGCTTCGAACCGCGCACTTTCTCAGCCGGCTCGCCGGTAAAGCGCAGCGTGCCTTGGATGTCGTGGCGCTGCATGGCGGCTTTGGTGGCGAGCAGGCCGCCGAGACTTGCTATGCCGAGCCCCGAATGCGGGTCGGTATGGCCGCCGGCCTCGGCGCCAAGGCCAGGTCGCGGCTGCCTCACCGTCACGGCGTCCTGGCAATTGCCGGGCACGGCATCATATTCGGCATACATGCCCACTGTCGGTCCGGCACCGTTCGTCCAATGGGCGCAAAGGGCGGTCGGCATGCCGCCCGAGCCTTCCTCGACCGAAAATCCCTCGCGCTTGAGTCGATCGACATACCAGGCGGCCGACTGGTACTCGCGCCAGGCGGTCTCGCCGAAATCGAAAATGGTGCGTGTCCATGCCGACAGCAGGGGCTGGATGCCGTCCAGGCAGGCAAGCGCGGTCTCTTGCGCCGATGTCGTCACCGGTTTCTCCATGCTCTAGAAGAAAGCAGTGAAGCGGCTCGCCAAAAAGTGATATGTTTTCCTGGTTCATGCAAATTCGGTTCACCTCTTGAGAATCCCATCGACACAGGCGCTACGCGCGCTCGACAGTTTTGCCAGGCATGGCAGCGTCTGGCGCGCCGCCGACGAACTGCACCTGACCCGCAGCGCGGTGAGCCACCAATTGCGGCTGCTCGAGCGCGATCTCGGCTTCGATCTGCTGGAGCGGATCGGCAAGGGGGTGGCGCTCACCCCGCGTGGGCAGCGCTATGCCAGCGACGTTCGCAAGGCGCTGACCGTGCTCGGTGACGCGGTGACGCGCGATGCCGGCACTGGCGTCGGCGGCTCGTTCGCCGTCTCCTGTACGCCGGGTTTCGCCTCGCTGTTCCTGTGCACCCATATCGGCGAGTTCCGGCAGATGTACCCTGACGTCGCGCTGCGCATCCTGACGCCCCGACGGCTCGACGATGTCAGCAATGCCGAGGCAGACGCCTTCATCGCCTTTGGCGTGGGCAACTGGCCGAACCGCATGGCCGAGCTGTTGTGCGAAATCTCGTTCACGCCGCTCTGCAGCCCGACGCTGCTCAACAAGGTCGGAGGCCTTTCCAGGCCGGCGGACGTACTGCGCGCCAATCTGCTTCATCTCGACGACACCGAGGATTGGGCACGCTGGCTGGCGCTGTCCAAGGTTGAAAACCCGGACACCGAAGGCGGCATCTTCTTTTCCGACATGAACCTCGTCTTCTCGGCGGCGATTGCCGGGCAGGGGATCGCCATGGGTGACGAACTGACCAGCCGCCGTGCGCTGAGCGAAGGCCGTCTGGTCAGGCCTTTCGACATCGCGATCAAATCGCCGCGCTCCTATTTTCTGGTCTCCGAACACGCAAAGGCCTCGCACCCGGTCCTGGAAGCCTTCGCGGGATGGCTGAGGTCGACTCTCTCCGAGAATCGCATTCAGCCTTATTGAGGGGCAGGGTGGCGTCAGCCCGCCATAGATGAATGAAATTTGCCGATCAGGCGAAAACTATTCGGTTGCGGTGAGCTTCCGCCCTGCCTACGATTTGGCTCAACGGTAAGGATAGAGGCAGGATGCAGCAACCCGGCCGGGCCGCAGAGATCAAGGCAATCGGGATCGGCAAGAGCTTCGGCTCGTTCCGTGCGCTGGACAATCTGACGCTCGACATAGGCCGCGGCGAATTCCTGACGCTGCTTGGGCCCTCCGGCTCCGGCAAGACCACCTTCCTGATGATCCTGGCCGGCTTCGTGCAGCCGAGCGAGGGCAGGCTTTTCAGCGACGGCGCCGATATCACCGACCGCCCGGCCGAGCAGCGTGCCGCCGGCATGGTGTTCCAGGGCTATGCGCTCTTTCCGCATATGAGCGTCGAGGCCAACATCGCCTTCCCGCTCAAGGTCCGCAAGAAATCGGCCGCCGAGATCAAGAAGCGTGTCGGCGAGATGATCGAGCGCGTCGGTCTGGTCGGCCACGAGAAGAAATTGCCCTCGCAGCTTTCCGGTGGCCAGCAGCAGCGCGTCGCGCTGGCCCGGGCGCTGGTGTTCGAGCCGGGCGTGCTCCTGCTCGACGAGCCGTTTTCGGCGCTGGACAAGAGCCTGCGCGGCCAGATGCAGGCAGAGATGAAGCGCCTGCACCAGGAGACCGGCACCACCTTCGTCTTCGTTACCCACGACCAGAGCGAGGCGCTGGCGCTGTCTTCGCGCGTCGCCATATTCAATCATGGCAAACTGCTGCAGGTCGGCGCGCCGGACGAGGTCTACGACCGGCCGGACAATCGCTTCGTCGCCGAGTTCCTCGGCGAGATCAACATGCTGCCGCTGAAGGGGGTTAAGGCCGTCGACAACGGCTCGACGGGCCTTTGTGAGGACCGCGCGGTCAGCATGCACTGCAAGGCTGAGAAGGTACGTGGCGACGCCATCCTGGCGATCCGGCCCGAACACATGTCGATAGCGCGCGAGGCTGCCGCCGGAGAGAACGGCATTGCCGCGACGGCAATCGCCTCGACCTATCTGGGTGCGGCGACCAAGCTCGACCTCACCACGCGCCAAGGTGCCAAAGTCACCGTCTCGGTGCCCAACGAGGTCGCGGCGGCGGCGCTCAGCAAGGGCAATTCCGTGTGGCTGACATGGCCGGCGGAAAAGGGTTTCCTCCTTCCGGACGGAGGACAATGAGCGCCGGCGCGGCCTGATCAGCCGCACCGGCTTCCGGAATCAAAATCAACGAAAACAAAGGGGAATTGACATGAACGACACCAAGAAACAGGCCATCGAAACGCTGTCCGAAAGAACGAGACGCGGCGAGATCTCGCGTCGGCAGTTCACGCAACTCGCTGCCCTCGTGCTCGCCGGCACGCCGATGCTGCTGCGCTCGACCGGTGCCTTTGCCGCAGCAAAGGAACTTGTGCTGGTCAACTGGGGCGGCGATGCCATCACGGCCTACGACGCGGCCTATGGCCAGGCCTTCACCAAGGATACCGGTATCACCGTCAAGATGGACGGCTCGGGCCCGACCGAAGGCGCGATCGCCGCGCAGTCCAAGAGCGGCGCCCCGACCTGGGACCTGGTCGATGTCGACCCGTTCTCGGCCATTACGCTCGGCGCGCAAGGCATGCTCGAGCCGATCGACTACAACATCGTCGACAAAAAGAAGATGCGGCCGGGCTTCGGCTGGGACTATGCCGCCTCGACCTATTTCTTCTCCTATGTCATCGCCTACGATTCCGAGAAATACGGCAAGGATGCACCGACCGGCATGGCCGACTTCTTCGATGTGAAGAAATTCCCGGGCAAGCGTTCGCTCTACAAATGGGGCGTGTCGAGCTGGGAAGCGGCCCTTTTGGCCGACGGCATCGCGCCGGCTTCGCTCTACCCGCTCGACCTAAAACGTGCGCATGACAAGATATCAGCCTTCAAGGAAAACGTCGTCGCCTATTGGGGCGGCGGCGCCGAGAGCCAGAGCGTGCTGCTCAATGGCGAAGCCTCCATGGCGATCGTCTGGTCGACGCGTGCCTCGCTGATCGAGCAGGATTCCGGCGGCAAGATCAAGTTCATCTGGGACCAGGGCCTGATCTCGCCCGGCGCGCTGGCCGTGCTCAAGAACAACCCAGGCGGCAAGGATGCGGCGATGAAGTTCATCGCCAGCGCCCAGGATCCGGAAAAGCAGCTCGTCATGTTCGACAAGCTCGGCCAGGGTCCGGCCAATCCGGCGGCCGACGCGCTGATCCCCGCCGACAAGAAGCGCATCAACCCCGTCGATCCCGAGAACATGAAGAAGCAGATCCCGCTCGACATGGACTGGTACGCCAAGAACTATGGGCCGGCGCTCGACGAATACACCAAGATCATCTCCGCCTGACCGGCGGCGATGCTGATCTGACATGAGAGGCGTTCTCTCCGACAGGATGGGCGCGGCGCTGTTGATGGCGCCGCTGCTCCTTTTTCTCGGCCTTGCCTATGCCTGGCCATTTCTCGGCGTGGTGAAATGGAGTTTCACCTTGCCGACGCCCGGGCTTGGCCAGTACGAGGCGTTGCTCACCGACGATCTGGTCCAATCGGTGTTCATCCGCACGCTGCGCATCGCCGCGATCGTCACTATAGTGTCGGTCGCCGCCGCCTATGCTATTACGGTCGTCTGGGTTCGCGGCAGCCCGGCGCAGCGCCTCATCGCCGAATTCTGCATCCTGGTGCCGTTCTGGATCTCGGTGCTGACACGCGCCTTCGGCTGGGTGGCGCTGCTGTCCAATCGCGGCCTGATCAACACCTGGCTGCAGTCGATCGGTTTTATCTCCGAACCGCTGACTTTGGTACGCAACGAATTCGGCGTCATTGTCGGCATGACGCATTTCCTCATTCCTTTTGCTGTCTTTCCGCTGGCTTCGGCCATGCGCAGCCTTGACGAGCGTGTTCTGCTCGCCGCGCGCGGCCTCGGCTCCAGCCGCATGCGCACCTTCTGGACGGTGTTCGTGCCGATGACGCGCTCCGGCATTATCGGCTCCGCGATGATCGTGTTCGTCTTCTCGCTCGGTTTCTTCGTCACGCCGGCGATTCTCGGCGGCGGGCGCAGCGTCATGATCGCCGAACTGATCTATCTCCGGATATTCCAGAGCCCGGACTGGGGGCTGGGGGCTGCGATCAGCGTCGTGCTGGTACTGTTCGTCGGCGCGCTGATGGCGCTCTTGTTTCGTTATGTCAGACCGAAGCAGCTGATCTGATGCCGACTTATCGCCCCGGTCCTGTCTCGCTGGTTATCGCCGCCCTGGTGGCGCTGTTCCTGCTGTTGCCGCTGCTGGCCGTCATTCCCGTGTCGCTGACGCCGAGCCGCATGCTGGCGATGCCGACGGGCGAATTGTCGTTGCGCCACTACCGATCGTTGATCGAGGATCCGCGCTGGCTCCAGTCGATCCTGCTTTCGATCCGCATCGGCATCGTCAGCAGCGCCATTTCAACTGTGCTGGCGCTCTGCTTCAGCCTCGGCGTCTGGATGTTCCAGCCGCGCTTCACCGCGACCCTCGTCGGCTTCGTGCTGTTGCCGATGGTGGTGCCACCGGTGGTTTCGGCGGTCACGCTCTACTTCCTGCTCACCTCGATCTCGGGCGTCAGTTCCTTCTTCGGCTACGATACCTGGCTCGGCGTTGCCATGGCGCATTCGGTGATGACGGTGCCGTTCGCGACGGTGCTGATCCTGGTCTCGCTCAGCCAGCTAGACCGACGCATCGACCTTGCCGCGCGGGGGCTTGGCGCAAGTGTTTGGGAGCGCGCCACGCGCGTCATCATGCCCAACGTCAAGTTCGGCATCGTCACCGCGGCGCTGCTGTCCTTCGTGCTGTCCTGGGAAGAGATCGGCGTCACTTTGTTCATCACCTCGGTCAACGCCATCACGCTGCCGCGCCTGATGTGGATGGGACTACGCGACAACATCGACCCGGCGATCGCCGCACTGTCGGTGATTTTGATCATCATTACCGTGCTGGTTCTGGCGGTGAGGAGCGTCGTGGTCAGGCTGAACCGGGGGAGCAAGCCGGTCTAGACGAACCGCACCGACACTTTGCCGAACCTGCCCAAATCGCCAATGACTTCGTCACCGGCGGCGACGCTGATCGGTGTCACGCAAGTTCCGGTGATCACCACCTGTCCCGGTTGGAGCCCTATGCCAAGCCCCGACAGCTCATTGACCAGCCATGTCAGGGCGATGCGCGGGTCGCCGAGGACAGCCGCGCCCGTTCCGTCGTGCCGCGACTTACCCGAAACGAAACCGGTCACCGGGTACTCCGCGAGGTTCACGTCGCGCCAATCGTCTTCGGCAGGCTGGCCGATCACAAACAGATTGGCGCAGGCATTGTCCGCGATCAGCTGCAGCGCGCCGACAGCGCAGAAATCATCATATCGTGAGTCCGGTATTTCGATCGCCGGATGCAGGGTCGCCACGGCGTCCATGACTTCAGCGATTTCATAAGGTGCCGCGCGAGGTGGGATCCGGCGGCCGAAACGGAATGCGAATTCGACCTCGGCGACCCGCATCTTGCTCGTCGCGAGCGAGACGATCCCGCCGACCTCGACCGCTTTTTCGGCGAGCAGACGCCCGGCCATCGGGCCGTCGACGTTGATATGCCTTTGACCGGCCAGGCTGGTTGCCGCGATCTTCCAGCCGAAAAGCGGGGCCGCCGAACGCTCCATGACATGCGACTGGATGGCGTAACCTTCGGTGCGCGTTTTCGGCCGCAGTTCCTCGGGTATGGCGTCGAGATGGGTGCCATTGTCCCAATGGCCTACCAGCAGACGTGACGCGGCCCTGGCCTTTTCTGGATCGAGCATGATCAGCTCCGGAAATCGGGAACATGCCCCTCTGTCCGGCCAAGCCGGCAAGGAACATTCCGTCGTATGGACCAGCCTATATGGGGCAAGATCGCGTGACCAGACAATCGGAGGCAAGCTCATGGTCAATTTGGCTCTACCGCGCCGGCCGACGAGATTGTCGGCAAGTCGCATTTTCGAGATCATCGGCGTTCATGATTCCGATGACGAATCGCCATCGTCTTCGCGTGGCGAACCGCTATATCTGAGAAGGGATGCGGACATGGGCAGGCTTTGGAAAAGCATTGTCGGTGGCGCAACGGCTTGAGGAAATGGACGATGACCGCGCCCGGCGATTTGCAGCAGGCCCTGTTTCTAAGATTGAAAAGCGATGCGTCGCTGTCGGCGCTGCTGGGCGGCGCCGGACTGCTCGAGCGGGCAACCGACAACGTCGCCTTTCCCTATGTGACTTCAGGTCAGACTTCTGCCTTTGACTGGGACACCGGCGCCGAGAACAACGACGACCAGCTGATCACGCTGCATGTCTGGTCGAAGGCGCATGGCGAGGCCGAGACCCGGGCGATCATGGATGCCATCAAGGCGCGGCTTGCCGGAGCGGTGTTGGTTATAGGCCCGCGTGGCCAGACGCGGCTGTCGCTGGAATTCAGCGAGGCGCGTTACGATGAGGAACTCCTTGTCCACCATGGCCTGCTGCGATTCCGTGCGCTGACGCAGGAAAACGCCTGACGCACTTTCAATATCACCAAAACGGAGTCTAGACTGAGCTTTCGCGGGTTTCACTGGGGGGCGGTGAAATCCAAGATGTCTGTCTCGCGTTGCAGGGGTGTGGCGAGCATGGTTTCAGGGCCGTTCACTGTTCATTTCACGTTCAGCACCGATGCGTTACAACGCGGGTCATGAAAACGCTTCGCTCCCATTTCCGAACCGCGACCCTGGCGCTTAGTGCCGCCGGGCTGTTTGCGTCGCAGGCAATGGCGATACCGGTCATCGAGCCCGACCAGGCCAGCCCGATCGTCCTGGCTGCATCCGACTGCTATGCGATCGGTCAGCAGGTGGCTCAGCAGAATGGCGGAACGCTCGCCAAGGCTTCGGCATCGACGCGTGGCGGCCAGCCGGTCTGCGTCATCGTCGTGCTCGTGCCCGGCAAGGACGGACAACGTCCGCGCCGCTCCGAAATCGTCGTTCCGCAGAACTGACCGCTCTTCCCTCCGTTTCCCAGGCCGGCGGAATCGGCCTATATCTGGAATCTTCAATCAACAGGCATTGGTCCCCGTATGCGCGTACTCGTCGTCGAGGATGACAAGGATCTCAACCGGCAGATCTCGGATGCGCTGGTCGATGCCGGCTATGTCGTCGATCGTGCCTTCGACGGCGAGGAGGGCCATTTCCTCGGCGACACAGAGCCTTACGATGCCGTTGTGCTCGACATCGGCCTGCCGCAGATGGACGGCATCAGCGTGGTCGAGCGCTGGCGTCGCGGCGGCCGCAAGATGCCGGTGCTGATCCTGACCGCGCGTGACCGCTGGAGCGACAAGGTCTCCGGCATCGACGCCGGCGCCGACGACTACGTCACCAAGCCGTTCCACATCGAGGAGGTGCTGGCGCGCGTCAGGGCCCTGATCCGCCGCGCGGCCGGCCACGCCTCGTCGGAACTGACCTGCGGGCCGCTGCGTCTCGACACCAAGGCTTCGAAGGCCGATGTCAACGGCGTGCCGCTGAAATTGACCTCGCACGAATTCCGGCTGCTTGCCTATCTGATGCACCACATGGGCGAGGTCGTTTCGCGCACCGAACTGGTTGAGCATCTCTACGACCAGGACTTCGACCGCGATTCCAACACCATCGAGGTCTTTGTCGGACGATTGCGCAAGAAGATGGGCATCGACATGATCGAAACCGTACGCGGCATGGGCTACCGCATGCGCGAGCCGGAGGCGTAAGGCGGAACCGCTCCCCACCAACCCGGCCGTGGGCAGACGGCTCTCGCTGCGCGCGTGGCCGCGCTCGCTGACGTTCCGCGTCATCGCCTTCTCCACCGTGTGGGCGATCCTGACCCTGGTCGTCATCTTCACCCTGATCACAACGCTCTACCGACAGGCCAGCGAGCGGGGCTTCGACAGCCTGTTGTCGGCGCATCTGTTCAACCTGATCGGCTCCATCGGCATCTCCGACAGCGGCGCGTTGACCGGCTCCCCCGATCTTGGCGATCTCCGTTTCTCGGAACCGAATTCGGGCTGGTACTGGTCCGTCGAGCCCGCCTCGGAAGGCGTGCATGGCGATCTTCACTCGTCGTCCATGACCCGGACCATCCCGTCGCCGGACGTGGCGGATGTTCCCTTCAACGCCAATTTCCAGCGCAGCTATGCCGCGCAAGGCATCAATGGCGAGGAGCTGGTCGTGTTCGAGAGCGAATTCGTTCTCGACGCGAAGAACCGCGCCGCGCGCTTCCGCGTCATGGGCAACAAGACCGAGTTGGAGCAGGAAATAGGAACGTTCCAGCGCCGCCTGCTGACCTATCTCAGCCTGTTCGGCATCGGCATGATCGCCATCAACGCCATCGCCATCCTGCTCGGGCTGCAGCCGTTGCGCAGGGTCCGGAACGCACTCGCCATGGTGCGCGAGGGCACCGCACAGAGGCTCGACGGCCGTTTCCCGGCCGAGATCGAACCGTTAGCCAACGAAACCAACGCCTTGATAGAAAATAACAAACGCATCGTCGAGCGCTCGCGCACCCAGGTCGGCAACCTCGCCCATTCCCTGAAGACACCGCTTGCCGTTCTGCTCAACGAGGGCCGGGCGCTTGGCGGCGCCAAGGGACAGTTGATCGCCGAGCAGGCCGCCTCCATGCAAAAGCAGATCGACCATTACCTGCAGCGTGCCCGCGTCGCGGCGCAGCGCGACAGCGTCGTCTATCGCACGCCGGTGGCACCGCTGGTGCAGCGCATGGTGCGCGTTTTGCAGAAGCTGAACCCGCGGACCAGCCTGTCGCTGTCGCTGCCGGCCACCGAGATCGTCTTTGCCGGCGAACGCGAGGACCTCGAGGAACTGCTTGGCAATCTTCTCGAAAATGCGGTGAAATGGGCAAGGAGTGCTGTCGCGATCTCGGTCGTGCCCTTGGCCGGCAAGGATGAGAGCCTGTTTGAGATCAGCATCGAGGACGACGGACCGGGGATTCCCGAGGATAGGGCCCGTGAAGCGCTGAAGCGAGGGCGGCGCCTCGATGAGACCAAGCCTGGGACGGGCCTGGGCCTTGCCATTGTCGCCGATCTCGTCAACGAGTATGGAGGCGTCCTGGCACTCGAGCGGTCCGGCATGGGCGGACTGAAGGCGACGGTGCGATTGCGGAGCCTGCAGTAATGCTACCCAGGCCAATCGGCAGCAATGGAAGGCGCATCTTGTGGCGGCATATCGATTGACCCCAGAGCAGCCGCCAGTGGCCAAATTTCCGACAAATATCAACACTATGGCCACGCCTACTTCTCCGATGACGCGGCCCCCGGCGCATCCATGGCAGGCTCCAACTCAAGAAAACTGGTTGTTGGCATGAAGATTCGCGTCGCGCTTGTTTCCGCATTGCTGGCCGTGTCGGGCTGCACCACCTTGAGCGGCAAGGGTCCGACCGTGGCGGCGACACCGGCCTCGACGCCTCCGGCCGGCGGCAAGGTCGTTACCAAGTCGATCATCTCCGCCATGGGCGGCGGCCTCATTGGCGGGTCGATCGGCAACGGTCTGAGCGACACGGAGAAGCGCAGCGCGCTCGAGGCCGAATACAAGGCGCTCGAATACAACACCAGCGGCCAGAAGGTGACCTGGAAGGGCGATCAGGCCTCACGCTATGGCGAGGTCGTCCCTGCCCAGCCTTACCGCGTCGGTTCGCAGGATTGCCGCCAATACACGCAGACGGTGTTCACGGGCGGCGCCAGCGTCACGGCGCACGGAACAGCCTGCCGCAATGCCGACGGCAGTTGGACGCCATTGACCTAGCCAGCCGGGTCTCGTTGCGATCCGGCCGGTGGATTTCGATCGCGACATTCGGCGCGTGCCGTCAAAGCGTCGCAGGATGCCTGTGTTGGCAGGGCAGGGCTCTGCCGTTATTGGAAGAACCATGCTGTTCTGGGTCATAGCCGCAATTCTCACGCTGGGCGCCAGCCTGGCGGTGCTTTTGCCGTTGGCTGGTGCCTCCAAGGGCGCATCATCGAGTGGCGATCACGATCTGGAAGTCTATCGCGATCAACTGTCCGAACTCGACCGCGATGCCGGGCGCGGTTTGATCGGGCCCGCTGAAGCGGCCGAGGCGCGCGCCGAGATCGCCCGCCGCATCCTTCGCCTGGGCAACGCGGATATGCCGGCCAAGGCGTCCGGCAGGTCATCGGGCACCGTACGGCTTGTCGCGACCGTTGCGGTGCTGGCGGTTCCGTTGGTCAGTTGGGGGCTCTACAGTCAGATCGGCTCGCCTGACCTGCCGTCGCAGCCGCTCAGTGAGCGGTTGGCCAAGAACCCCGCCGACAGTTCGGTCGATGAGCTGGTGGCGCGCGCCGAGGCCCATCTTGCCGCCAATCCTTCCGACGGCAGGGGCTGGGACGTGCTGGCGCCGGTCTATCTGCGTATGCAGCGCTTTGCCGACGCCGCGGCGGCCTACCGCAACGCCATTCGCCTGGACGGCGACAGCGCTGTCCGTCAGGCCGGTCTCGGCGAGGCGATCGCCGGTGCGGCGGGCGGCATTGTTTCGGCCGATGCCCAGGATGCCTTCGAGGCGGCCTTGAAGCTTGACCCGGCCAATGCGAAAGCCGGTTTCTATCTGGCCATGGCACTGGCGCAGGAGGGCCGTGGCAAGGAAGCGGCCGCGGCCTGGCAGGCTATGCTTGGTACACTGCCGCCGGATTCGCCGTGGCGCGGCGCTGTCGAACAGGCGCTGGCCAAATCCGGCGGCCCGGAAGTCGCCTCCGGCACGACCGTGAAAGGCCCCGATGCCGCCGATGTCGACGCGGCGTCCTCCATGTCGCAGCAGGACAGGGAAGCCATGATCAACACCATGGTCGCCGGCCTGGACGACAAACTTCGTCAAAATCCGCGCGACCCGGAAGGATGGATGCGGCTGGTTCGTTCCTATGTCGTGCTGGGCAAGGCCGATCAGGCGCGCGATGCGCTGGGCCGCGCCATCGCGGTCTTTGGCGCCGATAGTGACGAAGCCAAGAAATTCACCGCCTTTGCCGCCTCGCTCGGCTTGACGGCGACGGAGTAGAATTGGGTATGACGCGCAAGCAGAAACGATTGTCGGTCATCGCGGGCGGATTGGTTTTTCTGGGTGCCGCCACCGGGCTGACCTTCTATGCGCTTGGCCAGAAGGCGTCCTATTTCTACATGCCGGCCGATCTGACCACCGCCAGCGTTCAGCCGGGCCAGCGCATCAGGCTCGGCGGTTTGGTCGAAAAAGGCACCATCCAGCGCGGCCAGGGCGCAACGGTTGCCTTTTCGGTCACCGACACCCACAAATCGGTCAAGGTGACTTATACCGGCATCTTGCCCGACCTTTTCCGCGAAGAGCAGGGTGTCATCACCGAGGGTACCTTCGGCCCCGACGGCGTCTTTGTCGCCGACAGCGTTCTGGCCAAGCACGACGAGCGCTATATGCCCAAGGAAGTAGCCGACGGCCTGAAGGCCAAGGGCGTCTGGCAGGAGAGCAAGAGTGAGTGACTCTGGCGGAAGAGCAAGTGTGAGCCGCGCGAATGGTTGAAACCGGACATTTCGCCTTGGTTCTGGCGTTCGCGCTTTCACTGGTGCAGACGATCGTGCCGCTGTTTGGCGCGAGGCTGAACAACCAGCGCCTGATGGCGGTCGGCGGTCCGGTCGCGGTGACCGGTTTCGCGTTGACGGCGCTGTCCTTCGCGGCCCTTGCGAGCGCCTATGCAAGCTCTGATTTTTCCCTGGCGAACGTCTGGGAGAACTCGCATTCGCTGCAGCCGCTGATCTACAAGATCACTGGAACCTGGGGCAATCACGAAGGTTCGATGCTGCTCTGGGTGCTGATCCTGACCTTCTTCGGCGCGCTTGTCGCCGCTTTCGGCTCCAACTTGCCGGCGACGCTGCGCGCCAATGTGCTCGCCGTGCAGGGCGCTATTGGCGCTGCCTTCTTCCTGTTCATCCTGGTGACCTCCAATCCTTTCATCCGGCTCAATCCTGCGCCCATCGAAGGCCGCGATCTCAACCCGATCCTGCAGGATCTTGGCCTCGCCATTCACCCGCCGATGCTCTATCTCGGTTATGTCGGCTTCTCGATCTGCTTTTCCTTCTCGGTCGCCGCCCTCATCGAGGGTCGCATCGATGCCTCCTGGGCGCGCTGGGTGCGGCCATGGACGCTGGTCGCCTGGATGTTCCTGACCGGCGGCATCGCCATGGGATCGTACTGGGCCTATTACGAACTCGGCTGGGGCGGTTTCTGGTTCTGGGATCCGGTCGAGAACGCTTCCTTCATGCCGTGGCTGGCGGGCACCGCGCTGCTGCATTCGGCCATCGTCATGGAAAAGCGCTCGGCGTTGAAGATCTGGACGCTGTTGCTCGCCATCCTCACCTTCTCGCTGTCGCTGCTAGGCACCTTCCTGGTGCGTTCGGGCGTCCTGACTTCCGTCCATGCCTTTGCCACCGATCCGACGCGCGGCGTCTTTATCCTGTGCATCCTGACGCTGTTCATCGGTGGCTCGCTGGCGCTGTTTGCGCTGCGCGCCTCGAAGCTGACGGCAGGCGGTCTGTTTCACCCGGTTTCGCGCGAAGGCGCGCTCGTCCTCAACAATCTGTTCCTGACCACGGCGACCGCCACGGTGCTCGTCGGCACGCTCTATCCGCTGGCGGTCGAGGCTTTTTCGGCCGACAAGATTTCGGTCGGAGCGCCGTTCTTCAACCTTACCTTCGCGCCGCTGATGGTGCCGCTGCTCGTGATGGTTCCCTTTGGGCCGCTGCTGGCCTGGAAGCGCGGCGATGTCTTCGGCGTTGCGCAGCGGCTGATGGCCGCGTTCGCGGCCGCACTTCTTGCGACACTGGTTACGGTCCTGTTCATCGACGGCGCTTCGGTGCTTGCCGCGCTTGGCGTCGGCCTCGGCGTCTGGCTGATCCTTGGCGCGCTGACCGACCTCGCCACCAAGGCGGGGGTCGGCAATGTCGCCGCGCCGACAATGGTCAGGCGTCTGGTTGGTTTGCCACGCTCGGTCTTCGGGACTGCTTTCGCGCATCTTGGCCTCGGCCTGACCGTGCTCGGCATTGTTGGCACGCTCTGCTTCGGGACGGAGAAGATCCTGTCCATGCATGCTGGTGAAACCGTCGAAATCTCCGGCCGCACGGTGCGGTTCGTCGGGCTCTATCCTGCGCAGGGACCGAACTACAGCGAGGATCGCGGGCGTTTCGAGCTGATCGGCGTCAGCGGCAGCCCTGTCGGCGAAGTCAGCTCCGCCAAGCGCTTCTATCGGGTGCGGCAGATGACGACGACGGAGTCCGGCATCAAGACTCTTGGCCTTTCCCAGCTCTACATTTCGCTCGGCGACGAGGGCAAGGACGGCTCGGTCGTGGTGCGTCTGTGGTGGAAGCCGCTGGTAACGCTGATCTGGGGCGGCGGCTTGGTGATGATGGCGGGTGCGGCGATGTCGCTGATGGACAGGCGCCTGCGGGTCGGCGCGCCTTCGCGCCGTCGCAAGCAGGCGGTGGCGCCGGCGGGCATGCCATGAGGGCAAGGCTTTCGGTGACGTCGATAGTCCTGTTGCTGGCATTGTTCTTCGCCGGAACGGCAATGGCGGTGAAGCCCGACGAGATGCTGGCCGACCCGGCACTCGAGGCGCGGGCGCGGGCGCTGTCGGAAGGCCTGCGCTGCATGGTCTGCCAGAACCAGTCGATCGACGAATCCGACGCGGACCTTGCCAGGGACCTGCGTATCCTGGTGCGACAACGCCTTGTCGCGGGCGATACCGACCGGCAGGTGATGGATTATGTGGTTTCGCGTTACGGCGAGTTCGTGCTGCTGAAGCCACGCTTCGATCTGCGCAACGCGCTGCTGTGGGGCACGCCGGTTCTCCTGCTTCTGGCCGGGGGCGTGTTTATAGTGCTCAGTGCGCGGTCGCGCCGGCTTCCGGCAACGGCAGCGCTCTCGGTCGAAGAGCAGGCCGCACTGGACGCGATCCTCCGCCGCGACTGACGGCTGCCGTCGCCCGCCAACATTACCAAAGTTTCATGTGCCGGAAATGGCGTCGTAATGTGCGCTTCCCTAATTCTCGTTCCTTGAGGATGCCGATCAAGGCGCGTCCGCTTGAAAGAGGATAAGAGATCCATGAATATTGCCCCCGATTCATATTTTCGCACCCGCAAGCGTCTTCTGGCTGCTGCCGCGTCTATCGCGGTCGCCGGTGCGATCGGCGTTGGCGCGCTGACCAGCGGAACCAGCCCCGTTCTCGCTGACGCCGTGCGCGTCGAGGCCCCGCAGGTTCCGAGCTTCGCCGATGTCGTGGAGCGTGTGTCGCCGGCCGTGGTCAGCGTCAAGGTCAAGGCCAAGATCCAGCCGACCGCCGATGATGGCTCCGACGATCAGGACGGCCTCGACAATCTTCCCAACAATCCGCAGCTGCGTCGTTTCTTTAAGGAATTCCGCGGCTTTGGCGACCAGGGCGGCCAGAACGACGAAGGTCATCGTCGCTTCGGACATCGCGACCGCAACAATGGCGAGCCGCGCCCGGTAGCGCAGGGCTCCGGCTTCTTCATCTCCGAAGACGGTTACCTCGTCACCAACAACCACGTCGTCGAAGAGGGCACCGCCTTCACCGTTGTGACCAATGACGGCAAGGAACTCGATGCCAAGCTGGTTGGCACCGATCCGCGCACCGATCTCGCCGTGCTCAAGGTCGATGGTGGCGGCAAGTTCACCTATGTCGACTTCGCCGACGATTCCAAGGTTCGTGTCGGTGACTGGGTCGTGGCTGTCGGCAATCCGTTCGGCCTCGGCGGCACCGTCACCGCCGGCATCGTCTCGGCGCGCGGCCGCGATATCGGCGCCGGCCCCTATGACGATTTCCTCCAGATCGACGCCTCGGTCAACCGCGGCAATTCAGGCGGCCCGACCTTCAACCTCAACGGCCAGGTGGTCGGCATCAACACCGCCATCTTCTCGCCTTCCGGCGGCAGCGTCGGCATCGCCTTCGACATTCCGGCCTCGACCGCCAAGCAGGTCGTCGGGGACCTGATGAAGAGCGGTGCGGTGCAGCGCGGCTGGCTGGGCGTCGAAATCCAGCCGGTCACCTCCGACATCGCCGAGTCGCTCGGCCTGAAGTCCAACAATGGCGCCTTGGTTTCGAGCGCCCAGGACGATGGCCCCGGCAAGAAGGCCGGCATATCAGCCGGCGACGTGATCACCCAGGTCGACGGCAAGGACGTTGCGTCGCCGAAGGAGCTCGCCCGCCTGATCGGCGCCTATTCGCCCGGCAAGTCTGTTGATGTCACGGTCTGGCGCGACGGCAAGAGCCAGACGGTCAAGGTCGATCTCGGCAAACTGCCGGCGAGCGACAAGCAGGCCTCGAACGACCAGCAACAGCAGCCTGCCGCTCCGGCAAAGCCTGACACGCTGGCCGATCTCGGTCTCACCGTCACCAAGTCTGAAAACGGCAAGGGTCTGGTGGTGACAGACGTCGACCCCGACAGCGCCGCCGCCGATCGCGGCATCCAGCCGGGCGACGTCATCACCGCGGTCAACTCGGCGGAGGTCAATGGCACCGAAGACGTCACCAAGGCCATGGCCGATGCGGTCAAATCCGGACGCAAGGCGGTGCTGATGCAGATCACCCGTGACGACAACAACCGCTTCGTCGCGGTGCCGGTGGCCAAGGGCTGAGACGACTTTTCCAATGCGGCGGTTTCAACACCCCCGAGTCGCCGCATGGGGAAAGTAAGAAGGAGAGCCCGTTAGTCAGTCATCGCGCTCTCCTTCAGCGGCAGCGGGCTTCCCATCGCCCGCTGCCGCGCCCGCATCTGGCTGCCCACTCAGGCCCTCGTGCCCGATGCCGGTT
The DNA here is from genome assembly GCF_006442275.1 of Mesorhizobium sp. B2-3-10. Classification (NCBI taxonomy): domain Bacteria; kingdom Pseudomonadati; phylum Pseudomonadota; class Alphaproteobacteria; order Hyphomicrobiales; family Phyllobacteriaceae; genus Mesorhizobium; species Mesorhizobium sp. B2-3-10. The sequence continues at coordinate 156,843 of NZ_VFVT01000012.1, forward strand.
GGTCCCGGGTTGCAGGTAACGACATGACCGGGAACTGGCATGTTCGGCCTAACGACGCCACGGAACAAAGATTTTATCGCGTACGCTCTCGATCGTCTTGATCGCGATGCGCTTTGGCAAAGGCTAAAATGCAGATGCCGGCTACTCAACCTTCAAGCGAAATCGCGTATAACGGCCCTATGAAGATTCTCGTCATAGAAGATGATCGCGAGGCTGCGGATTATCTGCAGAAAGCCTTCACCGAAGCCGGTCATACCGCGCATGTTGCGGGTGACGGCGAGACCGGCTTCGCGCTTGCCGATGCGGGTGACTACGATGTGATGGTCATCGATCGGATGATGCCGCGCCGCGACGGCCTGTCGGTTATTGCCGCCCTCCGCTCCAGGGGCAACACGACGCCGGTGCTCATCCTTTCGGCGCTGGGCGAAGTCGATGACCGGGTCACCGGCCTGCGCGCCGGCGGTGACGATTACCTGACCAAGCCCTATGCCTTTTCCGAACTTCTGGCTCGTGTCGAGGTGCTCAACCGACGCGCCAGCGCCAAGGAGGCCGAGACCGTCTACCGGGTTGGCGATCTTGAACTCGACAGGCTATCGCATTCTGTCCGCCGGGCGGGCCGTGAGATCACGCTCCAGCCACGCGAATTCCGCCTGCTCGAATATCTCATGCGCCATGCCGGCCAGGTTGTGACGCGCACGATGCTGCTCGAAAATGTCTGGGACTATCATTTCGATCCGCAGACCAATGTCATCGACGTCCACGTCTCCCGGCTGCGCGGCAAGATCGAAAAGGGCTTCGACAAGCCGATCCTGCATACCGTTCGCGGCGCCGGCTACATGCTGAAGGGCGGCTAGGCGGCGGCATGGCGCTTTCCGTGCCCGCCATCATGAAGACGACGGCCGCGCGGCTTTCGGCGCTCTATCTCTTGCTCTTCGCGCTCTGCGCGGTGCTGCTCGTCCTCTATATGACTTCGCTCTCGGCGCGCATGCTGACCGGGCAGACGCAGGAGACCATCAACGACGAGGTGCTCGGCCTTGCCCGCGCCTATCAGCGCGGTGGCCTTCCGGTATTGGTCCGCGTGGTCGAGGCCCGCTCGCGGCAGCCCGGCGCCAATCTCTATCTGATCGCCGATGCCAACGGCCAGATCCTGACCGGTAACGTGCAGAGCCTCGAGCCGGGCGTTCTCGAAAACGAAGGCTGGACCACCAGCCCTTTTTCCTATCAGCGCTTTGGCGAGGGAGAACTCGACCGTCTACGCAATTTGCCTGCCGACAAGGGGACCGCACAGCCCGACCAGAGCGACACGCAAGCGCAGGGCGAGAAGGGCCACAACGCCATTGCCCTGGTGCTGCGGCTGCCGAACCAGATGATCATGCTGGTCGGCCGCGATCTCGGGGAACCAGAGCGGTTCCGTGCCGTCATCCGCCGTTCGCTGATGCTGGCGCTCGGCATGATGGCCCTGGGTGGCATCCTGATCTGGTTCTTTGTCGGCCGCGCGGCGCTGAAGCGTATCGATGGCGTATCGGAGGCAAGCCGGCGCATCATGGGCGGGGATCTCTCCGGCCGGCTGCCGGTAACCGGCGCCGGCGACGAGTTCGATCGGCTTTCGGAAAACCTCAACGCCATGCTGGCCAGGATCGCCACGCTCAACGAAGGCCTCAAGCAGGTTTCCGACAACATCGCGCATGACCTCAAGACGCCGCTGACCCGGCTGCGCAACCGGGCCGAAGCGACGCTTTCCGGCAAGCAGAAGACATCGGACTATCGACAGGCGCTGGAAGGCACCATCGCCGAGTCCGACCAGTTGATAAAGACCTTCAACGCCATCCTGATGATCTCCCGCCTGGAGGCCGGATACTCTTCCGAGCACACCAGCCGCGTCGATCTGGCGGCGGCCGTCCGTGATGTCGTCGAACTCTATGAGCCGGTGGCCGAGGAGGCTGGCGTTTCGCTGGACGCCGAGGTGAACGGTGCTTTTGTCGTCGACGGCAACCGCGAGCTGATCGGCCAGGCGCTCTCCAACATCGTCGACAATGCGATCAAGTACTCGACCGATTCGACGTCCAAGCCGGCGGTCCGTGTAAAGCTCGAACGCACGCATGGCGAGATCAGGCTTTCCGTCACGGACAATGGCCAGGGCATTCCCGACGACGCCGATCGCGCCCGGGCGACGGAGCGCTTCGTGCGGCTGGAGAAGAGCCGTTCGCAGCCTGGTTCCGGCCTTGGCCTCAGTCTCGCCAAGGCGGTCATGACATTCCATTACGGCCGGCTTGACCTGCTGCCTGGCAATCCAGGACTATCCGTGGTCATGAGTTTCCCGGCACGCGAGGATCACTGATGGCGGCCGTTGCCAAGCGGAGCAAGACAGACTGGCTGCTCAGCCTGGAAACCCCGCTTGTCCCGCTCGACGCGGTTCGGGCACGACAGGAGCTGGCCGAAATCGCGGACGCAGCGCGCGAAGAGGGGCTGACACGGGTGGCCAAATTCCTGGCCGGCAAAGGGAAGGCGCAGGATCTCCTCGCCGCTGTCTTCGACCTTTCGCCATTCCTGCGCGACACGGCGCGCCGCCGGCCGCAAATCCTGGACGGGCTGTTCGACCTGCCGATAGAGGCCCGTCTGAAGGCGATCACCGCCGCGATCGACAAGGCGCCGCTGGCCGAAACGGTCTCGGAATCCGGCCTGATGATGGCGCTGCGCCGGCATAAGGCAGAGGCGCATTTCCTGATCGCGCTCGCCGATCTTTCGGGCGAGGCCGAAACCTCGCTGACCGTAAGGCGGTTGAGCGATCTCGCCGACGCCTGCACCCGCGCGGCAGTCGATTTCCTGCTGCGTGACGCGCATGGCCAGGGCAAGCTCAAGCTGCCCGACCTCGACACCCCCTCGCATCGATCGGGCTGGATCCTGCTCGGCATGGGCAAGCTTGGCGCGCATGAGCTGAATTTCTCCTCCGACATCGACCTCGTCGTGTTCTTCGATCCGGAGGCACCCGCCGTGGTCGATCCTCTCGACGCCACCGACCTGTTCTCACGCCTGACGCGCCGGCTGGTTCGCATCCTGCAGGACCGCACCGAGCACGGCTATGTCTTCCGCACCGATCTGAGGTTGCGTCCCGATCCCGGCTCCACCCCGCTGGCTATCCCGGTTGAAGCCGCGCTTCGCTACTACGAAGCGCGTGGCCAGAACTGGGAGCGTGCCGCGATGATCAAGGCCCGCCCGGTGGCCGGCGATCTCGCCGCGGGCGATGCCTTCCTCAAGGAGCTCCAGCCCTATATCTGGCGCAAATACATGGATTACGCGGCGATTGCCGACGTCCATTCGATCAAGCGCCAGATTCATGCCCATAAGGGCCATGGCGAGATCGCGGTGAAGGGGCACAACGTCAAGCTCGGGCGCGGCGGCATCCGCGAGATCGAGTTCTTCGTCCAGACCCAGCAGCTCATCGCCGGCGGCCGCTTTCCGGAGCTGCGCGGCCGCGAAACCGTGCCGATGCTCGGTCAGCTCGCGGCCCGAGGCTGGATCACATCAGACGCAAGAGACGCACTCGCCCTCCAGTACTGGTTCCTGCGCCGGGTCGAACACGCCATCCAGATGGTGGCCGACGAGCAGATGCACACGCTGCCGGAAGACGATGAAGGGCTGGAGCGCATCGCCCACATGCTGGGCTTCGCCGACGCCGCCGCGTTCGCCGGGGCCTTCCGTGCCTCGCTGCAGCAGGTCGAGCGCCACTATGCGGCGCTGTTCGAAACCGCGCCCGAGCTTTCGGCCGGCATCGGCAACCTGGTCTTCACCGGTGACGTCGACGACCCGGACACGCTGCAGACCCTGCACGGCCTCGGCTTTCAGCGGCCGAGCGATATCTGCCGTGTCATCCGCGGCTGGCATTTCGGCCGCTATCGCGTCACCCAGTCGGCGGAGGCGCGCGAGCGGCTGACGGAACTGACGCCGGCACTGCTCAAGGCCTTTGGCCAGACGCGCCGGGCCGACGAGGCGCTGGTCCGTTTCGACGAGTTCCTCGCCGGCCTGCCGGCGGGCATCCAGTTGTTTTCGCTGCTGCAGTCGAATCCCGCACTGCTCAAGCTGATGGCGACGATCATGGGCGCGGCACCAAGGCTGGCGGCCATCATCACTCGCCGGCCGCATGTCTTCGACGGCTTGCTCGACCCGGCATTGCTGACCGAGCTGCCAGACCGCGCCTATCTCTCGGGGCGGCTTTCCGCCTTCCTCGAGGGCGACAGGGCCTATGAGGACGTGCTCGACCGCTTACGCATATTTGCTTCCGAACAGAAATTCCTCATCGGTGTGCGGCTGCTCGCGGGCTCGATCGACCCGGCCCGCGCCGGCCGCGCTTTCTCCGATCTTGCGGACCTGACCATTGCGGCGGCGTTGCAAGCGGTGATCGCCGAATTCGCGGTGCGCCACGGCACGATCGCCGGTGGCGTGGTTTCGCTGCTCGGCATGGGCAAGCTCGGCAGCCGCGAATTGACGGCCGGATCGGATGTCGATCTCATCCTGCTTTACGATCACGACGCGGACGCCGAGGACTCCGATGGTGAAAAGCCGCTGGCGCCGTCGCATTACTACACCCGCATGACGCAGCGGCTGATATCCGCGGTATCGGCGCCGACGGCGGAAGGGGTGCTTTATGAGCTCGACCTGCGTTTGCGGCCGTCCGGCAACAAGGGACCGGTCGCCACCCATATCGATGCCTTCAAGAAATACCAGCGCCAGGAAGCCTGGACCTGGGAACACATGGCGCTGTCGCGGGCGCGGCCGATTGCCGGCGACGCCGGCCTCTGCGCCGAGGTTGAAGCGGAGGTCGCCGCGCTGCTCGGCCAGCCACGCGACGCGGCGAAGGTGAAAACCGAAGCTTCCGACATGCGCGCCATGATCCAGCAGGAAAAACCGCCCCGCGACCTGTGGGACATCAAGCTCATACCGGGCGGTCTGATCGATCTCGAATTCATCGCCCAGGTGGCTGTCATCACTGGGCAGGTCGAGGCCGGGCCACGCGCCACCGGTACGGCCGAGATCCTGTCTCGTCTGACGCCCCGTTTCGCCAATGCCGTGATCCGGCAGGACCTTGGCGAGGCTTACTCCCTTTATCTGGCACTGACCCAGATGACGCGGCTGTGCCTCACCGGACCATTCGAACGTGACGACGTTCCGCCGGGGCTTTCGGATCTGCTTCTGGCGGTCACCGACCTGCCGGATTTCGGTGTGCTGGAAGCACATCTCAAGGAGACGTCGCAAAAGGTCAGGAAGGATTTCGACCTTCTGCTTCGTGCCGGAGGGTCGTGACCAACGACCGTTCGGCCGCATCGGGGGTGACGATGCAACAGGAGAAAACCATGAGAAAGACAACCAAGCTCGCACTTGCATACATCGCCCTGGCCGGAGCCGTCGGCGGCGCGGCCTATGCCGAGAACCTTGACAGCGCCAACGTGCGTGAGCGCACCATGATGCGGCTCGACAAGGCGATGAAGGACAATGACGGCAAAATCACCTTCGACCAGTTCTCCGATGTCATGGACGCGCGGCTCAAGAAGCTTGTCGCAGACAATGGCGGCAAGCTGACTGTCGCTCAACTCGCCGACGCGCTGGAGAAGGCGCGCTTCGAACGCATGGCCAGGCGCATCATCGCCCGTTACGACAGCAAGGGCGACGGCACGCTGACATCGGATGACATCATCGGCCGCGAAAAGAAGCTTTTCGCAATGCTCGACAAGAACAATGACGGCAAGATCGAGAAGGGCGAACTGCCGAAGGACGGGCGCGATGACCGTCAATGGGATGGCGAAGGCAACGAAGGCGGCGTGCAGTAAGATTGGTTGATGCGGGCTCCGACATCGCCAACCGGAGCCTGTCGCTCAGGCCGCGGCCTTGACCGCCGTTGGCGCCTTCTTCACGGGAATGCGCACCGATACGATCGTGCCGACACTTTCGGTCGAGCGGATCTTCAGTGCACCGCCTTGCAACTCGGCCAGCGAGCGCGAAATGGCAAGGCCAAGGCCGGAGCCGGCATGGTTCTTGGAAAACTGGTTCTGCACCTGCTCGAAGGGGCGCCCCAGCTTGCCGAGGGCTTCCTTCGGGATACCGCAGCCATTGTCCTCGATCGTCAGCACCAGCGCGCCTGACGTGTTGCGGGCCCTGACCGATATGTGGCCGCCCTGGCCGGTGAATTTCACCGCGTTGGACAGGAGATTGATGACGATCTGCTTGATCGCCCGGCGATCGGCAAACAAAGTCAAGGCGTCGGCAATGCGCGTTTCCACGGTGATCGCCTTCTGCGCCGCCTGCAGAGAGACGACACGCACCGTCTCGCTGATCAGCGGACCGAGGTCGATCTGTTCCTGGTCCAGAGAGAACTGGCCGGCTTCGATCTTGGACATGTCGAGAATGTCGTTGATGACGCCGAGCAGATATTTGCCGCTGCTGTTGATGTCGGTGGCGTACTCCTCGTAGCGCTCCGAGCCCAACGGACCGAACAGCCTCTGTTCCATCAGTTCGGAGAAGCCGATGATGGCGTTGAGCGGTGTGCGCAGTTCATGCGACATGTTGGCCAGGAATTCGGATTTGGCCCGGTTCGCCGCTTCGGCGCGCTCGGTTTCCTTCATGTATTTGCGGTTGAGGTCGACCAGTTCGCGCGCCCGTTCCTCTTCGGCCCGGCGGGCGAGGCTGAGATCATGGATCGTCGCCATCAGCCGGCGTTCGCTGTCGACGAGTTTCTCCTGGTGCAATTTGATCTGGGTGATATCGGACCCGACCGAGACGATGCCACCGTCCCTGGTCCTGAGCTCGTTGACCTGCAGCCAGCGGCCGTCGGACAGCTGCCGCTCGAATGTGGCGCCGCCCTGCGGACCGTTGGTATTGGCGAGCCGGCGCTCCGAAGCGAAGGCCAGCATCCGCTCTTCCAGGGAAGCGCGCGTCACACCTGGCATCACGTCGCGATCCGAGAGCCCGTTGTCCTGCTGATATTTGGAATTGCACATGATCAAGTTCTGAGCCGAATCCCACAGCACGAAGGATTCATTGATGTTCTCGATCGCGGTCCTCAGGCGAAGATCGGCCGCTTCGGAGCGCAGCGCCAGATGGCGCTGCTCGGTGACGTCGACGGCGATGCCGATGAGCTGGATCTCCGGCGCTTCCGGGTCCATGACCTGGGCGCGGGCGCGCATCCACACCCACTGGCCATCGGCATGCCGCATCCGGAACACCTGGTCGATGTGGTCGATCTCGCGCGCGACGATCCTGTTGGCGAGTTCGAACAGGTCGCCATCCTCGGGATGGATGATCTCGTCGACCTCGCCGAAGGACAGCATCGTCTCGCAGGGCTCATAGCCGAGCATGTCGTACATCGAGCGTGACCAGTACATCTTGCCGCGCACCATGTCCCAGTCCCACAGGCCGCAGCGGCCGCGGACCAGCGCCATGTCGATACGCTGATGCGCTTCGACATAGATGCGGTCGGCTGCCTGCGCGCGCGCCGCCTGTCCGAAATAGGCATAGAGGATGATGATCAGCACGCCGGCCGTCAGCACAAACAGGGTGACGTTGAGCGAGACGGTCTTGCGCCACGTGTCGAAGACCGCCTCTTGGGGGACGAGCGCCGCCGCGGCTCCCTTCCTGTCCTTGCTCAGGCTGACCGCCGCGTACCAGTCCTGCCCGCCGATGTTGACCTCCATGACGCCGGCCCGGTCGCCGAACATGAACAGAGGTTGGCCGCCCTGGACGAGGCCGTCGAGCGAATGGCCTTGCCAGGGCACCGAACGCGGCGTCACCGCGGTGATCCTGAAGGCGCTGTCGGTAATGACTAGCACATGGCTGCGGCCCATGGCGCCCTGGCGGCTGGTGGTCTCCAGCAGGTCCTGCGTGGCGCCCGGCAGCGTGTCCGCTGTGGTGGCGAGCGAACTGGCGAGCTGCGCGGCGGCCAGCGTCAGGATAGCCTTGGCATCGCGCTCCACGTCGTCGCGCTCGTTCATCAGCGAGATTACACGCAGCGCCGCGATGACGAGCAGGAAGATGACGATGAGGGCCGGTATCGACCGGCGCAGCAGCGGTTCGGCCGCCAGAAGCCGCTTGTAGGCCGGTTCGGCAATGAGCCGCGTATTCCCGGCAAGGCCGTCGCCGCGCGTCTCGCGACGCGCAAAAACCATCCCACCGGGCGCGCCCCACGCGTCCGCCTTTGCCATAAATGGCACTCCCCGATTTCAGTATGTCGCATTTCTATGTGCTGGTGATCCGGCAACACCGCACTTCCGAATCGCCATTAAAGAATCAAAGGTGATTCGCCTTGTCCAGTGGTCGGGCGAAAAAAGATTAAAAATCGACTAAAATGATGGGCTTTTAGAACCCGGCCTTCTTCCGCAGGGAAGAAGGCGGGAGCGCCTAAGCCAACGTGCGCTCGACGATGTCGCGCAGATCCGCCGATAGGTTTTCGGCATTGGCGATCGAAACCAGCACTTCCCGAGCCTGGGCTTGCCTGCCCGGTTCGAGCGAGCGCCATGACCTGAGCGCCGTCGCCAGCCTTGCCGCCACTTGCGGATTGCGCTTTTCAACCTCGAGCACCGTTCGTGCGAAGAAGCGGTAGCCTTCGCCGTCGGCGCGGTGAAAGCCGGTCTGGTTGGCGCTGGAGAATGTGCCGATCAACGAGCGCACCCGGTTCGGATTGCCCATCGAGAAGCCGGCATGAGCGGTCAGGGCGCGAACCGTCTCCACCGCCTGCGGCCCAGGCACGCTGGCCTGGATCTGGAACCATTTGTCCATCACCAGCGGGTCGGACGCATATTTCTGTTCGAAAGCCGCCAGCGCCTTGCTTGCCTCCGGCGATCCTTGGTGGCGATGCGCAAGCACGGCCAATGCGGCCGCCCGGTCGGTCATGTTGCTCGCGGACTGGAAATGGCCGGCCGCCAACGCCGCTCCACCTGGCAGCAGCGAGAGATAATCCAGCAGAATGTTGCGCAAGGCACGCCGTCCGGCACTCGCCGCGTCGGGGCTGAAAGCGCTCTTGTCGGCAAGGCTGTCGTAGAGGCCGGAAAATGCCTCGCCATTGGCCATGCCGATCGCCAGCGCAAGCGCCTGTCGGGCCGCATGGATGGCGTCGGGATCGATGTTCTTGCCGATGTCGCGGGCGATGTCGGCGTCTCCAGGCAGCGCCAGGGCCAGGGCCCGATAGGCTGGCTCCAGCGTCTCGTCGCTGGCGATGCTGCCGGCAAGCTCGGTCAGCCGTGGGGCGAAGTCCGGCTGTTTGCCGCCAAGGATCTGGCGGAAGGCAGCGATCAGAGCATCGGTCAACAGCGTGTTGAAGGCCTGCCAGCGCGAGAAGGCGTCGCTGTCATGGCGGGCGAGGAAGTACTGGTCGGCCGCCTTCTGCTCGGCCGACAGCGTCACCGGCGCCGAAAAGCCACGGTTGAGCGACACCGCCGGGCGCTCGGCCACGCCCGAGAAACGCACCACATGGCGACGCTTGCGGACATGGATGACGCCGTCCTCGACGCTCGCGCCCTCGACGCCGCTATACGCGACAGGTTTGCCGCCGGCGCCGATCAGGCCGAAGGCGAGCGGGATATGCATCAGCCGCTTGCGGCTTTCGGAGGGCGTCGGCGGCACCGACTGCTCGATCTCGAGCGTGAATTCCTGTGCGGCCGGATTGTGCGTCGAACTCACCGTCAGGTTGGGTGTGCCCGCCTGATGATACCATAGCGCGAATTGCGACAGGTCGCGGCCGGACGCGTCCTCGAACACCTTTATGAAATCCTCGATGGTCGCGGCCTCGCCGTCGTGGCGTTCGAAATAGAGGTCCATGCCGGCGCGAAAGACCTCGGCCCCGAGAATGGTGCGGATCATGCGCACCACTTCGGAGCCTTTCTCGTATACCGTCGCCGTATAGAAATTGTTGATCTCGCGGTAGCGGCGCGGCCGCACGGGATGCGCCAGCGGGCCCTGGTCCTCGGGAAACTGGTGGGCCCGCAGCGTGCGCACCTCGGCGATGCGCTTGACAGCGCGCGAGCGCTGGTCGGCGGAGAACTCATGATCGCGGAAGACCGTCAGCCCTTCCTTCAGGCAAAGCTGGAACCAGTCGCGGCAAGTGATTCTGTTGCCTGTCCAATTGTGGAAATATTCATGCGCGATGATCGCCTCGATATTGGCGAAATCGGCGTCCGTCGCCGTCTCCTGGTCCGCCAGCACGTATTTGTCGTTGAAGATGTTGAGACCCTTATTCTCCATCGCGCCCATGTTGAAGTCCGACACGGCGACGATGTTGAAGACGTCGAGGTCGTACTCGCGGCCAAACGCCTCCTCGTCCCATTGCATCGACCGCTTCAGCGCGTCCATGGCGTAGCCGGCGAGCGCCTCCTTGCCGGGCTCGACATAGATGCCGAGCTCGACCTTGCGGCCGGACATGGTGACGAAATTGTCGGCGACCTGGCCGAGATTGCCGGCCACCAGCGCGAACAAATAGGATGGTTTGGGGAAGGGGTCGTGCCATGTGGCGTAGTGCCAGCCTTCGGCGAGATCGCCGCTCTCGACCGGATTGCCGTTCGACAGGAGCAGCGGCGCTTCGTCGCGTCGCGCATCGATGCGCACCGTGTAGACCGACAGGATATCGGGGCGGTCGAGGAAATAGGTGATGCGGCGAAAACCCTCCGCCTCGCATTGCGTGCAGTACACGTTGTTCGAGCGGTAAAGGCCCATCAAGGCCTCGTTGCCGGCTGGGGCCAGTTCGGTTTCGATCAGCAGCTGGAAACGAGGTGCCGCCGGCGGTTTGAGCAGGGTCAGTTGGTCGGGGCTCGCCAGCAGATCCGCCGGTCTCACCACCTTGCCGTCGACTTCGACGCGTTTGAGCGTCAACCCATCGCCGTCGAGCACCAGCGGAGCCGACGCGGATATGTCCTCGCGGCGTTCGACGGTCAGTATCGCGGTGACGACCGTTGCCTGCGGCGAAAGACGGAATTCAAGGCTGGTTTTCGGAATGAGGTAGTCGCTGGGGCGATAGTCCTCGAGTTTGAAGACCTGGCCTGTATCGGTGCGCATTCCCTGGCTTTTCCTGTCTTTTCCGGGACCGGACATGATCTGACCGGTCCAAAAATTCGAAGTCCGCGCTCTTTACACGAAACACTCCCTCGACAAAACTGCGGCAGGGCCTAATTCAGGTCATCCTTTCCTTGTCGCGAGGCAGTCATGACGGCCGTCACACCGAAATTCGGGATGGGCGCTTTCGTTCGGCGCGCCGACAATTTCCCGTTCTGCCATTTCGAGAACCGTAGCGTGCCCTCGACCACGGGCAGAGACGCATTGCCAAAGTGACATCAGGAGCGGGGGCGCAACCAGAGACGACGGGCGGCCACGGCACCCTGAGAGGCATCGTGCTGAAGATCGTCTCCGTGGCGGTTTTTGTCGGCATGCAAACCTGTATCAAGGCGGCAGGCGATGTGCCTGCCGGGCAGATCGTCTTCTTTCGTTCCTTCTTCGCCATCTTCCCGATCATTGTCTTCCTGACGTTGAAGGGACATCTGGCCACGGCATTTGTGACGAAACGCCCCTTCAACCACGTCGCGCGTGGCGTCGTCGGCGTCGGTGCCATGGGGCTCGGCTTTTTCGCGCTCACCAGGCTGCCTCTTCCCGAGGCGATCACCCTGAACTATGCACAGCCGCTGCTGGTCGTGGTGTTCTCCTCGGTCTTCCTTGGCGAGACGATCCGCGTCTATCGCTGGAGCGCTGTCGCGATCGGCCTCATTGGCGTGCTCGTCATTTCCTGGCCGGAGCTGACGCTGCTCAATTCGGATGAAGGTCTCGACGACCAGGAGGTCCTGGGCGTCATGGCCGCGCTGGCGGCCGCGGCAATCTCCGCTGTCGCCATGCTGTTGGTGCGCAATCTCGTGCAGACGGAGAAGACGGCGACCATCGTGCTATGGTTCTCGTCGACGGCGAGCGTGCTCTCGCTGTTGACGCTGCCCTTCGGCTGGCAGTCGCTGACGCCAATACAAGCCACGTTGCTCATCCTCGCCGGCTTTTGTGGCGGGCTCGGCCAGATTTTGATGACCGCGGCCTACCGTCATGCCGAAGCCTCGGTCGTGGCGCCTTTCGAATACACCTCGATGATCCTGGGCGTCGTCGTCGGCTACTTCGTTTTCGGCGACGTGACCTCGCCCGGCACGCTGGTCGGTGGCGTGATCGTGGTCGCCGCCGGCATCTTCATCATCTGGCGCGAACGGCAGCTGGGTCTGGAGCGGACGCGCACCCGCAAAGCTGCGCTGCCGCAAGGGTGATCAGGACCGTTCCTTCGCCAAGCGTACCAGCATCGCCCGTGTCTGCTCATCGGCCGGGAAAAAGGATTCGATCGCCAGTTCCGAAAGGGTGACATCCAGTGGCGTGCCAAACACGGTGATGGTGCTGATGAAGGAAAGCACCGTGTCGCCATGGGCAAGCCGCAGCGGATGCACGATCGCATTCGGCTCGACTGGCGCCGGCCGGCTGCTCTGCAGGCCAGAGGGGTAGCCGCGAAGCTCTTGCTCCAATGCCACCAGCACCGGGTCACCGGCGGCATCGTTCTGATGTTTCAGCCGTTCGAGCAGGTGGGTGCGCCATTCCTGGAGGTTCACGATCCGTGGCGCGACACCACCTGGGTGCAGGCTGAGCCGCAGCACATTGACGGGTGGCTGGAGCAGAGAGGGCTCGGAAACATCGGCCAGGAATGGCCCGATCGCCGTGTTCGCCGCAACCAGGTTCCAGTGCCGGTCCACCGCCAATGCCGGAAACGGCTCATGCCCCTTGAGCACCATCTCGACCGCCGCCATTGCCGGTGCCAGCGTCGTATCGGTGAGCGGCCGTTCGCTGAAGCTCGGCGCGAAGCCCGCGGCCAGCAGCAATTGATTGCGCTGCCGCAGCGGGATCGCAAGCTGCTCGGCCAGATGCAGCACCATGTCGCGCGAGGGCGCGGCACGCCCGCTTTCGACGAAGGAGAGATGCCGTTGCGAGATCTCGGCCTCCATGGCGAGGTCGAGCTGGCTCATGCGACGTCGCGTGCGCCATTCGCGGATCAGGCTACCGGCGGAGGTTTGGGGCGTTGTCATGCAGGACGACTAGGCTGACGCTGAATGTATTTCAATTACCTGCAAGGTCATCGTTAGCTCACTTCCCGCAGCTTCGCCTTCACTTCGAGAAAATCCCGCCATGCGAGCTTCTTGTGCGCGGGGGTGCGCAAGAGATAGGCCGGGTGCAGTGTCGGCATGGCTGGAATGGCAATGCCGGAACCCGTTGTGTGCACGCGCCAGTTGCCGCGCAGCCGCAGGATTCCTTCCGAGGTGTTGAGCAGGGTCTTGGCCGACGGGCCGCCGAGATTGATCAGCACCTTGGGATTGACCAGCTCGATCTGACGCTCGATGAACGGCCGGCAGATCTCGGTCTCGTGCGGCGTCGGCGTGCGGTTGCCGGGTGGGCGCCAGGGAATGACGTTGGCGATGTAGACCGAGCTACGGTCGAGGCCGATCGCAGCCAGCATCCGGTCGAGCAGGCGGCCCGAGCGGCCGACGAAGGGCAGTCCTTCAATGTCCTCGTCACGGCCTGGGGCTTCACCGACCAGCATGACAGCCGCTTGCGGGTTGCCGTCGGCGAATACCAGGTTCTTGGCGGTCGCCTTGAGATTGCAGCCCTCGAAAGCGGCCATGTGCTGGCGTAATTCGTCCAGCGACATTGCCGCGGTCGCCAGCTGGCGCGCCAGCGCCGCCTGCGCTTCGTCGGGCACGGCCGAGGTCGGCGGGCGCGGGGCCGGAGCATCCGGCACGGCGCGCCCATCGAGGCGCGGCGGAGCCGTGGGCGGCTCCGGTGCCTTGCTTTCGCGCGGCGCCGCCGGCGTGCGCTCCGCCGGCTTCGGCACGGCCTCCGCGAACCGATTGACCGGCGCATCCTCCAAAGCCTCGTCAACACCCGCGCTGGCATAGAAGGCGAGCAGATCGGCCAAATCGACCGGATTGTTGGGAGAGGCGGCAGTCATGGCCGCACCATCGTCCGGGCGGGATCAATTTGCAACCTCGGCGAGGTCGATGGCGGCAGCCAATCCCGCCTGCCAAGGTGAGGTCGCGGTCTAGCCAGTGGGTATGCGTGGATCCTGAACCAAATAGAAGGTCCATCGCGGCGTGTAGTCGGTCATCAGGAATTCGAAGCTGGCGGTCTTCAGCGGGTCCACCTTGCCGTTTTTGAACAGCAGCCGGTCATAGGGCTCGAAATCGCGGTCGAAATCGGCGAAATTGCTCGACCAGATATTGTCGGGCGTCTTGTTGCGCTGGTCGAACGAAAGCCCGTCTCCGAACACGCTTGGCTGGTCCAGTATTTCCTGAAGCTCGAACTGGAACTCGATCCAGGCCTGGCCGCTGTTGTTGAGCGCGTCGATGCGCATATACATGATGCCATTGGCGAACTCGCCTGCTCTGCCGAATGCCTGGATCGGCTTTGTGGTACGGATGGTCAGCGTCACGGGTGTCGCCGAATTCAGCTCTTCGGTGATGATCAGCGGATCGTCCTTGGTTCCGATGCCGGAGGCTCCGGTGATGCGGAAACCGCCAAGCTCGTCGGAGAACGAGTACGCGCCTGTCGCCCAGACCTTCACTTCATCCGCGACGGCATGACCCGGGCTCGACGCCAGAAGGGCCAAAATAAGCGCCCGGCAGGCCCGGCCGGGCGTTGATGGAAAGCGCGTCGAAGAGAAGCCGCCTGGCCCGGGAATGCGCATGGCGGGAAGTATGGCCGATAAGCAAGCCGTCGAACAATAGAAAACGCAAGCCTGGCGGGTCGCGCCGCGCGGAAATGGCCTCTCTGCCGCGCAAAGCGCGACTTTTTGGCCAAATCGGCATTGTCACGTATGCGCCGGTTTCCTGTCGCCAATTGATGCGCTATGCAGCGCAGGAGCCAGCAAGATACGCCAACGGCGGCAAGCCAGTGCGGAGGGGTTGATGAGCGATATCGAACGCGAAAGCATGGAATTCGACGTGGTCATCGTCGGTGCCGGACCGGCCGGCCTTGCCGCGGCCATCCGCCTCAAGCAGGTCAATCCCGAGCTCTCCGTCGTCGTGCTGGAAAAGGGCGGCGAAGTCGGCGCCCACATCCTGTCGGGGGCCGTCGTCGATCCGATCGGCATCGACCGGTTGCTGCCTGGCTGGCGCGAGGAGGATGGTCATCCCTTCAAGACGCCGGTCACTGCGGACCATTTCCTGGTGCTCGGCCCCGCCGGTTCGTTCCGCCTGCCCAACATCTTCATGCCGCCGCTGATGAACAACCACGGCAACTATATCGTCTCGCTCGGCAACGTCTGCCGCTGGCTGGCTGGCAAGGCCGAGGCGCTCGGCGTCGAGATCTACCCAGGCTTTGCCGCGGCCGGCCTGCTCTACAATGAAGAAGGTGCCGTCACCGGCGTCGTCACCGGAGACATGGGCGTCGAGAAGGACGGCACGCATGGTCCGGGCTTCGCGCCGGGCATGGCGCTGATGGGCAAATATGTGCTGATCGGCGAAGGCGCGCGCGGTTCGCTGGCCAAGCAGTTGATCGCTAGATATAAACTCTCCGACGGCCGCGAGCCCGGCAAATACGGCATCGGCCTCAAGGAACTCTGGCACGTCAAGCCGGAGAACCATCGGCCGGGTCTGGTGCAGCATTCCTTCGGCTGGCCGCTGGACATGAAGACTGGCGGCGGTTCGTTCCTCTATCATCTGGAGGATAATCAGGTGGCGGTCGGCTTCGTCCTCCACCTCAATTACAAGAATCCCTATCTGTCGCCTTTCGAGGAATTCCAGCGCTTCAAGACCCATCCGGCGATCGCGGGCACGTTCGACGGCGCCAAGCGCCTGGGCTACGGCGCGCGCGCCATAACCGAGGGCGGCTGGCAGTCGGTGCCGAAATTGTCGTTCCCGGGCGGTGCGCTGATGGGGTGCGCGGCGGGCTTCGTCAACGTGCCGCGCATCAAGGGCTCCCACAATGCGGTGCTGTCGGGGATGCTGGCGGCCGAGCATGTCGCCGAGGCGATCGGCGCGGGCCGTGCCAATGACGAGCTTTCCGCCTATGAGGATGCCTGGCGGGCGACCGACATCGGCAAGGACCTGAAGAAGGTGCGCAATGTCAAGCCGCTGTGGTCGCGCTTCGGCACCATCATTGGCGTCAGCCTCGGCGGCCTCGACATGTGGCTGAACACGCTGTTCGGCGTCTCGCCCTTCGGCACGCTGAAGCACGGCAAGGCCGACTATGCCACGCTCGAGCCTGCCGCCCAGCACAAGAAGATCGTCTATCCGAAGCCGGATGGCGTGCTGACCTTCGACCGTCTGTCCTCGGTGTTCCTATCCAACACCAATCACGAGGAAAACGAGCCGGTCCATCTGCTGGTCGGCGACATGGACCTGCAGAAACGCTCGGAACATGATGTCTTTGCCGGACCTTCCACACGCTATTGCCCGGCCGGCGTCTACGAATGGGTCGACAAGGACGGCAACGCCGCCGCCGACCCGCAGGCGAAGGATGTGCGCTTCGTCATCAACGCGCAGAACTGCGTCCACTGCAAGACCTGCGACATCAAGGACCCGAACCAGAACATCAACTGGGTGCCCCCGCAAGGCGGTGAAGGACCGGTCTACCAGGGCATGTGACCCCTGCGCCGCCGCGCCGTCCAGGGCGCGGCAGCAAAATTGCAGCGCAGTTCTGGCTGCGAGAGCATGCAGCGCAGCAGAACCGTTGAAACTATCACCGGCTTATGGTTCCCTTCTCCGGGGACAAGGAGAAGGCCGATGCGCCGGACAGTTCTGACATGCCTCGCCGTCATCGGGACACTGTGCGCGCCTGAGGCCTTTGCCGGCACCAGGGCAATCGTCCAGACGCGGACCTACGACATCACGGGAAACTCGGGTACGGCCTTCATCGACGCGATGGACAGCAAGGGGCCTAAGCATGGCTTCATGACGCATGCCATCGCCACAACCGCCTATACGGTCGACTGGGATCTCGGCGGAGGCCAGGACAACGGCGTCTGCCGGCTGCGGCGGGTCAACGGCACGCTCAATCTGTTCTACACCTTCCCTCGCGTTGGCTCGCCCATGGCGCCGACGTTGAAGAGGCGTTGGAACAGGTTTTTCGCGGGTGTTCGCGCCCATGAGGAAACACATGGGCGCATCGCCAGGGAGATGATGCGCGTGACAGAAAGGTCGATAACTGGCCTGCGGGTCGCCAACGACCCGTCATGCGACAAGGCGCGCCGCGAGGCTCGGCTTCGCATCAAGGCCGTTTATGCAGAATATGAGGCGAGGCAAAACGCCTTCGATCGGCGTGAGCATCGCGATGGCGGCCATGTCGAACACCTGATCGCTGCCTTGATCGGGAAACCTTGAACGAGCAATCCGTTCGCCATCTCAACGCTTCGCCGCGGCGCGGGTGCTCCACTCGTTGACGCGTCAGCCGTGCGGCTCAGCAGGCAAATCGTGCGCCGCGAGCGCAGTGGCGTGCCCATCCTCAGGCTGCTTCTCATCGGACCGGACCAAGAATTCGACCAGCAGCGGCAGGTGGTCGGAGCCGGTATCTTCCAGCCGCCTCGAAGACAGGATCGTCACGCCGCCTTTGCTGAACACCTGGTCGATCGGCAGGCCTGCATAGCGGCGCAGGAAGTCCGGCAGTGTCCGGTGGATCCAGGTCGGGCCGGCGGAAGGCATGAGTGTCAGCCCGCCGAGAGCCGCGACCCGCCGCACCGCGGCACTCCACGGCACGGCGTTGCAATCGCCCGCCATGATCGCGGTCTCGCCGAGCGCGGCCAGTGGCTGCGCCAGTTCGCCGATCTGCCAGTATTGCTCCTTCGGCCAGGGCCAGCTCAAATGAATCGCGGCGACATCGACATCGGTGCCGCCGAAGTCGACCGTGGCGATAGCCATCGCGCCGCGCGGCTCGCAGCGCGGCGCGGCGTCGGCGGCAAAGGGCCGGCGCGACAGCAGCGCCACGCCGAACATGCCGTTTGGGTAGGGGCAGAGGATTCGGTAGGGGTAGGCGCTGGCGATGTAGCCAAGCTCGGTCGTCCACATCTGCGACACCTCGTCGAGCGTGATCACGTCCGGATTGGTGCGGCCGATCAGTGAGAGCACTTTCTTAGGTGTTGGGTTGTTGAAGCGCAGATTCATCTGCAGCAGGCTGTAGACGATCTGGCCGGTCGGCTTGGCGGCCGCCTGTTGTGGCCACCATTTGGGCAGCGCACCCGTCGTTGTGGCCAGGCAGGAAATGGCAAAAAGCAGCCCAGCCGCGGCTTGCAGCCGAAACGAGCTGGCGAGCAGCGGCAGCGCCAGAAGTGCCATCAGCACGCTGAGATGAATGCGGAAATGCGAGAAGGAATCGAACGCCGGGTGCAGTGCGCCGAAAAATCCGGCCAACAAAGCGGCCGACAATGCCGTCATCGCCAGGAATGCCAGCCCAGCCGTCATGTTCAAGCGCGCGCCTGTTGCCATTGAGGTCGTGTCTGCGAGGTTGTATCCGCTGAATGCCGCCTGTCGGTCCGTTCGATTTGCTTATCGGCCAAATTGCGGCCTGAGCAAGACGACGAATTGCCTCGCCGAGGCTTCGCGGTCGCCTACTGGAATGCCGTTTCCGAAAAGCTCCGGAGCTTGCGCGAATGCAGCCGCTCCATCGGCATCTCCGCCAGCTTCTCCATCGCCCTGATACCGATAGTCAGGTGCTGCGCCACCTGCCGCTTGTAGAACTCGGTCGCCATCCCAGGCAGCTTCAACTCGCCATGCAGCGGCTTGTCGGAAACGCACAGCAGCGTGCCGTAGGGGACGCGGAAGCGGAAGCCATTGGCGGCGATGGTCGCCGATTCCATGTCGAGCGCAATGGCGCGCGACTGCGACAGCCGCTGCACCGGTCCGCGCTGGTCGCGCAGTTCCCAGTTGCGGTTGTCGATGGTGGCGACGGTGCCGGTACGCATGATGCGCTTCAAATCATAGCCCGACAGGCCGGTGACCTCGGCGACGGCTTCCTGCAGCGCGACCTGGATCTCGGCCAACGGCGGGATCGGCACCCAGACCGGAAGATCGTCGTCCAGCACGTGGTCCTCGCGCACATAGGCATGCGCGAGCACATAGTCGCCGAGCGCCTGGGTGTTGCGCAGCCCGGCGCAGTGACCAAGCATCACCCAGGCATGTGGCCGAAGCACCGCGACATGGTCGGTGATGGTCTTGGCGTTGGAAGGACCCACGCCGATATTGACCATGGTGATGCCGCCATGGTTCGGCTTCTTCAGATGGTAGGCCGGCATCTGCGGCAGGCGCTGTGGCGCTACGCCTTCGCTGGGCGCGCTCTGCCCGGCCCGGGTGATAACGTTGCCAGGTTCGACAAATTCCGTGTAGCCGTCACCGCCCTTTTCCATCAGGTCGCGGGCGCGGGCGACGAACTCGTCGATATAGAATTGATAGTTGGTGAACAGCACGAAGTTCTGGAAATGCTGCGGGCTGGTTGCGGTGTAGTGCGTCATGCGGTGCAGCGAATAGTCGATGCGCTGCGCCGTGAACGGCGCCAGCGGCCGGGGCTCGCCGAAGGCCACTTCGAACGTGCCATTGGCGATCTGATCGTCGGTGCCGTCGAGATCCGGCACGTCGAACAGGTCGCGGATCGGCCGCTTGATGCGTTCGGCAGCGGCGCCGTCGACATAGGTGCCTTCCAGGAAAGCGAAATGCAGCGGGATCGGCGTGGTCGATTCCGAGACGGTTACCGACACGCCGTGATTGCGCATGATCAGCCGAAGCTGCTCGATGAGGTAGGTCTCGAACAGGTCCGGCTGGGTAACCGTGGTGGCGAAATGCCCTGGTGTTGGCATGTGGCCATAGGCCTGGCGCGAGTCGACCTGGGTGAACGAACTCGTGGTGACGCCGATCTCGGGGTAGAAGGCCCGGTAGCGCTTGCTGCTGTCGCCGCCGGCGGCTAGGGCCGCGAAGGAATCGCGCAGAAACTTGGTATTGCGGTCGTAGAGCACCTGCAGCGCGGCAACGGCCTTTTCGGCGTTATCGAAGCTTTGCCGGCCAAAGGGCTCGGGCATGACGACAGATTCGATGGCTTGGGGATAGATTCGCTTTTCCATGGCTCAATATAGAGACTTGGACGGGCGGTTGGGAGGGGGCTCGCCGCCGAAGGCGCTCAAAGCGCGCTTTTTTCTTCAACCCCGCTGCAGGCTGACCAGCAGCACGAACCCGACGCCGGACTTTCTGAGCGCCGGCGCCTCGATCGTCGAGCCGCTATCGGCGCGCATCATCGGCACCGCCAGGACCGGAGCGGCCAGAAGTATCAGGATGAGCGCCGCCCGCGGCAGGAGCCGGAGGGTCTTGGAGAGGTTGGCGGCGATGCGGTTCATGATCTCTGGGCTTTTCTTTTCGAGGTCCGGTTCTCTGTTTCAGTGACGAAAATCGGTCGGGCAGGCGAGGTGGCACATTCTGGCGGCGTCGTCCCAGGAGCGCGAACGGCCCGCTTCGGCGACGAGGATGGCGAAGAGCATTCCAAACAGGCTCATCAGCAGGCAGACGATGGTGAAGCGGCGAGCAAGCATTGGGTCCGTGTCTCCTTCAACACGCATGAGAATGCCCTGACGCCTCTGAACCGGCTCTGATGCCGGCGTTCATCTGCCGTTCAAATTGATTGAAGGGATGTTGACTGGGTTGCGGCAACCAGAATGCCGACCGAGCGCTGCCTGCTCGTCGACAGAACGGAAACGGGGCCCGCCAGGCCCCGTTTAGAGATCACACGGAAATGGTCGCTTAGAGTTTATGCCAGGTCTGGCTCTTGCAGATCAGTCCGCCGAGCACGCAACCGCTCATCTTGAGCGAGGCGCCCGACAAGGTTGCCTTGCCCGAATAGGTCTTGTCATTTGCCGGATCGGTGATGTTGCCGGTGTATTTGTTGTCGCCGGCCGCCTTGAGCGAGCCGATGGTCTTGCCGGCATATTTGCCTGATTTGAGCGTGATGGAGAACGAGCTGCTGCCTGAAATGGCAGCGGTGTCGCCGGCTTGCGTTTTCCAGTTGCCCTCGATCGGATCGGCCCACGCCGCGCCGCTCAGGATCAAAGTGGCCGCCAGGGCCAGGCTCACTTTTCGAGACATGTCTTCCTCCCTTTGGATAGCCGGCCGAATGCTCCGCCTCGCCGGTCTGCCGCTTACGCAAACGTAAGCTAATCCAGCTTCCGTCAAAACGAAAGCGGTGCCGCGACGGAAGGTTTTGGCATTTCGAAAGCGCCTGAATTCGCCCTGTCGGCCCGGAAATGAAAACGACCAGCGCCTCGTGTTTGCTTTCTAGGGTTAGCAGAGTGTTGACCGCGCGCTCGAAAATTTTCGGCAAATTTGGCGAAAACCAGCTGAATTGCTGGCTTCGTATCCTTAACGAATTTTCGCGTTTACCTCTTGTTTTAGCTTTGTTTTCCTCAAATTAAGCACGCCATTTAACGACGGATTCAAGCCTGCGCGGCATTCTCGAAAGCATCGAAAGAGCGGCCCGGACAAGACGAACGGAGGCAGCTCTCGGGAGCCAGACAGGGGACTAAAAATGGCACGTTTTGAAATGCTTGAAGCAGGCTTCGGCGCCATGGGGGCAACTGCCCAGGCCGACATTCTTTTCGAACTGGGCATGATGTATGCGACCGGCCGCGATTGCGAAACCGACGTCGTTGCCGCCCACAAATGGTTCAACATCGCCGCCATCAAGGGATCGGCCCGCGCCGCCGAGTTGCGCTCGGAACTCTCGGCGGCCATGTCGAAGGTCGAGATCGCCAAGGCGCTGCGCGAAGCCCGCGAATGGATGACCATGCACTGAGTTCCGCCAGACGGAGACGCTCCGGCCAAGACCGCAGAAAGACGGTCGGGCCAACAGGGAAAAGCTGCGCAAACAGCCAGGCCACGGCCATCGACAACGAGAATGCGGCACGCCGACAGGTCCAAGCCGCGCAACGGACCATGATCCCGAAGACTCCGGTTTTCGGAAGGATCATGGCCAACATGAAGACAGGGAAGGTGGGTTGGGTTCACAGCGCGGGGGCGCCGGGGAAACAGCCTGACCGGCAAAAAAAGCCACGACCGGCCGGAACAAGGCTGGCGTGGCTTTTTGCGTGGATGAGGCCGCGCAGGCCTAATCGAGTGGCGCCAATGCGCCTAGACAGGTCCGATGAAGGATGAAATTGTCCCGCCTCTCTGGAAGAAGCGCGGCCGGGCGGCCGCGCGTGAGTGGAGGAGTTCTATTGTCATGAAAAAAATGAGTGTTTTGAGCGCGGCCATTTTCGGCCTGATGATGAGCGCGCCGGTCGCGTTCGCCGATGACATCACCATTTCAGTGGTCGGCCCGATGACCGGACAGCTCGCCACCATCGGCGATCAGTTCAAGCAGGGCGCACAGGCCGCCGCCGACGCCATCAACGCGGCTGGCGGCGTCAACGGCTCCCAGATCAAGCTCGACATCGAAGACGACCAGTGCGATCCCAAGCAGGCGGTGTCGGTCGCCAATCGCATCGTCGCCAACAGCGTCAAGTTCATCGACGGGCATGCCTGCTCGGGTTCCAGCATTCCGGCCTCGGCGGTCTATGCCGAAGCCGGCGCCCTGATGATGAGCCCGGCTTCCTCGAACCCGGTGCTGACCGATGCGGCCGCCAAGGCCGGCTGGTCGACAATCATGCGTCTCTACACGCGTGACGACGCACAGGGCGCCTTCATCGGCCCGTGGATCGCCAAGAAATACGCCGGCAAGAACGTCGTCATCCTGCACGACAAGAGCGCTTACGGCCAGGGCGTGGCTGATGCCGTCAAGGCGACCATGAATACCGGTGGCCTCAAGGAGGTCTATTATGATGCCATCAACCCCGGCGAGAAGGACTATTCGGCGCTTGTCACCAAGCTGAAGGATCTCAAGGCCGATGTCGTCTATTTCGGCGGCTACCACCCCGAGGCGGGCCTGATCCTCCGTCAGTCGGCGGAACAGAATTTCAAGTTCCAGCTGATCATGCCGGACTCGATCGCTTCGCCGGAATTCTGGCAGGTTGCCGGCCCGGCCGGCGAGGGCACGATGTTCGTGTTCCCATCGGATCCGCAGGCAAAGCCGGAAGCCAAGGCAGCCGTCGAGAAGATCAAGGCCGGCGGCTTCGTGCCGGAAGGCTTCACGCTGTTCTCCTATGCCGTGGTCCAGGCATTCGCCGAAGGCATCAAGCGTGCCGGCAGCGACGATCCGGCCAAGGTTGCCGAGGCGCTGAAGAATGGCACGGCGATCAGCACCGTTGTCGGCGACGTCACCTTCGACGAGAAGGGCGACCTCAAGAATGCCAGCTACGACATCAACCAGTGGCATGACGGCAAGTACGCGCCGATCGCGCAGTAATCGCCCTGGCACTCGGGTAATCCAAGGGAATGGCCGGGTTCGTCCCGGCCATTTCAGTTTGCGGTCGCTCCTTCTATCCGCCGGCGGCCGCGGTGCATGCGTTCTGGTCCTCGGCGAACCGCACCAGCACCGCGCCGTCGGTGACCTGTGCGCCTTCCCCGGCGATCTCGGCGATCACCCCGTCATGCGGGGCGGCGATGGTGTGCTCCATCTTCATCGCCTCGAGGATCAGCAGAGGTTGCCCTTTGATCACAGCGTCGCCTTTCGCCACGCGCACAAGCTTGACCAGGCCCGGCATCGGCGCGCGCAGGCTGCCGGTGGCGGCGGCCGCTTCATCGCTCCTGGCCAAGGGGTCCGGCACCGCGAAAGTATAGCCGACGGCGCCTTCGAACACCGTGATGTGGCCAGGCCAGCGGGCGAGGCGGGGAACGGCGCGAAGATCATGCAAGTTGGTGCTGTCATAAGGCGCATCGAGCGCCACCTGGAAGCGCCCGTCCGATCGCACTGAAATCCTTGCCTGAATGGCTTCCTCGCCGAACGTCAGCCGCATGCGCCGCGCCACGCCGTGGAAATGCGCATAGCCGGCGAGTGATGACCATGGGTCGTTCGACGACGGCAATGCTCCGGCACCCGAGGCCGCCATGGCGGCAGCCGAGATGATCTCGCCGGTCGGCGGCGCGACCGCCGTCAACGCCTCCTGGTGTCTGCCGATCAGGCCGGTATCGATGTCTTCAGCCGCAAAATCCGGATCGGCGGCAAGAGCGGCAAGAAAAGCGGTGTTGACGGTGGAGCCGGCAATCTCGATTTGCGCGAGCGCGGTGCGGAGCGCTTCCAGCGCCTGCCGTCTGTCTCCGGCATGAACGACCAGCTTCGCGATCATCGGGTCGTAGTAGGGCGAGATGGCATCGCCAGCCCGCACGCCGGTCTCGATGCGCATCGCGGCGCCTTCGGGGACAACGTCCGGAAATCTAAGGTGGTGCAGCGTGCCTGTCGCCGGCAGAAACCCCTTGGCCGCATCCTCGGCATAGATGCGCGCCTCGAAAGCATGGCCGCAAAGCGTGATCTCGCTCTGTGTCTTCGGCAGTTTTTCGCCGCTGGCGACCCGTAACTGCCATTCGACGAGATCGGTGCCGGTGACCATCTCGGTGACCGGATGCTCTACCTGCAGCCGGGTGTTCATTTCCATGAACCAGAAGCGATCGGCCTCGAGGCCTTGCGAGGCGTCGACGATGAATTCGATGGTGCCGGCGCCGGAGTAGTTGATTGCCTTGGCGGCTTTTACCGCCGCCTCGGTCATTGCCTTGCGCAAAGCCGGCGTCATGCCGGGGGCGGGGGCCTCCTCGATTACCTTCTGATGGCGGCGTTGCGCCGAACAGTCGCGCTCGTAGAGATGCACCGCATTGCCGAAATTGTCGCCGAACACCTGCACTTCGATATGCCGCGGCTTGTCGACATATTTCTCGACCAGCACCCGGTCGTCGCCGAAAGCGGCCTTTGCTTCGCGCCGGGCGCTGGAGAGTGCCTCGGAAAAGTCATCGGGATGTTCGACGCGGCGCATGCCCTTGCCGCCGCCGCCAGCGCGCGCCTTGATCAGCACGGGATAGCCGATCTCGCGGGCCTTTGACGCAAGCAGCACGATTTCCTGCGCCTCGCCATGATAGCCCGGAACGACCGGAACGCCGGCTTCTTCCATCAGCCGCTTGGCGGCGTCCTTCAGCCCCATGGCGCGGATCGAGGACGCCGACGGGCCGATGAAAACGAGGCCGGCCGCTACCACCTGGTCGACGAAATCGGGGTTTTCCGACAGGAAGCCGTAACCGGGATGGATAGCCTGCGCACCCGTGGCCAGGGCCGCGGCGACAATCCTGTCACCGCGCAGATAGCTCTCGCCGACGGGCGAAGGACCGATATGGACCGCCTCGTCGGCCATCTCGACATGCAGGGATCTCGCGTCGGCATCCGAATAGACGGCGACAGTGTGCACGCCCAGCTTGCGAGCCGTGCGGATGACGCGGCAAGCGATCTCGCCCCGATTGGCGGTCAGGATTTTGCCGAACATGGAGCCTCCGTAGCCAGAAAGCGACGCAGGCGTTCCTTCGCGCCCCCTCTGGGTCGCAAACCTATATGGATAGGCTTTCCGTTTGCCGGATGCTGCCTTGCAGTTCGGCACTTGATGTAGAGCGCTCCCTTACCAAGGGAGTGCTCTACGAGCGAAGCGCATGTGCCTATTTCGATGCCGAGATCGCGCAGCCGCCACTTGCGGTCTTGAGCTTCCAACGCGTCAATCCAGCCTGGCAGTTGCGCAGCGCCATCTTTTCCGCGGCCTTCTGGGACGGTGCGTTGAGCTTCGTCCCGCAGATGATGTAGAGGTCGACGACGCGCGAATAAAAGGTCGTGGCGTACGCCGAATGACCGCCCGCCGCGACGTAGCCCTTGTAGGCAACGTTGCATTCGCCCGAGCCCAGGGTCGGCGGAAAACGCACGTCTCCCTTGTTTCCTGCGAGCGATCCGGCCTGGCCGGCGCCAGCTGTGGTGAATATTAGTATGGATGCAAGTATCGAGGCAGCCATCCCCCGGCAATATTTCAGTTCCATTCCCACCTTGTCCCCATTGCATTGTGCGGGACAAGCAGTAGCGAATATTTTTCCTCGCCGCCAGTTCGTTGTCGGGGGTCCGACTTTGCATGTGCTGATGAATAGATTGGTCCATAAAGTTCAACCCTTCCTGAGCGCAGCAACGGTTCGCCGGTATAGTTCGGCCGTATGCTCGTCGAAGCAGCAGAAGATGACGGTTTCGGGCATGGGTTTCTCTTCGATGATCATGCTGACCGCGCCGACAGCGATTTCGGTCGCCTCGTCTTTCGGGTAGCGGTAAACACCGGTCGAGATCGCGGGAAACGCCACCGAACGGCAATCATTGGCGGTCGCGAGTTCCAGCGACCTGCGATAGCAAGAGGCCAGCAGTTCGGCTTCGCCCTTGCCGCCGCCCTGCCAGACCGGCCCGACCGTGTGGATGATATGTCGAGCTGGCAGCTTGTAACCCTTGGTGATCTTGGCGTCGCCGACCCTGCATCCGTTCAACATCCGGCATTCTACCTCGAGCTCACGACCCGCCGCGCGGTGGATGGCGCCATCGACTCCACCGCCGCCGAGAAGCGAGGTGTTGGCAGCATTGACGATGGCGTCGACATCCAGCTTCGTGATGTCGCCGGTGTGGATGCGGATCCTGTCTTGGGCCTTGCTCATCTCACATCCTGAACACGCCGAAGCGTGTCTCCTCGATCTCGGCGTTGAGCGACGCGGAAAGGCTGAGCGCCAGCACCTCGCGTGTCCTGGCCGGATCGATGATGCCGTCATCCCAGAGCCTTGCCGAGGAATAGAGCGGATGGCCTTCATGCTCGTACTTCATCAGGATCGGCTTCTTGAATTTCGCTTCCTCCTCGGCGCTCCACTCGCCGCCCTTTCGCTCGATGCCTTCGCGCTTGACCATGGCGAGCACGGTTGCCGCCTGTTCGCCGCCCATCACCGAGATGCGCGCGTTCGGCCACATCCACAGGAAGCGCGGTGAGTAGGCGCGGCCGCACATGCCGTAATTGCCGGCGCCGAATGAACCGCCGATGATGACGGTCACCTTCGGCACCCTGGCGGTCGCCACCGCCATCACCAGCTTGGCGCCGTCCTTGGCGATGCCGCCCGCCTCGTATTTGCGGCCGACCATGAAGCCGGTGATGTTCTGCAGGAAAACCAGCGGAATCTTGCGCTGACAGCACAATTCGATGAAGTGCGCGCCCTTCAGCGCGCTTTCGGAAAACAGCACGCCATTGTTGGCGATGACGCCGACCGGCATGCCATGGAGGTGGGCGAAACCGGTGATCAGCGTGGTGCCGTAGTTCTGCTTGAACTCATCGAATTCGGAGCCGTCGACGATGCGCGCGATCACCTCGCGCACGTCATAGGGCTGGCGCAGGTCGGTCGGGACGATGCCATAGAGCTCATCCGCGGGATGAAGCGGCTGATGAGCTTTCTGTAAGCTCAGGCTTACAGCCTTGTTCCGATTCAGGTTCTTGATGATGCGCCGGCAAATGGCGAGCGCGTGTTCGTCGTCCAGCGCATAGTGATCGGCGACGCCGGAAAGCCTGGTGTGTACATCCGCGCCGCCCAATTCCTCGGCGCTGACGTCTTCGCCGGTGGCCGCCTTCACCAGCGGCGGTCCGCCGAGGAAGATGGTCGCCTGGTTGCGCACCATGATCGTCTCGTCCGACATCGCCGGCACATAGGCGCCGCCAGCGGTGCAGGAGCCCATGACGCAGGCGATCTGCGGAACGCCGGCAGCCGACATGTTGGCCTGGTTGTAGAAGATGCGGCCGAAATGCTCGCGGTCGGGAAAGACCTCGTCCTGGTTGGGCAGATTGGCGCCGCCGCTGTCGACCAGATAGACGCATGGCAAATTGTTCTGCAGCGCGATCTCCTGCGCGCGCAGATGCTTCTTCACCGTCAGCGGATAGTAGGTGCCGCCCTTCACCGTGGCGTCGTTGACAACGACCATCACCTCGGTGCCCTCGACGCGGCCGATGCCGGCGATCAGGCCGGCCGACGCAATCTCCTCGCCATACATGGACCATGCCGCGAACTGGCCGATCTCGAGGAAGGGCGAACCGGTGTCCAGCAATTGCGCCAGGCGTTCGCGCGGCAGCAGCTTGCCACGACCGACATGGCGATCGCGGGCCTCATCCGAGCCGCCGCGCTCGACTGTCGTGGCCTTTTCAGCGATATCGGCAACCAGCGCGCGCATGCGCTCGGCATTGGCACGGAAGGTTTCGGAGGAGGGCGAGATCTGGGTTTGGAGGATAGCCATGCTACACCCCCTCCGCCATGATCTCGCGGCCGATCAGCCAGCGACG
This sequence comes from Mesorhizobium sp. B2-3-10, assembly GCF_006442275.1. Lineage (NCBI taxonomy): Bacteria > Pseudomonadati > Pseudomonadota > Alphaproteobacteria > Hyphomicrobiales > Phyllobacteriaceae > Mesorhizobium > Mesorhizobium sp. B2-3-10. The sequence continues at coordinate 185,092 of NZ_VFVT01000012.1, forward strand.
GATCTCGCTGGTGCCGGCGCCGATCTCGTAGAGCTTCGCGTCGCGCAAAAGCCGGCCGGTCGGATAGTCGTTGATATAGCCGTTGCCGCCAAGCAGCTGGATGGCGTCGAGTGCCATCTGCGTCGCTTTCTCGGCGGCGAACAGCACGCAGCCGGCTGCATCCTTGCGGCTGGTCTGGCCGCGGTCGCAGGCGGCGGCGACGGCGTATACGTAGGCACGCGCGGCGTTCATCGCCGTATACATGTCGGCAAGCTTGCCTTGCACCAGCTGGAATTCCCCGATCGGCTGGCCGAACTGCTTGCGCTCGTGAACATAGGGGATCGCTACGTCGAGGCAGGCCGCCATCAGGCCGATCGGGCCGCCGGCAAGCACGGTGCGCTCATAGTCGAGGCCGGACATCAGCACCTCGACGCCGCGTCCTTCCTCGTGCAGCACATTGTCGAACGGCACCTCGACGTCCGAAAAGACCAGTTCGCCGGTGTTGGACCCCCGCATGCCGAGCTTGTCGAGTTTCTGCGCCACCGAAAACCCCGGCATCGCCTTTTCGACGATGAAGGCGGTGATGCCGCGCGATTTCCGGTCCGGGTCGGTTTTGGCGTAGACGACCAGCGTTTCGGCATCCGGGCCGTTGGTGATCCACATCTTGGTGCCGTTGAGCACATAGCGGTCATTGCGCTTTTCGGCGCGCAACTTGAGCGACACCACGTCGGAGCCGGCGCCGGGCTCCGACATGGCAAGCGCGCCGACGTGCTCGCCCGAACATAGCGGCGGCAGGTATTTTTCCTTCTGTGCCGGCGTTGCCCAGCGGTTGATCTGGTTGACGCAGAGATTGGAGTGGGCGCCGTAGGAAAGGCCGACGGATGCGGAGGCCCGTGAGATTTCCTCGACCGCGATCACGTGGGCGAGATAGCCCATGCCGCTGCCGCCGAAATCGGGATCGGCGGTTATGCCGAGCAGGCCAAGAGTGCCGAGTTCTCCCCATAGATGCGCCGGGAATTCGTTCTCGCGATCGATGTCAGCGGCTATCGGTGCGATTCTGTCCTGGGCGAAGCGGCGCACCAGGTCGCGCAACGCCTCGATGTCCTCATCATGCCCGAAGCTGAGCGTGTTCGTGTACATGCCGTTCCTCCCCGGTACCAACGCCGATGTTCACGCCGACCAGGCGCATTGTCATCGAAAGGTATGTCTGCGTGACCTCGGCGATCGACAATCGCTCGCCCGGCCGGAACCAGACGATGACGCCGGTCATCATCTGGATCAGAGCCATGGCCGTCAGGCCGGTGTCCTCGATGCGGAAAATACCCGCCTCGGCGCCATCGCGCAGGATCGAACGCAGTTCCTTTTCGTAGGCCGTGCGCATGCGCAGGATCTGTGTCAGCCTGTCGGGCGACAGGCTGCGCAATTCCATGTTCGACACATGCGTGGCGTGGCGGCGCCCGATATGAAAGGCGATGTGGTTGCGCACAAAGGCGGCAAGCTGCCGCACCGGATCCGCGTCGGCCGGCCTGGAACGCTCCCAGGCCTCGCGAAGCGCTTGCATATGGTCGCGCATCAGCGTGAACAGCAGGTCTTCCTTGGTCGGAAAATAGCGATAGAGCGCGGCCGCCTGCACGCCGACCTCGGCGGCCAGCTGGCGCATCGACATTGCTTCATAACCGTAACGCGCAATCAGGGTGGCCGCCGCTTCACGGACTGCCGCTTCGGTTCGCTCGCCGTGTGATCCTGTGGTGCGCGCCATCGTCGCCTCGTTGACGGCAGAATAATAAAACAAACGTTCAATTAATTCAAGCAGGCGGAAATCCGTCTATCCGATGATCCTGAAATCTCCAGGCGTGGCCCAGGTTTCCAGCTCTTCCACATCGATGCGAGAGACAGCCGCGCCAGGCGGGCCTTGCCGAAGCCGTTCAATCATGGCCGCAATCGGCGCGTCGGCGCCGGTAAGCCATGCCGTCACCGAGCGGTCTCTTTCGTTGCGCACCCAGCCCAACAGCCCGAGCCTTGTCGCTTCATCGCGCGTCCACGCCCTGTAGCCGACCCCTTGGACCGTGCCGTATATGTGCGCCTGCACTGCCCTTTTCCGTTCATTCATGGCTCGCTCCCGTTCCATAGAGTCTGGCGCAGCATCGAACGAAGGCAACGGTTGAAACGGTGACCCCGATGAAAATCGAGGGCCTCCGTTCCAAATTCTCTGCCGCCGGCCTGACCGAGATGTGTACCGGTCCCGCGCCACTCCGGCCGCGCGTTCTTTCGCTCACCGCGCGCGGCCAGGCCGCGCTTGCGGCACTGCGGCCACGGATCGTGATCTGGCCCGCCTGACCGCGGGCTTGAATGACAGGGAAGCCGCGGAATTGTCGGATGTGCTGGCGCGTGCCGGACATCTGCTCGGCGCCGCGATGGCTCCCGAGCGCCGCGAAGTGCCCTAGTTTCCGCGCGCCGCTGCCAAGGCGCCAGGCAATTCCTCGGCGAAGATGTCCAGTTCGTGGGCGAGACCGACGCTGACGCGGATGCAGTGGTCGAGCCGTGGCGCCATCGGCTTGCGGATGAAGACGTCGCGCGACAACAGCCCCTGCAGCACTTTCACGGCGAAAGCACCGTCATGGCCGCAGTCGATGGTGACGAAATTGGTCGCCGAGGCGAGCGGCTTCAACCCGTTCTGTTCGGCGATATCGGCAATGCGCCGACGTCCGGCGGCGACCCGGGCCACCACCGTCTCGAGATAGGCCTGGTCGGCGAGCGCCTCGACGCCGGCGATCTGCGCCATGCGGCTGACGCCATAGTGGTTGCGGATCTTCTCGAAGTCGCTGATCACTTGCGTCTCGGCCAACGCATAGCCGCAGCGTATGCCGGCAAGTCCATAGGCCTTCGAAAAGGTTCGCATGCGGATGACGTTCGGCCGCGAGATGTCGATCGGCGGCAGGGCCGAGGCTGGTCCCAATTCGCCATAGGCCTCGTCGAGCACCAGCATGGTGGTTTCCGGCAAGGCTTCGATGAAGCGGATGACCTCGTCGGCTTCCCACCAACTGCCCATCGGATTGTCCGGGTTGGACAGATAGACCAGCGGCGCCTTCTCCCTGACGACCGCATCCAGCAGACCGTCAAGGCTTTCGCGATCATTCTCGTAAGGGACGGTCACCAGCCGGCCGCCGACACCGGCAATATGGAAGTTGAAGGTCGGATAGGCGCCGAGCGAGGTGACCACGGCATCGCCAGGCGCCACGTACATGCGCGCCACCAGGCTGAGCAGACCGTCGATGCCTTCGCCGACCACGATATTTTCGACCGCCACATGGTGATGCGCCGCAGCCGCGACCTTCAGATCGTAATTGTCGGGGTCGCAATACATCCACTGGTCGCGCGCGACGCTCTCCATGCGGGCGATGACGCGCGGCGAGGGGCCAAAACTGCTCTCATTGGCGCCGATGCGGGCACGGAAAGCGCGCCCGCGCTCACGCTCCTGCGCTTCGGGGCCGACAAACGGCACGGTCGACGGAAGCGCTGCGACGAGGGGTGAGAGGGCAGGGCGCTGAGGCATGGCGGAAGCTCGCTTGGAAGGGGCCTTCTTGCTAACGTGCGCCACCGGCCGGTGCAAGCTGCGCGATAGAGCATCGGTGCAAATACAAAAAACCCGGCGGTTGCCCGCCGGGTTTCGGTTTCAATAGCCGAAATGTCTTAGAACGAGCGCTGGAAGCGGAGAATGCCGCCGATATTGCTCTTCTTCTCGGCGCCGTCCCAGGCCCGCGTCAGATCATCGCTACCGACGTTCTGATAGTCGACTTCGGCCGTGACCGTAAAGCCGGGAACAACGTCATAGGCGATATTCGCCGCGATGCCGAGGTTCTTCCAGTCGTCATAGGAAACCTGAGCGTTGAACGAGGTCTTCTCGTTGAACTTGTAGGTGCCGCCGCCCCAAACTGCCCAGTTGCCGCCCCACTGCTTGTAGAAGCCGCGACCGCCAGCCGCAATTGCGTATGTCGGATCGTTGAGATTGTCGTCCGAACCGTAGCCGCCCATGACCCAGAGCGACAGTTCGTTGGAAACGTTGACATCCAAGCGAACCTTGCCGGCCACTTCTTCGTAGTTGCTGTCATAGGCAACGACGCCGGTGATCGCGCCCCAGCCCTGCGTCCACTTCACGCCGCCGACGACATGCGGGACATAGCTGTCGATTGTTCCAACCGTACCTGCGCCTTCTTCGAGCGAGACGACGGCCGAGAAGCCATTGCCCGCGTCGAAGTAGTACTGAACGACGTTTGTGTCGAAATCGCCGTAGGGAACGATCGTATCTTGGATAACGTTGCCGGCGTAGCCGATGAACGTATCGAAGGCCGATTCGTCCTTACCGACGCGGAGACCACCGAGCTGAATCCAGGCGAAGTTCAGCGAGACGTCCTTGTTATGGGCGGGATTGTCTACGAAGAGGCCAGTCGCCGGATCGTAGCTGGTGTCACCTCCCTCGCCATTGCCGAAGTTGAAGCGGGTCTCGGTGTAGGTCTTCAAGGTACCGAGCTCGGTTTCCTGGCCGGTCCAGGTCTTCAGCGTGAAGCGGGTATTTTTGTGCCAGGTGTCATTTATGCTGCCATCCTGATGGTCGACGTTCTTAGCACCATCGAACGTACCGAGGTCGCCACCGGAGATGTCGTAGCGGACATAGCCACCGACGCGCAGGCAGGTTTCGGTGCCGGGGATGTAGAAGTAGCCAGCGCCGTAGACGTCGCAAATCTTGACGTATTCAGCGGGTTCCGGCTCGGCGACGACGACGGCGTCGGCGGCGCGCGCACCGGAAACTGCGATCAGGGCCGCAGCGGAGCCGAGAAGAAGGCTCTTGATGTTCATTTTCTGACCTCCAGTCAGAATCGCGAGCGAAGGCCGACGAAAAGCTGCCAGGAGAGCCGTTTTCCTTTTTATTTCAGGTAGATAATATGGTGGCGGTCAGCGAGGCGCGGTCTGCAAGAAACGCTTGGTCGCGAAAGCCTTGCCCGATCCGGTCTTGAAATATCTCTCGAGTTGGCGAGCGTTGGCCTCGGTTTCGACCGCGATGTAGCTCTTCAAGGCTACGGGCAGGTAGGCCTTTGTCGATGGAACATTGCCCAATCGGTGCGATTCGGTGCGGCGTCGAAGGTCGTTTGTCGATCCGACATAGATATCGCCGTTACGGAGCTCCAGGAAATAGACGTACCACATGGTCCCCCTACGCTACTTCGTAGCTTCGGGCGACACTCCTACGCCCAAATGCGGTTCCGGGTGGCCTGCCACCCGAACCCCGCAGGGCGTAGGGTGGCGGAGAGGATGGGATTCGAACCCACGAGAAGCTTTTGACCTCTACTCCCTTAGCAGGGGAGCGCCTTCGACCACTCGGCCACCTCTCCGTTGAGCCGCTGGATAAAGAAAAGCGCCGGCACAATCAACAAGCCCGTGTCATTAATATGGAAAATAACGGCGCGCTGTCGCCGCGGATTTCCGCGATGGGGCGGTTATGCGGCAAATCCCTGGCCGGTGACTCGCGGCCTCGCCACGATTCCGTCGGCCGAATGCCGGATTCGGCCGGAAATAGCCGGCTGCGGCGGGCCTGATGGTTAACGAGAGCTTTCTGAGTGAGGCCAAATCGTGTCATTTGTGCAACAACGCCGGGGGATAGCAGCCGAACAGCCCTTTCATCGGTACGATCGTTGTTGAACGCCGCCGGCTCATGGGTAATGTCGAGTTCGAAGGAGCGGCGCGGTGCGCATCTTTTTCGGTAGTGGGGATGGGGCAGGGAACGCTGTCCTTCAGCAAAGAATACCCAGACCCGTTTTTTAACTTTTGACTGGAGGTCAGAAAATGAACATCAAGAGCCTTCTTCTCGGCTCCGCTGCGGCCCTGATCGCAGTTTCCGGTGCGCGCGCCGCCGACGCCGTCGTCGTCGCCGAGCCGGAGCCCGCTGAATACGTCAAGATTTGCGACGTCTACGGCGCTGGCTACTTCTACATCCCCGGAACCGAAACCTGCCTGCGCATCGGCGGCTATGTCCGTTATGATGCTTCCGCTGGAGATCAGGGTGCTTTCACTGGTCGTCGCGCCACCGATCATGAGGATGGCAGCGAGAACGACACCTGGCACAAGCAGGCCCGCTTCACCCTGAAGACCTGGACTGGCCAGGAAACCGAACTCGGCACGTTGAAGACCTATACCGAGACCCGTTTCAACTACTCCGACGGGAGCCAGAGCTCTTCGCTGAACTTCGCCTGGATTCAACTCGGCGGTCTGCGCGTCGGTGCTGACGAATCGGCCTTCGATACGTTCACCGGCTACGCCGGCAACGTCATCAACGATACGCTGGTTCCCTACGGCGGCTTCGAGACCAACGTCATCCAGTACTACTTCGACGCGGGTAACGGCTTCTCGGCTGTGGTTTCGCTCGAAGAAGGTTCTGACCCGGCTCCGGGCTCCTATCTGATCGTTCCGGACGGCACGATCGACAGCTACGTTCCGAACGTGGTTGGTGGCGTGAAGTACACGCAGGGCTGGGGCGCGATCACGGGCGTCGTTGCTTACGACAGCAACTACGAAGAGTGGGCCGGCAAGGTTCGCTTGGATGTCAACGCCACCAACGAACTGTCGCTGTTCTTGATGGCCGGCTACGGCTCGGACGACAATCTCTCGGATCCCACATGGGCCATCCCGGGCGGCGGCCGTGGCTTCTACAAGCTGTGGGGCGGCAACTGGGCAGTTTGGGGCGGCGGCACCTACAAGTTCAACGAGAAGACCTCGTTCAACGCTCAGGTCTCGTATGACGAATGGAAGAACCTCGGCATTGCCGCGAACATTGCCTATGATATCGTTCCCGGCTTCACGGTCACGGCCGAAGTCGACTACCTCAATGCAGGCAAGTTCGACGACGCAGACTTCTCCAATTGGACCAACGCGACCAAGAAGAGCAGCATCGGCGGAGTCCTCCGCTTCCAGCGCTCCTTCTAAGGGGCTGGTTCTTTACAGCTGAAATCCAGCCCGGGCGCACAAACGTCCGGGCTGTTTTTGTTTCGTGGCTGGGTCAACGCAACAGAAGGGACAGGGGGAATCGGTAGCTGAATTAGGCCTGTGGAGCGGTTTCGCTGGGATCCGTCAATCGACGGAAGAAATTAGCCACGGCTTAAAAACTCTTGAAAGGACACTTCTAAGCGGTTAGGCCTAGCCTATCCATTCGGGGGTGTGGGGAATAATGACCAACGAAGCGATTCAAGAGGGAGGGCCCTCTGACCACTATGCGATGTATTCTTCTCAAAACGCGAAATTCAACTATACCTACAACAAGATAAGAGAAGTAACGTCGCATCGGGTTGGAGATCTTTTTTTAGCTTATCGAGACATATTGTGGGATGATGGACGGCATAAATATAATGTCAGCTCCTTCATCGGCGAGATAGACGAGATCCTCCTTGGGGAGCGTTTCAGCGCCTTTGACCAGAGTACCCTGGACAACCTTATCGGCACCTTGCGCCAGCGCGGCAACAGCAACGCGACCATCAATCGAAAGATGGCTGCTCTCAGCAAACTGCTGCGCAAGGCGTACAAGATGGGAGATATCCACAGCCTGCCCGAGTTCCGCCGCCAGAAGGAGCGGGCGGGACGGATTCGTTTCCTCGAGAGGGACGAAGAGGCCAGGCTGTTTGCCGCCATCAAGAGCCGCAGCGAGGATGCTTACCGGCTTTCCGTCTTCCTGGTCGACACCGGATGCCGCCTCGGAGAGGCGCTCGGGCTGATCTGGAACGATATCCAGGAACATCGCGTCTCCTTCTGGATCACCAAGTCCGGTCGCAGCCGCACCATCCCGATGACCGAGCGGGTCAAGGAGGTCATCAAGCTGCCTCCGGCCGAAGGGCGCCGGCCCAAGGGGCCGTTCACCAAGCTCAGCCAGGCACAATTTCGCGCCATCTGGAACGATGCCAAGGCGGAAGTCGGGCTCGGGGCCGACGACCAGGTGGTGCCGCACATCCTGCGCCACACCTGCGCTTCGCGTCTTGTCCAGGGCGGCATCGACATCCGCCGCGTGCAGATGTGGCTTGGCCATCAGACCTTGTCGATGACCATGCGCTACGCGCATCTGGCCACCAATGATCTCGATGGTTGCGTTGTCGTGCTGGAGAAGCCTCGCGGCGAGCAGCCGGCCGGCAACGCGGAAAGCTCGCTGTTTTCGTCGCCGGTGACGACGCCGTCGGCGAAGCGGAAGCAGACGGATGAGGGCGCGTCGGCGAAGGCGCCGCCAAAAGCGACCCGCAAAAGCTCCAAGGCCAAGTAGTTCCGACAGTTTGCCTTGCCGCCGTAACAGCCCCGGGATCTGATCTGGTCTTGAGGCTTATTTGCCGCTTATTGCCTCTCGGCGCGATCGAGAAAAGCAGCAACGGCGATGGGCAGGCTGCCGGTCTCGAGGAAAGGCGCGTGGCCTTGGCCCTCGACCGTGATCGCCTCGAGGGTTGGGTGGCGCTTCTTCATTTCTTCAAGCGTCTCGACGGACAAAAGTCTGGAGTTGGCGCCGCGTATGACCAGCATAGGCATGGCGGCCAGCGCCTCGAATTGCACCCACAAATCCGGCAGTTTCTTGCTTAGGTCGAGGGCGGCGAGCGTTTCAACCAGCCTCGGGTCGAAATCCGGCATCAGCCCCTGATCCGTCTCGCGATAGAGCGCCGACGCCATCCGCTCCCAATCCGCCGAAGCGAGGGCGGGAAAGTCGCCGCCATGGGTGTCGCGCAGGGCATCGACAGTCTTGGCACGGCTCTTCGGTCTTGGCGTGGGATCGAGATAGGCGCGGATATGGGCAAGGCCGGCGGGTTCGATCACTGGCCCGATGTCGTTGAGCACGATGGCTTTCAGCGCCGCCGGCTGCATCGCGCCAAGCACATGGATGATCAGCCCGCCGCGCGAGGTGCCGATGAAGGCCGCCTGTTCTATGCCGAGCGCCGTCAGCCCGGCAAGGATGTCCCCCGCCTCGACGCCGACATTATAGTGACTGACATCGGGATCGTAGGCCGACTGTCCGCGTCCGCGATAGTCGAAGGCGATGACCTTGCGCGCCAGGGCGGATCGCGTTGAGAGATAGAGCGCCAGCTCGTGAAAATCCCGCGCATTACGTGTCAGGCCAGGCAGGCAGACGACCGGCCAATGTGCGGAATTCGCTTCGCCATAGACGCGCGCGTGAAGTCTCAGCCCATCTGGCGCGGCATAGAAGAAGTCGGAGAAACCTGGGTTGCTCGACATGGGACGGGCTCCTTAGCCGAAGGGATCGTCCACGTCTGCTATAGACGGAGCGCAGGAGGGTCAAATGGGAAAGGCTCCTCCTTCTCCTCACGAAGGAAGGGCAAAAACTTCAACTCCGCCCGTTCACGAGATCGCCGACGATGTCGTACTTGCCGGAGATACGCATCTTGTAGACCTCGTAATTCTCCATCACGCGCTGCACGTAACTTCTTGTTTCCGTGTAGGGAATCCGTTCGATCCAGTCCACCACCGCATCGATGTCCTTGCCGCGCGGGTCACCATATTTCGCCACCCACTGGCCGGCCCGGGCCGGGCCGGCATTGTAGCCCGCGAAGGTCAATACGTACGAGCCGTTGAAGCGATCCAGCTGTTCGCCGAGGAAGGCCGAACCAAGCGTCGCATTATAGGCGGCGTCGGTTGTCAGCCTGGTCTGCGAAAACTGCAATCCAGCCTTCTTCGCCAATTGCCTGGCGGTTGCCGGCATCAGCTGCAGCAGCCCGCGCGCACCGGCACTGGATATGGCGCCGATATTGAATTCGCTTTCCTGGCGGGCGATCGCGTAGGCCAGCGCCTTGCCGGAACCGGAAATATTGGCCGAATCGGGGATGACGCCGAGCGGATGGGACAGCGCTCCGACGTCGATGCCCCGCGCTCCGGCGATCTTGCCGATTTTCAGCGCCATGAAATGGTTATCCTGCTTTTCCGCCAGGATGGCGAGCAGCGCCAGTTCCCCCGGACTGGTCAACTGGCCGGCAAGGTCGCGGTAGAGCGTTTCGGCATAGCGGTCGTAGCCCGCCTCTTGCAGGCGCTTGATGGCGGAGACGGCCTCGCGGCCGGCAAAGCTCCGCCGGTCGGCGGCACTTGGCTGGGGATAGACGATGTTGAGCGCCTGCCGGCCGACACGTTCGGCGGCGAGCTGGCCGTAAAACGTGGTGCCGTAGGTCGCCGCACGTCCAAAATAATCCTTGGCATTGCCGGGGCCTCCGACTTCCGCCGCGCGGCCGAGCCAGTAATAGGCGCGCGACAGGGTCATCGGTCCCTGGGCAAGGTCGGCGATGCGCGCGAAATGCGTCGCCGCGAGCTTGGGATCGTTCAGGCCACGCAGCGCGTACCAGCCGGCATGGAACTCGGCTTCCGCCGCATTGGCCGCGCTTTCGGCGGCATGCGTGGCGACTATCTTGTATGC
>NZ_VFVT01000013.1:0-129442 GCF_006442275.1 Mesorhizobium sp. B2-3-10
GTGTAGATCTTGGTGCCGTTGACCTCGGCTTCCTTCCACGCTTCGGCGGCAAAGGATGCGGCGGTGCTGAGCAGGAGCGCGGCCAGCGCCGCGGTTATCGTTTTCATGGAAATCTCCGTGGCTGATATTCGAAGGCGCGCGGCAAATCGCGGCCTCGTCGTGTCAACGCCTTGCGCCGATGCTTTCTTCCCCGCCCGCGATGACTTGCCACACGATGGTGATTGGCGGACAAACCGGCGTGCCGCTATATCGGACGCCAAAGGTGGAGTTTTGGAATGGCAGTGGATATCGGCTATGTCAGCGCGGTCGGGGCGGGGGCCATCTCGTTCCTGTCGCCATGCGTGCTGCCGCTCGTGCCGCCTTATCTCTGCTACATGGCCGGCGTCTCCGTCGACGATTTCCGCGGCAATGCAGGTGCGACGGCACGCGAGGGCGCGCGCGGCGCGCTGCTCTATTCCTCGATCGCCTTCGTGCTCGGTTTTTCCACCGTGTTCGTCGCGCTAGGCGCCGGCGCGTCGACCATCGGCCGGCTGCTGCGCGTCTGGCAGGAGCCGCTGGCGATGGGCGCCGGCGTGCTGATCATCCTGATGGGCCTGAACTTTTTGGGCATCCTGCGCATCCCGCTTCTGTCACGCGAGGCGCGCTTCCAGTCGCAGGGCAAGCCGGCCAGCGCCGTCGCCGCCTATGTCATGGGCCTTGCCTTCGCCTTCGGCTGGACGCCCTGCATCGGCCCGGTGCTGGGGCCGATCCTGACGCTGGCCGGTGGCCGCGAGACGGTCGGCGAGGGGGCTCTTCTGCTCGCCGCCTATTCGCTCGGCCTCGGTATCCCGTTCCTGATTGCCGCGCTGTTCTCCGGCGCTTTCATGCGCTTCCTCGGCAAATTCCGCGTCCATCTCGGCCGCGTCGAAAAGGCGATCGGCGCGCTGCTGGTGGTCGCCGGCGTGTTTTTCCTCACCGGCGGCGTGCAGACGGTGTCGTACTGGCTGCTGGAGAATTTCCCGGTGCTGGGGCGGCTGGGCTGACGATTGTCGACTTGGGGCGAGCTATGGGACTCAACTGAGGACCCGTTGATTAAGAGTCAGCTGCTCTATCATCTCACCGGAATTTAACCGCATTGGTGCAGCATGGCGCCACTGCTATCCTGTATTGATTCCCAACCCTTTCATACGGTTGCCCGTCCATGAGCCAGAGATCCTGCCTGTCCGTCATCCTCGCAGCCGGCGAAGGCACGCGCATGAAGAGCGCGCAGCCGAAGGTGCTGCATCAGATCGCCGGGTTGCCGATGGTGGCCCATGTGGTCAAGGCGGCCGAAGCCGCGGGTGCGAGCGGGCTGGCGCTGGTGATTGGCCATGGCGCCGACGAGATGCGCAAGGCGGCGGCGAAGTTTGCACCGAAGGCGGAAACCTTCGAGCAGGAAAAGCGCTTGGGTACGGCGCATGCCGTTATCGCTGCCCGCGCAGCGATATCAAGGGGTTATGACGACGTCCTCGTGATGTTTGGCGACACGCCACTGATCGATGCGGATGCGCTCACGGTGGCGCGGCGGAGATTGGCGGAAGGTGCTGCCGTCGTGGTGATCGGATTCCGCCCACCCAATCCGGCCGGCTATGGCCGGTTGATCGAAAGGGATGGCAAGCTCACAGCTATCCGCGAGGAAAAAGACTGCTCCGAAGAGGAGAAGAAAATCGGCTTCTGCAATGCCGGCATGATGGCGGTGGCCGGCGCGCACGCGATGAAACTGCTCGACGCGGTCGGCAACGAGAATGCCAAGGGCGAGTATTATCTGACCGATATCGTCGAGATCGCCAGTGCACAAAATCTCGATGTCGTTGCCACCGAAGCCAGCTTCGAAAGCGCGCTCGGCATCAACAATCGCGCCGAATTGGCGCAAGCCGAAGCCATCTGGCAACAGCGCCGGCGCCATGACGCGATGCTGTCGGGCGTGACTCTGATCGCCCCGGAAACCGTGTTTTTCTCGCACGACACCGAAATTGGCGCCGACACCATCGTCGAACCCAACGTCTGGTTTGGTCCGGGCGTGAGGATCGCCAGCGGCGCCAAAATCCACGCCTTCAGCCACGTCGAGGGCGCCACCATCGCTTCCAATTGCGATGTCGGGCCGTTCGCCCGGCTGCGGCCAGGCGCCGATCTCAGGAACAAGGCCAAGGTCGGCAATTTCTGCGAGGTCAAGCAAGCCGTTATCGAGGACGGCGCCAAGGTCAACCATTTGACCTATATTGGCGACGCGCGTGTCGGCGCGGGCGCCAATATCGGGGCGGGCACCATCACCTGCAACTACGACGGCTACTCAAAGTTCTTCACGGACATCGGCGCGGGCGCCTTCATCGGCTCCAATTCCTCGCTCGTGGCCCCGGTCACCATCGGCAATGGCGGCTATATCGCCTCGGGCAGCGTCATCACCGAAAGCGTGCCCGACGATGCGCTGGCCTTCGGCCGCGCCCGCCAGAAGACGATCCCCGGCAAGGGCAAGGAATTGCGCGAACGCTTTGCTTCCGCGGCGGCCGCGAAGAAGAAAGCGGCTGGCGCCGACCATTAGCGATTGGGTCGACGGTCTGCTTTTCCGCCGAAGCAATCGAAAAAACCGAACGATTGCCGTAACCGGATTGCAAGAGCGGGCTGTCATGGTGCATGCCTGCTGAAGCGTCCGTTACAGCGGACGAAATGCAATGTGACTTTCGCGGCAGGCCGGCCACGCCTAAATATCGCTGGTTTTCCGTGGGCAATCGGGGACTGTCTGCATGTGCGGTATCGTTGGAATCGTCGGCCACTCGCAGGTTGCGCCGCTCATCGTCGACGCACTGAAGCGGCTCGAATATCGCGGCTATGACTCCGCTGGCGTCGCCACCATCGAGAAGGGCGCGCTCGGCCGCCGCCGTGCCGAGGGCAAGCTGGTCAACCTCGAACGCCGGCTCAAGGATGAGCCGCTCGACGGCATGATCGGTATCGGCCATACGCGCTGGGCAACCCACGGCGTGCCCAACGAGACCAATGCGCACCCGCATTTTTCGGACGGCGTCGCCATCGTCCACAACGGCATCATCGAGAATTTCGCCGAACTGCGCGAGGAGCTGATCCGCGACGGCTATTCCTTCTCGTCACAGACCGACACCGAGGTCGTGGCGCATCTGGTGGCGCGCGAACTCGCCAGGGGGCTAAAGCCGGTCGAAGCCGCGCATAAGGCGCTGAAGCGGCTGGAAGGCGCCTTTGCGCTAGCCATCATGTTCAAGGGTGACGAGGACCTGATCGTCGGCGCGCGCAATGGCCCGCCTTTGGCCGTTGGCCATGGCGACGGCGAGATGTTTTTGGGGTCCGACGCCATCGCGCTCGCTCCGTTCACCAATTCGATCACCTATCTCGAGGACGGCGACTGGGCGGTGGTGCGTCGCGACGGCGTCGCCATCTTCGACATCGACGGCAAAAAAGTCGACCGCAAGCGCCAGCAGTCGCTCTCGACCAGCTTCATGGTCGACAAGGGCAACCGCCGCCATTTCATGGAGAAGGAGATCCATGAGCAGCCCGAGGTGATCTCGCACACGCTAGCTCATTATGTGGATTTCGTCTCCGGCGTCTCCAAGCCGCTCGATCTGCCATTCGACTTTGCCAAGATCGGCCGGCTGGCGATCTCCGCCTGTGGCACCGCCTATCTCGCCGGCCTGATCGGCAAATACTGGTTCGAGCGCTATGCGCGGCTCCCGGTCGATATCGATGTCGCGTCGGAATTCCGTTATCGCGAGATGCCGTTGTCGGCCAACGACGCCGCCTTCTTCATCTCGCAATCGGGCGAGACCGCCGATACACTGGCCTCGTTGCGCTATTGCCGCAAGGCCGGGATGAAGATCGGCGCCGTCGTCAACGTGCGGGAATCGACCATGGCGCGCGAATCCGACGTCGTGCTGCCGACGCTGGCCGGGCCAGAGATTGGCGTCGCTTCGACCAAGGCTTTCACCTGCCAGCTGTCCGTGCTCGCGTCGCTTGCCGTGCGCGCTGGCGTGGCGCGCGGAGCGATCTCGAATGAGCAAGAGAAAACGCTGGTGCGAGCGCTTTCGGAAGCGCCGCGCTATGCCAACCAGGTGCTGAAGCTCGAAGAGCAGATCGAACGGATCGCGCGGGAACTGTCGCGTTACAAGGACGTGCTCTATCTCGGACGGGACACCAATTTCCCGCTCGCCATGGAAGGCGCGCTGAAGCTCAAGGAGATTTCCTACATCCACGCCGAAGGCTATGCCGCCGGCGAGCTGAAGCATGGGCCGATCGCGCTCATCGACGAGAACATGCCGGTGATCGTGATCGCGCCGCACGACCGCATCTTCGAAAAGACCGTGTCCAACATGCAGGAAGTGGCGGCGCGTGGCGGCAAGATCATCCTGATCACCGACGCCAAGGGCGCGGCACAGGTGAGCCTGAAGACGATGGAGACGATCGTGCTTCCGGATGTGCCGGAAATCATCTCGCCCATCATTTATGCGCTACCGATCCAGATGCTCGCCTACTTCGCTGCCGTGTTCATGGGCACCGACGTCGACCAGCCGCGCAATCTGGCGAAGTCGGTGACGGTGGAATAGAGGCGCTTGTAAACAGGCGCCTTTAAAAACTTCGCAGTTCCAAAGCGCCTTCCGGTTCACTAATGTCGCGTCGCAATAGCGCCTCCGGTGAACCATGTCAGACGCTCCCAAGACTTCCGGCATGACACGGCTGAGGAACTATTTCCTCACGGGCTTCATCGTCTGCGCGCCGCTGGCGATCACCGCCTATATCGCCTGGTCGTTCATCGGCTGGGTCGATTCCTGGGTGAAACCGTATATTCCGGCGCGCTACAGCCCCGACACCTATCTGCCGTTTCCGGTTCCAGGGTTCGGGCTCATCGTTGCGCTCATCCTGATCACGCTGATCGGTTTTCTGACCGCCAACATTGTCGGCCGCGCCATAGTCGGCTTTGGCGAGCGCTTGCTTGGCCGCATGCCGCTGGTGCGCGGCATATACGGCTCGCTGAAGCAGATTTTCGAGACCGTGCTGTCGAACAAGGGCGACATGTTCCGCCAGGTTGGGCTGGTCGAATATCCACGCAAGGGCGTGTGGTCGCTGGTGTTCGTCGCCAGCGAAAAGGAAACCGAGATCAACCAGAAGCTCGACCAGGAAGGTGATCCGCTGATTGCCGTGTTCATGCCGTGCACGCCGAACCCGACGACCGGTTTCCTGATGTATGTGCTGAAGTCGGACATCGTGCCGCTCGACATGACGATCGAGGACGGCGCCAAGCTGATCGTATCAGCTGGGTTGGTGGCTCCCGAGGTGAAGACGAAACTGGTGACGCTGAACGGCGAGCCGATCAACGGAACCCTGGCCAATCCGCCGCTAGGGCCTCACCCGGCGCGCAGGAGCCGCACGGCCTCGTCGCGGCCGAACAAGTAGAGCAGGAGCCGCAGCGCCTCGCCGCGGTCCGATTGCAGTTCTGGGTCGCGCGACAGGATCAGCCTGGCGTCGTCACGGGCGGCCTCCAGTAGGTCGGCATGCACCTCGATGCGCGCCACCTGGAAACCCGGCGTGCCGGACTGGCGGGTGCCCAGCAGTTCGCCTTCGCCGCGCAATTTCAGGTCCTCCTCGGCGATCAGGAAACCGTCCTCGGTCTCGCGCATCACCGACAGCCGGCGTTTTGCGGTCTCGCCAAGCGGATCCTTGTACAGCAGCACGCAGGACGAGGGCTTGTCGCCGCGTCCGACCCGGCCGCGCAGCTGGTGCAACTGAGCGAGGCCGAAGCGTTCGGCATGCTCGATGACCATGATCGTGGCGTCAGGAACGTCGACGCCGACCTCGATCACCGTGGTGGCGATCAGGATGCGCGTCTCGCCTTGCTTGAAGGCGCGCATCGCCTCGTCCTTCTCGACACCCTTCATGCGGCCGTGGACAAGGCCGATGCGATCGCCGAACAGCGGCTTCAGCGAGGCAAAGCGATCCTCGGCCGACATCAGTTTTATTTCTTCGGATTCCTCGACCAGCGGGCAAATCCAGTAGATCTTCTGGCCATCCGCGACGGCATCGAGCATGCGGCCGACCAGCTCGTCGAGCCGCTCCAGCGGCAGCGTGACGGTGCGGATCGGCTGGCGGCCGGCGGGTTTTTCCGTCAGCTTCGACACGTCCATGTCGCCGAAGGCGGTCAGCACCAGCGTGCGCGGGATGGGGGTCGCGGTCATGACCAGCATGTCGGGGGCGTCGCCCTTCGCGGTGATGGCAAGCCGCTGGTGGACGCCGAAGCGATGCTGCTCATCGATAACGGCCAGGACCAGGTCGTGGAAGCTGACCGTTTCCTGAAACAGCGCATGGGTGCCGACGACGATGTCGATCTCGCCGCTGGCAAGACCCGCCAGCGTTTCGGCTCGCTCGCGGCCCTTTTCACGGCCGGTCAGGATGGCGATGCGCAAGCCGACCTTGGCGGCAAGCGGGGTGATCGTCGCCAGATGCTGGCGCGCGAGGATTTCGGTCGGCGCCATCAGCGCCGCCTGGCCGCCGGCCTCGACAGCGCGTGCCATGGCAAGCAGCGCCACCACCGTCTTGCCCGAGCCGACGTCACCTTGCAGCAGCCGCAGCATGCGCTCCGGATCGGCGAGATCAGCGTTGATTTCGGCGAGCGCGAATTCCTGCGAGGGCGTAAGCGAATAGGGAAGGGCTGTACGCAGCTTCTCGACGATGCGCCCATCGCCGACGAGAGGGCGGCCTGACAGGCGCCGCACCTTTGCCCGCACCAGAGCCAGCGAGACCTGGCCGGCGAGCAATTCATCATAGGCGAGGCGGCGCCATGCAGCCCCTTCGACCGCGACATCGATCGGATCAGCGGGATAATGGACGCGCGTCAGCGCGTCGCCGAAGGACGCAAAGCTCTGGCGGCGCATGAAGGCATTATCCTGCCATTCCGGCAGCTCCGGCAGGCGGCCGAGCGCGTGGCCGATCGCCCGGCGCAGCACCTTGCCCGAGAGGCCGGCGGTCAGCGGATAAACCGGTTCGACCAGCGGCAGGTTTTCCGCTTCGCTGGCGAGCGCGATATGGTCGGGGTGGACCATGGTCGGGCGGCCGTTGAACCATTCCATCCGGCCTGACACCACGACATGCTCGCCCACAGGCATTGCCTTTTCGAGATAGGCGGCATGGGCATGGAAGAAGGTCAGGCCGATTTCGCCCGTGTCGTCATGGGCGTAGACCCGGTAGGGCACCGACCTGTTGCCGCGCGGTGGCGGCTGGTGACGGTCTATGCGCAGCTCAAGCGTGACGATGGCGCCTTCGGCCGCGAGTGCGATGCCCGGCCGGTTTCGGCGGTCGATGACGGTGTGCGGCAGCACGAACAGGAGGTCGCCGGCGCGTGCGGCGCGGTCGCCGAGATCGGCGGCAACGACCTTCTCGATCAGCGCGCCAACCTTCGGCCCGACGCCGGCAAGCGAGGTGATCGGGACAAACAGGGGATCGAGGATGGAAGGACGCATGATGTCAGCTTATGTCGCGACGGCCGCAGCGCAAGGCTGACAGCGCCCACTATCCACGCTATATGCGCCGCTTGAAGCGAGGATGCGGCACAATGACCGGAACGAAACGATCAAGCGAGGGGCTGGACGCCCATCGCCGCAAGCTGTTGTTCCGTTCCTGGCATCGCGGCATGCGCGAGATGGACCTCATCCTCGGCACCTTCGCCGATGCCGAGATCGGCACCTTGACCACCGAGGAAATCGACCAATATGAGAGGCTCCTCGATATTGCCGACACGGAATTCCTGCCGCTGGTTACGGGCGAACGCCCGGTGCCGGCGGAGATCGACTGTGCCGTCCTGCAAAAAATCCTGGCGTCCCGCCGGACCATGACTTTCTGAACACAAGCAATTCCAGGAAAAGTGCGCAGCGGTTTTCCCATGGGAATTGCGACAAACAAGACCGTGATTTGATGGCTCTCATTCCCACCATTGGCTTGCCGAAGGGCCGCGCCGGCCAGTTCATCGTCGACGGTGTCGCGGACGGCTACGAGGCTTTCGCGCTGGTGCAGACGGCGCTCGAGATCGCGCCCGACAAGCCGGTGCTGTTCGTGGCCCGCGACGGCCAGCGCCTGCCTTCGATCATCGAGGCGCTGTCCTTCGTCGCGCCGGGCCTGCCTGTGCTGGAACTGCCTGCCTGGGACTGCCTGCCATACGACCGTGTGTCGCCCGGTTCGGATGCCGCCGCCAAGCGCCTCGATGCGCTGACCGCCATGATCGCACTGGCGAAGAAGCCGCACCGTGCCGTAATTCTCACCACCGCAAATGCGCTGCTGCAGCGCATTCCGCCCGCGGAGCTTAT
This sequence comes from Mesorhizobium sp. B2-3-10, assembly GCF_006442275.1. Lineage (NCBI taxonomy): Bacteria > Pseudomonadati > Pseudomonadota > Alphaproteobacteria > Hyphomicrobiales > Phyllobacteriaceae > Mesorhizobium > Mesorhizobium sp. B2-3-10. The sequence goes on from NZ_VFVT01000013.1 coordinate 8,331, forward strand.
CGAGGCCCAAACCTTCCACGCCAGGCCCGGCAACCAGATCGACATGAATGCGCTGATCGCCCGGCTGGAGACGTCGGGATTCGAGCGGGTGCCGACCGTGCGCGGCATCGGCGAATTCGCGGTGCGCGGCGGCATTCTCGACCTCTTTGCGCCCGGCTGGAGCGAGGCGCTGAGGCTTGATTTCTTCGGTGACACGCTGGAATCGATCCGCGTCTTCGATGCCGCCACGCAGCGCACCACCGGCCAGCGCAAGTCGATGGCGCTTCAGGCGATGAGCGAGGTGGCGCTGACGCCCGAAACCATCAGCCGCTTCCGCCGCTCCTATATCGAGGCTTTCGGCGCGCCCCAGCGTGACGACGGCCTCTATGCGGCGGTCAGCGAGGGCCGGCGCTTCGCGGGCATGGAGCATTGGCTGCCGTTCTTCTACGAGCGACTGGAGACGGTGTTCGATTACCTGCCCGACGCACCCGTGGTTTTCGACCATCTGGCACATGAGGCGCTGGCCGAGCGCCATACGCTGATCCTCGATCACTACGAGGCGCGCAAAAAGCAGGCTGACGCGGCGCTCAAGGATGCGGTCCCCTACAAGCCGGTGGCGCCGGATCTGCTCTATCTCTCGCCGGAGAATTTGAAGGCTTCGCTTGGCGAGCGCGAAGACATCGACTTTAGCGTGTTCGACGCGCCGGACCTGGGGAGCAAGAAAGTCTTCCACGCCGGCTCGCGCCATGGCCGCAGCTTCGTCGAGGAGCGAGCCGATCCGAACGTCAATGTCTTCGACGTCGTCGTCCGGCACATAGCCGACGAGCGCGCGGCGCGCCGCCGCGTCATTATTGCGGGCTGGACCGAAGGCTCGCTCGACCGGCTTGGCCAGATCCTGGCCGAGCACCATCTCGGCAATCTCAAGCAGGTCGAGACGCTAGCGGAGGCCGAACAGCTCGAGCCGGGACAGGCCGCATTGGCGGTTTTGCCACTGGAATCCGGCTTCGAGACTGAAAAGCTGGTTGTCGTCGCCGAACAGGACATTCTGGGCGACCGGCTGATCCGGCGTTCGAAGCGCAAGAAGCGCGCGTCCGACTTCATTGCCGAAGCCTCGGCCTTGTCGGCCGGCGATATTGTCGTCCATGCCGACCATGGCATTGGCCGTTTCATCGGCCTGCGCACCATTGAGGCGGTCGGCGCGCCGCATGACTGCCTGGAAATCCACTATGCCGGCGACGACCGGCTGTTCCTGCCGGTGGAAAACATCGAGCTGCTGTCGCGCTACGGCTCCGACACGGCCGAGGCGACGCTCGACAAGCTCGGCGGCGGCGCCTGGCAGTCGCGCAAGGCGAAGCTGAAGCGGCGCCTGCTCGATATGGCCGGACAACTGATCCGCATCGCCGCCGAGCGGCAGATGCGGGCCGCACCGGCCCTGGTGCCGGCCGAAGGCCTCTATGACGAGTTCGCAGCCCGGTTCCCTTACGAGGAAACCGACGACCAGCAGACGGCCATCGACTCGGTACGTGACGATCTCGGCGCGGGCAGGCCGATGGACCGGCTGATCTGCGGCGATGTCGGCTTCGGCAAGACCGAAGTGGCGCTGCGCGCCGCCTTTATCGCGGCGATGGAAGGGTTTCAGGTCGCGGTGGTGGTGCCGACGACACTGTTGTCGCGCCAGCATTTCAAGACATTCTCGCAGCGCTTTTCCGGACTGCCGATCCGTGTCGCACAGGCGTCGCGGCTGGTGGGCTCAAAGGAATTAGCCGAGACCAAGAAGGGCATTGCCGAAGGGCAGGTCGATATCGTTATCGGCACCCATGCGCTGCTGGGCTCCGCGATTTCGTTCAAGAATCTCGGCCTGCTGATCATCGACGAGGAGCAGCATTTTGGCGTCAAGCATAAGGAACGGCTGAAGGACCTGAAGACCGACGTCCATGTTCTGACCCTGTCGGCGACGCCGATCCCGCGCACGCTGCAACTGGCGCTGACGGGCGTGCGCGAACTGTCGCTGATCGCCACGCCACCGGTCGACCGCATGGCGGTGCGCACCTTCATCTCGCCCTTCGACCCGCTGGTCATTCGCGAGACGTTGTTGCGCGAGCGCTACCGAGGCGGCCATTCCTTCTATGTCGTTCCGCGTATCAGCGATCTGGTGGAAATCCATGATTTCCTGAAGGAATCTGTTCCTGAGCTGAAGGTAGCGGTGGCGCATGGGCAGATGCCACCGGGCGAACTCGACGACATCATGAACGCGTTCTATGACGGCCAGTATGATGTGCTTTTGTCGACGACCATCGTCGAATCCGGACTCGACATCCCGACCGCAAACACGCTGATCATCCACCGCGCCGACATGTTCGGCCTGTCGCAGCTCTACCAGTTGCGCGGCCGCGTCGGGCGCTCGAAGGTGCGCGCCTATGCGCTGTTCACACTGCCGGCCAACCGCAAGCTCACCGACACTGCCGAGCGCCGTCTGAAGGTACTGCAGTCGCTCGACACGCTCGGCGCCGGCTTCCAGCTCGCCAGCCATGACCTGGATATCAGGGGCGCCGGCAACCTGCTGGGGGAGGAGCAGTCCGGGCACATCAAGGAGGTCGGTTTCGAGCTCTACCAGCAGATGCTGGAGGAAGCGGTCGCCGAGGTGAAGGATTCCGGCGAGGTGCAGGATGGCGGATGGTCGCCGCAGATCGCCGTCGGCACGGCGGTGATGATCCCGGAAGGCTACGTGCCGGACCTGCAGCTCAGGCTGGCGCTGTACCGCCGTCTCGGCGATCTCGAAAACACCGAGGAGATCGACGCCTTCGGCGCCGAACTGATCGACCGTTTCGGCCCGTTGCCGGAGGAAGTGAAACATCTCCTCAAGATCGTCTTCATCAAGGCGCTGTGCCGCAAGGCCAATGTCGAGAAGCTCGATGCCGGGCCGAAGGGTATCGTCATCCATTTCCGCAAGCGCGAGTTCTCGAACCCGGTCGGGCTGGTCAAGTATATTGGCGAGCAGGGTTCGCTGGCCAAGATCAGGGCCGACCATAGCGTGGTCTTCATCCGCGACTGGCCGACGGCGGAGAAGCGTCTGGCGGGCTCGGCTGTGGTCATGACGCAACTGGCGCGACTGGTGGATAAGGCAGCCTGATCTCGCCTTTCGGGCCGTCCTGGGCGCGTCAGCCATTCGCCAGCACCGAAATTCCGGTCTAGAATAGGAAATCGGCTTCGTGTATGGAGCCGCCACCCCAGTTTGGGGCGGGAAATGGCGGGCGAGGGTGTCCGCCGGAAAGAGCGTTGGGTGCAGCGATGACGAAATGGTCGCCGAATTCGTGGAGAGCAAAGCCGATCAAGCAAGTTCCCGCCTATCCGGACCTTGCCGCGCTGAAGAACACGGAAGCCCAACTCGCCACCTTCCCGCCGCTGGTCTTTGCCGGCGAAGCGCGCAAGCTGAAGAAGCAGTTGGCAGCGGTTGCCGCCGGCGAAGCCTTCCTGCTCCAGGGTGGTGATTGCGCGGAGAGTTTTGCCGAGCATGGCGCCGACAACATCCGCGACTTCTTCCGCGTCTTCCTGCAGATGTCCGTGGTGCTGACCTTCGCCGGTGCGCAGCCGGTGGTGAAGGTTGGCCGTGTCGCCGGCCAGTTCGCCAAGCCGCGCTCGTCCGACAACGAGACCAAGGGCGAAGTGACGCTGCCGAGCTATCGCGGCGACATCATCAACGGCATCGAGTTCGACCAGAAGTCGCGCATTCCCGATCCCGCCCGCCAGGAAATGGCCTACCGCCAGTCGGCGGCCACGCTCAACCTCCTGCGTGCCTTCGCGCAGGGCGGTTATGCCAGCCTGGAGAATGTGCATCGCTGGATGCTCGGCTTCGTCTCCGACAGCCCGCAGGGCGAGAAATACGAGTCGCTTGCCAACCGCATCACCGAGACGATGGATTTCATGCGCGCGGTCGGCATTACGTCCGAAACCAATTTCGCGCTGCGCGAAACCGACTTCTACACCAGCCACGAGGCCCTGCTGCTCGGCTACGAGGAGGCGCTGACCCGTGTTGATTCCACCTCGGGCGACTGGTACGCCACGTCGGGTCACATGATCTGGATCGGCGACCGCACGCGTCAACCCGACCACGCCCATGTCGAATATTGCCGCGGCATCAAGAACCCGCTCGGCCTGAAATGCGGTCCGTCGCTGACGCCGGACGGCCTCCTGGAACTGATCGACCTGCTGAACCCCGAGAACGAGCCGGGGCGGCTGACGCTGATCGCCCGCTTCGGTTCGGACAAGGTTGCCGACCATTTGCCGAAGCTGGTGCGCGCTGTGCAGAAGGAGGGCCGCAGCGTGGTCTGGTCGTCGGATCCGATGCATGGCAACACGATCGAGGCCGCCGGCTACAAGACACGGCCCTTCGACCGCATCCTGAAGGAAGTTCAGACCTTCTTCGAGGTGCACCGCGCCGAAGGCACGCATCCGGGCGGCATCCATGTCGAGATGACCGGCAAGAACGTCACCGAATGCACCGGTGGCGCCCGTGCCATCACCGCCGAGGAGTTGCAGGACCGCTACCACACCCATTGCGATCCGCGCCTCAACGCCGACCAGGCGATCGAACTGGCCTTCCTGGTCTCGGACCTGTTGAAGAAGAGCCATCCGGTGCAGCACAAGCAGGTCGCGAACGGCTGATCTCGGCCAATTGGAACCGATAAAGGAAAGGCGCCTGGGAAACCGGCGCCTTTTTTATTGCAACTTCGGTTTGTGCTTCCGACCGTGTCGGCGCAACCGGCAAAAGCGAAAGCCTCAGTCTTTCTTGTAAAGCAGCCAGCTTTTGCTGGCGCGCCCTGCCATGGCTGAATGCCTGGTGACGCGGTTGCGCCCGCTGACCTTGGAGCGGTAGAGCGCCCGATCCGCCTTGGTGTAGAGGTCTTCGGGGCCTTCGGCCTCTGATGCCATGCAGATGCCCATCGATACCGTCACGGTGCCGTAATTCATGCCGGTCTGGCTGCTGGTGAACGGCGTCTGCTCGATCAGGGCGCGAATGCGTTCCGCGATCTCGTAGGTTGCGTCCTCGCTGGCGCCCTCGATGATCAGCGCGAACTCCTCGCCGCCGGTTCGGGCGACGAACATGTCGCTGCGGATGCTGGTCTGGAAAATCTCGGCGATGATCTGGATGATCTTGTCGCCGACAGGATGGCCATAGCGGTCATTGATGTCCTTGAACCGGTCGATGTCGACAAGGACAAGGGCATTGAACAGAATACCCTTGTTGCTGTTGTAGATCCTGGTGATTTCCTTGTCGAAAGCGCGACGATTCCAGATCTGGGTCAACGGATCCGTATCGGCCAGCCGCTTGTATTCCTCGAGCTTCGACTTGACGCTCTCAAGCTCCGCCGTCTTGTCGCTGAGCGTCGAGGCGATCTGCCGGCCGTGGTCGATCGTCGAATTGGTTGCGATCGTCATTGCGTTGGCGATCTTTTGCAGAAGATCCTGGGAGAGAAGGCTGCGGTTGCTCAGGCCACTGGATGTCTCGTCGAGGATCCTGCCGTATTTTTCGATATGGCTGCGCTCGCTGCGCAGAAGCGACGCGACCTCCTCAAGCTCCTTGGCGATGACGTCCCGGGCATGCTCGATGATGCCGGGGCCATGATTATGGGCAAAGAAAGCGCGCCCGATCTGATCCAGCTCATCCTGCGTCGGCCGGCTGCTCAGCGACAAGACGGCAAGACCGAGCTCGCGGTTGGTGCCGCTCAGGGCCTCATAGAAGATCTCGTAGTTGCGCGGCAGGCCGAGCACGCCAAGCTGGCGCATGGTGGCCACGACTGTGCTTGCGATCTCAGTGTTTCGTTCGGTCTGGGTGGCCGCCGGCTGCATGGTTGTTCGCTCTTCCCTTGGGAACGCGCCTGAACTTGGCGCATATCCATCATCGCTGACGCGGGGACGCCACCCATTCGAAGCCGACACACGAAAAGGCGCGTCCCCACACGCGACCTTCGATGGAGACCACCATAGATGCAGTAGCGCTAAAGTTTCCTTAATCGGCAGAACTCACGCCTTTTCGCTACATCAGGCTGCATGCGTCCCACCAGACTATCAACCTCCAGGCAGCGCTGATTGGCGGCGTTGCATGCAAATTCGCGTACCGATCTGGCTGAGCGAAACTGAACTTCGGATTTTCCACAACAACAGATGTCGCAATTGCTTACGCATGACGGCCGCAAAGCTGGAATGCTGGTGCCTTCGTCAGACTACAGTTTAGGGGAGAAACCCAGTGCGGGAGAGTCACCAGGGATCATGCCTGTGCGGAGCGGTCCGCTTCCGGACAAGTGGGGCACTGCGTGGCGTCGTCTACTGCCATTGTTCGCAATGCCGCAAACAGAGCGGGCATTTCTATGCCGCGACCAATGTTGCCGATACCGACATCGTGATCGAAGGCACGGAAAGCATCACCTGGTATGAAGCGTCCGGCTTCGCCAGGCGCGGCTTTTGCAAGACATGCGGGTCGCTGCTGTTCTGGAAGGCAATGGACCAAGACCATATCTCGGTCATGGCGGGATCGTTCGACAAGCCGACAGCGCTCGAGGGCGAATGTCATATCTTCGTCGGCGACAAGGGCGACTATTATTCGATCGACGATGGGCTGCCGCAGTTTGAAAAGTCGACACCGGCCATACCGGTCGCTGAATGAAATTTGGACGATCCGCCTTATTCCATTGATCGGGGCATTGCTTTATCCCGGGCCGGTGATTCCGAGAGGGGCCTTGGCATGCAGCGGCTGATCGATGCTTTTATCAATTCGGTGCGGGCATTTCGCAAGCTTGCGGTTAGCGAGAAGGCTTTCCAGCAGGAACTGATGCTGCTGGTGCTGGCCTTGCCCGCTGGCTGGTTCGTTTCGGTGTCTTGGCGCGGTTACGCGCTGCTGATCGGCGCGGTGCTCCTCTTGATCATGGTCGAAGTGCTGAACACGGGCATCGAGGCGGCGTGCGACGCAATTTCTCGTGAATTCCATATCGATATCCAGCTCGCCAAGGATTGCGGCTCGCTGGCGGTGCTGATTTCTGTGGTGATTGCCGGCGGCGTCTGGGGCATCGCTCTCATCGAGCGCATAACGGGGGTGCCGATCTGAAGCTTTGATGCCTATATGACGGTCACCAAAGGAGACCGTCATGGCAGAGGTCACGAATTCATCGCTTCTCGAACGCCTGGGCCTGCCGGACGACCTGCGCTGGCTGGCCGACAAATATCCCCGCGAAAACTGGCAGGCTCACGCCAACATTCACGGCATGGCCAATATGTGGCTGCAGCGGCACGACATGTTCCGCGAACTCGGCGGCATGCTCACCGGCGGCATTGGCAACTATCGCGAAGGCAGACTGACGGCCCCCGATTTCGCGCGCTGGTTCGCGCCGCGCCTCAACCATTTTCTCGGGCATCTCGACGGCCACCACAATGTCGAGGATTACCAGTATTTCCCGGCCTTCACCAAGGCGGAGCCCCGTCTGAAGCGCGGGTTCGAGATTCTCGATGCCGACCACCACACCATCCATGAAGGATTGGAGCGCAACGCCGAGGCGGCGAACGCGTTCATCCGTACACTTCAGGAGAGTGAGGACAAGCAGCGCTTCGCCGCCGATGCCTATGCCGACGAAAACAACCGTCTGATCGCGATGCTGACCCGGCATCTGGCCGATGAGGAGGACCTGATCATCCCGCTCATCCTCGATCGGGGGGACCAGGCGCTCGGCATCGACTGACGGTCAAAACTCCTTGTCGCGCTCCCGCTTGGCGACATGGCGGGCGACAAGCCAGGCAAGCACGGCCACGGCAAGGCCGATGCCGAGCCCGACGAACAGCCGCTTGTGCTGCATCAGGGCCTGGCCGATCAACTGCTCGGCTCCCAATCCGAAGACATAGCCGATCGTGCTGAACAGGACCGCCCAGATGACCGAGGAAATGGCGTTGAGGATGATGAAGCGCGGCGCCGCTATGGTCGAAAGGCCGGCCGCGATGCCGCCGACCAGGCGCATGCCGTAGACATAGCGGTTCGACAGCACGAAGATGTTGGGATGGGTGTTGAGCAGGCGGTAGGCGCGGCGAAAGCCGGGCCGCCGGCGCAGCCTGACGACATGGCGATTATCGGCGAAACTCCTGCCGAGGATGAAGAAAAAGGTGTCGCCAGCGAAGGCGCCCAGCGCTGCCGCGACGAAGGCATGCCACAGCACGAAAACATGCTGGTGGGCGAAGAAGCCGCCCAGGATCGCGGCACTTTCGCCTTCGGCCACGCAGCCGAGAAAAACCGCCAGCAACCCGTATTGCTCGATGAAATGGTGGATCGCTTCGGTCATGACGCCGACTGCTGTGACAGTCTTTCGTCGATCCGCTTGACCACTTCCGCCAGTCGCACGATCTCGTCGCGCATGCCGATGATCTGGCTGTGGCGCAGTTCGTCCAGCTTCTCATGCAGCGCCATGATCTCGATCTCGGCCTTCAGATTGACCTCGTAATCATGGGCGGCATCGATGCGGTCGCGTTCGGTCTGGCGGTTCTGCGCCATCATGATCACCGGCGCCTGCAATGCGGCGACCATCGACAGGACGAGGTTGAGGAAGATGAAGGGGTAGGGGTCGAATGCATCGCGCGACAACAGCCAGACATTGGCTGATGTCCACACGATCAGGAAGGCGATGAAGGTCAGGATGAACGACCAGGAGCCGCCGATGCGGGCGATCGTATCGGCAAGGCGGTCGCCAAAAGTCTGGTGGAAAGCGACGGCCTTGTTGGTGTCCCTGGTGATGGTGGTACGCTCGATGGTGCTTTGCAGCACCCGGTTTTCCAACTGGCTCAGCCCATCCGGCTTCCGCTTCAGCCAACGGTTCGCCAGGTCGTCGATGGTCTTGTTCATGGCCGTCTCCAAGCGCTTTGCTGCGCTAAAGCGCGTCGCGTCGAAGCGGATTGAGGCGACGCGCTTTAGGTTTTTGCTTTTATGCATGTCGTCTTCCCAAAACCGAGGTCACTTTTGGGCGACATGCATTAGAGGTAGAGGCTGCCGGCCCGGGCGGGAAGTGCTAGATTGAGGCGAACCGAGGTGACCGATGGCCGACTTCAAGAAAATTCGCGCTCGCGCGGCAAATCGCAAGGGCGGTGAGGCGGAACTGACCTCGCTGTTGGGTCCGATACCCGACAATGCCGCCGTCGCCGACATTGCCGACGCCCGCATCCTTTCGACCATGGCCGAGCGCGTCTTTGCCGCCGGTTTCGTCTGGCGCGTCATCGAGCAGAAATGGCCCGGTTTCGAGGAAGCGTTCCTGCGCTTCGAGCCGAAGCGGCTTTTGTTCCAACCCGACGATTTCTGGCACGATCTGGCCTCGGACCAGCGCATCGTGCGCAATCCGCAGAAGATCAGGTCCGTTCGCGACAACGCCGCCTTCGTCGAGCGCGTGTCCCGGGAACATGGCGGCTTCGGCAATTTTCTCGCCGAATGGCCCGCCGATGACCAGGTCGGGCTGATGGCCTATCTCGGCAAGCATGGCAGCCGGCTCGGCGGCAACACCGGCCAGTATTTTTTGCGCTGGCTGGGCTGGGATGCTTTCGTCATTTCGGCCGACATGGCGGCAGCCCTTCGCGACGCGGGCCTCGACATCGCGGACAACCCGACATCGAAGAAGGACCTCGACAAGATCCAGGTCCAGATCAACCGATGGGCCGACGAGACAGGGCTGCCGCGCCGGCATCTCTCGCGCATCCTGGCCATGTCGATCGGCGAAAACCACTCTCCGCAATCGCTGCGCGAGTATATGGGCGACGATTGACGGGCTGAATTGGTCCAAACGAACGCCATTGCGAGGTGAATTCCGCCGCGCTAAGTCAGCAGCATGACCAAGAAGCTCGACATACTGCGTATCGCCATCGCCCAGCTCAACCCGACTGTCGGCGACGTCGCCGGCAACCTCGCCAAGGCGCGCGAGGCGAGGGCGGATGCCGCCCGCCAGGGCGCCGATCTCGTGCTCTATACCGAGCTTTTCCTCGCCGGCTATCCGCCGGAGGATCTGGTGCTCAAGCCGGCCTTCCTCAAGGCATGCGAGCGGGCAGCACAGGATTTTGCCGCGGACACCGCCGATGGCGGTCCCGGCGTCATCATCGGCACGCCGCTGAAGCGCAAGAGCGGCACGCATAATTCCATCGTCTTCGCCGATGGCGGCAAGATCATCGCCGAACGCTACAAGCTCGACCTGCCCAATTACGGCGAATTCGACGAGAAGCGCGTCTTCCAGGCCGGACCCGAGATCCAGGGACCGGTCAACTTCCGCGGCGTGCGCATCGGCATACCGATCTGCGAGGACATCTGGGGCGACGTCGCGGTCTGCGAGACGCTGGCCGAAAGCGGCGCGGAAATCCTGCTGGTGCCGAACGGGTCGCCCTATTATCGCGCCAAGATCGACGTTCGCCATCAGGTCGTGATCAAGCAAGTCATCGAATGCGGCCTGCCGATGATCTATGCCAACCAGCTCGGCGGCCAGGACGAGCTGATCTTCGACGGCGCCTCCTTCGCCATCGGGGCGGACAAGACGCTCGCCTTCCAGATGAGTCAGTTCGAGGATGCGGTCGACGTCACCACCTGGAAACGTACCGATGATGGCTGGGTCTGTTCGGAAGGACCGATGTCGAAAATCCCGGACAAGGAGGAGGCCGACTACCGCGCCTGCATGCTCGGCCTGCGCGATTACGTCAACAAGAACGGCTTCAAGAATGTGGTGCTTGGCCTTTCCGGCGGCATCGATTCCGCGATCTGTGCCGCATTGGCCGTCGATGCGCTGGGCGAGGAACGGCTGCGTGCCGTCATGATGCCTTATCGCTACACTTCGAAGGATTCCCTCAAGGACGCCGAGGACTGCGCCCGCGCCCTCGGCTGCCGCTATGACATCGTCCCGATCTTCGAGCCCGTCGAAGGCTTTTTGCATGCGCTGACGCAATTGTTCGAAGGCACTAAGGAAGGCATCACCGAGGAGAATTTGCAGAGCCGCGCGCGCGGCACCATCCTGATGGCGATCTCCAACAAATTCGGCTCGATGGTCGTCACTACGGGCAACAAGAGCGAGATGTCGGTCGGCTACGCCACGCTCTACGGCGACATGAATGGCGGCTTCAATCCGATCAAGGACCTTTACAAGATGCAGGTCTACGCGCTCTCGCGCTGGCGCAACAGCCATGTGCCGCCGGGTGCGCTCGGGCCTTCGGGCGAGGTGATCCCGAAGAACATCATCGACAAGGCGCCATCGGCCGAATTGCGCGAGAACCAGACCGACCAGGATTCGCTGCCGCCCTATCCGGTGCTGGACGACATCCTCGAATGCCTGGTCGAGAACGAGATGGGCGTCGACGACATCGTCTCGCGCGGCCATGACCGGGCGACGGTGGCTCGCATCGAACATCTGCTCTACATCGCCGAGTACAAGCGCAGGCAGGCGGCACCGGGTGTGAAGATCACCAGGAAGAATTTTGGCCGCGACCGCCGCTATCCCATCACCAATCGTTTCAGGGATCGTGGCTGAAGCGCAGTTCGTCTGCTGGACGAAAATACGCGGCATGGCGGGATAGGGATACCAGCATGCCCGACTGTGAAATCAGCTTCGACCTCTCACGGATCGACTTTCGTGCGACCTCCGACCTGTTGATGGAAAGCTACTGGGGAGCTGGACGCAGCGACGAGTTCCATCGCCGGGCCTTTGCCAACTCGTTCTGCGCCGCCGCCTACATCGCTGGCAAACAGGTCGGTTTCGGCAGGGCGATCACCGACCGCACGGTATTCGCCTATCTCGCGGATATCATCGTCTGGCCCGTGCATCGCGGGCAGGGCGTCGGCTTGCGGCTGGTGCGGGCACTCATCGACCATCCTGAACTCAGCACCGTCTCGCATTGGAGCCTGTCGACCAGCGACGCGCATGGGGTCTATGAAAAGCTGGGTTTCAAGGCATCGATGGATGGGCGATACATGCGCCTCGATCGTGCGCCGCATGCCGGGTGAACGACGTGCGACGGCGATAGGCGGGGATAGCGACTGTTGCAAAATCGCCTCATCGGCTGGGCCAGAGATGCTTTTGGCCATGGCTTGCCTTGGCGCGCAATCGAAGCACCCCTATAAGAGCCTTTCCGCGATTCCCTTCAGGGAGGACCGAATGCCAGGATTTGACATCGTTATGCGAGGCCGCGAGGCCTAGGTCTGCGCCGGTGTTCCGAAGTATCGGAACCATACCGGGCGTAGAAAAGGCATTTGCCGCTGCCGGTCGCCGCCCATGGGCAGGCGACCAACGCCGAACCTCCGCATTCATGGGCAATTCGCCCCGGCGCGGTTTTTCAACCTTCGACCTTTATTTGGGATCGGGCTCGTTTTGCGCCCGAATGACATCATGGCTCGTTTCAAGATCGATTTGCGCGCGAGCGCCTTTCGCAGCGTTCTTGGCTTCACACTTACCCATTGGCGGCGTCAGCCTTGGCGGCTCTCGCTCATCATGGGCGGTTTCCTGCTGTCGACGCTGGCCGACGTGCTGACGCCGCTCTACTCCGGTCGGCTGGTCGATGCTGTCGCCAGCAGCGCCGGAGCGGATGCCATTGCCTGGAACGCCGCGATGACGGCATTTTTCTTCTTGATGGCGCTGGCGCTGACTGGCGTCGTGTTGCGCAATCTTGCCTTCATGGGCATCGTGGAGCTGACACTCAAGATGATGGCCGACATCGCGGCCGGCGCCTTCCATCGCGTTCAGCGCTTTTCGACCGACTGGCATGCCAACTCGTTTGCCGGCTCGACGGTGCGCAAGGTGACGCGCGGCATGTGGGCGCTCGACCTGCTCAACGACACGATCCTGATCGCGCTGCTGCCGTCGGTGGTCATGCTCGCCGGCTCGACGCTGCTGCTCGGCTGGTTCTGGCCGCTGATGGGCGTGGTCGTCGCGGCCGGCTCCCTGCTGTTCATCACGGTGACGGCCATGTTGTCGCTTGGCTATGTCGCGCCCGCGGCAAGGCTTGCGAACACCTGGGACACGCGCCTCGGCGGCTCGCTGGCCGACGCGGTCAGCTGCAATGCCGTGGTCAAGGGCTTTGGCGCCGAGGCGCGCGAAGAGCGCCGCCTCGCCAGGGTGGTCGCCAAATGGCGCGACCGCACACGGCGCACCTGGGTGCGCGGCACCATCAACGGCACCACGCAAGGGGCGCTGCTGCTGGTCATGCGGGCCGCCGTGATCGGCTTGGCGCTGATGCTGTGGTCGTGGGGGCAGGCGAGCGCCGGCGATGTCGCTTTCGTGCTGACATCATTCTTCGTGCTGCAAGGCTATTTGCGCGATATCGGCACGCATATCCGCAATTTGCAGCGTTCGATCAACGACATGGAGGAACTGGTCGATTTCCAGTCCGAACCGCTCGGCATCGAAGACAGGCCCGGCGCCGAACCGATTGCAATCACGCAGGGCCACATCGCCTTCGACAACGTCACCTTTCACTACGGCAATCACCGGTCGCCGCTCTACCGTGACTTTTCGGTGGATATCGCGCCGGGCGAACGTGTCGGGCTCGTCGGTCACTCGGGTTCGGGCAAGACCACATTCGTCAAGCTCATCCAGCGGCTCTATGACGTGAATGCGGGAAAGATCGTGATCGATGGCCAGGATATCTCACAGGTCGCCCAGGCGTCGCTGCGCGCCCAGATCGCCATCGTTCAGCAGGAACCGATTCTGTTCCACCGGTCGCTGGCCGAAAATATCGCCTATGCCAGGCCAAGCGCGACGCAGGGGGAGATCGAGCATGCCGCCAGGCTGGCGAGCGCGCATGACTTCATCACCAGCCTGCCGAAGGGCTATGGGACGCTGGTCGGCGAACGTGGCGTGAAACTGTCGGGCGGCGAGCGCCAGCGGGTGGCGATCGCCCGCGCTTTCCTGGCCGATGCGCGGATCCTGATCCTGGACGAGGCGACGTCGAGCCTCGATTCGGAATCGGAGGTGCTCATCCAGCAGGCGATGGAACGGCTGATGGTCGGCCGCACGACACTGGTCATCGCGCATCGGCTTTCGACGGTGCGGGCGCTCGACAGGCTGCTGGTCTTCGATCGCGGCAAGATCGTCGAGGAAGGCTCGCATGACGAGTTGATCCGGCTGAAGGGCGGTATCTACCGCCGCCTGTTCGAGCGCCAGGCGCTGGAACTTACCAAGGGCCTCGTGATGTGATCCGAGGTGGCCTCCGGCTCCTGCCGGGGGCCACCTCTATCGGTTGCCATAAGCCGGCGAGCCATGTGGCGCTCGCAATCGCAGCGCGAAGCCAAAGTCCCGAGTGCGGGACGTCTGTTTACGTTACCGGCCGAGATTCGTTGTTTCCACTTTTGGTTGCTGTACTCTGTAAAAGCAACCTGTTTGGTGTTTACGATGCATCTCGTTTCCGCAAATGCCGGCGCGCAAAAGGTGACGGCCCCGTCGGTGCTGGATTCCCAGCACGGCTCGGTTCGGCCACTCGCCGCCGAAGATCTCGAGCGCGTCGCGGCACTCTTCCTGACGAAGTTTCGCCGCCGCCGGCGTCACCTCCTCGATCGCGCTATCGAGGAGACGGCCGAATACATGAGAAAGATCTATCTTGACCCCGCCGGCCAGCCCGGTGCGAGCGCTCTTGTCCAGATCAACCGGCAGGGGGATCTGGGCGGGTTCCTCGGCGTCCTGAAAGCCCGTTACGAGTTCAACGGCGCTGGATTGAATGCGGCGATCATCGGTCCGTTCATGGCCGACACTGGCGCCGACGATGGCTCGGCAGGACCGCAATTGCTGCGCGCCTTGCACCAAGGCGAATTCGATCTGCAACTGACGGATTCGGCCAACCGGGTCTCCCTGGCCTTCGCGCGACCGATGAAATACCAGCTCCTGCCGGTCCATTGCCTGGGATGGACCTGCATCTTCCGGCCAGCCGCGATGGCCGCCGCCGCGCTGCACCGTAAATGGCCCGGCCTGCCTCGCTTGGCACTCGATCCCTGTGCGAGAGCATTCGACGCTGTCGCGAAGCGAAGGTTCAGATCGCCTTTCCAGGCTTCATCGTCGCATCGGGTCCATGCCGAGCCGATCAATGCCGCGCAGTTTGCCGAGCGGTTGCCGACCCTTCTCTCCGATTACGCTCTTCGGCCGAGTTGGAAGGACGGCGAACTGCCGCGGCTGCTCGCGCTGGCGGCCGAGAAGCGGGCCGACGGACCACTTCATTTCGGCGGGACTTACGATGAGACAGGCAAAATGCTCGGTTGCTATGCCTTTTACGGCCGGGTCGGAGACATGGCGGTCCTGCTGCAAATCCAGGCTTCCGGACACCACTGGGGCGCGACGCTGGACGGCCTCGTCGCGGCAGCGCGGGATATGGGCTGCGCAGGCATCACCGGGCAGACCCAGGACAAGTTCATGCCTCACCTCTTCGGCTACAGGAATGTCTTCTTCCGCTATGCCGGCGGAACGATGGTCCGCTCGCGAATCGCCGAGGTCACGCAAGCGGTCCGCTCCGGCGACATCGCTATCGGCGGCTTGATGGGCGACCGCTGGACCCGCCTGAGTTCAGACGACTTCGGCCGCTGATCGTCGTCAACCACCTGTTCGTCGGCTCCGCTGGCCGCTTGCCCTCTCACGGCGGGGTCTTGCGCCAGCTGAGGCGTGCCGGCCCGGTCTTTTCATTCCAGCCGCCATGTTCTATGTCTGCGGCACGGTGCGGGGGCGCATCTTGTCAATCATAAAGGCATCCGGTACGCCCCGCTCATGACAGTTACCGTTCGTTTCGCCCCGTCACCGACCGGCCGCATCCATATCGGCAATGCGCGCACCGCTCTGTTCAACTGGCTGTTTGCTCTCAACAACAAGGGCCGCTTCATCCAGCGCTTCGACGACACCGACATCGCCCGCTCGAAGCAGGAATTCGCCGACGCCATCCTTTACGACCTGCACTGGCTGGGCATTTTCCCGGATGCCACCGAGTATCAGTCGCGGCGCTTCGAAATCTATGACGCGGCGGTGGAGCGGCTGAAGGCGGCGGGCGTTCTTTACGCCTGCTACGAAACGCCGGAAGAACTCGATCTCAGGCGCAAGGTGCGCCGCACGCGGGGCCTGCCGCCGGTCTATGGCCGCGAGGCATTGGCGCTGACGACAGAGCAGGTGGCCGAATATCAGGCCGATGGACGCCGGCCCCACTGGCGTTTCCTGCTGCCCAATTTCTCCGGCGATCCGCTGCAGCCGGAGCGCACCGAGATCCGATGGGACGATTTGGTGCGTGGCGAGGAGACGGTGGATCTGGCCTCGCTGTCCGATCCGGTGCTGGTGCGTGAGGACGGCACCTATCTCTACACGCTGCCCTCCGTCGTCGACGACATGGAGATGGGTGTCAGCCATGTCATCCGCGGCGACGATCATGTCACCAACACCGGCGTGCAAATCGCCCTGTTCAAGGCGCTGGGTGCCGAGCCGCCCGTCTTCGGCCACCACAATCTCCTGACCACCGTCTCGGGCGAGGGGCTGTCGAAGCGCACCGGCGCACTTTCCATCGAGAGCCTGCGTGAAGACGGCATCGAGCCGATGGCCGTCGCTTCGCTGGCCGTACTGGTCGGCACGTCGGAGAACGTCGCGGCCGCGCATGACCTGACCGAACTCGCCGGCCATTTCGACCCGGCCGCGACCTCGAAATCGTCGTCCAAGTTCGATCCGGCCGAACTGTTCGTGCTCAACCGGGTGCTGCTGCATCACATGCCGTTCGACGAGGCGCGGGACCGGCTGATGGTGCTGGGTATTTCCGGCGAACAGGCCGAACCATTCTGGCTGGCGGTGCGCGGCAATCTCGACCGGCTGGCGGATGCGGTTGCCTGGTGGCGCGTCCTGCGCGAAGGGCCGCGGGAGAAGCCTGACTTTTCCGACGACGACCGCGATTTTCTGCACCAGGCGCTCGATCTCCTGCCTGAGGAGCCGTGGAACGGGACGATCTGGAAGGATTGGACCGGCAAGATCAGGGAAGCGACCGGCCGCAAGGGCAAGGCGCTGTTCATGCCGCTCAGGCTTGCCCTTACTGGACTGCCTTCGGGGCCGGAGCTTGCAGATCTATTGCCCCTGATGGGTCGGGAAGGAACGTTGGCCCGACGACCCTGACCTTGCGCTGGTCCGGAGGCACGGCCGAAACCGGCGATGTCACAGGCTTGGCCGAGAGGCGCTTGATGGCCTCGCGGTCGAGCCCGCCGTCCCTGTTGGCCAGGGTCTCCGGGTCGGCACCCGGATCGGGCTTTAAGGCCGGCACCGGAACGAGCGGCGCCGCTTCCGGTTCGGGCTGTGACTGTTGGGGGCTTGGCGAGTTGCCGCCAATGATCTGGAAATTCTGCGCGGCGTTGCAGCCGCAAGCGGGCGGCCGCGACATGTCGGGCTGTTTGTAGAGATAGGCGGTCGGCAATTCGCCGTAGGGCCTGCCGGTGACCGATGACATCATCGATGCCGAATCATCGTCCATGCCGCGCGAATAGAAGACCTGCATCTCGGTGCCGGGGCAGGCGGATTCGCAATTCTTCTGGTCGCGCTCGAAATCGCCGGCCGAGGCGGCGTTCGACATGGGGAAGAAATAGCCGTCGCAAGTGCGCACGCAACTGGTGTGGAATTCGCCGCCGCTGCTCGCAACGTCCGGACTGCCGGGCTGGTTCAGGACGCGGCCGACATCGCGTTCCTCCCCGGAATCGTCAGGCTGGTCCAATGTATCGATCTGGCGGTCGTCGCCGCCGAAAAGCTGGTCGAAGAGATTGGCATTGCCTCCATCTTCACGATTCGCTTCCAGCGGAGGCTCGCGGCGGGAGGACACCGCATCGTCACGGCAGTCATTGGCATCGAGCGCCGCCAGGATACGGCCCCGGTCGCGGCGTGAACTGCCGCCGGCGAGTTGGGCGCGCTTGGCCTGCAGACTGTCGAGATTGGCGCTCATGCGCTCGATGGTGGCGTTGAGCCCGGCACACCGGTTGATGTTGCGGGAAAATAGTGAAAACCCGCAACCGGCATTGTCCGCCTGGCTGCGGGCCTTGGAGATCTGTTCGCGCTGCCGGTAGATGGCCGCATCGTATTTGCGGATCATTGCCGGACCGCCGCCGCCACGCGAAGCCGCGGCGAGCTCGGCCTCCAGTTGACGGCAGACCCGCGAAGCGGCCCGCGGCTCGCTGACCACCGTGCCGGACAGCAGAAGGCCAAGCAGCACGGCAGCATGCGCCTGCTTCGAACCTCCGCTCGCCATCCGCCTCGATCCCGCTTGCCTGTGGTCGCCAAGGCTACCCCGTTCGCGGTTAATCGTCCATTTCGGAAGTTGCTTAGTTGCCGGCTGAAAGCCGCGCGCATTCTATGTGCCAATCAGTCCGGCAATGGCAGGGTGGGCCGTCAGAACTTGTAGTTCATCCCGATCCTGACCGTACTGAACGTGTTGTCGAAAGTCGTATTGGAGTTGGGCGCGTAATTGATCGTCTGATCCCGCAGGTCGACATATCGGTATTCGGCATTTGCCGACCAATGATCGGTGATTGCCTGCTCCAGCCCGGCGCCAATCGTCCAGCCAGTTTTGGTGTTCTTTTCGGAATAGCTGTCGGCGGGGCCATCGAGATACCGGTTCTCGACACCTCCGATAGCGAGGCCGCCGGTCCCGTAGACAAGGGTGCTGCCGAACGCATAGCCTGCCCTGGCGCTGATCGATCCGAACCAATCCACCTTGGTGTCGTAGACATCGCCTCCGCCGACATTGACCTCGTCGGAATGCCCCTTGATATCGGCGCCCGAAATATCGGCCTCGATCCCCAGAACCGCGGAATTGACCTGGTAATTGTAGCCGATCTGGACACCGCCCAGAAAGCCGTCCATGTCGTAGTCCTGCGTGCCCCGGATCGCTGGCGTATCTGGCAGGTTGTAGGTCGCGTCGGTTTTGCCGAAACCATAGCCGAGATGCCCGCCGACATAGACGCCGGACCAGTCATGCGCGGCCGGGCCCAGCCCGACGGCGTCGGCGGCGAACGCCTGTCCGCCAATCACAGTCAGCATTGCCGAAGCGAGCAACAGGGCTCTCATGACATTTTCACCGCCCGATCAGACGGTGTGACCATATCAAATTGACCCGGTCCGAGAAATCCGCATTCGTCCGATGCCGGATTACTCGGTTAAGAGTTGTCGGTTCGCAACATTCGATCCCGCCAATGCGGTCCGTGGCGCGTCGCCACCACACCTCAATCGGGGCCGGATCAATCCGATCGCGACCGCCGGTTCAGTCCAGATTGGCGATCGCCTGGGCCTTATGCGCGGCTTCGACCACCGCCAGCGCCGTCATGTTGACCACACCGCGCGAGGTCACCGAGGGAGTCAATATGTGCGCCGGCTTGTCGGTGCCGAGCAGGATGGGGCCGACATGCAAGGCATCCATCATGGCCCGCAGCGCCGTCAGCGTGATGTTGGCCGAATCGAGGTTCGGGAACACCAGGAGATTGGCTTCGCCCTTCAGGCGCGAATGCGGATAGACGCGCTGGCGCAGATGCTCCGACAAAGCGGAATCGGCGTGCATTTCGCCGTCGCATTGCAGCTCCGGCGCGATGCGCGCCAGGATCGCCGCGGCCTGACGCATCTTCAGGGCGCTCGGCGAATCGCGCGAGCCGAAATCCGAATGCGACAAGAGCGCCGCCTTCGGCTCGATGCCGAAACGCTGGATTTCTTCCGCCGCCAGCACGGTCATCTCGGCGATCTCGTCGGCCGTCGGGTCGACGGAGACGTGGGTGTCGGTGAGGAAGATGATGCCGCGTTGCGAGATCAGCATGGATAGCGTCGACAGGTCTCGGTCCTTGATGCCGGTGCGCGGCCCAATGATCAGCGTCACATTGCGCAGATGCCGCTCGAAACGGCCTTCGAGGCCGCAGACCATGGCGTCGGCATCGCCGCGCTTCAGCGCAAGTGCGGCGATCACCGTGTTGTCGGTGCGCACCATGGTGCGTGCGGCCTCCGTCGTCACGCCGCGGCGGCCGGCGAGTTCGATCAGGAGGTCGACATAGTGGCGGTAGCGCGGATCGTCCTCCGGGTTGATCAGGCCGAAATCGACCCCGGGCTTGATACGCAGGCCATAGCGCTTCAGCCTGACCTCGATGACGTGCGGGCGGCCGATCAGGATCGGCTCGGCGATGCCTTCCTCAAGCACAACCTGGGCGGCACGCAGTACGCGCTCGTCCTCGCCGTCGGCGTAGATGACGCGCTTGGCGCTGGAGGCCTTGGCGGAAGAGAACACCGGCTTCATCACCAGGCCGGAGCGGAAGACGAAGCGGTTGAGCTTGTCGATATAGGCGGCGAAGTCGGTGATCGGCCGTGTCGCCACACCGGTGTCGCAGGCTGCCTTGGCCACCGCCGGCGCAATGCGCAGGATGAGGCGCGGATCGAAGGGCGAGGGGATCAGGAATTCGGGTCCGAAGACCGGCGTCTCGCTGGAATAGGCGCGCGCGGCGACATCGGAAGGCTCTTCGCGGGCAAGGGCGGCGATGGCCCGCACCGCCGCCATCTTCATCTCCTCGTTGATGGCGCTGGCGCCGCAGTCGAGCGCACCCCTGAAGATGTAGGGGAAGCAAAGCACGTTGTTGACCTGATTGGGAAAATCGGACCGTCCGGTGCAGATCATGGCGTCTGGACGGGCCGCGCGCGCCACTTCCGGCATGATCTCCGGATTGGGATTGGCCAGCGCCAGGATCAGCGGCTTCGGTGCCATGTGTTGCAGCAGTTCCGGCTTCAGCACGCCGGCGGCGGAGAGACCGAGGAAAACATCGGCGCCCGTTATGACGTCGGCCAGGGTGCGCGCGTCGGTGTCCTTCACATAAGGGTCTTTCCAACGGTCCATCTCGTCGACACGGCCCTTGTAAGCGACGCCGAACCGGTCGGTGACCCAGATGTTTTCGACGCGCACGCCGAGGGAAACGAGAAGATTGAGACAGGCTAGTGCGGCAGCACCCGCGCCGGAGGTGACGACCTTGATGTCCGAAATGGTCTTGCCGGCGAATTCCAGCCCGTTGAGCACGGCAGCGGCAACGATGATGGCGGTCCCGTGCTGATCGTCATGGAACACCGGTATGCTCATGCGAGCCTTCAGGCGTTCCTCGACCTCGAAACACTCCGGCGCCTTAATGTCCTCGAGGTTGATGCCGCCGAAGGTCGGCTCCAGAGCGGCGACGGTTTCGACCATGCGCTCGATTTCCGGCGCGTCGATCTCGATGTCGAAGACGTCGATGCCGGCGAACTTCTTGAACAGGACCGCCTTGCCCTCCATCACCGGCTTGGAGGCGAGCGGCCCGATATTGCCGAGGCCGAGCACGGCCGAGCCGTTTGATACGACACCGACCAGGTTGGCGCGCGCCGTGTAGTCGGCGGCCGTCGCCGGATTGTCGCGGATTTCGAGGCAAGGGGCGGCGACGCCGGGCGAATAAGCGAGCGCCAGGTCGCGCTGGTTGCCGAGCGGCTTGGTCGCCTGGATCTCGAGCTTTCCCGGCGTCGGGTGCTTGTGGAAATAGAGCGCGGCTTCGTCGAGGTCCGAACGTGCCGTTTTCTTGTTCTCGCCTTCCATGCGGCCGCTCCTCGAAACCTGCTTCGGGAGTCCTTTTAGCATGAGGCCAAGGTTTTTCGCGACGCTAATTGACGCGCCGGCATCTTTAAGCGCCAGCGCATCGAAAATCTTTAGATGTCAGACACTTACGGCTGTTACATGCCGGATGTTTCGCGCCGCTTTGCCGACATTTCGGTCAGAAAGCGCTGACGTAGAGACCGCCATCGACGAGTATATTCTGCCCGGTCAGGTAGCCGGCATGGACCGAGCTGAGGAAGGCGCAGATCTGGCCGAATTCCTCCGGCGTGCCGAGCCGTTTGGCCGGCACGTCGGCACTGATGCGGGTCTTGCGCGCCGCGGCCGCCTTGGGATCCTCCGGCGTGCCAGCCTCATGCGGGCCGCTCAGTCGGTCAGTGTCGAGCTTGCCGGGCAAGAGACTGTTGATGGTCACGTTGCGCTCGATCACCGTGCGCGCCACGCCGGCGAGAAACGAGGTCAGGCCGGCGCGCGCGCCCGACGACAGGTCGAGGCCGGGTATGGGGACGTAGACCGATAGCGAGGTGATGTTGACGATGCGGCCGAAGCCGCGCGCAGCCATGCCGTCAATGACCGCCTGAACCAGTTCGATCGGCGTCACCATGTTCTGGGTCACGCCTTCGAGGATTTTTCCGCGATCGAGTTCGCGGAAATCGCGCAATGGCGGTCCGCCATTGTTGTTGACGAGGATGTCGGGTTCCGGACAGGCGGCGAGCAGCGCTTTCTGTATCTCCGGCTTAGAAACGTCGCCGACCACTTCCGTCACCGTCACGCCATGGCGCTGGCGCAGTTCCGCGGCGGTTTTCGCGACCAGCTCCGCATTGCGCCCATTGACGACGATGTCGCAGCCCGCCTCGGCCAGCGCCATGGCGCAGCCACGGCCAAGCCCCTTGCTCGAAGCGCAGACGATGGCCTTCTTTCCGCGGATACCGAGATCCATGACGATTTTCTCCTTTGATTTGCCCGGCAGGCTAGCGCCAGCGCTGGACCAATCGCAACCGTCATACGGTTGTTGCATGAATCGGGGCATAGGCTGCTCGAAAGCAAGGGTGAATCCGCGATGTCAGGCCAAGAGCCCCGCACTTTCCGCAGCATGTTTATTTCCGATGTCCATCTGGGCTCGAAGGCGGCGAAGGCCGATTTCCTGATCGACTTCCTGCGCTACCACGACGCCGACATCATCTATCTGGTCGGCGATATCGTCGACGGCTGGCGCCTGAGGCGCAGCTGGCATTGGCCGCAAAGCCACAATGACGTCGTGCAGAAACTGCTGCGCAAGGCGCGCAAGGGCGCCTCGATCACCTATATCGCCGGCAATCACGACGAATTCGCCCGCCAGTTCCAGGGCGTGCATTTCGGCGGCATCGTCGTTGCCGACCGCGCCATCCATGAAACCGCCGATGGCCGGCGGCTGCTGGTCATCCATGGCGACCAGTTCGACACTGTAGTCCACAACCAGCGTTGGCTCGCTTATCTCGGCGACCATGCCTATGACGCCGCCATGCAAGTCAATCGGGTGATCACGCGGTTGCGCCAGCTGCTCGGCCTGCCTTACTGGTCGTTTTCGTCCTGGGCCAAGGTCAAGGTCAAGAAGGCGGTGAACTTCATCGGCTCGTTCCAGACAGTGCTCAGCGAGGAAGCGCGACGCTCGCATGTCGACGGCGTCATCTGCGGGCATATCCACCATGCCGCCATCGAAAGCTATGGGGAAGTACAATATATCAACACCGGCGACTGGGTGGAGAGCTGCACCGCCGTGGTCGAGCATTTCGACGGCCGCATGGAAATCCTGACCTGGGCGCATGTATTGCCTGAAGCGCTTGACGAGCCCTTCATCCCGCTGCTGATCGAGGACAGGGTGGTGCAGGCGGCCTGAGGCGGAAGCCGGCCCTGCAATTTCTGGTGTTAATCGACTGGTCCAGCCGGTTTCGTCCGGTTTTTGCTCATGTTAAGGATCGGCTTGCGCTGCTCGCCGGTCGTTGAGCGCAGCGTCATTGGATCGATTCATGCCGCTGCCACCGCTTTCACCCGAACAACTCGTGAAGCCGAGCCGTTTTGAACTGCGCATGAGCCTGATCTTCGGCACGTTGTTCATATCGCTTGGCACCCATTTGCCCTATTTCCCGCTTTGGTTGCAGGCCAAGGGGTTTCATGCCGAGCAGATCGCGGTCATCCTGGCGGCGCCGATGTTCCTGCGCGTCGTAACGACGCCGCTGCTGACCACACTTGCCGATCGAGCCAGGGACCGCGCCGATGTCTATGTCGTGCTCGTCGCCGCATCGCTGCTGCTGTCCGCGGGATACTTCCTGACCCCGACATACGCGACGGTGCTGGCGGTGTCGCTGGTGCTGACCATTGTCTGGACGCCACATTCGCCGATCGCCGATTCGCTGGCGCTCTCGGGCGTGCGCCGCTTCGGGGCCAATTATGCGAGCATGCGCAAATGGGGGTCGATCTGTTATCTCCTGGCCAATGTCGCCGGCGGTTTCATCCTGGCGGCCAGTGGGCCTGGAGCCGTCCCGGTGATCATATTCCTTGCCCTTGGCGCGGCACTCATCGCAGGCCTGCTGGCACCGCGCATGGGACGGCCGCGAAAGGCCTCGCCGCTGTCGGCAGTGGAAATCCAGCATGCGGCGCCAAGCCTGTTCAACGCTTATTTCCTCTCCTTCACCCTTGGCGTCGGCATCATTACAGCCAGCCACGCCTTCCTCTACGGTTTCGTTTCCATTTACTGGAAATCAATCGGCATCAGCGATTCCGTTGTCGGCCTGCTGTGGGCGTGGGGCGTGGTGTCGGAAGTCTGCATGTTTTTGTTTTTCAATCGCATTTTCGCCTCCGTGTCTGTCGTCAAGGTGATGGTGATTGCTGGCGTCGGCTCCGTTGTGCGCTGGATCATCTTTCCACTGATATGGCCGCTCGGCCTCGGCACCGCCGGCTTCTTTGCCGTGCAGTCGCTGCATTCGGTGTCTGTCGCAATGGTGCTGATTGGCCTGCAGAAAATGATCGGCGAGACCGTCTCCGATGAGCGCACGGGTGCCGCGCAAGGCATCGCCTATTTCTTCAACGGCTTCTTCATGGCCGCCGTTACGCTTGTTTCCGGCCCGCTCTATGACCGTCTCGGTGTCGATGGATTCCTGGCGATGATCCCGATCGCGATCGTCGGCCTTATGCTGATCGGGTTTGCCGCGCGCTCAGCCCCACAGAGCCCGGTCCGGGGGTGAGACGAGCGATCCCTGGTAAACGAGACCCGGCACACGATCCCGGGCAAGCAGCAGCGGGCCGTCGAGGTCGACGAAATCCGCTCCTTGCGCGAGCAGCACCGCCGGCGCCATTGCCAGCGACGTGCCGACCATGCAGCCGACCATGATGCCAAAACCCAGCTCACGGGCGCGGTCGCGCAAGGTGAGCGCCGCTGTCAGCCCGCCGGACTTGTCGAGCTTGATGTTGACGGCGTCGTAGAGGCCGACAAGCGCCTCGAGGTTCCCTGCTTCATGGACGCTCTCGTCAGCGCAGATCGGCACCGGATGGGCTATGTGGCGCAGGATGCCGTCACGGCCCGCCGGCAGCGGCTGCTCGATCAAGGCGATATCTTGCTTCGCGGCAAAAGCGAGATTCGCGACGATGTTGTCGTCGGTCCAGCCTTCATTCGCATCGAGGATCAATCGGCTCCCAGGCGCCGCCTGCCTCACCGCCTGGATGCGGGCGGCGTCGTTGTCGCCGCCGATCTTGACCTTCAGCAGCGGCCTGCCGGCATTGGCGCGGGCCTGCGCCGCCATCGCCTCCGGTTCGCCGAGCGACAGCGTGTAGGCGGTTTCGAGCTGATGCAAAGGGGCCGGCCAGATTGCGTTCGCCACCGGATTGCCGCTGATCTTGGCTTCAAGGTCCCACAGGGCACAGTCTATGGCGTTACGCGCCGCTCCGGCAGGCATTGCGTCGAGCAGGGCGGCACGGTCCATTCCGCCGGCGATCCGGTCGCGCATCGCCGCGATCGCGCCGCTCACGCCGTCCATGGTCTCGCCATAGCGCTTGTAGGGAACGCATTCGCCGCGACCGACATGGCCGTTGTCGCTGATCGTGCAGGTGATGACCTCGGCCTCAGTCTTGGAGCCGCGCGAAATGGTGAAGGTCCCGGCGATGGGAAAACGTTCGGCCTCGACCGAAATGACACGCGCCATATTTTTCTGCTCCGGCTATGCGAGAAGGGTTGTCGGCAAATCGACAAGGTCGAACCCATCAGGCTAAACAGGACGCCATGTTGACCATCGGCAAACGCGACGCAAGCGGCACGACCGCCTCGGGGGCTGACCACGACCCGCGCGTCGCGGTCGGCGAGGAGGATGGGGTCCTCGGCTGTGCGTTCTCCGGGATCTGGACGACGCGGACGGTGGCGCTGATCGACGCCGAGATGCGCAAGATCGAGAAACGAAGCGGTTTCAAGATGTTGGCGCTCGATCTTTCGAAAATCGAGAAGATCGACACCGCCGGCGCCTGGCTGATCGACCGCTTGGTCAGCGTCTTCGAGAAGAAGAATGTCGAGGTAAGACTGCAAGGCCAAAGTGACGTCGCTTCCATCCTGCTCGAAGCGGTGAGCGAGGCCGTCCGGCGCGAACCCGAAGCCGGACCGGCGGGACCGCCCAACATTGTCATTCGGGCACTGGAGGCGGTGGGCCGGCGCGTCTACGAGATGCGCGACGATTTCCTCGCCTCGATGAACATATTGGGCGCCACCATCCGCGGCGCGCAGATGAAGCTCGGCCGTGGCCATGCCGTGAACCCGGCGGCGATTTTCAACCAGATCGATCGCATGGGCGTCGGCGCTATCCCCGTGGTGGTGCTGATGTCGGCGATCGTCGGCGCCATCGTCGCCCAGCAGGGTGCCTATCAGCTGAGCTATTTCGGCGCCGACATCTTCGTCGTCGACCTAGTCGGCGTGCTGATCCTGCGCGAACTCGGCGTGCTGATGACGGCAATCATGATCGCCGGCCGCTCCGGCAGCGCGATCACCGCCGAAATCGGCTCGATGAAGATGCGCGAGGAGGTCGACGCGCTGAAGGTCATCGGCCTCAATCCGATCGGCGTCCTGGTTTTTCCGCGTCTGGTTGCCCTGGTGATCGCCTTGCCCTGCCTGACGATCATCGCCAATTTCGCCGCGCTCGGCGGCGGCATTGTCGCGGCCTGGCTCTACTCCGATATCCCCCCCGCTGCCTTCATCGACCGGTTGCGTGTCGCAATCGATCTCAGCACGATTTTCGCCGGGCTGATCAAGGCGCCGTTCATGGCCATGATCATCGGCACGATCGCTTCAGTCGAGGGCATGAAGGTCGGCGGCAGTGCCGAATCGCTCGGTCAGCACGTGACCGCTTCGGTGGTGAAGTCGATCTTCGTCGTCATCATTCTCGACGGACTTTTCGCCATGTTCTACGCAGCGATCCAGTTCTAGTAACATGGCAAAGGGAAACGGAATCACGACTGAGGCGCCGGACGAGAGCGAAATCGTGCTTTCGGTGCACGACGTCACCGTTGCCATCGACGACAAGCTGATCCTCGACAAACTGTCGCTCGACATCAAGCGCGGCGAGATACTGGGGTTCGTCGGTGCCTCGGGCGCCGGCAAGTCCGTGCTGTTGCGAACCATTCTCGGACTGATGCCCAAGCAGTCGGGAACAATCAAACTGTTTGGCGTCGACGTCGACAAGGCAAGCGATCTCGAGCGGCTGCGCATCGACATGCGTCTTGGCGTTCTGTTCCAGCATGGGGCGCTGTTTTCGGCGCTGACCGTGATGGAGAACGTGCAGGTGCCGATGCGCGAATATCTCGATCTGCCAAGAAAGCTGATGGACGAACTGGCACTGCTGAAAATCGAGCTGGTCGGACTGCCGCCGGATGCGGCGCAGAAGTTTCCCTCCGAACTCTCCGGCGGCATGATCAAGCGTGCGGCACTTGCCCGCGCCCTGGCGCTCGATCCCGACATCGTTTTTCTCGACGAGCCGACGTCAGGTCTCGATCCGATCAGCGCGGCCGAGTTCGACGAACTGGTGGTCAAGCTGCGCGACACCATGGATCTGACCGTCTACATGGTGACCCACGACCTCGACACGCTGTTTACCGCCTGCGACCACGTGGCGGTGCTCGGCAAGAAAAAGGTGCTGGTCGAAGGCACGATCGACGACATGCTGAAGAGCGAGGAGCCGTGGGTAAAATCCTATTTCCGCGGAAAACGCGCACGGCAACTTGATCTTGCCGCACGTGCATAGCCATAAGTGAAGCAATGGAAACCAGAGCCAACTACGTCATTGTCGGCATTTTCACGCTGGTTGCGATCCTGGCGGCGTTCGCCTTCGTCTATTGGACGGCGGCGATCGGCGACAGGGGCGAGACGACGCTGCTGCGGGTGCGCATTCCGGGCTCGGCCTCTGGTCTCGGCCGCGGCAGCTTCGTGCTGTTCAACGGCGTCAAGGTCGGCGACGTCAAGCGCGTCTATATCGACGTCGACAATCCGACTGTCGCCATCGCCGACACCGAGATCGACCGGATGACGCCGATCACCAAGTCGACGCAGGCCGATATCGGCCTCGCCGGCCTCACCGGGCAGGCCAATATCGAACTCAAGGGCGCCGACCCCAAGGAAGTCAAGCTGCTCGACCAGGCCGAGAAGGAAGGCAAGGTCGCCGAGATCGTCGCCAATCCTTCCGCCGTGACCAATCTGCTGCAGACGGCGCAAAACATCTTCACCCGCGCCGACAAGGTGCTGTCGGAGCTGGAAGGCTTCACCAAGGACGTACGCGGGCCGCTGACGCAGACCGTGCACAACGTGCAGACGTTTTCCGATGCATTGGCCAGGAATTCCGACGGCATCGACAAATTCCTGTCCGCCGTCAGCGCGCTGTCCGATGAGCTGAAAGGCGTTTCAGGCAAGCTCGACGGCACGTTGAAGGCAGCGGAAGGCCTGCTCAATGCCGTCGACAAGGACAAGATCAAGAGCATCGTTGCCAATGTCGATGCGGTAACGGGGAACCTCAAGGAAACCTCGCAGCAGCTGGACGGTGTGATCAGGAACGTCGATACGGCGGTGGGATCGGTCAACGATTTCGCCAAGCAGACGCAAGGCACGCTGGCCAAGGTGGACGGCGTGCTCGACGGCATCGATCCGGCGCAGGTGCGCCAAGCGCTCGCCAACATCCAGAAGGCCAGCGACAGCGCCAACAAGGCGGCTGCCGATATCGCGGAGGTGACCGGCAAGATCGCCAATCGGGCTGACGACATCGACCAGACGATCAAGGACGCCAGGCAGCTGGCGCAACGGCTCAACGACGCCTCGGTGCGGGTCGACGGCATTCTCGCCAAGGTCGACAAGCTGCTCGGCTCGGGCCAGGCCGACGGCGTGATGGCCGACGCCAGGGATACGCTGAAATCGTTCAAGCAGGTCGCCGATACGCTGAATGCCCGGCTTGGGGTCATCACCGACAATCTGGCGCGCTTCTCGGGCCAGGGACTGCAGAATGTCGAGGCGCTGGTGCAGGATAGCCGCCGCTCGATCAACCGCATCGAGGAGGCGGTGACCGATCTCAGCCGCAATCCGCAGCGCATCCTTTCGGGCGGCGACGGCGAGGTTCGGCAGTTCGACGGCAGGGCGCGGCGTTGACTTCGGCATCGGCCCGCCGCAAGAACAGTGCTCGTGAAATGCGGGTTGATCTTGCGATCAGGGGATAACGGGGATCACGCGTGAGATTGAGTAGGCTTGGAACGGGCGGGTTGAAATCGGCTGCGGCGCTGCTTGTCCTGGCGGTTGCCGGCTGCGCGGCGCTCGGCGGCAAGCCGGCACCGCTCGACACGTTCGAATTGTCGGCGCCCTCGGTCGACGCGCATGGCCACAGCCGCAAGCAAATCCTGATCGCCCAGCCTTCGGCGCTGAAGGCACTGGACAGCCAGAACATCGTCATCAAACCCTCCGACGGCTCGATCCAGTATCTGAAGGGCGCGCAATGGGCCGACCGCCTGCCGCTGATCGTGCAGGCGCGGCTGGCCGAGACGTTCCAGCGCTCGGGCAGCTTTGCCGGCGTCGGCAAGCCGGGCGAGGGGCTGGCGATCGACTATCAGGTGATCGTCGAGGTTCGCTCCTTCGAAGTGCGCGTCAATGGCGGCGAACATGCCGAGGTCAACCTGTTCGTGCGCTTGCTCAACGACCGCAACGGGGAAGTGAAGGCTTCCAAGAGCTTCACCGCATCGGCACCCGTTTCAGGCAGCGGCAACCCGGCCTATGTCGGCGCGCTCGACGCCGCCTTCGGTGATGCGGCCAAGCAGGTCGTTCGCTGGACCGATTCGGTAATCTGAGCGCCAGGCGCGCCGGGATTCCACCAACGCTTCCGGGTTACGGACGGTCGAAGGTGTCCGGCCGCAGCTTTCCAGTCTTCATCAGGTGCTGCAGGGTGTAGGTTACGGACAGCGCATCGTCGAGCGCGTCATGCCCCTGCAGTGGCGGATGTTCGACGCCGTAATAATCCGCAAGCTTGTTGCTCGGCGTCCTTGCCAGGTCCTCGATCGGCATGCCGGCCGCGACCAGCAGCTTGACCGCATTGTCGAACCGGGTGGCCGGGATAGGCGGCCTGATGCCCGCGACATAGCAACTGATGGCGATCATGTTCAGTTTGTCCTTGCCCCAGGACCAGAACCGAGCCCCATCGGAGAAACGATCGACGCCCGCAAGAGCATCTTCCAGCACGACGCCCTCGGCCTCGATGATTTCTTCGGTGATGCCGGTCAGTCCAGTGAAGAACGGATCGAGCGTGTACCGCTCGCCAAACCGGTCGACCGGTCTGATATAGGCCTTGTGCGTGCCCAGCACGGGGAATCACCTTCGAGGCCGAGCCTGCCGCGCCGATCTGCGCGATGATCGGATCGAGATCATGGGCCGCGCACCAGAATCGGCGTTGTGATCCCTCAAGGCAGAGAAATTCGCAGTCGAAGATGATTGCCGTCTTCACAACTCAGGATCCGGTTCCGGAAAGCGAGATCAAACCCGGATGCGTCTCCGGGTGGCGAGTCAGTTCCTTCAAGAAAAAGGCGGGAGACAATCCCCCGCCTTTTTCGGTTTGGCTTGTCGACCACCTAATGCAGGCGGCCGCTTGCATGGGCCAGCATGGTGTAGACCTTGCCGGTGTCCGACGTGAGATAGGTCTGCGCCATGATGTTGTCGCGGTCGTTGCGCGAGACATCTTTCAGCAGCTTCTCGAAATCGTCGCAATAGCGGTCG
The DNA here is from genome assembly GCF_006442275.1 of Mesorhizobium sp. B2-3-10. Classification (NCBI taxonomy): domain Bacteria; kingdom Pseudomonadati; phylum Pseudomonadota; class Alphaproteobacteria; order Hyphomicrobiales; family Phyllobacteriaceae; genus Mesorhizobium; species Mesorhizobium sp. B2-3-10. The sequence goes on from NZ_VFVT01000013.1 coordinate 39,136, forward strand.
ACGGCGGTGCGGAATTCGGCCTCCGCCTGGTACTTGCGGCGGATTTCATCGAACGTCTGCTGGCCCTTGAGCGTGTAGAGCCTGCGCGTGAACACGTCACGCTCGCCGCGCCGGTAGCGGTTCCACAGCTCGATCGAGGCATCGTGGTCGATGGCCCGCGCGATATCGACGGACAGCGAGTTCAGCGATTCCACGACATGTGCCGGCGAACGCTGGGCAGGGGCCGCGCGCGGGGCTTCCGCTGGCGCCTGGGGAGCCGCCGGCCTGAGCTCGGCATCGTTCGACGCGGCGGTCAAGAGATCGCGCACCCAGCCGCCTTGCGGCGCGCGGGCAGTGGCGTCGGTGGCACGCTGGCGCGATGCTGCCTCAGCCGGGCGCTCCAGATCGAGCGTGCCGCGCAGTCCCGCGCCGCCCAGCGGTGCCTGTGGCGGGCGCAGGTCCGCCTGCGGTGCGGGGGCGCGACGGGGCGGCTCGGCGGCTCGTGCGGCCGGCGCCTGCGGCGCAGGACGCAAGGGGCGCGGTTCTGAAGTGTCGCTGCCACGACCGGACTTCGCCACGATGTCCGAAAGCTCCTTCAAGGCGTTGATCTGCTCGGAAACCGCGCGGCGGATGGCCGATGTCGACTCCTTTGCCTCTTCCGGCATCTCGATGACGCCCTTCTTGAGCTCGGCGCGGGTGAGGTCGAGTTCACTCTTGATCGAGCCCGCGGTGCGCCGCATCTCCTCGGTCGCATCGGCGAAACGCTTGGTTGCCGAATCGACGACGTCGGTGATGGCGTTGCGGATCTTGTCGGCGGACTCCATCGTCTTGCCCTCGGCGTTCTGCAGGGTCTGGCCGACGAGATTTTCGAACGAGCGCATGACCCGTTCGAGATCTTCCGACTTCTTGACCAGGCCGACGGCGAGGTCCTCAAGTGAGGACTGCCTTTCCAGCGTGTGTTCGAGGTTGCTCTGGGCCGAGCTCAACAGGTCCGAGGCGCTGGCCAGCAAGCGGCTGTGTTCATCGAACTTGGTGGCGATTGAGGCGACTTCGCGCAAGGTCGACGACGACAGTTCCGTCAGCCTCGTCGTGTTGGAATCGACCAGACGCGCCGAGCTGGCAAAGGTCTGCGCCGCCTTTTCGGTGGTCGCCGCGAAGCTTTGCGTGCTGCCGGTCAGACGTTCGTCGACCTCGCCGAGGTTGACCGCGGCCTGCTCGATCAGCTGACCGAGCTGCGAGCTGGACTTGGTCATGCGGCCGATCAGATCGGCGACGCTGTCGGACAGCGACGAGCGGGCGCCTTCGACCGCCGACAAGGTTTCGGCGGTGCGGCTGGCCAGTGCGTTGACCAGGGCTGCATTCTCGCTGCGCAGCTTCTCGGTCGCGCGTTCCGTGACCTCTTCCATGCTCTTCTGCAGTTCCGAGCCGCCCTGGGCGAAGCGCTCGACCAAAGGCCGCGCGGTTTCGTCGAGGATCTTCGACATCTCGGCCGACCGCGCCGCGAGCATGGTGTTGAGCTCGCGGGTGTTGGCGCCGATCGTCTTGGCCGCGTCATTGGTGCTCTGGCCGATATGTTGTCCGACCGCGGTGAAGGTTTCCGCGATCACATTGGCACGCGATACGAGTTGTGCCTCGGCACTCGACACCTGCTCATTGAGCTTCTGGCCCATCGTCTCGGTGGTGTAGGCGAGCCGGTTTTCGACCCCAGCGATCTGTTCTTCGACACGGGCGGCCGCTGCCGCCGCGCTCGATGCAAGACGCTCGTCGGCGCCGGCAAGCGCCTGCTCGATTTCGCGGGCGTGCACGGCCAGCTCCTGACCGGTCTGGCGGGCGCGATCGGCGACCCGCTGCTCGGTGCTTGCAAAGGCGCCGACAATGGTCTGCGCATGCTCGCCGATCGTCGAGGTGCTGTCGGCGATACGCGAAACCAGGCGCTGGTCGGCGTCGTCGAAGATGCGGGCGATTTCGGATGCCCGGCTGGACAGCGCGTCCGAACCCTCGGCGATGCGCGAGACCAAATGCTGGTCGGCGGCATCGAAGATACGACCGAGGTCCGACGCGCGGGCGGCGAGCGCCTCGGCGGATTCGCCGATGCGCATGCCGAGCCGCTGGTCGGCGCTTTCGAAGTTCCGCAGGATGTCGCCGGCGCGAGCGGCCAGCGACTGCGCCGTTTCCACGGCACGGGCGACCAGCTTCTGGTCGGCCGCGTCGAACGTGCCGGCAATCTCGCTTGCGCGGGCGGCCAGCTGATCGGCGGTTTCCTGGGCACGGGCGGCGAGCTTCTGGTCGGCCATGTCGAATGTGCCGGCGATCTCGCCGGCGCGGGCAGCGAGTTGATCGGCGGTTTCGTGGGCACGGGCCAGCAGCGAGCTGGAGGTGTCATCGGCGCGGGCGAGCAGGGCGTTCGACGTATCCTCCGCACGGGCGTGGAGGCGACGATCGGCCTCCTCGAAAGTGCGGGCGATGTCTTCAGCCCGGGCCAGCAGCGCGGCGGACGTCTGCTCGGCACGCTCGGCGATCTTGCGATCGGCGTCGCTGAAGGCCGCACCGGCCTGTTCGTGCAGCGTGCTGGTGACTTCCAGCACCTTTTCGCGCAATGCGCCGGCGACGAAGACAGCGCTCTTCTCGAGCACGTTGCGGACGTTGTCGACACCAGTCGAGAGCGCGCGCTCCATGGTGCCGGCGCGTTCCTCGATGATGCCGGTCTGGCGGCTGAACGCCTGCTCGATCTTGTCGACATCGGCGGCGATCGCGGCGGAAATGTCCGTGCTCCTGGCCGCGATCTGGTCGATGTGGCCGGACAGCGAACGATCGACCTCCTTGCGGCTTTCGGCGAGCTTGCCGAGATCATCTTCCAGCGCGCGGCTGAGCATGTTGCGGCCTTCGGACAACTTGCCGACATGTCCGGCGATGATATCGTCGATATCGCCGCGGCTTTCGGTCAGCTTCTGGAGGTCGGCTTCGAGAGCACGCTTGAGAATGTCGCGGCCTTCGGCGAGCTTCTCGACCTGGCCGGCGACCAGACCGTCGATGCTGGAGCGGCTTTCGGCCAGCTTGGCAAGGTCTGCCTCCAGCGCACGCTTGAGGACATCGCGGCCTTCGGCAAGCTTCTCGACCTGGCCGGCGACCAGACCGTCGATGCTGGAGCGGCTTTCGGCCAGCTTGGCAAGATCGTCCTCGAGAGCCTTCGACAAGGTCGAACGCTCCTGCACAAGCCGTTCCGCATGATTGTTGACGTGGGTGCCGACAGTCTCAAGGTCGGCCTCAAGTGCCTTCGACAAGGTCGAACGCTCCTGCACAAGCCGTTCCGCGTGACTGCTGACGTGGCTGCCGACAGCCTCGAGATCGGCCTCAAGCGCCTTTGACAGTGTCGATCGCTCTTGGGCAAGTCGGTCCGAGTGGCTGTTGACAAGTCTGTTGACGGTTTCGAGATCGGCCTCCAGCGCGCGGGCGAACTGGGCGCGGTCGTCGACCAGCTTCTGGGACTGGTCGGCAACGGTGTTTCTGACCGTGCTGAGGTCGGCTTCCAATGCGCGGCGCAGGATATCGCGCCCTTCGGCGAGCTTCTCGACCTGGCCGGCGACCAGACCGTCGATGCCGGAGCGGCTTTCGGCCAGCTTGGCGAGATCGTCCTCCAGCGCCTTCGACAAGGTCGAGCGATCCTGAACCAGCCTGTTCATGTGGTCGGCGATGACGCTGTTCACATTCTGCAGATCGGCTTCCAGAACACGTGAGAGCTGCCCGCGATCCTCGGCCAGCCTGTCCGACTGGCTCGATATGACGTTCTTGATCGTATTGAGGTCGGATTCCAGCGCACGCTTGAGGATGTCGCGGCCCTCGGCGAGCTTCTCGACCTGGCCGGCGACCAGACCGTCGATGCTGGAGCGGCTTTCGGCCAGCTTGGCGAGGTCGGCTTCGAGCGTCTGCGACAGCAGGCTGCGGTCTTCCGCCAGGCGTCCCGAATGGCTGTCGATCAGCCCGCGTATCCCCGACAGGTCGCTTTCGAGCGAACGGCCAAGCTGCGTGCGGTCCTCGGCCAGTTTCGCCGAATGCGCCTCGATGAGGTTCTTGATACCAGCAATGTCGTTTTCCAGCGCCTTGGCGAGCACCGCGCGGCCCTCGGCGATTTTCTCGACCTGGCCGGCGACAAGGCCGTCAATGTCGGCGCGGCTCTCGGACAATTTGCCGAGATCGGCCTCCAAGGCGCGCGACAAAATGTTGCGGCCTTCGGCCAGTTTTCCAACATGCCCGGCCACCATTTCATCAATGATGGTACGAGCTTGCACCAATTTTCCGGAGTCTTCGTTGAGAGCCAGTGAGAGCCGGTTGCGGCCTTCTTCCAGCCTTTCGAGGTGGCTGCCGAGCGACGCATCGATGGCCGCACGCGATTCGTTGACCTTGCGCAGGTCTTCTTCGAGCGCACGCGCTATCAGGCTGCGGCCTTCGGCCAGCCTCTGCACCTGGTTGGTCACCGCCGCATCGATGCCGGCGCGGCCTTCGTCGAATTTCTCCAGGTCCGCCTGCATGGCTGCCGCCATGCGCTCGCGGCTCTCGGAGAGCTTGCGGCTATGGTTTTCGACGGCTTCTTCGATACCGACGCGCGCGTCGGCGAGCCGCTGGATGTCGGCGTCGAAGGAGCGCGACACGACGTGGCGGGCTGCCTCCATGCGGCCGGCGAAATCGCTGGCGCGCGCTTCGAGCATGGAAGAGGTCGAGGTGACGATGTCGGCCATGTCGGCGCCGATCTGGGTCTTGCCCTGATCGATCATGGCCGACAGCGTGTCCTTGCTCTCGGCGAAGGTGTGGGCGATTTCGCGCGCGCGCTCGACTAGCGTTTCGTTGATCTGGCGGGCGCGGGCTTCCAGCGCGGCATTGAGCTTCTGGGTGCCGGTGTCCAGCGCTTCGGCGCGGGTCTGAAATTCACTGATCAGCGCCTGGCCGCGTTCGGCCAAGGTGCGTTCGATGCCGTTGAGGCTGGCCTCGAACTCGGAATTGAGGGTGCGCGCGGCGCCGCCGAGCAGCGACACCATGCCGGTGGTGCGATCGTCGAGCAGGTCCGTCAACGAACGGGTCAAGCCGTCCGTGGTGTCCGTCAGCTTGGCGATACGGGTGTCGAGCAGGCTGGCGAAAGCCTCGCCGGAGGTTGAAAGCCTGTCGGTAATGTTGTCGAGCCGGCCCTCCACCGAATCGAAGATCGACATCGAACTTTCGTTGATGCGGTCGATCAGCGTGTCGCCGGAATTGGTGATCGTCATCGACAGTTTGGTCGACGCGTTGAGGATGCTGTCACGGATGATGTCGCTTGCCGCGCCGATTTCATCGCGCAGCGTCTCGTGCGCGCCGGAGATCGAGGCGCGGACGCGTTCGGCATGGGTGACCACTGCTTCGCGTTCGCTGCCCAATCCGTCGACCAGCGACCTGATGCGGGTTTCGTTTTCCGAATAGGAGCGCTCGATCTGGTTGACCTCGCTGTGGACCAGCGTCTCCAGTTCGACGGCACGGGCAAGGGTGCGTTCGATGCCTTCGCCCATGGCAGCCACCTCGCGGCGGACGGCCTGGCCGATCATCATGACGCGATCCTGGGCCATGTTTTCCGGCTCGGTCAGGCGAAAGGCCACTTCCGTCATCGATTGCGCGGCGATGCGCATGTCCTGAGCGCGGCGAATCATCGTCGCGAAGGCCCAGAACAGGATGACAGGCACGATAGCCGCGACGGCAAGGCCGATCAGTTCGGGGCGGGCGAAGAACTGGTCCAGCGTGCGGATCCGCCAGATGCTCGGTCCAAAAAGCAGGTTCGCCAGTCCGCCGGCGCCCGCGATCCAGGCAAGCGAGACAAAGGCGATAACCCAGTAAATGGTGTTGGAGGCGCGCCTGTTCAGGCTGTGCAGAAGGGTCTTGTAATCTTTCTGACGATCGTCGTTGGCTGGCGCGAAGCCGGCGGGCTGGCCACCATTGCGCGTCTCAACCGGGCGAAGTTCGGCCGGCTTGGCGTTTGGCGCGGGCTTCGCGGCCTGGGGCTGATTGACGACGGGCGCCGGCTGCTGATTGCGTCCCTCGCGTGCCAGTTCGTCGGCGGCCTGTGATATCTGCGCTTCCAGATCTTCCATCGAGGCCGCGATATCGAGGTCGCCGCTATCGGTATCGCCGCTCAGGTCAAGATCGAGCGCTTTTTCGAGTTCCCTGGCTACGTCGCTGTCGAGAGTTCTGGTCGTTGTTGGTTTCTTCGCCATGCCTTCGCTACCCTGTACTAGCTGCCGCGGGGGCTTATAATTGTGCTTGTCTTACCCCCGCGCAGGAGGCTGAAAATGGACCCTCGTATCGTAATGACACAGGGGGGTAAAGAAAACATGCATTCCGCGGGATACGTAAAACTTTAAATATAAGGTTAACGGAAGCGTGATTTGGGCGCCGCTTTCGCAACATTTTTCCGGGCCATCCATTAACCCGTTGTCCACTGGATTCGCCTAGGTTTTCAGGCGACCGAAGAAAATGGAGTTCGAGTTCATGCGTGGCGAAAGCGGCATTGCCTTCTCAATGCCGGGGGGCGACGTATCGGGAACGAGGCAGTCCCGACCGGTCGATTTGGCACACCTTGCCCGGCAAACGATGGGCGACCGCGCCCTCGAGCAAGAGGTGCTGGCGCTATTTGTACAGCAGGCACTGTCGGTACGCGACAAAATAGTCGATGCCGACATCAAGGACCGGCTCCTGCTGGCTCATGGTTTGAAAGGGTCGGCCCGTGGCGTGGGTGCCTTCGCCATCGCCGATTGCGTCACCGATATCGAGCATCGCCCGGAGGACGCCCAGACGCTCAAGCGGCTAGGCAGGCTGATCGACGAAGTGCGCGACTTCATCGCCGCCATCAATCGCTGATCCAGGTTTGCGACAAAAACGTCACGGAGCGCCGCTTTCGCACGGCAGTTGACTTGTTTGCCGGAGTGATTATCTCGGGCGAAACTCGCTTTCCCCTCGGGCGAACTCCCTTCGTCCGGGGCGAAACTCCCTTCAGGTGACAAATGACCAAACTGACCTTCATCGCCCATGACGGCACACATTTCGACGTGGACGCCGAAAACGGCTCGACGGTCATGGAGAACGCCATCCGCAACGCTGTCCCGGGCATCGAGGCGGAGTGCGGCGGCGCCTGCGCCTGCGCGACCTGCCATGTCTATGTCGATGAGGCATGGACGGCCGAAGTCGGCGAGCCCGAGGCGATGGAGGAAGACATGCTGGACTTCGCCTACGACGTCCAACCGAACTCGCGCCTGTCCTGCCAGATCAAGGTACGCGACGCGCTCGACGGCCTGATCGTCCGGGTGCCCGAGCGTCAGGGCTGAAGCCAGCACGGGCGATTTTTGCCGCTGACGCTTGGCAGCGGGCCGCTGGTCATGCAGTCTCGCCCGGACTTTCGCAGCGAGGCGCATCATGACCGGCATCATCAGCACAGACGTCCTCATTGTCGGGGCGGGGCCGGTCGGCCTGTTCGCCGTGTTCGAGCTCGGCCTGCTGGACCTGAAATGCCACCTGATCGACATCCTCGACAAGCCTGGCGGCCAATGCGCGGAACTCTATCCGGAAAAGCCGATCTACGACATTCCCGGCTGGCCCTCGATCTCGGCGCAAGGGCTCGTCGACAAGCTGCTTGAGCAGGTCGCGCCGTTCCAGCCTGAATTCACCTATAACCGCATGGTCTCCAGCCTTGAGAAGCTGGAAGACGGCGGCTTTCGCGTCACCACGGACGAGAACGAGGTATTCGAGGCCAAGGTGGTGGTCATCGCCGCCGGCGGCGGCTCATTCCAGCCGAAGCGCCCGCCGATCCCGGGCATCGAACCCTATGAGGGCAAGAGCGTCTTCTATTCGGTGCGCCGGATGGAGGACTTCCGCGGCCATGACCTTGTCATCGTCGGCGGCGGCGACTCGGCGCTCGACTGGACGCTGAACCTGCAGTCGATGGCAAAGAGCGTGACACTGGTTCACCGGCGGGCCGAGTTTCGCGCGGCGCCCGACAGCGTCAACAAGATGTACGCCATGCAGGAGATGAAGCAGCTGGAATTCAGGGTCGGTCAGGTGACCGGGCTCACCGGAGCCGATGGCCAGTTGTCATCGGCCACCATCAAGGGCGGCCCGGATGGCGACATCGAGGTGCCTTGCACCCGCATGCTGCCGTTCTTCGGACTGACCATGAAGCTCGGCCCGATCGCGGAATGGGGGCTCAATCTCCACGAGAACCTGATCCCGGTCGATACCGAGAAGTTCCAGACCTCGGTGCCCGGCATCTTCGCGGTGGGCGACATCAACTGTTACCCGGGCAAGCTGAAGCTGATCCTATCGGGCTTTCACGAGGTGGCGCTGATGGCGCAGGCCGCCAAGCGCATCGTCAGCCCCGGCGAGCGTATCGTGTTCCAGTACACGACCTCGTCCACCAGCCTGCAAAAGAAGCTCGGCGTTTCCGGCTAGTTATTCCGCCAGGATCGGCGCCGGATCATCGACGTGGCCCCGAAGTTCTTTCTCGGGCATCAGCGTCAGCGTGACGAGGCCTAATCCCAGAGTGCCGGCCGCGACGAGAAAGATCATCACGAAGGGTTGGGCCGATACGACATGTCCAGCCACCTGAACGCCTTCGCCGGCCAGCGGCAACCCAAAGCCAAGGGCGACCGCGCCGAGCATCGCCACCCCCAATGCACTGCCCAGCGAACGCAGAAAGGTAAGCACCCCCGTCGCCACGCCAAGATGCATGCGGTCGACGGCGTTCTGCACGGACACGGTGGTTACCGGAAATGTCGTGCCGGTTCCCAGCCCGATACAGATGGTCAGGGCTTCGACGACAAGCAGCGATGCATGGCCGGCGACAAAAGCCAGCAGGCCCGTGCACAGGATGGCGAAGACGACGCCGACCATGGCGATGCGCTTGTAGTGGGTGAAGCGTGGTATCAGGCGGCCGCTGGAAGCGGCGCCGCCCACGGTTCCAAGCAGAAGACCAAGCATTGCAATGCCCGACTCGCTGGCCGTGAGGCCGAGTATCGACTGCAGATAGACCGGCAGATACACGGCAAGGCCGACGCTGGAGGCCTGGAGCAGGAACATCGACAGGGTGCCGGCCAGGACGATCGGGTTGCCCAGCACCTCGAGCGAGATGAGCGGTTCGGCCGCCCGCATTAGCCGCAAGGCAAAGGCGCCCCAGAACAGCGCGGAGCACGCCAGGACGCCGATGACTTCCGGCGATAACCAGGGATAGGCACTGCCGCCCCAGTTCAGTGCCAGCAGCAACAGCGCCGTTGCCACGATCAGCAGCAATGCGCCGAGGCCATCGATGCTGTGGTTCTTGGCCGCGATGGGCAGCTTCTTGAGCGGCTTGTTGATGATCGCCATGGCAAGAAAGCCCAGCGGGATATTGATCCAGAAAATGAGAGACCAGTGCAGATGCTCAGCGAAGGTGCCGCCCAGCAGCGGCCCGGCGACGCTGGCAACGGCCCAGGTACCGGAAAACCACGCCGCATAGCGCGCCCGCTCGCGCGGCGGGACGAGGTCTCCGACCACGGTCTGCGTCAGCGCGAAAAGACCGCCGCCACCGGCCCCCTGGATCGCGCGACCCAGGATGAGGACGAACATGTTGGGGGCCAGTGCGCTGACCAGCGATCCAGCAAGGAAGATGAGGATTGCCGCGTAGACGGTTGGCCGACGCCCATAGACGTCGGAAATCTTGCCGTAGAGCGGTGCCACGGCGGTTGCGGTCAAGAGGTAGCCGGTGACGATCCATGGCAGGTATTCGGCACGGCCGAGCAAGCGCCCGATGGTCGGCATGGCGGGCGCGACGATGGTCTGGTCGAGGGCTGCCAGCAGCATCGACAGGAGAACGCCGCCAATAATGGCGTTCTTTTCGCTTTCGCTCAGCGGCGCGCTCACGGCCGCCACGGCCTGCTTGTCGACAGCCTGGTCCATAAATCTTCTCGTCCATGCGCTTTGCGCTGCCGCATCACCATTGGGCTTGTCTGGTGCATCCGCGGCGTGATCGATCGTGATGCCCGTGCTTCTGGATTGTGCCCTTGGCAACCCTGGATATGTCGTTCCGTATAGGCCGATTTCGACGGTTGCTCGAAAAAAAATTCCAAGCTGGCACTACGCTTCCGCCCGGCTGGCTTGCATCCAGGCGAACGGAGGCGGCGGGGAGATTCAGGCCGGCGGCCGCAACTGGCCGCTCTCGATGCGCTCCATCCGGTAACGCAGCAGCCGCAGGATGCGGCTTTCGAAATTGGCGCCTTCGACACGGTCGAACCGCACCTGGTCCCTGTCGTGTTTGGCAAGCTCGGCCGCAGTGATCGCGGCGGCCTTGGCCTTTGCGGCATCGCAATCCTTCTGCGGATAAGCTGCCTTCAGGGCGTCTTCCAGCGCGCGGCCGTGGTTCTGGGCGATCTCGACATGGCGGTCTTCATGGCGCTTGATGTCGGCGGACAAGGTATCCCAGAACAGCCGCACATCGGCGTCGGCTTTGCGCGGGCGGCGCCATTCCGGAAGGATCACCTTGACCTTGACGGTGACGACCGCGTCGGCGATCCGGCAGGAGCCCGGCTGGCTGGCGTAGCTGATGCGTGTCGTGAAAGCCATCTGGGTGGCGCCAGGGTGGCGCGACCCCGTGCTTTTGACCTGGGGCCCGTGTTTGGCAAGTTGCTGCTCGATATCCTCCAGCGTTCTGCCGCCAATGGCGAAATAGCTGTATGTCTTCACCAGATTGGCCGCATTCGCCGGAACGGCGGCGGTAAGCAGCAGTGCGCAGAGCAGGGATCGTATCATCATGTTGCCTCTTCAATCACCTTGCTTTACGGCCTTCGCCGGCGCAACGGAATTGATCCAATGCGGATCACACATCGTTGATGGCATCTTGGTTGATGAGCCCATGGTTGAAGCGCAATGACGGCGGGGCGATGGCAATTGGCGCATGGACGCCATCTCGAGCTTGGCGGCAAGGCCGTGGTCGTCGGCATCCTCAATGTCACACCCGACAGCTTCTCCGATGGCGGCTTGTTTGATGCTCCTGAACCCGCGCTCGTCCAGGCGCGCCGCATGATCGGGGAAGGAGCCGCCGTCATCGATGTCGGCGGAGAATCGACGCGCCCGGGCGCCGCCGCGATATCGGCCAGCGAGGAGCAGGCCCGTATCCTGCCCGTGATCGAGGCGTTGGCGCAGGTCGGCGACGTGCTGATTTCCGTCGACACCTATCGTGCCGACACCGCGCGGCTCGCCGTCAAGGCCGGTGCGCATATCGTCAACGATGTCTGGGGTCTGCAGCGTGAGCCCGACATTGCGCGGGTGGCGGCCGAAACCGGCGCCGGGCTTGTCATCATGCATACTGGACGGGATCGCGACAAGCTGCCCGATGTGATCGCCGACCAGCTGGCGTTCCTGGGAAAATCGCTTGAGATCGGGCGCGGGCAAGGTGTCGCCGACGGCCATATCGTGCTCGATCCCGGCTTCGGCTTCGCCAAGGAGACGGCGGAGGAAAACCTCGATCTGATGGCACGGTTTGCCGAGCTTGGCGCGCTCGGCTTCCCGCTGATGGCCGGTACGTCGCGAAAGCGTTTCATCGGCACCGTCACCGGCCGCGACGCCGCTGATCGGGCGGCCGGCACGGCGGCGACCAGCGTCATTCTCCGGCTCAAGGGCGCGCATCTGTTTCGCGTCCATGATATCGCAATCAACGTGGACGCGCTGGCGGTGGCGGATGCTATGCTGGCGCGGGAAACCGGATCGGAACGCTGAGCCATGTATGTCATCCGCATGAAGAATTGCGCCTTCTTTGCCCGGCACGGCGTGCTGGACGAGGAAGAAGCGCTGGGGCAGCGCTTCTACGTCGATGCCTCGCTCACCGTCGAGCCGGGACGCGCGCTCGTCGATGACGCCATCGGGGAAACCGTCAATTACGGCGTCGCCTTCACCGTCATCGAGGAGATCATCACGGGACACCGGCGCTGCCTGATCGAGGCGCTGGCCCTGGAAGTCGCGAAGGCTCTCACCGGGCGCTTTCCCCAGATCCGGAAAGCCGAGGTCACCGTTCGCAAGCCCAATGCGCCGGTGCCTGGCGTGCTCGATTACGTCGAGGTGACCGTTGTCTGGCCCGAGTAACACCGTCTATCTGAGCCTCGGCGGCAATCTGGGCGATCCGGCGGCGTCGATGGGAGCGGCGTTGCGCCTCCTCGACGCCGATCCCGATACCGACATGGCCGCCGTCTCCTCGCTCTACCGGACACCGCCCTGGGGCAAGCTCGACCAGCCGGATTTCCTCAACGCGGCCGCCGAATTGTCGACGCGGCTGTCGCCGCGGGCATTGCTCGACCTCTGCCTCGATGCCGAGCGAAAGCTCAAACGCGTGCGCGAGGAGAGGTGGGGGCCGCGCCTCATCGACATCGACATCCTGGTGTTCGGCGACCGCATCATCCATGAAATGGGCCTGGAAGTGCCGCACCCGCGCATGCTGGAGCGCGCCTTCGTGCTGGCGCCGCTGGCCGAAATCGCGCCGGATCTTGCCGTCGGCGGCAAACGCGTGGCCGATCGCCTGAGCGCGGTCGATGCGGCCGGCATCGAGCGGCTGCCATCAGGCCGCGACTGGTGGCGGCGCTAAATCGCGGATCAGCCGGAGAAACCACCGTCATCCAGGAATGCTTTTTCCTCAGCCGTGGTCTCGCGGCCAAGCATCCGGTTGCGGTGCGGAAAGCGGCCGAAGCGCTGGATGATGTCGCGGTGCTCCAGCGCGTATTTCAGATTGAACTCGGCCCTGGCGGTATGAAGTTCGACCGACCGCTCCTGGTCCGCAAGATTTTCCGAATGTTCGAACGGCAAATAGAGGAACACACGCACTTCCGGTTCCAATGCCAGATCGTGGCCGGCATCGACCGCTTTTTGCGCAAAATGCTTTGCCAGTGGGTCGGTCGCAAACATGTGGCCGGTGCCGCGAAAGCAATTGCGCGGGAACTGGTCGAGCAGGATCATCAGCGCCAGCGAGCCCTCGGCATGGCTTGACCAGACATCGCATTCACGGCGCGCTGCGGCGTAGTGGAGATCGAGGAAGCGGTCGCGGAAATCGGCATCGAAAGCGTCGTTCTTCTCGAACCAAGCATCCTCGCCGGCGTCGCGCCAGAATTTGGTGATCGACAGGGCTCTGCTGTCCAATTCCATGCCTAACTCCCTCAATCCGCCGATTCGGATTTATGCAGGACGCCGGCCGTTTCCTCGTTGAGCGCCTGGCCAGGACGGCGGGGCGTGGAGAGCGGGGTCGGGATCGGCGTACCGATATTGCCTTTCAGGAAACGCTGTCCCGAGCGGATGCCTTCGGCGAGCTGGGTCTCGAACCGGGCCGTGTCGCGGCGCCTGACGTCCTCGATCGTTTCGGCGACGTCCTCGGGATCGACGCCCAGCGCCTCGAGGGTCGAGCCACCAAAGACGAGCGCCGATTCGAAGGTTTCGCGCAGCTGATAATCGACGCCGGCGCGAATGAGCTGCAGCGCCGTGCCGCGGTCGAACGCACGGGCCAGCACCGTAAGCAAGGGGAACTCAGCCTTGACGAGTTCGGCGATGCGGATGGCGGCGTCGGGCTTGTCGACACAAATGAGCACGGCCCGCGCCCGGCCGGCCCCGGCCGCGTGCAGGATGTCCAGCCGCGTGCCGTCGCCATAATAGACCTTGAAGCCGAAATCGGCGGCCGCCTGGATCATCTCGACATCGTTGTCGATGATCGAGACGTCGATGCCGCGCAAGAGCAGGGGTTGGCTGGCGATCTGGCCGAAGCGGCCAAAGCCGATGATCAGCACGCTGCCGGACAGGCCGTCGGCGACTTCGACGCCGTCCAGCGACTGCTCGTCCCGTGGCGTGAAATAGCGCAAGGCGATGATCGCCAGCGGCGTCAGCACCATGGAGATGATGACTATCGCGGTCAGCGTTGCGTTTGCCTGGCCGTCGATGATGCCGACGGCGGCGGCCGCGGAATAGAGCACAAAGGCGAATTCACCGCCTTGCGCCATGAAGACCGCGCGCTCCAGTGCCTCGCGGTGGCCTGATTTCAGGATGCGGGCGACAATGTAGATGCCGAAAGCCTTCATCACCATGTAGGCCACGACGTAGACGGCGATCAGCTTCCAGTTCGCGGCCACCACATGCAGATCGAGCGACATGCCGACCGCCAGGAAGAACAGGCCGAGCAGGATGCCGCGGAACGGCTCGATGTCGGCTTCAAGCTGATGGCGGAAGGTCGATTCCGAGAGCAGCACGCCGGCCAGGAACGCGCCCATCGCCATCGACAGGCCGCTGAGCTGCATGGCAAGCGCCGATCCGAGCACGACCAGCAGAGCCGCAGCCGTCATCACTTCGCGCGCACGGGCATCCGCCAGGATGCGGAAGAAGGGGTTGAGGAGGTAGCGTCCCGCCACCACCAGGCCGATGATCGCGGCGAGGCCGATGCCGACCTCGGTCAGCCGCTCCGACAGGCTGGTACCGGCACCGCCCGGCGCCAGGAAGGCGATCAAGGCGAGCAGCGGCACGATGGCCAGGTCCTCCAGCAGCAGGATGGAGACGATGCGCTGGCCCTTGGGCGCGGCGATTTCGCCGCGCTCCTCCAGAAGCTGCATGACGATGGCCGTCGAGGTCAGCACGAAACCGGCGCCGGCGACGAAGGATTGCGCGATCGGAAACCCTCCGGCCATGCCGACACCAGTCAAGAGCACCGCGCAGACGCCGACTTGAAGCGCGCCCAGCCCAAAGATCTCGAGGCGCAGGCCCCAAAGCCGCGACGGCTGCATTTCCAGGCCGATGATGAACAGGAACATGACCACGCCGAGTTCGGCGACATGGAGGATGGCTCCCGATTCGGAAAAGACGCCGAGGCCGAACGGACCGATCACCACGCCGGCGGCCAGGTAACCGAGAATCGAACCGAGACCCATGCGCTTGAAGATCGGGACGGCCACCACGCCCGCCGCCAGCAATGCCACCACCTGAATGAGATCGCTGCCCGCTGCCTCTGCCGCCATGATCCGTCCCTTTGTCGTATAGCACTCCTTGCATGCAGTGGGAGCGGGAGGCAAGGGCGGGAAGCCTGCCAGGAAAGGTAGGGTGCTGTCGGTGCGACTCCCCCGGAGGAACAACGGTCTCCCCTTGTCTGCGGGACGTTCGGCGTATATATCGGCTACATGCTTGACCGTTCGTCCCAGCCGTCTTCGCCGTCCCATATCCCGATGGATGCGCTCAGCGAGGTCCTGCAAGATTTTCGCCTGAGTGGCGTCAACTATGGCCGCTGCGAGCTCCGACATCCATGGAGCATAGAATTTCCGCGACAATCGCTGCTTCGTTTTCACTTTGTCGGCCAGGGTCCGTGCTGGATTCACACCGAAGCGCAGGGCTGGCAAGAGTTGCGCGATGGCGATCTGGTGCTGCTGCCGCAGGGCATCGCCCATCGGCTGGCGAGTGCGCCGGACGTGGTGGGCGACTCGCTCGAGGGCTGCCAGGTGATCAAGTTGGGGGGCAATGTCTGCGAAGTGGTGCGGGAAGGAACGGGCGCGACAAGCACCCTTTTCTGCGGCTCCATGGCCTTGGACTCCTGTGCGCTCAATCCATTGATCACGTTGATGCCGGCTGTCATCAAGGGTTGCGACGTGGCCGGCAATGACCCGGTCGTTGGTCCTTTGCTGGCGGCCATGACGACGGAGGCCGCGCAACCGCAGATGGGCAGCGCCACCATCTTGTCGCGTATGGCGGATTTGCTGACAGCCCGGCTCATCCGCTGTTGGGTCAATTGCAACGGAGCCTCGACCACAGGTTGGCTCGCAGCCATCCGGGATCCCCATATCGGCCGCGCCCTGGCGGCCATGCATCGAGACCCCGGCCACGACTGGACGCTGGGAAGCCTTGCGAGCGTGGCAGGCCAATCGCGATCGATTTTCGCCGCGCGTTTCAGCGCTGTATTGGGCGAGGGTGCCGCACGCTATCTCGCTCGCCTGCGCATGCAGCTTGCCCGCGAGTTGTTGGGGCAGAGCGGTTTGTCGGTTGCCGAGGTCGCTACTCGTTTGGGCTATGATTCCGAGGCATCCTTCGCTCGCGCGTTCAAGCGCATCACCAATGTCTCGCCGGGAATTGTGCGTCGCACAAATTCCGGACGAATAGACATGAATTTCGGATTTTAAGATACATATCATCCGACAGAACTCGTCTATCAAGATCTCCAAACTTTGGAGATCTTTCCGTGACAGACACAACATTACAGCTTGAAGACGCCGCGATTGGCCTTGATGCCGACACGCCGGCCGCGTGGAGCGCAGCCACCTGGTTTGCGGTCATTTCACTGGCGGCCACCAGCTTTGCCCTGGTGTCAGCCGAATTCCTGCCCGCAGGCCTGCTGACGCCAATGGCGCGCGATCTCGGTATCAGTGAGGGAACGGCCGGACAGGTCGTCACCGCCACCGCTTCCGTCGGCGCCGTGACGGCCATGTTAAGCAATGTTCTCATCGGCCGACTGAACCGCAAGACGGTGCTGGTCGGTCTCATGGCCTTGGCGGTGGCTTCCAATATCCTTGCGGCGCTGGCACCCAATTTCTGGCTGTTGTTGTTAGGCCGCGCCGGGCTGGGGATCGCTCTCAGCGCTTTCTGGGCACTTTCGGTTGCCGTCGTGGCGAGGCTGGTTGGCGCCAAAGCGACAGGCCGTGGCATGGCTATCGTTACCCTCGGTGTCTCGCTCGCTACCATTGCCGCGCCGTCCATGGGGGCGTTGATCAGCGACTGGCTGGGATGGCGCAGCGCCATGGCCATGACAGCGGGGCTGGCCGTTTTGGCCATGTTGGCGCAGCTGTTCAGCCTGCCGACCTTGCCGGCGACAGCAAGCAACAGTCTTGCAGACGTGTTTCGGCTTACACGGCGGCGCGGCATTCAAATCGGCATGCTGGCTATTGTCTTGCTGATGACGGGGCATTTTGCTGGTTCTGTCTATGTGCGCCCCTTCCTCGAACACGTCACGCTGCTTGCAACCGGTCCAATCGCCCTGGCTCTGCTTGGGTTTGGCATCGCCGCTGTGATCGGGAACATTGCCGGCGGCCGCATGGCCGATGCCAATATTCACATGGCTCTCGTGGTCACCGCGGCGTTAATGGCGGTTGCGGCGCTCGCCTTGGTGCTTTGGGGCGTGCACATTGGCGTTGCCTTCGGGTTCGTCGCGCTTTGGGGCTTCGCCTTCGGCATGGGGCCGGTGGTGCTGCCAACCAATCTCTCGCGTGCGGCACCTGACGCGCTGGAAGCAGCGGGCAGCCTGATGGTCGTCTCTTTCCAGGTTGCCATCACGATCGGCGCGGTTGTCGGTGGCTATGTCGTGGACACCTATGGTGCCACGGCGCCGTTGACCGTTACGGTCATCCTTGCTGCATCGACAGCTGTGCTCGCTCTGCTGCAGCCTCGCGGCTGAACTTTGCTCCAGCTGACATCGAACTCGAACCGCCGCAATGTTGCAGGCTCTTTACACAAGTTTACGCCATAGGCGCGTTGCTTGTTGCCGCAATCGAAGGCTAAGCACGCTCGGCTTCGGCCATTGGGGGTGAGCGGCGATCAAGTCGCACCCTTTTGAGGAGATGACTGACATGAAGAAGTTTTTGCTCGTTGCCGCCGGGCTGGCGGTGCTTGCCGGCTCGGCCTGTTCGAAGGCGCCGGAATGCACGACCGAGATCGCGACCAAGAAGGCGCAGGACATGGCCGCCGCGCTGCAGGAGGCGATCACCAAGGATCCGTCCAAGGCGGCTGACCTGACCGCCAAGGTTCAGGCGGTGACAACCAAGTATCAGGGTTCCACGACCCTGGCCGATGCCTGCAAGGCGTATGACGAGCTGACCAAGGCGATCAAGGGCTAACGCCTGGTTCGTCCGTTTCCAAGGAGGCGGTGGCGATGGGCCGCCGCCTCTTTGTTTCGTGGGGTGTATTCGAGTAATCCCAGGAGAAGTGTTTTTCCGTCCGGAATTCGTAAAGAATAGAGGTGAGGTGCGCTCAGTTCGGCGCGATGGAGCCGACTTCCACGGCATCGACGCGCTTCAGGCTCATGCCGATGACGGGCACCAACTGGTCCTGAACGCGCACGGCAACCGTTACGGTCATGGAATTGTCGTCGGGAATGCGGGCCTGCATCACACCGCGCAATTGGTTGCGGTTGATGGTGAAGACCACCTTGTGGGCGTCGACGACGTTGCCGCCGATGATGTCGAGGCCGGCGCCGGCAGCGCCACCCATGAAGGAACCCTTGTAGTCGCGGCCCTTGCGCTCGATCTTGGCCGACATGGGCTGGGTGAACATGCCGACCCGGCAACCGCCGTCCAGTGTCATGCCCATCTTGCCGTCCGGCGTGGAGCCGGTGAAGCTGCAGTTGAATTTCGTGCCCTTGTATTTGCCGGCGACGATTTCGCCCGGGCCAACCCATTTGCCTTCGGCCGACTGGAAAAACTGCTTGTCCGGTTCCGTGGCAGAGGCCGCCGAGGCAATGCCGACGACAGCTGTGATCACCGCCGCCAGGGGCAGGACGCTGGACAGAATTACGCTTTTCATCGACGACACCCGGCAACAACGAGGCTATTTGAAACCGGTTCGACCATGAAGAAGATTGGTTAATGCTTCGTCACCGCGGGCCCTCGAAACAGCAGTCCGATCATCGTCCCGAAGAGCTGGACGCTATTTGCCGGAGCCGGCTGTTTCGGCGTCTTTCTTGGCTGCGAACGACGTCAATGCGGCGAGGAAATCGCCCAGCCCCGGGCGCCTGGCAGCGCTGAAGGGCAGGGGACGCGCCGTCTCCATCGCGGCGATACCGATGCGCGCCGTCATCATGCCGTTGACGACGCCTTCGCCCAGCTTTGCCGAGAGGCGAGCCGCCAGGCCGTGGCCGACGATCTGCTGGACGAAACTGTCGCCGATGGCGATCGAACCGGTGACCGCCAGATGCGCCAGTACGCTGCGCGCCAGGCGGAAGAAACCCAGCGTTCCGGGCCGTCCGCCATAGAGTTCCGACAGCCGGCGGATGAGGCGCCCGGCCTCGAACACGACATAAGCGACATCGACCAGCGCGCGCGGGCTCACCGCCGTCACCAGCGAGACCCGCTTCGCGGCCTCGAGAATCATCACCTTGGCCCTGACATCAAGGGGGCCGAGGATTTCCGCCTCCCCCAGGCGCACCAGATTGGCGCCGTCGATAATCTCGCCGCGCAATTCAGCCAGCGCGCGCCGGCCGGCAGCGGTCTCGGGTTTGGCCGCGACAAAGGCCGACAACTCGTCGACCACCGCGCGTGCCGCCTTCGGATCGTCGCGCGCGATGGCATCGAGCGCGCGCTTCTGCAGCTTTTCGACCTCGGCGAGGCGGGCGATGGCCAGGAACTCGCGAATCAGGATTACCAGCAGCGCCAGCAGCGCAATCGCCGCCATCCCGGCGGCCAGCCAGCCCAGCCATTCGGCGCGGGCAAAGAGATCGCGTATCAACTGGTCGGTCCACAGGCCGACAGCCAGCGAAACCAGCACGCCGAAGGCGCCGAAGAAGATGCTGCCGAGAACCGAGCGCCTTCTGGGGGCGACCGATGGCGGCGGCTCGGCGGCAATAGCGTCCGGTTCGTCGAAAACGTCGACCTCCGCCGGGATGACCAGCGCCACATCGGCCTTCATGGAGCGCGGTCTGCGCGACGGTTCGGTCTGGCGGGCTTGTGGCGCGTCTTGTTTCGGCGCGGCTTCCGGCTCGATGCGGAATGCCGCCGGTTTGCGGGGCGCGGTCATGCCAGATGGTCTCCGATCAGGAACTGCAAGGCGCGGTCGAGCCTGATATGGGGCAGCGACAGCGTGACACCTTCGGCCGTGCGTTCGAGTTTCGGCGGACGGAACCGGACGAAGCGGATTGCCGGGTCCGTGGAGTCCTGCCTGTGATCCGGCCCCGAAAGATCGAAAACAGCATCAATGTTCTCCGGTAAATCACCAGGAAATATAGCTGTTTCCGTCTTTCCGTCGAATGTTTCACCATCGATCTTCTCGCCGGCGATCGGCGTGCCGATGATAACAGGCAATGTTTCGCGACCCTGTTTGACGGTGCCTTCGCGGGTGGCGCGCACCGCCGCCATGGCGACGACGTCGACATCGGCGCCGGTGAAATTCGCCCGCGCCACGGCGCGGTCGGCAAGGCGCCGCACGATCGCCTGCAACCGGTCATGGCTTTCGTGGTGCAGATGATCGGCCTTGGTCGCCGCGACCAGGATGCGGTCGATACGCCGGGAGAAAAGGTCGGTAATGAAGCTGCCCCGGCCGGGGCGAAAACAGCTGAGGATCTCGGTGACGGCGCGCTCCAGGTCGGCCATGGCACCAGGCCCGGCGTTCAGCGCCTGCATGGCGTCGATGAGCACGATCTGGCGGTCCAGGCGCGTGATGTGCTCGCGGAAGAACGGTTTGACGACATGCGTCTTGTAGGCCTCGTAGCGCCGTTCCATCATGGCGTGCAACGAGCCGTTGCGCGCGCGCCTGTCGCCCAGGCCGGCCAGCGGCGCGAAAGTCAGCGCGGGCGAGCCTTCGAGATCGCCGGGCATCAGGAAACGGCCGGGCGGCAAGGTCGAAAGCGCCCGTTCGTCGAGCTTGCATGCCTTGAGATAGGCGGCGAAGCTTTCAGCCAGCCGGCGCGCCGTCATTTCCTCGGCGTCGGCATTCGGGTCGATTTCCGCCGAGATCGCTCGCCAGGCCAGCGAAAGGTCCTCGCGCACCGGTAGCGTGGCCATTTCGAGGGCTTCGCGCGAAAAATCGGCGAAGGATTTGCCGAGCAGCGGCAGGTCGAGCAGCCATTCGCCGGGGTAATCGACGATGTCGACCGACAGCTTGCCCGACGAGAACATGCGGTTCCAGCCGGAGGCCGATTCATATTCGATCGTCAGCCGCAGTTCCGAAATGGCGCGGGTCGAGTCCGGCCAGACGCGATCGTTGACCAAAGCGGCGATGTGGTCCTCATATTGAAAACGCGGCACGGCGTCGTCGGGCTGCTGTTCGAGGAAGGCGCGCGCGATCCGCCCCGATTTCTGCGCCTCGAACAGCGGCAGACGTCCGCCGTGGATCAGATTGTGGACGAGGGCAGAGATGAAGACGGTCTTGCCGGCGCGGGAGAGACCCGTGACACCCAGACGCAGCGATGGAGAAAAAAGTCCGGTGGCACGTCCCGACAATGTGTCGAGGGCAATTCTTGCCTCGTCGGTGAAGGTGGTCAGCGATGATGCCAAAACATGATCTCTCGGGCTTGCGTCCGCCCGATATAGGCGCTGGAACCCGGCTTTGAAATGGCGCTGGAAATCGGCATCAGGGATCTGCCGGTGTCAGGAACGCTTCGAGATAACCCGCTCCCTGGGTCGCTTTCGCCAGATCGCCGGGGAAACGGACGACCGCGAGGCCCGTGGTTGGAAAGCCGTGATTGAGCATTGCCCGCTCCGGCTCGCCGCCATCGCCCGAAACCGCCATGGCGAGATCCTCCGTCATCGGGTTGTGGCCTATGACCAGCAATGAACCGGGGCCGCCATGATCTCGGACGAGGCGGAGATAGCAGGCCGCGTCCTCGCTGTAGAGCGCGTCCAAAAACAGCACCTTGCCTGTGTCGGTCTGGCCGGCCAGACCCTCGAGGGTTTCCCTGGCGCGTTTGGCGTTGGAACACAGCGTCAGGTCCGGCACATAGGAGCGGGAACGCATCGCGGTCCCCATTTTTTCGGCATCGGCGCGGCCGGATGCGTCCAATGGACGATCGAAATCACGCATGCCTGGCAAGGCCCAACCGGCCTTGGCGTGTCGCAACAGATAAAGCCTGCTCACCCAACCTCCAACGGTGCCCGAGAGCTGAAGTCCTGCCGCGATTAGCCACGAGAAAAGCCGCACGCACAATGGTGCGCGTGCTTCAGCGCGGCGAATCACTTGCAGGGCGATGGGCGAGGATCGTCGTACTTTCGCCATCAAAACAGATTTATGCCGCTTCGGAGAAGGCTGGAGACGCACTTTAACAATTGCGTGAGTCGGTGGCTGATTGCGCTTGTGCAGGCGTCTGGTGGCGAATATATAGGCGCCAAATTTGGGGCTGTTGGGTGAGTCGAATGAACGACATCGTTACCGCCGATTACGTACCCTCCGAAGACGAGCCGTTCATGAACGAACGGCAGAAATCCTACTTCCGCCAGAAGCTCGTCACCTGGAAAAATGACATCTTGCGCGAGGCGCGCGAAACCCTCGAAATCCTGCAGCAGGAAAACGCCAACCATCCCGACCTCGCCGACCGCGCCTCTTCGGAAACTGACCGCGCCATCGAACTCAGGGCCCGCGACCGTCAGCGGAAACTCATCTCAAAGATCGATTCGGCACTGCAGCGCATCGATGAAGGCACTTACGGCTATTGCGAAGAAACCGGTGAGCCGATCGCCTTGAAGCGGCTCGACGCGCGCCCGATCGCCACCTTGTCGATCGAAGCGCAAGAACGGCATGAGCGCCGTGAAAAAGTCTATCGCGACGACTGATGGACCGCCTTTGCATTGATTTCCAAATGGCCGGTTATCCGGCCATTTCTGTTCGATGCGTGCCACCTTCAATAGATTTGAACACGCTTGAACGCCGGCCAGCCTAGTCACTGGCAGGCGACAGTTCATCTCTTGACCTAGGCGCAGTTCATCTCTTTTGGCTTGAAAGTTCGCCCAACAGCCTGGTCATTTCATCGTCGAGCGAGGGCGGCGCCTTGGCTGCCGGTTTGCCCACCGGGCCGCCGGAGCGGGGCTGGTCGAGCGAAACCTCGAGTTCTTTCATCAGCGTGTCGTCGATGCTGTCCTGCGTCGGCGGTGGCGGCGTGTGCCTGGCGGCATTGACGTTGGCGGAGCCATAGGCAGGCAGCGGCGTGACATTCGTCGATTGATAGGTTTGCGCCGCTGGTTTCGGTGCGGGCGCCGGAGCCGGTGGTGGCGCCGCCGGACGCTGGCGGGCAGGCTGTGCCATGGCCACCGGCTGCGGAGCGGGTGCTTGTCTCGGAGGCACGGGAGCGGGCTGCGGCGACCGAGGCTTCGCAGCCGGGGCGGCGGCCGCCGGGACAGGCTGCAGGCCGCCATCTCCAGTCAACGCCGGACGGCGCGGCGCGGCGAGGCGGATGTCGCGTTCGACAACGACGTCGGTCGGGCCGCCGATCAGAAGCAGATGTTCGATGTCGTCGCGTCGCACCAGCACCAGTCGGCGATGGCTGTCGACGGCGGTTGCGTCCATGACGGCGAGCCGCGTCTTGCGGTTGCGGCCGCCGGCGACAAACGTGCCGAAGGTCAGGTTGCGCACGAGCCTGACGATGACGAGAACGATGACCAGCAGGATCAGCGCCGCGAAGGTCCACAGGAGTGCCGCCGCATAACCGGGACCCGCCACGCTATCCAGCCACTGCATTGGTTTCCCCCGAACGGTTTGGAAAGTGACGCGACACTAGACCGTTGCGACTGGCTACCGCAAGTTGCCTTTCACGCATCGTGAACAGCTTGAAACACAGGGAAGGCCAGCCGACAGCATTTTTATCCGACATTTGCCGCCCGGGCCTTTTCCAGACCAGGAGAATGTGATTCAACCGGCTAAAGCGCGTCGCGCTGAAACGGATTCATGCGGCGCGTTTCAGGTCCGTGTTTTTCATGCATGTCGTTTTCCCAAAACCGAAGTCATTTTTGGGCGACATGCATTGGGGGCGGGTGTCGGAACATCGGATTTCATGAGCAGGGGGCATATGGCCAAGGAAGCGCGCGGCGATTTCTATCCGGCACCGATCGTCGACCAGAATACGCGACCGGGCGCGGTCACCCGGCTTATCATCTTCATCGTCGTCCTGACGGGCGCCGCAATCGTCTTCGGCCTTTTCCGCGAGCGCCTCGGCGATCCGTTCCTGCTCGGCATGCTCGGCGTACTGGCGATGATCGGTGTCGGCTTCCTGTTCGCGACCGCGATCGGCTTCGTGCAGATCACACCGCGCTCGACGGGCGACGAACTGTCCAAGGCCTTCGTCGATTCGATGTCGCAGGGCCTGCTGGTCACGGACACCAAGGGTCGCGTCGTCTACGCCAACCGCGCCTACGCCGATATGACCGGCGCCTCATCGGCCGCTGACCTGAAGACGGTCGAAGGATTGCTCTCCGATGTCCCCGAAGCCTCGGTGACCATTTACCGGCTGGCGTCCGGCTTGCGTGACGGGCAGCCGGGCGACGGCGAGTTCCGGCTGGCGCAATCGATCCGGCCCGGCGCCGAACCGGGCGCGCGCTGGTACCGGGCACGCGCCCGCGCGTTCAGCGTCCCGGGCCAGCGGCTGCCGATGCTGGCCTGGCAGCTCGCCGACATTTCGCAAGAGCGGGCCGAGCAGGAGCGTTTCTTCCTCGATCTGCAGAAGGCAATCGACCACCTCGACCACGCGCCGGCCGGCTTCTTTTCGGCCGACCAGGACGGCCGCGTCACCTACATCAACGCCACGCTCGCCGGATGGCTGGGCATCGATCTCGCCAGCTTCACCCCCGGCGCCGTCGCCTTGCCCGATATTGTTGCTGGCGACGGCATGGCGCTGGTGCGCTCCGTCAAGGCGGACCCCGGGACGACGCGCAATGCGGTCATCGATCTCGACTTGACGACGATGACCGGCGAGGCGCTGCCGGTGCGCTTCATGCATCGCGTTTCGGCCAGCCGTGAGGGCGTCGGCGGGCCAACCCGCACCATCGTGCTCAACCGCACACAGGGCGAGGATGCCTCGGCCGACCTGCGCGCCTCGGAAGTGCGCTTCACCCGCTTCTTCAATTCGACGCCGATGGCGATTGCCGGTGTCGATGCCAGCGGGCGCATCCTGCGCACCAACGCACCGTTCCTGTCGCTGTTTTCCTCGGTCGTCGACCGCGATGCCGTGGATCGCCGCGTGCGGCTCGACACGGTGATCCATGACCGCGACCGGCCGGCCTTTGCCGCGGCTTTCGAGAAAGCCCGGCAGCGGCAGGCCGACATTGATCCGATTGAGACCGTGCTGCCCGGCAATGATGAGCGGCATATCCGTTTCTACGTCAACGCCGTGGCCGATGGCACCGGCGGCGAAGGAGCCGAGGAAGCGGCCATCGTCTACGCCGTCGAGACGACCGAGCAGAAGGCGCTCGAAGGGCAGATGGCGCAAAGCCAGAAGATGCAGGCCGTCGGCCAGCTCGCCGGTGGCATCGCGCACGACTTCAACAATGTGCTGACCGCCATCATCATGGCGTCCGACCTGCTTTTGACCAATCACCGGCCGTCGGATCCGTCCTTCCCCGACATCATGAACATCAAGCAGAACGCCAATCGCGCCGCCTCCCTGGTCAGGCAGTTGCTGGCCTTCTCGCGCAAGCAGACGCTGCGGCCGGAAGTGCTGAACCTCACCGACGTGCTCGCCGATCTCAGGATGCTGCTTGCCCGGCTGGTCGGCAACGACATCAAGCTCAAGGTCGATCACGGCCGCGACCTGTGGCCGGTCAAGGTCGATATCGGGCAGTTCGAGCAAGTGGTGGTCAACCTGGCGGTCAACGCGCGCGACGCGATGCCGGCGGGCGGCGATCTGACCGTGCGCACCCGCAACGTGACCGCCGAGGAATGCAAGAGCTTTCCCTACCGCGAACTCGCGGCCGCCGACTATGTGGTGGTCGAAGTCGAGGATACTGGCTCAGGCATCGCGCCCGACGTGCTGAAGAAGATCTTCGAGCCGTTCTTCACCACCAAGGAGGTCGGCAAGGGCACGGGCCTTGGCCTGTCCATGGTCTACGGCATCATCAAGCAGACCGGCGGTTTCATTTTCTGCGATTCCGAAGTCGGCAAGGGGTCCACCTTCCGCATCTTCCTGCCGCGTCACATCGTGGAAGCGAAAACGGCAGCCGAAGCCGGTGAAGCGCCGGCGGCAGCGGCAGTCAAACCGGCCGATAGCACCAAGGATCTGTCCGGGTCGGCGACGGTCCTGCTGGTCGAGGATGAGGATGCCGTGCGCATGGGCGGCATGCGGGCACTGACTTCGCGCGGCTATACCGTTCACGAGGCATCCTCGGGCGTCGAGGCGCTGGAAGTGTTCGAAGCGCTGGGCGGCAAGGTCGACATCGTCGTTTCCGACGTGGTGATGCCGGAAATGGACGGGCCGACCCTGCTCGGAGAGTTGCGCAAACGCCAGCCGGACATCAAGTTCGTTTTCGTCTCCGGCTATGCCGAGGACGCTTTCGCCAGGAACCTGCCGGCGGAGGCGCATTTCGGCTTCCTGCCAAAGCCGTTCTCGCTCAAGCAACTGGCCACGATCGTCAAGGATGTCCTTGAATCCTAGGTGCTTCCAATGCCGCGCTCTTGCACAACGCCGTAACAACGCCATGATTGTTGAAAATACAGCAGGCGGGCTTGGGGGAGCGGCTGTTGACGCCACACATCGAGGCAGGCAAGGGCGATTACGCCGACACGGTTTTGTTGCCGGGCGACCCGCAGCGCGCGGAGTGGATGGCGCAGACATTCCTGGAGGCATCGCGCTGCGTCAATCGCCGACGCGGCGCTCTCGGCTTTACCGGCTTGTTTCGCGGCAAGCCTGTCAGCATTCAGGCGACGGGCATCGGCGTTTCATCCTTCCTGATCTACGCCCATGAACTGCTTGACTTTTATGGCGTCCGAACACTGATCCGCACCGGTACCTGCGGCAGCCTGAGCGCCGAGGCAAAGCTGCGCAGCCTTGTGATCTCGCAATCGGCACGGCCTGAAAATACCGAGAGCGGTCGAGTTTTTGGCCTTTACGTAGCCGATGTTGGCCCGGATCCGGCGCTGCTGGCTAGCGCATTGAGCAAGGCAGCCGCACTTGGCATCGACCACCACGCTGGCCTGACAGCCTGCACCGATATATTCTACCATCCTGAAGCGCGTGCCCGTTATGCCGACGCAAGGGCGCTCGGGGCGCTGGCGGTAGACATGGAAACCAGCGCTCTCTATCGCATATCGGCCCATTTCGGCGCGAGGGCGTTGTCGCTGCTGACCGTCGTCGACAATCTGCTTACCGGCGAACAGACCGACTATTCCGAACGCCAGGCGCTTTTCACCGACATGAGCCGGCTCGCGCTCGAAGTCGCCACGGAAGGGCGCTAGGCGGCCTCTCGCTTCAACACCTCCTCCATGGATGGTCGGTGGCCGCGTAGATAGAGTGCGCAAGTGGTGCGCAGCATCGACGCGAAATTAGGGATCTCGCCGTTGATCTCGATGGCTTCGTCGTAGAGCTTCGAGATGAATTTCGGCGTCGTCAGGTTCTGGCTTTCGGCGATTTCGTCGAGCAAGGCCCAGAACGTGACCTCGAGCTGGATGCTCGTCGAATGTCCGTCAATGCGGATCGACCGGTTGATCTGACGATAGCCTTCCGGATCCTGTGCGGCAAAGACTCTGCACATCGTTACCTCCCGTTTTTGTTGGTCTTGGGCGCCGACGGGGCGGTCGGTGCCTTTTGAACACTGCCTGCGGTTTCATCATCGACCGGAAGGTCGTCAACGGCAATCAGACTTTCGTCCTTGGCAGACTTACGTCCTTGGGATGGGCATATCCGTTTTTCCAACCCCATGCGTGGTAGTCGGCTGCCACCACCTTTCTTCACCGGCGCGCATAATCACCTTCGAAAGCATGAAGCTGCGGAGTCTGATTTGGCGAAGGCAATCCACACCATGATCCGGGTTCTCGACGAAGCCCGCTCCATCGATTTCTACACCCGGGCATTCGGCCTTGAGGTCGCCCAACGACTGGACTTCGAGACCTTCACGCTGGTCTACCTCAGCAATGCCGATGCGCCTTTCGAGGTTGAGTTGACCGTCAACAAGGGGCGCGCGGAGCCCTATGCGCTGGGCGATGGCTACGGTCACCTCGCGGTCTCGGTCGCCGATCTCGACAGCGAACATGATCGGCTCGGCGCTCTCGGCCTCAATCCGAAGAAGATCGTCGAATTCAGCCGCGACGGGTCGCTCATCGCCCGCTTCTTCTTCATCGAGGACCCCGACGGCTACAAGGTCGAGGTCCTGCAGCGCGGAGGGCGCTTCCAATAGGGACAACCGGCCGCGCGGACCGGCGCGGCGCCGGCAACGGCACTCTTTCGAGTGCGAACAGCAAGCAGGGAGGAAAACATGGTCACGATCCACGAGGGGAAGCCCGGGCTTTCACGGCGCGAACTTCTCAAACGCGGCGGCGTCGGCGCGCTGCTCGTCATTTCCGGCAGCGCCGTCATCAGTCCGCAACATGCCTGGGGGCTGGAAACCTCGGCTCTGGAGCCCGAGACAATGGCGACGCTGATCCAGCTGGCGCGCGATATCTACCCGCATGACCAAGTCCCTGACAAATATTACGCCGTCGCGGTCAAGGGCCATGACGAGATGGCCGCCAAGGACAAGGCTCACAAGGAGCTTATCGAAAACGGGATCGCCGATCTCGACAAGAGAGCCGGCGAGGGCGGTTATCGCGGGCTCGGCTGGGAAGAGCAGCGGGTCGCGCTGCTCAGGGACATTGAGGGTACGGCCTTCTTCCAGGCGGTTCGCGGCGGTCTTGTCGTCAGCCTCTACAACCAGAAGGAGGTCTGGCCGATCTTCGGCTACGAGGGCGAATCCTATTCCAAGGGCGGCTACATCGCGCGGGGATTCAGCGACATCGAGTGGCTCTGACCCGCTTCGCCTCAACCGCATTCAATTGATTTCATGGGAGGAAACCATGGCAGCAGCATTTGATCTGAAAAACGACGGCGTGGTCGTCATCATCGGCTCCGGCGCCGGCGGCGGCACGCTCGGCAACGAACTGGCGCAGAAGGGCATCGACGTCGTCATCCTCGAGGCCGGTGCCCGCCACGAATATGAGGACTTCATCAACGACGAGTGGGATTCGTTCGCTCAGCTCGCCTGGACGGACAAGCGCACCACATCCGGCGATTGGCGCGTGGCCAAGGATTTTCCCAACCTTCCGGCCTGGATCGTCAAGTCGGTCGGCGGCTCGACCACGCACTGGGCGGGCGCATCGCTGCGCTTCCAGGAGCATGAGTTCAAGACGCTGTCGACCTACGGCAAGCTGGAAGGCGCCAACCTTTTGGATTGGCCGGTGACGCTGGCCGAGATGGAGCCCTACTACGCCAAGGCGGAAGCCAAGATGGGCGTCACCGGCACCAATGGCTGGCCGCGCCTGCCGGGCAACAACAATTTCAAGGTGCTGAAGGCCGGCGCCGACAAGCTCGGCTACAAGGAATGCCATACCGGCAACATGGCGATCAACTCGGTGGAGCGCGACGACCGCAATTCCTGCCAGCAGACCGGCTTCTGCTTCCAGGGCTGCAAATGGGGCGCCAAATGGTCGACGCTCTATACCGAAATCCCGAAGGGCGAGGCGACCGGCCACCTCGAGGTCCGGCCGAACGCCATGGCGATCAAGATCAACCATGACGCCTCTGGAACGGTCACCGGCGTCGTCTATGCCGACAAGGACGGCAAGCTGCAGGAGCAGAAGGCCCGCATCGTGGCGGTCGCCGGCAATTCGATCGAGAGCCCGCGCCTGCTGCTCAATTCCGAATCAGCCAAGTTCCCGCACGGCCTTGCCAACTCGTCAGGGCAGGTGGGCAAGAACTACATGCGGCATACCACGGGATCGGTCTATGCCATCTTCGACAAGCCAGTGCACATGTATCGCGGCACAACCATGGCCGGCATCATCCGTGATGAGGCGCGCCATGATCCGTCACGCGGTTTTGTCGGCGGTTACGAGTTCGAGACGCTGTCGCTCGGCCTGCCCTTCATGGCTGCCTTCCTGAACCCTGGCGGCTGGGGGCGTTCCTTCACCACCGCGCTCGACCACTACGACCACATGGCCGGCCTGTGGATTGTCGGTGAGGACATGCCGCGCGAGGAGAACCGCATCACGCTGCATGGCGACGAGAAGGACGAGCACGGCATGCCGATCGCCGATGTGCATTTCGACGACCATGCCAACGACACGGCGATGCGCAATCATGCTTACAAGCAGGCCACCGCGCTTTACGATGCGGTCGGCGCCACACGCACCTTCCCGACGCCACCCTATCCCTCGACGCACAATCTCGGCACCAACCGGATGAGCGAGAAGGCCGCCGACGGCGTCGTCAACAAGCATGGCCAGGCACACGACATCAAGAACCTGTTCGTGTCGGACGGCAGCCAGTTCACGACGGGTGCGGCCGAAAACCCGACCCTGACCATCGTGTCGCTGGCGATCCGCCAGGCCGACTATATCGCCGCGCAGATGTCGGCGAAAACCATCTGACCTCCCGACTGCCTGCTGGCGCGGAACTTGACCAGTTCCGCGCCTTTTTTTCATGGCCTCAGGCGCCGACCGGCTGGCGGTCCTTCGGCAACATCCAGATGAGATGAGAAGACGGGCAGGGTTGCAGACCGAGGCGGTGTCATTGCCAGGGAAGATCTATTGATTGCTTCCCCTGGTGCAGGTCGTGGCGGTGAAGGCGCCGTCGGGCTGCTTCATGATGATGTCGAAGGAGGGCGGACTCTGGCCGTCCAGCGTTGCCTGGGTGAGCGAGAGCGAGTTGCCGCCGGTGGTGTAACCGCCAACTGGTCCCAGCCAGGAGATCACGCCGTTTGCATCCATCTGGTAGTTGTAGCCCTGCTGCGCGGTCCCGAACGTGACCGGGCCGCTATAGACGTTTCCCTTGATGGTGATGTCGCCGAGCTTGAGGAACATGCCGAGCAGGTAGGCCTCGCAGTGATAGATGCCGTCGGGCATCCTGCCGTCGCTGAAGTCGGCTCGGGCCGCTCCGGTTGCCGCCGCCAGAGCCACTATGCCGATGAATATGCGTGAAATGGCTGATGTCATGATGCCGTCCGCTTGAACGACCAAGCTTGCCCTATTTTTGCGCCGCGCCGCAACATTTGCCGTCGGCGATCTGCCTCTAAGATCAAAATATAGGCATCTGGAGAATATGGGCAAAACTTAGGCATATGCCTTGTGCATTGCGCAAATTTCCCTCAATCAATTTTTAACCGGCTCTCTTTGTTTCGTTCAATCTAATGTAGCAACGCACTGATAACATGTATCTATTTTGCGCTTTTCCGCATGCCTTCAGCGGTTGGCACGGGGGTTGCATTGCATAGTCGCGGTGCAATCAACCAGCTTGGGAGTCTTCCGCATGAGGGGTAATTTCTCGACAATAGCAAAAATGTTCTCGGCGAGCGTAGTTGCCGCCGGCCTGGTGATGTCTGCTCCGGCCAGGGCCGCCGATGATACGATCAAGGTCGGCATTCTTCATTCGCTGTCGGGCACGATGGCGATTTCGGAGACGACGCTGAAGGACGCCATGCTGATGCTCATCGACGAGCAGAACGCCAAGGGCGGCCTGCTCGGCAGGAAGCTCGAGGCGGTCGTCGTCGATCCGGCTTCCAACTGGCCGCTGTTCGCCGAAAAGGCGCGTGAGCTGATCTCGAAGGACAAGGTCGCCGCGGTGTTCGGCTGCTGGACCTCGGTGTCGCGCAAGTCGGTGCTGCCGGTGTTTTCCGAACTCGACAATATCCTGTTCTATCCGGTCCAGTATGAGGGCGAGGAAAGCGAGCGCAATGTCTTCTACACGGGTGCCGCGCCGAACCAGCAGGCCATTCCGGCCGTCGATTACCTGATGAGCGAGGACGGCGGTTCGGTGAAGCGCTGGGTGCTCGAAGGCACCGACTACGTCTATCCGCGCACCACCAACAAGATCCTTGAAGCCTATCTGAAGGCCAAGGGCGTCGCGGCCGAAGACATCATGGTCAACTATACGCCGTTCGGCTTCTCCGACTGGCAGACCGAAGTCTCGGCGATCAAGAAATTCGGCTCGGCCGGCAAGAAGACCGCCGTCGTCTCGACCGTCAATGGCGATGCCAACGTGCCGTTCTACAAGGAACTCGGCAACCAGGGCATCAAGGCCGAGGACATCCCGGTCATGGCCTTCTCGGTCGGCGAGGAAGAGCTGGCCGGTCTCGACACCGCGCCGCTGGTCGGCCATCTCGCCGCCTGGAACTATTTCGAGAGCGTCGATACGCCCGAGAACAAGAAGTTCATCGCCGACTGGCACAAGTTCATCAAGAGCGACAAGCGCACCACCAACGACCCGATGGAAGCCCATTATATCGGCTTCAACATGTGGGTGAAGGCGGTCGAGAAGGCCGGCACCACCGATCCGGACAAGGTCATCGACGCCATGATCGGCGTTTCTGTGCCAAACCTGACCGGCGGCTACTCGACGATGATGCCGAACCATCACATCACCAAGCCGGTGCTGATCGGCGAAATCCAGGCCGACGGCCAGTTCGAAACGGTTTCGCGCACGCCCGGCCTTGTGATGGGCGACGAATGGTCCGACTACCTGCCGGACTCCAAGGATTTGATCTCCGATTGGCGCAAGCCGCTGTCGTGCGGCAACTTCAACGTTGCCACCGGCAAGTGCGGCGGCAAGGGCACAAACTGATCCTCCCCGGGCTGGGCCTTCATGCCAAGCCCAAGACCGCACGCGTCCGGACGGTTTCCTCCACTGTCCGGACGCGCCCATTTCAAACCTTCAAGGGTTAACTCAAGCCGATGACCTTGATCCGCACGATTGGCCTGACGCTGTTGTTCCTGCTGGCGACACTGTCGTCGTCGGGCGCAGGCGAAGCCGATCTGCGCGCCATCATCGCCAAGTTCGCGAGCGCCAAGGGCTTTTCCGAGACCGGAGCCGTCGTGCATGACCTCGCCGCCACCGGCGATCCTTTGGTCGAACACCCGCTTTCGGCACTCGCCGATGGCAATCTCTATATCCGCAAGGCCGATTCCCTGGTCCTCGTCGGCAAGGAAACCGGCGAAAGCGTCCAACTTTTCGATCCGCTCAGCAGCGAAGCATCGGGCGAGGCGGCCAAGGACGACGTCGCCAAGATCAAGGTCAACAACACGCTGCGCCGCGTCATCCGCGATGCGCTCGGCACGCTGACGCTTGGCGCCAAGGATCCGGCCGTGCGGCTGGCAGCCGCCCGCACCATGTTCAAGACGCCCGACGCAGCCAACATCGAGCCACTCGACACGGCAATCGCCAGCGAGACCGTGGCCAGCGTCAAGGCTCTGCTCGAACAGGCCCGCGCGGCCTCGGTGCTTGTTTCCGACAGGCCCGAGGCCGACAAACTCGCCGCGGTCGCCCTGATCGGCGCGCGTGGCGACCGGGACGCGGTTTCGCTGCTCACTTCGGTCGAGGCCAGTGCCTCCGGCGCGGTCAAGGACGCGGCGACGGCAGCGATCGCCAACATCAATTCGACGCTGGCCCTGTGGGATGCCGGACAGAACATCTGGTACGGGATTTCGCTGGGTTCCGTGCTGCTGCTGGCAGCGATCGGGCTTGCCATCACCTTCGGCGTCATGGGCGTCATCAACATGGCGCATGGCGAGATGGTGATGCTTGGCGCCTATACGACCTTCGTCGTCCAGCAGGTGATCCGGACGTCCCTTCCCAGCCTGTTCGACTGGTCGCTGGTGATCGCGCTGCCGCTCGCCTTCCTGGTCGCGGCATTCGTCGGTCTCATCATCGAGCGCGGCGTGATCCGGTTCCTCTACGGCCGGCCGCTGGAGACGCTGCTGGCAACCTGGGGCGTCTCGCTCATCCTGCAGCAGGCGGTGCGCTCGATCTTCGGACCGACCAACCAGGAGGTCGGCAATCCGTCCTGGATGTCCGGCTCCTTCGACGTCGGGCAACTGGCCATCACCTGGAACCGTCTGTGGATTCTGGTGTTCGCGCTCACGGTATTCGGCATGTTGCTCTATGTGATGAAGCGCACGCCCTGGGGGCTGCAGATGCGCGCCGTCACCGCCAACCGGCGCATGGCCGCCTCGATGGGTATCAGGACGCCCTGGGTCGACGCGCTGACCTTCGCGCTGGGATCCGGCATTGCCGGTATCGCCGGCGTCGCGCTCAGCCAGATCGACAATGTCTCGCCCAATCTTGGTCGCGGCTACATCATCGACAGCTTCATGGTGGTCGTCTTCGGCGGTGTCGGCAATCTCTGGGGTACATTGGTCGGCGCCTTTTCGCTCGGCATCGTCAACAAGGTTCTCGAGCCCTATGCCGGCGCGGTGCTCGGCAAGATCGTCGTGCTGGTGCTGATCATCCTGTTCATCCAGAAGCGCCCGCGAGGCCTGTTCGCGCTCAAGGGCAGGGCGGTGGAAGCATGATATCGGGACGCTTCTTTGCCGCCGGCGCGGATCGCCGCATCGCCATCACCATCTTCATCCTGCTGGCGGTGGCTATAATCGTGCCGGTGCTTAACCTGGCCGTCTCGCCGACAAGCGCCTTCTACATTCCGTCCTACATCGTGGCGCTGACCGGCAAATATCTCTGCTATGCACTGCTGGCGCTCTCGCTCGATCTGGTCTGGGGCTATTGCGGTATCCTCTCGCTCGGCCACGGCGCCTTCTTCGCGCTCGGCGGCTATGCGACGGGAATGTATCTGATGCGCCAGATCGGCTCGCGCGGCGTCTACGGCAACCCGATCCTGCCCGATTTCATGGTGTTCCTGAACTACAAGGAATTGCCCTGGTTCTGGACCGGTTTCGACCATTTCTGGTTCGCCGCCATCACGGTGCTGGCGGTGCCCGGCCTGCTTGCCTTCATCTTCGGCTGGTTCGCCTTCCGCAGCCGCGTCACCGGTGTCTACCTCTCCATCATCACCCAGGCGATGACCTATGCGCTGCTGCTTGCCTTCTTCCGCAACGACATGGGTTTCGGAGGCAATAACGGCCTGACCGATTTCAAGGATATTCTGGGCTTCAACGTGCAGGCCGATACGACCCGTTCGGCACTGTTCGCGGCCAGCGCGGTGATGCTGGCACTCGCCGTTTTCATCACCTGGGCGATCGTCGGCTCCAAATACGGCAAGCTGCTGATGGCCGTGCGCGACGCCGAGAGCCGCACGCGTTTCCTCGGCTGGCGGGCCGAGAACGTAAAGCTGTTCGCTTTTACCGTTTCGGCCGTCATGGCAGGCATTGCCGGC
This sequence comes from Mesorhizobium sp. B2-3-10, assembly GCF_006442275.1. Lineage (NCBI taxonomy): Bacteria > Pseudomonadati > Pseudomonadota > Alphaproteobacteria > Hyphomicrobiales > Phyllobacteriaceae > Mesorhizobium > Mesorhizobium sp. B2-3-10. The sequence goes on from NZ_VFVT01000013.1 coordinate 74,130, forward strand.
GCGCTCTACGTGCCGCAGGTCGGCATCATCAATCCAGGCGAATTCGAGCCGGCCAATTCGATCGAGGTGGTGATTTGGGCGGCGGTCGGCGGCCGCGGCACCATTGTCGGGCCGATCATCGGCGCGTTGCTGGTCAATGCCGGCAAATCCTGGTTCACCGGCGTGCTGCCGGAATTCTGGCTGTTCGCGCTCGGCGGCCTGTTCGTCGCCGTCACCTTGCTCCTGCCCAAGGGCATCATCGGCATGTGGGACAGCTGGCGCGGCAATGCCAGGGCGCTGCGCGTGGCGTCCCAGGCTGAAGAAGCCGGCGCCGAGGTTGGCATCGCGTCCGCGACCTCGAAGCCCGCTCGCTCGCCGGCGAGAAACCCAGGCGAATGGTCCTGGTCCGACCCCGAACCGCAGGCGGCGGAGTAGGCGACCATGAGCAAATCCAACACTATCCTCTATCTCGACGGCGTCTCGGTGTCCTTCGACGGCTTTCGCGCCATCAACAATCTGTCCCTGGTGCTCGACAAGGGCGAGATGCGCGCCATCATCGGCCCCAACGGCGCCGGCAAGACGACGATGATGGACATCGTCACCGGCAAGACGAGGCCGGATGAAGGCGAAGTGTTCTTCGACGGCCAGGTGGACCTGACCAGGCATGACGAAGCCGAGATCGCCATGATGGGCATCGGCCGCAAATTCCAGAAGCCGACCGTTTTCGAAAGCCACACGATCGAAGAAAACCTGATGCTGGCGCTGAAGGGACCGCGTTCGATCTTCCCGGCGCTGTTCCATCGCCAATCGCCCGCCGAGGCGCGGCAGATCGATGACATCCTTGGCATCATCCGGTTGGGCGACAAGCGCCGCGAACTCGCCGCCAATCTTAGCCACGGCCAGAAACAATGGCTCGAGATCGGCATGCTGCTGGCGCAGGACCCGAAGCTGCTTCTGGTCGACGAGCCGGTGGCCGGCATGACCGATGCCGAGACCGAGGAAACCGCGCGGCTGCTCAGGGATATCGCCCGTGACCACTCGGTCATTGTCGTCGAACACGACATGCATTTCGTCCGCGAACTCGGCGTCAAGGTTACCTGCCTGCATGAAGGCTCGGTGCTCTCGGAAGGGACGCTCGATTTCGTTTCGGCCGACGAGCGCGTCGTCGAAGTCTATCTGGGGAGATGAGCATGCATTGGCGGGTTCAATTCCATCGCTTCGATCTGTCTTTGCTGAGGTTCTGGAGAAGGCGCTGACATGCTCGAGGTTTCCAATGCCACGCTGCACTACGGCGCCGCCCAGGCGTTGCGCGGGGTGTCGCTGAAGGCGGGTGCGGGCAAAATCACCTGCGTGCTCGGCCGCAACGGCGTCGGCAAGACCAGTTTGATGAGATCGATCGTCGGCCATAACCGGCTGACGAGCGGAAGCGTTGCCTTCGAGGGGAAGGCGCTCGACCGGAGCGCGGCGTATGACCGCGCCCGGTCGGGCATCGCATTCGTGCCGCAGGGCAGGGAGATCTTTCCGCTGCTCAGCGTGCGGGAAAATCTCGAGTCCGGCTTCGCGCCCTTGAAGCGCGCCGACCGCAACGTGCCTGCGCACGTCTTCGAGCTGTTTCCGGTGCTGAAGCAGATGCTTGGCCGCCGTGGTGGCGATCTTTCCGGCGGCCAGCAACAGCAGCTCGCCATCGGCAGGGCACTCGTGATGCGGCCGAAGCTGCTGGTGCTCGACGAGCCGACCGAAGGCATCCAGCCCTCTGTCATCAAGGATATCGGCCGCGCCATACGCTATCTGCGCGACCAGGCCGGCATTGCGGTGCTGCTGGTCGAACAGTATCTCGATTTCTGCCGCGAACTCGCCGACGAGGTCAACATCATGGATCGCGGCCAGATCGTCCACACCGGCCCAGCGGAAGATTTAGACCGGGCTGATGTCCGCAAATTCCTCACGGTCTAGAATCGGCGCCAGACTTCATTGAAGATTTGAAGTTATTGGCAAGTCCAATATTTCCTACATCCATCATCTGCGTCTCTGGCACATGCAATATCGCATGCTAGTCTTTTCGTGGCTTTGTGAGTCGGCCGTTTCCGTATCAGTCTGGTCATCGCAGATCGCGGCGCGGCAAAGGCCCTGCAAGTTCCACGCAAGCAAGGCTTCCTAGCTTCCCGATCTGATTGTCGTTCAAACGCGTTTGGGCACACAGGCTAAGGGACAGCCATGGAACGTTACGTCGAGGACTACCAGAAGCGGCGGCTTACCGAACGCGTCGACATCATCGCCGCCATCAACATTCTGAGGTCGCAGGGCTGTGACTACGACGACCTGATCGAGGAGATCACCAAGGTCTTCTATGTCGATCTCGATACCTTCAATGAAATCGTCATGGCGGCCTAATGCATGTCGCCCGGCGGGCTTGGCATGATACGCGCGTTTAGCTCGCGCGTCGGAATGGCGAGGCGGTGACGCGGTTGCGACCTCCCCGCTTGGCGTCATAGAGCGCCTTGTCGGCGGCGCTGAGTACCTTGTCCAGGCTGATCCCCTCTTTGCTGCCAAACGCAAATCCGGCGCTGACCGTACAGGTGAGGGAACCGGTTTCGGTTTCTATCAGTCGCGCCGCGAAAGCCGCCCGGATACGCTCGGCTGCTTCCTCGACCGCCTCCGGCAGCGTGCGCTTCAGTACCAGCGCGAATTCCTCGCCGCCCATGCGCGCGGCGACGTCGGCCGGTCGAAGGTTGGCTACCAACTCGTTGGCGAACACCCTCAGCACTTCATCGCCCGCCGCATGGCCGAATTCGTCGTTGATGGTTTTGAAGTTGTCGAGGTCGAAGACGACCACCGCGGTAAAGGCGCCGACCGGGACATGGCCATGCATGTCGAACAGCGCGCGCCGGTTGAGCAGGCCGGTCAGGGAATCCGTCTGGGCGTTGCGATGGTGGTGCCTCGCCAGACGCCCCTGATTGAGGGCAAGCGAGAGCGCGCCAATACCTGTCATGCTGGCGATAACCACGACGAGGCTGAGCTCCTCGGCCCAGTTGCTTGGTGCATGTCCGAGCACCAGTTTTCCTTCCCAGGCGAGAACCATGGCGCAGAGCCCGAAGGAGGTGGCCGTGGCCGAATAGAGCGCGGTGATGCCGATCGTCAGGGCGGGTGCCTCATCACGGCCCTTCCAGTATTCGAAAGCCGTGGCGAACAGGAGCACGGCGGCAAACATGTTCTCCGCCACGAAGCCGAGGCCATCGTAGCCCAGAGCCATGGGGGGCAACGCTATCGCCAGGGAATAGCAACCCCACAGGGTCCGCGGCAGTGGCGAGCCGCCGGTTCGGAACTGATAGGCCGCACCCAGCATGGCCGAAAAGCCGATCAGCAGAAACGCGGAGGTGGCGATGCCGAGCAGGCGTCCCGGCATCTCGATATAGGCGTCATAGATAAAAATATCGCCGACCACGAACACCAGGCTGATCGCCCATGTCAGCAGGAATTTTTCCGAGCGGGCGGTCAGCCACATGCCGAACAATGTCAGGCTTAGGCAAGCGGCCGAGAAACCGACGGCCAGCAGAAGTGAAGTGTAGTCGAGCGACATGCCCTCTTTCCCTGCCGGCGGCGGTCCCAGCTCTGCGGCTTGGCGTCGGCGCATTCATGCGGCAAGGAAGTGTCGATAAGGTTACGATCGTGGCGAAGATGCCCAGGAACAGGCGCTTTGCTACGCTAATACGCACAGGCTATGCGCCTATTGTGTGTAGCTGGAAACCGACTGATGCCTTTTCAGTCGGCTACGCGCCTCATCAATGCCATCGCCCCGAACGGCGCCCGCACCTTGCCCTCGGTGATGAAGTAGACGAACACGTCGCGCGGTTGGACCGGCGCGTCGCTGGCAGGGTCGGCGCGCCGCAGATCCGCCGGCTGCTTGCCTTGCGCCCAGATCTTGGCCCGCGCCGCCCATTCGTCGAGGCCCTTTGGCGTGTAGCAGTCCGGATTGTCATCCGAGCCGGTCTGCAGCCGCGCGTAGATGAAATCGCCAGTGATGTCGGCGATATCAGGATATTTGGCATGGTCGGCATAGACGATCGCCGCCTTGTATTTGCGCGCGAGCGCTGGGAATTCCGGCACGATGAAACTGTCGTTGCGCACTTCCAGCGCGTGGCGCAGCGCGACACCATCCTGCTTTTCCGGCAGCAGCTTCAGAAACGCCTCGAAATCGTCCGGATCGAACTTCTTGGTCGGAGCGAACTGCCACAGGATCGGTCCCAGCTTGTCGCCGAGCGCGGCAACGCCGGAACCCAGGAAACGCATCATCGATTCACCGGCCTCGCCCAGCACGCGCCGGTTGGTAACGAAGCGGTTGCCTTTCAGCGAATAGACGAAATTGTCAGGTGCTTCGTTGGCCCATTTGACGAAGGTCGGCTCCTTGAAGCTCGAATAATAAGTGCCGTTGACCTCGATGCTCGGCACCTGCCGGGTAGCGTATTGCAGTTGCTTGGCCTTCGACAGTTTCTCGGGGTAGAAGGACGTGTCCCAGGGTTCGAAGGTCCAGCCGCCCATGCCGGCGCGGATTGTTCCCGATTTGCTCATTGTCGTCCTCCCAGATTTCTAGTGGCGATCAGGCCGTGGTGGACCTGTTGTCGACGGGTTTGGCCATGTCGACGAGTATCCACCCTGGCCGGTAGGGATTGGGCCGGCGACCCGTTTCGCGATAGCCGTAAGCGAGATAGAGCGCGATGTTTCGTTCCATTTTCGCATTGGTGTAGAGCCGTATCTCCGGCAGGCCCCACTGCCGCGCCTGCTCGTCAGCGTGCTTCAGCAATGCAATACCGAACCCCTTGCCCTGGAAGGCAGGCGACACCGCGACGGAGAAGATCATCGCGTGATCTTCATGCCGCTCCAGCGTGATCACTCCGGCAAGTTCATCACCGATCTCCAGCAGCCAGACCTGACCCTGGGCAATACGCGGCGCGTAGTCCTCGGTAACCGGGATCGGCGGTGCATCGAGTATGGCGGAGTAGGGAGCGTAGGCGGCTTGCGTCAGCGCGACGATCGCGGCGAGATCTTCAGGGCCGGCAAGCCTCATGCCAAAGCTGCTCTGGACCGTGATGAGATCATCCTTACCCATCACTCCGCCGCTTCGCGTTTGCCTCCAGGGCGACGCTCCAGCAACTCCTTGAGGAACTGGCCGGTGTAGCTGCGCTTCTCCCGCACGATCGCTTCCGGTGTGCCGGACGCCACCAGTTCGCCGCCGCCGTCGCCACCTTCAGGGCCGAGGTCGAGCACCCAGTCGGCGGTTTTTATCACTTCGAGATTGTGCTCGATGACGACGACGGTATTGCCCTGGTCGACCAGTTCGTGCAGCACTTCCAGCAGCTTGGCGACGTCGTGGAAGTGCAGGCCTGTGGTCGGCTCGTCGAGGATGTAGAGCGTCTTGCCGGTCGCCTTGCGCGACAGTTCCTTGGCGAGCTTGATGCGCTGCGCTTCACCGCCGGACAGCGTCGTCGCCTGCTGGCCGATATGAATGTAACCAAGGCCGACCTGCTTCAGCGTCTCCAGCTTGTCGCGTACGCCGGGTACGGCGGCGAAGAAATCGACGCCTTCCTCGACGGTCATGTCGAGCACGTCGGCGATCGACTTGCCCTTGAACAGCACGTCGAGCGTCTCCCTGTTGTAGCGCTTGCCGTGACAGACGTCGCAGGTGACGTAGACGTCGGGCAAAAAGTGCATCTCGATCTTGATGACGCCGTCGCCTTGGCAGGCCTCGCAGCGGCCGCCCTTGACGTTGAAGGAGAAACGGCCGGGCTGATAGCCGCGCGCCTTCGCTTCCGGTAGCCCGGCGAACCAGTCGCGGATCGGCGTGAAGGCGCCGGTATAGGTGGCGGGGTTCGAACGCGGCGTGCGGCCGATCGGCGACTGGTCGATGTCGATGACCTTGTCGAGGAACTCCAATCCCTCGATGCGGTCATGTTCGGCCGGATGCTCGCGCGAGCCCATGATGCGGCGCGAGGCCGCCTTGAACAGCGTCTCGATCAGGAAGGTCGACTTGCCGCCGCCCGACACGCCGGTGACGGCGGTGAAGGTGCCGAGCGGGATTTCGGCGGTGACGTTCTTCAGATTGTTGCCGCGCGCGCCGACGATCTTCAGCCGCCGGTTTTTCTTCGCCTCGCGGCGCACGCCGGGCGTTGCCACTTCGAGCGCGCCGGACAGATATTTGCCGGTGATCGAATTGGGATTGGCCATCACCTGCTGCGGCGTGCCCTGGGCGATGATCTCGCCGCCATGGATGCCGGCGGCCGGACCCATATCGACGACATAGTCGGCATGCAGGATGGCGTCCTCGTCATGCTCGACGACGATCACGGTGTTGCCGATGTCGCGCAGGTGCTTGAGCGTGTCGAGCAGGCGGGTATTGTCGCGCTGGTGCAGGCCGATCGACGGCTCGTCCAGCACGTAGAGCACGCCGGTCAGGCCTGAGCCGATCTGCGAGGCCAGCCGGATGCGCTGGCTTTCGCCACCCGACAGCGTGCCGGAATTGCGCGACAAGGTGAGATAGTCGAGCCCGACATCGTTGAGGAAGCGCAGACGCTCGCGGATTTCCTTCAGGACGCGGACAGCGATCTCGTTCTGCTTGTCGTTGAGCTGCGCCGGCAGGTCGGTGAACCATTTGTCGGCGTTGCGGATCGACTGTTCCGTCACTTCGCCAATGTGCTTGCCGGCGATCTTCACCGCCAGCGCCTCCGGCTTCAGCCGGTAGCCCTTGCAGACCGGGCAGGGCGTTGCCGACATGAAACGCTCGATCTCCTCGCGCATCCAGGCGGATTCGGTCTCCTTCCAGCGGCGCTCGAGATTGGGGATGACGCCTTCGAAGGTCTTGGTCGTCTTGTAGGAGCGCAGGCCGTCATCATACTGGAAGGTGATCTCGCGCTCGCCGGTGCCGCGCAGGATCGCTTCCTGGGCTTGCGCTGAAAGATCCTTGAACTTGTCGCCGAGCTTGAAGTCGTACGCCTTGCCCAATGCCTCGAGCGTCTGCGAGTAATAGGGCGAGGTCGATTTCGCCCATGGGCTGACGGCGCCGTCGCGCAGCGACACGTTCTCGTCCGGCACCACGAGGTTGGGGTCGATGGCGCGCTGGCTGCCGAGACCGTCGCAGGTCGGGCAGGCGCCAAACGGGTTGTTGAAGGAGAACAGCCTGGGCTCGATTTCCGGAATGGTGAAGCCGGAGACCGGGCAGGCGAACTTTTCCGAGAACAGGATGCGCTCATGCGTCTCGTTCTTCGACTTGTTGACCGAATCCTCGCCAGTCTGGCTGGCATCGAGCGGCCTGTCGGCGAACTCCGCCACCGCCAGCCCCTCGGCCAGCTTCAGCGCCGTCTCGATGGAGTCGGCAAGCCTTGTGGCAAGGTCGCCGCGAACGACGATGCGGTCGACGACGACGTCGATGTCGTGCTTGTATTTCTTGTCCAGCGCCGGCACATCGGCGATTTCATAGAAGACGCCGTCGACCTTGACGCGCTGGAAGCCCTTCTTCTGCAACTCCAGCAGTTCCTTGCGATATTCGCCCTTGCGGCCGCGCACGATGGGCGCCAGCAGAAACAGGCGCGTGCCTTCCTCGACGGCCAGCACCCGGTCGACCATCTGGCTGACCGTCTGGCTCTCGATCGGCAGGCCGGTGGCCGGCGAATAGGGCACGCCGACGCGGGCAAACAGAAGGCGCATATAGTCGTAGATCTCGGTGACGGTACCGACCGTCGAACGCGGGTTCTTCGACGTGGTCTTCTGCTCGATCGAGATGGCCGGCGACAGGCCGTCGATCTGGTCGACGTCCGGCTTCTGCATCATTTCGAGGAATTGCCGGGCATAGGCCGAGAGGCTCTCGACATAGCGGCGCTGGCCTTCTGCATAGATGGTGTCGAAAGCAAGCGACGATTTGCCGGAGCCCGACAGGCCGGTCATGACGATCAGGCTGTCACGCGGCAGGTCGAGATCGACATTCTTCAGATTGTGTTCGCGCGCCCCGCGAATGGAAAGATATTTATGGTCGGCCATGTCAGGTCGCCGCCTCAGATCTGGAATTTGTGGGATCGGCGGGTTTCCCCGGCCATTCCCTATGTAGTTATTTTTGCCGCCACGTCGAGAGACGCCACAATTCTCGACAGAAGTCGTTTAACCGCCTTTCGCGCGAGGGGGCAAGCGGAAAGAACAAAGGCCGAACACGCTCCTGACAAAGCTGTGCGGGAGCTGACCCGAACGTAAGCTCCCGGCGATCACATTTTTCCGTAACCGGCTATTGATGGTTGACGCGGCCAACTCACGGGAGCAGTCTTGCGAAGTCAGCGAAGCCGGCCGTCTATCGATGGCCTCGCCGCCGCAAGGCGGCCTGCGAGACGCCGCAGGCATTTGCGATTTGCGCTTCACGACGACAATGTCGCAACGGACAAGAGGAGCGGAGCATGACGCCACCGGATAGTCCCCCAGGGCTTCAGTTGTTACTGGAGCCGCGGCAGGCATAAGTGCCAAGGGCAGGCGTTTGCGCCACCCGACAAACCGTGACCTGCCGTATCCCTGAAAATCAGAGACTGCTAGTCGGATCGTCGGCTGAATGCCGCGAAGCATCCGAAATCAAACGCCGGCAGTACACTCCCGGCAAAAATGGATTTGAGATCCAGAAAAGCCCCGCCCGTTTGCCCAAGGCACGGCGGGGCTGTTCTTTTGGCGGGCTCCAGTTGGAAGGCCCGATCTTTGCCTATCTGGGTGGCTTGGTCCCGCCAACTCCGACATCGACGGTGATGCTGCCGGAAATCCTGACATCGGTATTGCCGATCTTGAACTGCCCGTTGCCGCTGCTGGGGAACGCGTCGTCGGGTTCGGGCACCGGGGCGGGCTTTGCGATGCGATAGTCGCCGGTTACGCCGGGCAGGGCGCCTTTCCGAACCGACGACGAGGCCTCGTCGGCAAGTGCCGACCTGGACACAAGGCCGACGATGGCAAGCACCATGGCGGCCGTGACACGGTGCGATGTTCTTGATCGATGAGTGTCGGTCATCCCTTGTTATAGGGGCCTGCCGCCACCGGAGCCAGAGCGGGATCGTCAAATCTTCGACAAGCAGCAGGATTTGACCTCACTCTGGTCTTACGCAGCCTTTTTGCGGGTGTCGAACACATGGTCGACGATGCCCCAGGCCTGGGCCTCGCGGGCGGTCATGAAATGGTCGCGGTCGAGCGTGCGCTCGACGTCTTCATAGCTGCGGCCGCAATGCTGGGCGTAGAGTTCGGTCATGTGGCGTTTGGTCTGGCCGATGCGTTCGGCGTGCCGCTGGATGTCGGAAGCCTGGCCCTGGAAGCCGCCCAGCGGCTGATGTAGCAGGATGGTGGCGTTGGGTAGTGCGATGCGGCGCCCGGCGGTGCCCGCCATCAGCAGGAACGATCCCATCGACGCGGCAAAGCCCATGCATACGGTCGACACCGGGCAGCTGATATACTGCATCGTGTCGTAGATGGCGAAGCCGCTGGTCACCATGCCGCCGGGCGAGTTGATGTAGAGCGAGATCTCCTTCTCGGGATTGTCCGACTCCAGCGACAAAAGCTGCGCGCAGACCAGCGCCGAGACGTCATCGTTAATCTCCCCGTTGACGAAGACGATGCGCTCGCGCAGCAGCCGCGAAAAAATGTCGAATGCGCGTTCGCCGCGGCTCGATTGCTCGATTACCATCGGCACAAGACTGGCAACACCGCCCATTTTTCTGTCTCCAATTTTCCGTGTTCAAGCCGCGTGCAGCAGCAGAAGGCGTGGGGTGTTCGCGGCTATAGGCGTGCCGGTCCCGTGCAGCGAAAGCCGGCAGCCTGCCCCCGCCATGGCCACGGCCGGCATCGCCTTGCGAGCAAAGCCGTCATGGACGATGCGCAGATGCGTGCCGCCGGAAACGGTTCGGGCGAGTGTGAAGGTGACGGTGCTGTCGAGTGGGTGCGCGGCATCGTCCGACCGCTCGCGCCAGGAATAGCGCAGCAGGCGTTCGGGCTCGGCATCGAGAATCTCGCATTCGATCGCCGCGTCTTGACCGGCGAAGGCAAAGCGGCTGCCGGTCTGCGGCCTGATGTCGTTGGGCATCATCCAGGCGGCGAGCAGTTCCGGCACGGTCAGCGCCCGCCAAACCTTTTCCGGCGGCTCGGCAAGATCGTATTCGAACTCAATCGCATCGGGAGAGACTTCGCTTTGGCTGTTCATTGATCCATGTCCTTCAAAACCGTCTTCAGCCTTTCGATGCGCTCCGGCCAGAAGGTACGGTAGCGTTCGATCCATGAGAGCAGCGGGGCAAGCCCCTGCGGATCCGCACGATAATAGGCGTTGCGGCCGGCCCGCCGCTCGACCACGAGGCCGGCGCCCCGCAGCACCGCCAGATGCTGCGACACCGCCGGTTGCGACACCGTCAGGCCGCTGCGCAATTCCGACACGCTCATCTCGCTTGTGGCGAGACGCTCAAAGACGGCGCGGCGTGTCGGGTCGGCCAAGGCGCGGAAAATCTCTGCTTCGATCATGACAAAAGCATAAGTCGATACTTATCGATTTGGCAAGCGCTGTTTTGAGACCCATATGCGGCGTTCCGGCATTGCTGCCATTCCTTGACAATTGGCCGCAGTGCATATAGGAACGAAAAGGGAACAAAAACCTTGTGGGAAAAGCCAGCCTTGGCAAGCGGCTGACGTGCGTAGCCTGTAAGGTGCTGCGACAAAAATTTGTTTCGGATAGTGCGGAGAAATATCATGGCGGGTAGCGTCAACAAGGTCATTCTGGTCGGCAATCTCGGCGCTGACCCTGAAATCCGCCGCCTGAACTCGGGCGAGCCGGTCGTCAACATTCGCATCGCGACGTCGGAAAGCTGGCGCGACAAGAATTCCGGCGAGCGCAAGGAAAAGACCGAGTGGCATAACGTCGTCATCTTCAATGAGGGCATCGCCAAGGTGGCGGAGCAGTATCTGAAGAAGGGCATGAAGGTTTATGTCGAGGGCCAGCTGCAGACGCGCAAATGGCAGGACCAGACCGGTGCCGACAAATACACGACCGAAGTCGTGCTGCAGAAATTCCGCGGCGAGTTGCAGATGCTCGACGCGCGTGGCCAGGGTGAGGGCGGTCAGGTTGGCGGCTACAGCGGTGGCGGCAGCAGCCGTGGTTCCGATTTCGGCCAGTCGAGCCCGAACGAAGGGTTCAACCGCGGTGGCGGCAACGCTCCCAGGGGCGGCGGTGGCGGTGGTTCGTCGCGCGAACTGGACGACGAAATTCCGTTCTGATCGAAAGCCGCACCAAATAGCGAATGCCTTTACTTGATATGCCCCGAGGGTCCGCATGGACTTTCGGGGTTTTGCATGGTGGTTTTGAGCTGACGTTGGCGCGATCAGAGACGTAAGAGGACTGGCGATGAAGGCACGGGTAAAATGGGTCGAGGAGCGCACCTTCGTCGGCGAGTCCGGCAGCGGCCACAAGGTCGTGCTGGGCACGGCGTCAGGCCCGGAAGGCAAGACGCCGGGACCGAGCCCGATGGAACTGGTGCTGATCGGCACCGGCGGCTGCTCGGCCTATGATGTCGTCCATATCCTCGAAAAGGGGCGCGAGGCCGTCGAGGATTGCGTGGTCGAGCTCGATTCCGACCGCTCCGAAACCGATCCCAAAGTGTTCACCCGCATCCATATGCATTTCATCGTCAAGGGGCGGGCGCTGTCCAGCGACAAGGTCAAGCGGGCAATCGACCTTTCGATCGAAAAATACTGCTCGGCCTCCGCCATGATGGCCAAGACCGCGACGATTACCCACGACTTTGAAGTCATCGATACGACCGCAAAATAAGCGGGCCTACGAGGCCATCAGCGCCTTGATGCCATCTGCCACGAACTGCACGGCCAGTGCCGCCAGGATAACCCCGAGCAGGCGGGTCAGGATCGAGCGGCCGGTCTGGCCGAGGATGCGGTCGATGCGTTCCGACAGCACGAATACCAGATAGGTTATGACGAGGCAGACAAGAATGATGCCGACCAGGGCCGCCTGCGCCGCAAAACCCTGAAACGAGCCTGAGAGCAGCACCGTCGCTGAAATCGCGCCGGGGCCGGCGATCAGCGGGATCGCCAGGGGGAAGGCGGCGATGTTGTGGATCATGTCCTTGGTGATGGCGACGTCGCCGATCTTTTCCTTGCGGTCCTGCCGGCGCTCGAACACCATTTCGAAGGCGATGAAGAACAGCAGGAACCCGCCGGCGACACGGAACGCCGGCAAGGTGATGCCGAACACCGACAGGATCGATGCGCCGGCCACCGCAAACAGCGCCATCACCAGAAAACCGATGACCGAGGCGCGCACGGAAACCTGGCTGCGCTCCTCGCGGTTCATGCCGCGCGTCACGGCGAGGAACAGAGGCGCCAGCCCAGGCGGATCGATGGTCACGAGAATGGTGACGAAGGCATTGAACAGGCTGTCGAAACTCGGCATCGCTGACCCCTCCCGCCGGGCCACGCCCGTACCCACATTGGTAGAGCATACCCCGGTCGGTGGGAACAGTCAGAACCGCAGGTTAGGCGGCGGCGCCGCAATAGGCCTCCAGGCGATAGCCGTCCGGATCGACGACGAAGGCCGCGTAATAGTTCTCGCCATAGTCGGCGCGCAGGCCCGGTGCGCCATTGTCGCTGCCGCCTTCGCGCAACGCGCCGGCATGAAAGGCACCGACGCTATCCCGTGTCGGCGCGGCGAAGCAGAAATGCAGGCCGGATCTTTCGTCCGCCGGCACCGGGCGCGCCGCCTCGTTGACCCACAGCGCGACAGCCTGGGGCGCGACAGACTGGACACCATAGCCGAGCGAACCCGGCGATTGGCTGACGCAAGTGAAGCCGAGCGGCCTCAACGCGGCATCGTAGAAACGTTTGGAGGCAGTGACGTCGCGAACGCCGATCGAGATATGATCGAACATGGTTTTCTCCATTGTTACTAAGGGTTGTGGCGTCATCTTTCGGATTGACGACGCGCCAGGAACTCGACTTCGAGGTGCCAGTCCGCGCCGTCATGCGAGCGCTCGCCGAGCCATCGGAAGGAATTCTCGGTGATGCGCGAAAAGCTCCAGCGTACCGAGGAACCAGTGCCGTCGGCGCCGACCTGCACGATCGTGCCGCCTTCGGCGCGGCCGAGCTGGCGGCTGAAATACTGGTTGCGCGGGTCGCTCCAGAAGATGTGCCAGGCATCGATTCCAGGGTCATAGACCCGCAGCGTCGTGCCGTAAAAGGTCCATTTGCCAAGCGATGGCGAGGGGCCGGCGTCACGCGCGGGCAGGATCCAGACATCCTGGATGGCGCGGCCTTCCAGCGCCCAGCCGAAGTGCACCTCGCCGCGTCCGGTCAGCACCGTGCCGTCCTCGAGATGGCGCGCGGCGTCAAACGTCCACGCACCGACGAAGCGGCCGTAAAGGCTCAGTTTTTCGGCAAGCCCTTGGATCGGTCCGGGACTGTGCAAGGCTTCGGCAAATGTGGATTGGTCGGGCATGGCTGCGGCCTCTTCTTGTCAGGAGACCGCGAGGAATAGGTGCCGGCGGGGTTTTGGGCTTGGGAAAAATTGCTATATTTCAGCCATGACGGCGACCGCGAACACCCTTGCATCCGGACCTGGCTGGCACGTGGCGGATGTGATCTGCACGGCCAGCGCCGGCGATCGGCCGTTCGAGGAAGTCCATCGGGATTTTTGCGTCGCGGCGGTCACCAGTGGCACCTTCCGCTATCGCGCACAGCAAGGCACCGCCATGCTCGCGCCAGGCAGCCTCCTGCTTGGCAATTCCGGCACATGCTACGAATGCGGGCACGAGCATGGCAGCGGCGACCGTTGCCTCTCCTTCCATTTCGGGCCGGCCTATATGGACCGGATCGTCGCCGACGTACCCGGCGCTGGGAAGCTCACCTTCGAGACGCCACGCCTGCCGCCGTTACCGGCCATCGCACCGCTGCTGGCCGAGGCGGAAGCCGCGCGCGACATGGCGGACGCAGGTGCCTTCGAGGAAATCGCCCTGCGCATCGCCGGTGCCGCCGTGGCGACAGTCTCAGGCGCAAGGCACGCCAGTCGCGATCCAAGCCGCCGCGACCAGAAAAGGGTTGCCGAGGCGGTGAGGCGGATCGAACTGCATGCCGACGGACCGGTCTCGCTTCCAGCGTTGGCGGATGAGACCGCGACCAGTCCTTATCATTTCCTGCGCACCTTCCGGCAGGTTGCCGGCATGACGCCCTATCAGTACCTGCTCAGGACCCGATTGCATCGCGCGGCGGTGCGATTGCGCACGTCCGACGATGCCATCTCGGCAATTGCTTTCGAAGCCGGCTTCAACGATCTGTCGACCTTCAACCGCCGGTTTCGGCGGGTCATGGGCGAGACGCCTGGCCGGTATCGGTCCGGGCGCGTTGGCAGCCGCTGAAAAGTTGCCAGGAGCTCCAATTGATCGCGCTCGCGGCGTTCGTCTGGGGAAAACGGTCCATTGCCGGCTTTTGCCTTGCTGGCGGCGAAAGGGTCGTGGCCATATCGTCGCAATCAGTGGTATCCACTTGAAATTACCGCTAAAATTGACACTGGAAAAGTGCCCCGGACATTGGAGTTTCGGCCTCGCTTCCTATATAAGCAGCGAGTGATTCCTGATTAGATTGTGATCCGATTTGACCGACCAGAAGACACCGCGCGGCACAGACGGCGGCCCCAGCGGCATCGAGCCGATATCCATCATCGAGGAGATGCAGCGCTCCTATCTCGATTACGCCATGAGCGTGATCGTCAGCCGTGCGCTGCCCGATGTGCGCGACGGCCTGAAGCCGGTGCACCGTCGTATCCTCTATGCCGCCCATGAGAGCGGCTACCACTGGAACCGCAAATATGTGAAATCGGCGCGCCCCGTAGCCGACGTGATGGGTAAATACCATCCGCATGGCGACGCCTCGATCTATGACGCCCTGGTGCGCATGGCGCAGGACTGGTCGTTGCGCGTGCCGCTGATCGACGGGCAGGGCAATTTCGGTTCGATCGACGGCGATCCGCCGGCGGCGATGCGCTACACCGAATCGCGCCTGACCAAGGTCGCGCACGAGCTGTTGGAGGACATCGACAAGGATACCGTCGATTTCCAGGACACTTATGATGCTTCGGACACCGAGCCGAAGGTTCTGCCTGCGCGCTTTCCCAATCTGCTGGTCAACGGTTCGGGCGGCATTGCCGTCGGCATGGCCACCAACATTCCGCCGCACAATCTCGGTGAAGTCTGCAACGCCGCTATTGCCGTCATCGACAATCCGGCGATCGACCTGCCGGCGCTGATGGAGATCATTCCGGGCCCCGATTTTCCGACCGGCGGCATCGTGCTTGGCCGTTCCGGCATCTACAGCGCCTATTCCACCGGCCGCGGCTCCATCGTCATGCGTGGCAAGGTCAACATCGAACAGCGCGGCAATGACCGCGAATCGATCATCATCACAGAGGTTCCCTACCAGGTGAACAAGGCCTCGATGATCGAGAAGATGGCCGAACTGGTGCGCGACAAGCGCGTCGAGGGCATTTCCGACATCCGCGACGAAAGCGACCGCCAGGGTTATCGCGTCGTCATCGAGCTCAAGCGTGACGCCGTTGCCGACGTCGTCCTCAATCAGCTCTACCGGTTCACGCCTCTGCAGACCTCTTTCGGCGCCAATATGGTGGCTCTGAACGGCGGCAAACCGGAGCTGCTGAACCTGACCGACATGCTGAAGGCGTTCGTCACCTTCCGCGAGGAGGTGATCAGCCGGCGGACGAAGTTCCTGCTGCGCAAGGCGCGGGACCGCGCCCATGTGCTGGTTGGCCTGGCCATCGCCGTCGCCAACATCGACGAGGTCATCAAGCTGATCCGCAGCGCGCCGGACCCGCAGACGGCGCGCGAGCAGTTGATGGAGCGGCGCTGGCCCTCGGGTGACGTTGAATCGTTGATCCTCCTGATCGACGATCCGCGCCATCGTATCAACGAGGACGGCACCTACAATCTGTCCGAGGAACAGGCGCGCGCCATCCTCGAACTGCGCCTGCAGCGCCTGACCGCGCTTGGCCGCGACGAAATCGCCGATGAGTTGAATACGATCGGCGACGAGATCAAGGACTACCTCGACATTCTGTCGTCGCGCGCGCGCATCCAGCAGATCGTCAAGGACGAGCTCGCCGCCGTGCGCGACGAATTCGGCACGCCACGCCGCACCGAGCTCACCGATGGCGGCGCGGACATGGAAGATGAGGATCTGATCCAGCGCGAGGACATGGTCGTGACGGTGAGCCATTCCGGCTACATCAAGCGCGTGCCGCTGTCGCTCTATCGGGCGCAGCGCCGCGGCGGCAAGGGCCGCTCCGGCATGTCGACCAAGGAAGAGGATTTCGTCACCCGGCTGTTCGTGGCCAACACCCACACGCCGGTGCTGTTCTTCTCCTCGCGCGGCATCGTCTATAAGGAAAAGGTCTGGCGGCTGCCGATCGGCAACCCGCAGTCACGCGGCAAGGCGCTGATCAACATGCTGCCGCTGGAGCAGGGCGAGCGCATCACCACCATCATGCCGCTGCCCGAGGACGAGACGAGCTGGGGCGATCTCGACGTGATGTTCGCCACGACGCGCGGCACCGTGCGCCGCAACAAATTGTCCGACTTCGTCCAGGTCAATCGCAACGGCAAGATCGCCATGAAGCTGGAGGAGGAGGGCGACGAAATTCTCGGCGTCGAGACCTGCACCGACAATGACGACGTGCTTCTGACGGCGAATTCGGGCCAGTGCATTCGCTTCTCCGTCGGCGACGTGCGCGTCTTCCAGAGCCGCAATTCCGTCGGCGTTCGCGGCATAACCATGGCTGAAACCGACCGCATCATCTCCATGTCGGTGATCGAGCATGTCAATGCTTCACCGGCGGAACGCGCCGCTTACCTCAAGCGGGCGGCGTCGGAGCGGCGGCTTGCCGCCGAGACAGCCGGAGAGGAAGAAGAGATCGCGCTCACCAATGAGGAGATCGGCGAGGAGACCGAGCTTCCAGACGACCGCTACGAATTCCTCAAGGCGCATGAGCAGTACGTGCTGACGGTGACTGAATATGGATACGGCAAGCGCTCGTCGTCCTACGACTTCCGCCTGACCGGCCGCGGCGGCAAGGGGATCCGTGCCACCGACGTGTCCAAGGCAGCCGAAATCGGCCAGCTGGTGGCAACCTTCCCGGTCGGCAATGACGATCAGATCATGCTGGTGTCGGATGGCGGCACCGTCATCCGGGTACCCGTCAACGGCATCCGTTTCGCTAGCCGCGCCACCAAGGGCGTGACCATCTTCAACACGGCTGAAGGTGAAAAGGTGGTTTCGGTCGAGCGGATTTCGGAGCCGCAATCGGACGAGGAAGTGGAAGAGGCCGTCGAGGGTGGCGCGGGGCCGGATTCGAATGACAGCGGTCCGGACAACGCCGAATAGTTCCTAGTACGTTTGACATAGCAACGCCGGCCTGTCGGCCGGCGCGGCAGCGTTGCGGACTGTCTTAGTAGTGGCGATACGGCTTGCGCAGGCCAAAGCCTTCGAAGCGCTTGGTGGTGGCCTTGACGCGGATGCGCTGTGCTTCCTGATGCAGCCCGAATAGCGTGGCGATCAGCATGGCGACGGTCATTGCGGTGGCGAGCATGTAGATCAGCATGTGCGTGTTCTCCTGCGCCTTACAACGGATATATGGGACTTTGGTTTCATCTTATTAAGGGTGCAGCCTAGTGAACGCTGCGTGAAGGCTTCGTGATCAGCGTGTTCATCTGTCGTTCATGCGCCGGAAAAGGTTCATGGGCCGCCTGCCAATCGGATTTGCCTTTGTGATAGAGGCTCGCTAGAAGCTCCGCCATGACCGAACGCATCGCCCTTTATGCCGGCTCCTTCGACCCGCTGACCAACGGCCATCTCGATGTGCTGAAAGCGTCGCTGGCGGTTGCCGACATTGTTTATGCCGCGATCGGCATTCATCCGGGCAAGAAGCCGCTGTTTTCGTTCGAGGATCGGGTGCAGTTGATCGAAGCCGCCGCGAAGGCCGAATTCGGCCGCGATGGCGCCCGCATCAAGGTGGTTGCCTTCGATGGGCTGGTGATCGATGCGGCCAGGAGAGAAGGCGCCTCGATCATGATCCGCGGTCTGCGCGACGGCACCGACCTCGACTACGAAATGCAGATGGCCGGCATGAACGAAACCATGGCGCCTGAATTGCAGACGGTTTTCCTGCCCGCCAGCCCGTCGGTGCGCACCATTACCGCCACACTTGTGCGCCAGATAGCCTCGATGGGCGGCGACATCCGCCCCTTCGTGCCGGCGGCCGTGGCCGGCGCGCTCACCGCAAAATTCGCGAAATAAGCTCGGAGAACCCTCATGCAGCTCAAAAGGCTCGCCTCATTCCTTGTTGTGCTCGCCGGTCTCGTGACCGCATCGGTCTCGGCCTATGCCGCAGATCCGGAAAACACGATGATCATCACGCTGAAAGATGGCGACGTGACCATCGCGCTGCGCCCCGATCTGGCGCCCAAGCATGTCGCGCAGATCAAGAAGCTGGTGCGTGACCATGCCTACGACAATGTCGCATTCCACCGTGTCATCGATGGCTTCATGGCGCAGACCGGCGACGTCAAGTTCGGCAACATGAAAAAGGGCTTCAATGCCCAGGCCGTCGGCACCGGCGGCTCCGACCTGCCCGACCTGCCTGCCGAGTTCTCGCAGGCCGAGCATTACAAGCGCGGCGTGGTCGGCATGGCCCGTTCGCAGGATCCGAACTCCGCCAATTCGCAGTTCTTCATCATGTTCGCACCGGCGCCGCCGCTCGATGGCCAGTATACGATTGTCGGCAATGTCGTCAGCGGCATGGACCTGGTGGACAAGATCAAGAAGGGCGACGAGGCGGACAATGGCACGGTCATCGATCCCGACCGGATGATCAAAGTGCGCATCGCCGCCGACAAATAGTTCCAATTTTACAAAAGGATATCTGACATGGCTGAGATCAAGGACCGCGAGAACGCGCTCATCATGGAAACGACCAAGGGCAAGGTCGTCATCGAACTGTTTCCCGATTTGGCTCCTGGCCATGTCGCCCGCATCAAGGAATTGGCGCGTGAAGGCGCCTATGACGGCGTCGTCTTCCACCGCGTCATCGAAGGCTTCATGGCGCAGACCGGCGACGTGAAATTCGGCAATTCCAGCAAGCCCAGCTTCGCGCCGTCTCGCGCCGGCATGGGCGGCTCGGAAAAGCCTGACCTGAAGGCCGAGTTCTCCAACGCAAACCACGGCCGCGGCACCTGCTCGATGGCTCGTTCGCAGAACCCGAACTCGGCCAATTCGCAGTTCTTCATCTGCTTCGACGACGCCGCGTTCCTCAACCGCCAGTACACGGTCTGGGGCCAGGTCATCGAGGGCATGGACAATGTCGACAAGATCAAGCGCGGCGAGCCGGTGCAGGATCCCGACAAGATCGTGTCCCTAAAGGTCGCGGCCGACATCCAGTAAGGACAAACGACAATGATGGGCGTCGTATGGTCGCTTCTCGGCATCCTGTCCGGCGCCTTCATTGCCATCCAGGCGCCGATCAATTCGCAGCTTGCGCGCGGCTTGGGTCTCCCGGTCGCGGCGGCAGCGTTTTCGTTCCTGTCGGGCGCGATCGTGCTTGGCATCATCTCCGTCACGGTGGTGAAGCTGCAGGGCATCTCGCTCGACTGGAAGGCGCCCGCGCCCTGGTTGTTTGTCGCCGGCGGCATGCTTGGCGGCTTCTATGTCACGCTTTCGACGATCCTGACGCCGCGCATCGGCGCGGCCGCGCTGATGGCGTTCCTGGTGGCCGGCCAGCTGCTCGCGGGTATGCTCATCGACCGCGTCGGCTTCCTTGGGGTCGCCGTGCGTGAAATCTCGCTCGGCCGCGTCGCCGGCGCGGTGCTTCTGCTGGCCGGAGCGCTGCTCGTTCGGCTGTTTTGAGTCCCGATGCGCGTCGACCTCTTTGACTTCGACCTGCCGGAGGAGCGCATCGCGCTTCGCCCGGCAGAACCGCGCGACAGCGCCAAAATGCTGGTGGTCAAGCCAGGCAAGGGGCTGGAGGACGGGACGGTTGGCGACCTGCCATCCTTGCTCCGCGCCGGCGACGTGCTGGTCTTCAACGACACCAAGGTCATTCCGGCGCAGTTGAAAGGCTTCAGGCGGCGCGGCGAAGCACAGTCGCAGGTCGAGGCCACGCTGCACATGCGCATGGCGCCGGACCGCTGGCTGGCCTTCATGCGGCCGGGCAAGCGCATTGCCGCTGGCGACCGCATCCATTTCGGCCATGACGGCAATTCCTGTTTCCTCGGCCAGCTCGACGCCACCGTGATCGAAAAAGGCGAGGGTGGCGAAGCGCTGCTCGGCTTTGATCTATCCGGTCCTTTCCTCGACGAAGCGCTGCACGCGGTCGGCCACATTCCGCTGCCGCCCTACATCGCCTCGAAGCGCGATGACGACGAGCGCGATCGTGCCGACTACCAGACCATCTATGCCCGGGAAGAAGGTGCGGTAGCGGCGCCCACCGCGGGCCTGCACTTCACGCCGGCGCTTTTCGCGGCGCTGGACGCCAAAGGGGTCGAACGCCGCTTCGTCACCTTGCATGTGGGCGCCGGTACGTTCCTGCCGGTCAAGGCGGACGATACCGCGGACCATAAGATGCATGCCGAGATCGGCTCGGTCAGCCAGGCGACCGCCGATGCGCTCAATGCGGCGAAGGCGAGGGGCGGGCGCGTCATTGCCGTCGGCACGACCTCGCTGCGCCTGCTCGAGAGTGCGGCGCGTGAGGACGGCACGCTGGCGCCATGGTCCGGACCGACCGACATCTTCATCACGCCCGGCTATCGCTTTCGCACGGCCGACATGCTGATGACCAACTTCCATCTGCCGCGCTCGACGCTGTTCATGCTGGTCTCGGCTTTCAGTGGCCTCGACACGATGCGTGCCGCCTATGCGCATGCGATCGAGAGCGGTTACAGGTTCTATTCCTATGGAGACGCCAGTCTTCTGTTCAGGGAGGAGAACGATGGACGATGATCTGCAGACCTTCGACCGCGACAGGCTGATCGCGGAAGTGAAAAAGCTGCGCGCCGGCATTCGCGCGCACCGGGATACCACAGGTCATGATCTCTGCTGGCATCACCCTGATCTGTGGGACCTGCTGCCGGAAAAGACCGAGCCGTCAATCGCGGTGCCGCCCTGGCCAAAATTCATGCGCGGCTGCATCCAATACCGTCAGTCGCTCGACGAGCAGGCGCCGGATGCGCCGGTATTCGACAAGGAATTCAATGGCTGAGAATTTCACCTTCAAGGTGTTGGCGACCGATGGCAAGGCGCGGCGCGGTCTGATCGACATGCCGCGCGGCGAAATCCGCACGCCGGCCTTCATGCCGGTCGGCACCGGTGGCACGGTCAAGGCCATGTACATGGACCAGGTGCGCGGCGTTGGCGCCGACATCATCCTGGGCAACACCTATCACCTGATGCTGCGGCCCGGGGCCGAGCGCGTGGCGCGGCTCGGCGGTCTGCACGAATTCGCCCGCTGGCCGCACCCGATCCTGACCGACAGCGGCGGTTTTCAGGTGATGTCGCTATCGAAGCTGAGGAAGCTGACGGAAAAGGGCGTCACGTTCCGTTCGCACATCGATGGCGCGGCCTACGAGATGTCGCCGGAGCGCTCGATCGAAATTCAAGGTCTGCTCGATTCCGACATCCAGATGCAACTCGACGAATGCACCGCGTTGCCGGCCGAGATCAGGGAGATCGAGCGCGCCATGGAACTGTCGCTGCGCTGGGCGGAACGCTGCAAGACGGCGTTCGGCGACCAGCCGGGCAAAGCGATGTTCGGCATCGTGCAGGGTGGTGACAACGCGGCGCTCAGGGTTCGCTCGGCACAGGCGCTGAGCGCGATGGAGCTCAAGGGCTATGCTGTCGGCGGCTTGGCCGTCGGCGAGCCGCAGGCGGTGATGCTCGACATGCTCGACATCACCTGTCCCGAACTGCCAGACGACAAGCCACGCTATCTGATGGGCGTGGGAACCCCGGACGATATCCTGAAATCGGTTGCCCGCGGCATCGACATGTTCGATTGCGTGATGCCGACGCGGGCCGGCCGGCACGGGCTGGCCTATACGAGGCGCGGCAAGGTCAACCTGCGCAACGCCCGCCATGCCGACGATCCGCGCCCGCTCGATGAAGAGAGCGACTGCCCGGCAGCCAGGGATTATTCGCGTGCCTATCTGCACCATCTGGTGCGCTCGCAGGAGGCGCTCGGCGCGATGCTGCTGACCTGGAACAATCTGTCCTACTACCAGAAGCTGATGCAGGACATCCGCGCCGCGATCGAAACCGGCACCTTCAAGACGCGCGGGGCCGAGATTTCCGAGGGCTGGACGAGGGGCGATATCCCGGCGCCGTAAGCCCGTTCAGGTGCTGAGCGAGTTCGACGCCCGCAGGCTGCAGCCGGTGATCTGGAATGTGCCGTCAGGCTGCTGCTGCAGCGTGTAGACCGCCTCATAATCCTTGCCGTCCGGGCCGACGATCAGTACCTGCTGGAGGATCGAACCGGGACCAGTCTGCTCGACCTTGCCGAAAGCATAGGACTGGGGTTTGCGCACAGGCGGGTAGCCGTTGGTCACCATGTTCATGAAGGCATCGACGGTCGGGAATATCTGCTTCACGTTCGGGGCGGCAAAGCTGTAGGCCTTGGCGCCGTCATCGGCGATGAGGGCCTTCAACTGACTGTCGATGACGGACTGACCAGCCTTGATCTCGGCATCTCCGGCAGACGCCTGGGAAGCCAGCATGAGCGAAACGAACGCGAATGCGAAAAAGCCGCGGCGCATGGCTTGTCTCCACCGTCCTCGAACCGCCTCCAGAAGTTCCAGGAGACATCCTAACATACGTGCGAGGGCGCCTCACGGTTTCAGCGGCCGCCAATATTCGTCCCACCTCGGTGCAGAAGCCATGCACGAACGATATTGCAGGGGCATGCCCGCGCTAGTGATCGGCGGCAGGCTCTGCAAGCACGGCATGCCGGTTGCGGAGCCGCGCGAGGCGGGTGGCCGGGACCCCGCGCCGGCTAAGCGCGCATTCCAGTGCTTGAAAGGCTGCCTCCAGTCTGCCAGAAGGGCCGCTTGGACCTGGAAGTTTAGCGGGACGAAGCCATGAAGGCGTTTTTCGTGCAGATCAAATGC
The DNA here is from genome assembly GCF_006442275.1 of Mesorhizobium sp. B2-3-10. Taxonomy (NCBI): domain Bacteria; kingdom Pseudomonadati; phylum Pseudomonadota; class Alphaproteobacteria; order Hyphomicrobiales; family Phyllobacteriaceae; genus Mesorhizobium; species Mesorhizobium sp. B2-3-10. Next base: position 97,319 of record NZ_VFVT01000013.1, read on the forward strand.
GAGCTGGGCAAATCCTATGAGGTTGCCAGCGCGCTTGCCGATGCCGAGATCGCCTCGGAAATCTACTCCACCGCCGGCAACTACGATCTGCTCGCCAAATTCTATGTCGACGACGAAGAAGACGTCGGCCATTTCGTCAACGAGAAGGTGCAGATTCTTCCCGGCATCAAGGACACGTTCACCGTCGTCACCTTCCGCGCCTTCTAACAGTGCGAGGCAGTTGCTCGGGCACGAGGCAAAGGCTGATCAAGCTTGTATTTGGGCTGCCTTAATTTTGGGCAGCCGCAACATACTGATCGTCCGCTTCCCCCAAATCACCGATTGCGCTTGATTTTCTCCCACGACGCCAGTGAAATGGCTTCACAGGGGAGTATGCGATTGGCAGCGTTCGATGAAATGCTTCCGGAAGTCTCCGGATTGAGAAGACCGTATTCGGCTTACGATCGCTGGCTGAAGGAGCAGGATCCAGCCAGGCTTACCGAGAAGATGCAGGACGCCGAACGCGTCTTTCGCAAGACGGGCATTACCTTCGCCGTCTATGGCGAACAGGAAGCCTCCGAGCGGCTGATCCCGTTCGACATCGTCCCTCGCATCATTTCAGGCAATGAGTGGCGGCGCCTGACGCAAGGCATCGAGCAGCGCGTACAGGCGCTGAACGCCTTCCTCGACGACATCTACCATCGCCAGGAAATCCTGCGCGCCGGCCGCGTCCCAAGAGATCTGATCGCCAGGAACGAAGCCTTCCTGCCGGAGATGATCGGCGTGCGGCCGCCGGCCGGCGTCTATACCCACATTATCGGCGTCGACATCGTTCGCATCAGCGAGGACGAGTTCTACGTTCTGGAAGACAATGCGCGCACGCCGTCCGGTGTCTCCTACATGCTGGAGAACCGCGAAACGATGATGCAGCTGTTCCCCGAGCTGTTCCAGAAGATCAAGGTGCGGCCAGTGGAGAACTACCCGCAGCTGCTGCGCCAGTCGCTGGCGGCCGTGCGGCCGCAGAACACCAAGGGTGCCCCGACCATCGCGGTGCTGACGCCGGGCAGTTTCAATTCCGCCTATTTCGAACACGCTTTCCTTGCCGACCAGATGGGTGTGCAGCTTGTGGAGGGCCAGGATCTGCGCGTCGTCGACGGCCATGTCGCGATGCGCACCACCGAAGGCTACAAGCAGATCGACGTGCTTTACCGCCGCGTCGATGATTCCTTCCTCGATCCGCTGACCTTCAGGCCGGATTCAGCGCTTGGCATACCCGGCATCATGGATGTCTATCGCGCCGGCAATATCACCATCGCCAATGCGCCCGGCACGGGTATCGCCGACGACAAGGCGATCTATTCCTATATGCCCGAGATCGTCGAATTCTACACCGGCCGCAAGGCGATCCTCGGCAACATCCCGACCTGGCGCTGTTCGGAACCGGACAGCCTGAAATATGTGCTCGAGCACATCCACGAACTGGTGATCAAGGAAGTGCATGGTTCCGGCGGCTACGGCATGCTGGTCGGCCCGGCGGCGACCAAGAAGGAATGTCAGGATTTCGCCAAGAAGCTGCAGGCCAAACCGTCTAATTACATCGCCCAGCCGACGCTCGCGCTCTCGACCTGTCCGATCCTGACTGAAAAGGGGCTGGCGCCGCGCCACGTCGATCTCAGGCCCTACGTCCTGGTCTCGGATCGCATCCAGATCGTGCCCGGCGGGCTGACGCGGGTGGCGCTGAAGGAAGGCTCACTGGTGGTGAACTCCTCCCAGGGCGGCGGGACGAAAGATACCTGGGTGCTGGATGATTGAGCTGAGCCGGTAGGGATTAGCGATTAGTGAGTAGTGAGTAGTGAGTAGTGAGTAATGAGTAGTGAGCTACAGAGGGAAAGCGCATGCCATATCTCATATGGATTCAACTATTTAGTACTGACTACTCACTAATCCCTACTCACTAGCCCAAGGGCCTTCCCATGCTTCTCGGCCGCACCGCCAACGGGCTCTACTGGATGAACCGCTATATCGAGCGGGCGGAAAACATGGCGCGGCTGGTCGACGCCGGGCTGCGCATGGCGCTCACCCGCACCCAGAGCGCGTCGGAGGAGTGGAATTCGGTGCTGCTCAGCGCTGGCTCCGACATCACCTTCAAGCAGAAATACCCGGACTATACCGCGGCCAATGTCTCCGATTTTCTCTTGCGCGACACGTCGAACCCATCGAGCACGATGTCGTCGATCGAGACCGCCCGCAACAATGCGCGCATGGTGCGCACCGCGCTGACGCGCGAGACGTGGGAGAGCATCAACGAAGCCTGGATGGCGCTGAAACGGATGCTGGCGAGGCCGATAGACGAGCGCGACCTGCCCAACGTGCTCGACGCGATCAAGCGCGAGACAGCGCTGATCCGCGGCTCGTTTTACGGCACCATGCTGCGCAACGAGATCTTCGATTTCTCGCAGCTCGGCACCTATGTCGAGCGCGCCGACAACACCGCGCGTATCCTCGACGTGAAATACTACGTGCTGTTGCCGTCGATCTCCTGGGTCGGCTCGACGCTCGACAACTATCAGTGGGAATCGATCCTGCGCTCGGTGTCGGCGCATCGCTCGTATCGCTGGGTTTATGATGCCGATTATAAGCCGACCAACATCGCCGACTACCTGATTCTCAACGTCCGCATGCCGCGATCGCTGACCTTCTGCTATCGCTTCCTGGCAGAGCATCTAAAGTTCCTGGGCGACGACTATGGCGAGCGCCATGCCTGCCATGCGACGGCGCAAAACACGCAGGCAATGCTGCAAGCAGGATCGATCAAGGACATATTCGACGCCGGGCTGCACGAGTTCCTGGCCGGGTTCATTCGCGACAACACCAGACTCGGCGACGAGATCGCGCAGGACTACAGGTTTTATTGAGCATGATGCCGGGAAGTGGATATCGGTTTTCGCTAGAGATCATGCACGCGAACGGAAGATGGCCATGCGGCTGAAAATCACGCACCGGACCGAATACCGCTACGACGCACCGGTGCAGTATTTGCTCCAGAGGCTGCGGCTGCTTCCCGTGAGCGGGCCGACTCAGACCGTGCTGTCCTGGGCGCTGAAGGTCGAGGGTGCGCGCGAGGAAGTGCGATTTACCGATCATTACGGCAACGACAACAGGCTGTTGAGCGTCGAGGGTGACCACGACTTCATCACAGTCGAAGCGTTGGGCGAGGTGGTGACGCGCGATACATCGGGTGTTTGTGGGCCTCATCAAGGCTTCGCGCCACTCTGGTTGTTCGCGCAGGAGACCGCTTTGACCACCATAGGCGGCGGCATCCGTGATCTTACCGAGGCGGTCGGCAAGGGCACCGACCTTGACAGGCTGCACCGGCTGATGGCCGCCATTGGCGAGCGCGTCGCCTACACGCCGGGAACAACCAATGCGACGACCTCGGCCGAGGAAGCTTTGGTACTGAAAACCGGAGTCTGCCAGGACCATAGCCACATCTTTGCCGCCGCCGCGCGCGCCATGGGATTTCCGGCCCGCTATGTCAGCGGCTATCTGATGATGGATGCGGTGGAGCAGGCTGCAAGCCACGCCTGGGCCGAAGCGCATGTCGCGGGGCTCGGCTGGGTTGCCTTCGACCCCGCCAACGGTATTTCTCCCGACGAACGCTATGTGAAGGTGGCCACCGGCCGCGACTACCGTGACGCTTCGCCGGTGTCGGGAATTCGACTGGGACAGGCGGAAGAACTGCTTGCGGTCACCGTCACGGTAGAGCAGTAATCCCCCAGGGATTGCCGCCTTAAGAGATTCCATGACCTATTGCGTCGGCCTCAAGATCGATCGCGGGCTCGTGTTCATGTCGGACACGCGTACCAACGCCGGTATGGATTCGATCTCGACCTTCAAGAAGATGCATGTCTGGGAACAGCCGGGCGAGCGCGTCATCGTGCTGATGTCGGCCGGCAACCTGGCGACGACACAGGCCGTGGTCAGCCTGCTCGACGAGCGCACCAAGGCGGTGACCGACCGCCATGAGAAGCTGCTCGAGACGCCATCCATGTACCAGACGGTGCGGCTGCTCGGCGACACGGTGAAGGAAGTGATCGCGCAATCGTCGCCCGCGGGCGAGAAGGCCGATTCCTATTTCAATGCCTCCTTCATCCTCGGCGGGCAGATCAAGGGCAGCCCGCCACGCCTGTTCATGATCTACCCCGAAGGCAATTTCATTGAGTCGACCGAGGACACGCCGTTCTTCCAGATCGGAGAAACCAAGTACGGCAAGCCGATCATCATTCGCGCCTACGAAAAGACGATGAGCCTGGCCGAGACGGTGAAACTGCTTCTGGTGTCGTTCGATTCGACGCTGAAGTCGAACCTGTCGGTCGGCCTGCCGCTCGACCTGCTTTTCCTGGAGCAGGACGCCTTTCAGGTCGGCCTTAAGAAGCGGATCGGCCAGGACGACCAGTATTATCGCACGATCTCCGATGGATGGTCGAATGCGCTGAAGACGGCCTTCGCCAGCCTGCCGGATTTTCCTGGCTAGTTCGCATCTCGCGCCCGTCGGCGGCTTCAAATATTTCACATGGTGACTAATATCCGATCTTGAGGAGCCGGCGGCTATCACCGGCAGCGAATGACCTGTCGGGAGGACAAGATGAACAATGATGATTTCCGGCAATGGTCGCAACGCGCTGCCGATTGGGGCGCCGACTATCGCAATAATTTGCGTGAGCGGCCGGTGCGGCCGCTGATCGAGCCGGGCGACATTTTCAGGAGCATCGAGGCGTCGCCGCCCGAAGACGCGGAGTCGATGGACAGGATTTTCGCCGATTTCCAAGAGAAGATCGTGCCGGGGATGACGCATTGGCAGCACCCGCGCTTCTTCGCCTATTTCCCGGCCAACGCGGCGCCGGTCTCGGTGGTGGCTGAATATCTGGTGTCGGCGATGGCCGCGCAATGCATGCTCTGGCAGACCTCGCCGGCGGCGACCGAGCTTGAAATGCGGACCGTCGACTGGATGCGCCAGGCGCTCGGCCTGCCGGAAGGATTCTCCGGCGTTATCCAGGATTCGGCCTCGTCGGCGACACTCAACGCGGTGTTGACGATGCGCGAGCGGGCGCTGGACTGGCAAGGCAACAAAAAAGGATTGGCCGGGCAGGGCCGATTGCGCATCTATTCCTCCGATCAGGTGCACACTTCGATCGATCGGGCGATCTGGGTGTCAGGCATAGGCGAGGACAATCTCGTGCGCATTCCTGTCGCCGGCCGTTTTCGCGCCATGGACGCAGCCGCACTCGACGCGGCAATCGTCGCCGACCGCGCGGCCGGCATGTTGCCCGCCGGCATCATCGCCAGCGTCGGCGGCACCAGCACCGGGGGCACGGACGATATTGCAGCAATTGCGGCGGTCGCCGGTCGGCATGGGCTCTACCTGCATGTCGATGCCGCCTGGGCCGGGTCGGCGATGATCTGCCCGGAGTACCGGCATTTCTGGGCCGGCGCCGAGCTGGCGGATTCCATCGTCTTCAACCCCCACAAATGGCTGGGCGCGCAATTCGACTGCTCGATGCAGTTCATTCGCCAGCCCGAGGACCTCGTTCGCACGCTGGCCATCAAGCCCGAATTCCTTAAGACACATGGCCGCGACGGCATCATCAACTATTCCGAATGGTCGGTGCCGCTTGGTCGGCGCTTCCGGGCGCTGAAGCTTTGGTTTCTGCTGCGCGCGCATGGACTGGAAAACCTGCGAACCATGATCCGCAACCATGTCGCCTGGAGCGAGGGCCTTGCCGCTCGGCTGGCAAGGGAGGTGGATTTCGAGATCGTCACCGAGCCGATGCTGTCGCTGTTTTCGTTCCGGCACAAGGCTGCCTCGGGCGCCGATGCCGACGAGCACAATCTGCGGCTCGTCAATGCGATCAACGACGATGGCCGCATCTACCTGACGCAAACGAAGGTCGATGGAAAGGTGGCGATCCGCTTCCAGGTCGGCCAGTTCGACGCGACGGCGGGAGACGTCGATGCCGCTTTCACCGCCATTACTGAAATTGCGCGTGCCACGGCCTGAAAAGGCTGGATGAAGGTGGCACCGAGGTTCACCCGTACAATCATCAGATTTCGTTAGCCGGCTTGCACCTTTTCATCGGTTTCGTTTTCTATTATAAGCAAAAAAAACGAAAACGGGAGCTTGCCTTATGTATCTGTCGCCGCGCCATGCCGAGATCATCCAGATGGCCAAGGACAACGGCCGCGTGCTGGTCGATGACCTGGCCACGCATTTCAACGTGACGCCGCAGACCATACGCAAGGACCTCAACGATTTGTGCGACCAGCGGCTGCTTTCGCGAGTCCATGGCGGCGCCTTGTTCCCGTCCGGTATCGAGAACATGGAGTATGAAGCCAGGCGCAAGATCGCGGCCGACGAGAAGGAAGCGATAGGCCGCGCGGCGGCCAGATTGATTCCCGACAACGCCTCGCTGTTCATCAACATCGGCACCACGACGGAGGCGGTCAGCAAGGCACTGCTCGATCATGACGGCCTGATGGTCATCACCAATAACATCAATGTTGCCAATAGGATGCGCATCTATCCCTCGATCGAGGTGGTGATTGCGGGCGGCGTGGTGCGCGGCTCCGACGGGGGTGTTGTCGGCGAAGCGGCGGTCGATTTCATCAGGCAGTTCAAGGTCGACTACGCTGTCATCGGCGCCTCGGCTATCGATCATGATGGCGCGCTGCTCGATTTCGATTTCCGCGAGGTGAAGGTGGCGCAAGCGATCATCGCCAACGCCAGGCACGTCATCCTGGTTTCCGATCAGACCAAGTTCGAACGCACGGCGCCTGTGCGCATCGGCCATCTGTCGCAGGTCAACACCTTCATCACCGATCGCTGCGACATCCCGTCCGTGCGCAAGATCTGCCAGGAGGCCGAGGTTCAGCTCATCGAGACGTCGCTTGGCTGACGCAATTCACGGTCTTCTCACAGGCGTGTGATATTTCGTTTGACATTCGTTATGAGTTCGAAATAATTCCGCCACGGTTTCGCAAAAGAGCAAAAATGGTGCAATGCGAAATCGTGGAGGAGCTAGGTGGACACATCTTCAGTCCGGGACATTTTCGTTATAGGTGGCGGTATCAACGGCTGCGGCATCGCCCGCGATGCCGTGGGACGCGGGTTCTCGGTCTTTCTCGCCGAAATGAACGATCTCGCCAGCGGAACCTCGTCCGGTTCGACCAAGCTGATCCATGGCGGGCTGCGCTATCTCGAATTCTATGAATTCCGCCTGGTGCGCGAGGCGCTGATGGAGCGCGAGGTTCTGTGGAAGAACGCTCCGCACATCATCTGGCCGATGCGCTTCGTGCTGCCCTATGCCAAGGGCCTGCGCCCGGCCTGGCTGATCCGGCTCGGCCTTTTCCTTTACGACCACATCGGCGGGCGCAAGTTGCTGCCGGCGACCAGAACGCTCGACATGGCAAGCGACCCGGCGGGCAAGCCTTTGAAGCCACTGTTCAAAAAGGCTTTCGAATATTCGGATGGCTGGGTCAACGATGCGCGGCTGGTAGCGCTGAATGCTCGTGACGCCGCTGACCGAGGCGCAACGATCCGGACTCGCACCAAAGTGGTTGGAGCGCGCCGCGAGGGCGGAATCTGGGCGATAAAGATCGAGGACCTGCGGACCGGCGAGACCGAAGAGGTCAAGGCACGGCTGCTGGTCAATGCGGCGGGTCCTTGGGTCGACCACGTGCTGTCCGGCGTCGTCGGCCTCAACGACGTGCACAATGTCCGCCTCGTGCAGGGCAGCCACATCGTCATCGCCAAGAAGTTCGACGACCCGCGCGCCTATTTCTTCCAGAACAGGGACGGCCGCATCATCTTCGCCATCCCCTACGAGGACGAGTTCACGCTGATCGGCACCACCGACCAGGATTATCCCGGCGACCCACATGATGTGAGGATCAGCAACACCGAGATCGACTATCTCTGTGCCGCGGCGAGCGAGTATTTCGCGGTTCCCGTCAAGCGTTCCGACATCGTCTGGACCTATTCGGCCGTGCGTCCGCTCTACGATGACGGCGCCTCCAAGGCGCAGGAAGCGACACGTGACTATGTGCTGAAGGCGGATGGCGGCGACGGCGCCGCACCGCTGGTCAACGCGTTTGGCGGCAAGATCACCACCTATCGCCGGCTGTCGGAATCGATGCTGGAGAAGATCGAAGGTTTTCTCGGCAAGCGCGGCAAGCCGTGGACATCAGATGCGCCGCTGCCGGGCGGCGATTTTCCGGCCACGGGTTTCGATGCGCAGGTGGCGAAGCTGAAAAGCGCCTATCCTTTCCTCGACCAGCGCTTGGCGCGCCGGCTGACGAGGCTCTATGGAACGCGTGTACAGGTGCTGCTCGGCTTGGCCAAGTCGATTGCCGATCTCGGCCGCAATTTCGGTGGCGATCTCCACGAAGCCGAGGTGCGCTATCTCGTTGAAAACGAATGGGCTGTCACGGCGGAAGACGTGCTGTGGCGGCGAACCAAGCGCGGCCTGCATCTTAACCGCGAGCAGGTCGCGGCACTCGATGAATTCATGCGCGGCATAAGCCGGCAGCACGTCGCGGCCGCCGAATGAAGAGGTTTTGAGCTGATGCGGAAAGCCTGGGAGGAGGCGTCATGCTGGAACTGAGGAACGTCACCAAGACGGTCGGTGCGGTCGAGCACATCCGCGACGTGTCGCTGACGCTTCAGCACGGCTCGCTCAACGTTTTGCTCGGGCCCACACTTTCAGGCAAGACCAGCCTGATGCGGCTGATGGCCGGCCTCGATGTGCCGACCTCCGGCTCGGTCTGGTTCGACGGCCGGAATGTCACTGGCACGCCTGTGCAGAAGCGCAAGATCGCCATGGTCTACCAGCAGTTCATCAATTATCCGGCGATGACCGTCTATGACAACATTGCCTCACCCCTCAAGGTGGCCGGCGTCGAGCAGGGCAAGATCGACAGCCAGGTGCGCGAAGCGGCGGCACTCCTCAAACTGACCCCCTATCTCGACCGCACGCCGCTCAGTCTGTCGGGCGGGCAGCAGCAGCGCACCGCGCTGGCGCGCGCCATCGTCAAGAATGCCAGCCTTGTGCTGCTCGACGAACCCCTTGCAAATCTCGACTACAAATTGCGCGAGGAATTGCGAGCCGAACTGCCGAGGATATTCGCGGCCGCCGGTACCATCTTCGTCTATGCCACCACCGAGCCACATGAGGCCCTGCTGCTCGGCGGCAATACGGCAACGCTGTCGGAAGGCCGCATCACCCAGTTTGGGCCGACCATCGACGTGTTCCGCAAACCGGTCGACCTGGTGACGGCGAGGACCTTCGCCGATCCGCCGCTCAACACCATCGTGCTGGCCAAGAAGGGGGCGGATTTTCTGCTGGAGGGCGGCGTCAAGCTGCCGGTGCCTGCTGATCTCGTCGACATCGCCGATGCGAACTATACGGTCGGCTTCCAGCCGCACCATCTTTCGCTCGACCGGCCCAATGCCTCCGCGGTGCCGGTGCGGGCGAAAGTCACCATCACGGAAATCACCGGGTCCGAAAGCTTCATCCATCTCGACTTTGCCGATGTGCGCTGGGTGATGTTGACCCATGGCATCAGGGATTTCGAGACAGACGCGGTGGTCGAAGTGTTCATCGATCCACGTCACATCATGGTCTTCGACGAGCACGGCCGGGCCGTGACCGCGCCGAAGCTGGCGGCTTGAGGAGGACGATATGGCGCGCATCGACGTCAACCATGTCAGGCATTCCTATCTACCGAACCCGCGCAAGGATGCCGATTTCGCGCTGCGCGAAGTGCATCACACTTTCGAGGATGGTGGTGCCTACGCGCTGCTCGGGCCGTCCGGCTGCGGCAAGACCACGCTGCTCAACATCATATCGGGGCTGCTGCATCCCTCGCATGGCCAGTTGCTGTTCAACGGCAGGGACGTGACCACCCTGTCGACGCAGGAGCGCAATATCGCGCAGGTGTTCCAGTTCCCGGTCATCTACGACACCATGACTGTCTATGACAATCTGGCCTTCCCGCTGCGCAATCGCGGCGTGCCGGAGGCAGACGTCGACCGCAAGGTGCGCGAGACGCTGGAGATGATCGACCTGGCGTCCTGGGCCAAGAAGAAGGCCAGGGGCCTGACCGCCGACCAGAAGCAGAAGATCTCGCTCGGCCGCGGCCTGGTGCGCTCGGACGTCAACGCCATCCTGTTCGACGAGCCGCTGACCGTCATCGACCCGCATATGAAGTGGGTGCTGCGCTCGCAATTGAAACAGCTTCATCGCCGCTTCGGCTACACGATGGTGTATGTCACCCACGACCAGACCGAGGCGCTGACCTTCGCTGACCAGGTCGTCGTCATGTATGATGGCGGCATCGTGCAGATCGGCACGCCGGCCGAACTGTTCGAGCGGCCGCGCCATACCTTTGTCGGTTATTTCATCGGTTCGCCGGGCATGAACGTCATGCCTGTGGCGATCGACGGCAAGACGGCGACGCTCGGCTCGCAGCGTATCGAACTGCCGGGCGCGCCCAAAGCCGCCGGCGGCGCCGTCGAACTCGGCATTCGCCCCGAATATGTGCGGCTCGGCCGGGACGGCATGGCCGTCTCGATCACCAAGGTCGAGGATGTCGGCCGCCACAAGGTGGTTCGCGCCAAGCTGGAAGGCAGGGACATCGCTGCCGTCATCGGTGAGGACGAGACCGTGCCAGCCGAACCGAAGGTGCGGTTCGATCCGGCCGGCATCAACATCTATGCCGATTCCTGGCGTGTCGAGATGGGGGCATAGATGGACAAGACCTGGAACAACAAGGCCTGGTTCCTCGTGCTGCCGGTGCTGGTGCTGGTGGCCTTCACCGCCGTCATACCGCTGATGACGGTGGTCAACTATTCGGTGCAGGACACGTTCGGCAACAATGTCTTCACCTGGGCCGGCACCGAATGGTTCGAGGAACTGCTTTCATCCAGCCGCTTCTGGGAAGCGATGGTTCGCAACCTGATCTTTTCCTTTATCATCCTGGCGATCGAGGTGCCGCTCGGCATCTTCATCGCGCTCAACATGCCGAAGAAGGGCTGGGGCGTGCCGGTCTGCCTGGTGCTGATGTCGCTGCCACTGCTGATCCCGTGGAATGTCGTCGGCACCATCTGGCAGGTGTTCGGACGCAACGACATCGGGCTGTTGGGCTATTACCTCAACGCGCTCGGCATCGACTACAATTATGTGCAGGATCCGTTCGATGCCTGGGTGACGATCATCGTCATGGATGTCTGGCACTGGACCAGCCTTGTCGTGCTGCTCTGCTATGCCGGACTGGTCTCGATCCCCGATGCCTTCTACCAGGCGGCAAAGATCGACGGGGCCTCGCGATGGGCGGTATTCCGCTACATCCAGCTGCCTAAGATGCAGCGCGTGCTTTTGATCGCCGTGCTGCTGCGCTTCATGGACAGTTTCATGATCTACACCGAACCGTTCGTCGTCACCGGCGGCGGGCCGGGCAACTCGACGACCTTCCTGTCGATCGACCTCGTCAAGACGGCGCTCGGCCAGTTCGACCTTGGCCCGGCGGCCGCCATGTCGCTGGTCTACTTCCTCATCATCCTGTTGTTGTCATGGGTGTTCTACACCGTGATGACCAATTACGACGCGGAGCGCTGAAATGGCTGGCGCCAATGAACGAACCGAGCGCAATGCGATGAACGGGACCGCCTCGGAAAGTCTCGCCGGTACGCTGTCGCAGAGCGATCTCGACAGGCGCATGCGCCGGCGCGGCGAGGAATCGCGCTGGTGGTGGATCGTGCCGACGCTCTACATCATCGTACTTTTGCTGCCGATCTACTGGCTCATCAATATGAGCTTCAAGACCAATGCCGAGATCGTCAACTCGATGACGCTCTACCCACACACGCCGACCATCGCCAACTACGTTACCATCTTCACCGAGAAGGCCTGGTACTCCGGCTACATCAACTCGATCACCTATGTGGTCATGAACATGGTGATTTCCGTATCGGTGGCGCTGCCGGCGGCCTATGCCTTCTCGCGCTACCGCTTCCTTGGCGACAAACATCTGTTCTTCTGGCTGCTGACCAACCGCATGGCGCCGCCGGCGGTGTTCGCACTGCCGTTCTTCCAACTCTACTCGGCCTTCGGGCTGATCGACACTCATATCGCGGTGGCGCTGGCGCATTGCCTGTTCAACGTTCCGCTGGCCGTGTGGATTCTCGAGGGCTTCATGTCGGGCGTGCCGAAGGAAATCGACGAGACCGCCTATATCGACGGCTATTCCTTCCCGCGCTTCTTCGTAAAAATCTTCATGCCGCTGATCGCGAGCGGGATCGGTGTCGCCTGCTTCTTCTGCTTCATGTTCTCGTGGGTCGAATTGCTGATCGCACGCACGCTGACCACCACCGACGCCAAGCCGATCGCCGCCACCATGACGCGTACGGTATCGGCCTCGGGCATGGATTGGGGCCTGCTTGCCGCCGCCGGCGTGCTGACGCTGATCCCCGGCGCGCTGGTCATCTGGTTCGTGCGAAATTATATCGCCAAGGGCTTTGCCCTGGGGAGGGTGTAACGTGAACCTCGACTTCTCCTGGATGGCATGGACCTGGCCGACGGCCGCGTTCTTCACCGTCATCGCGCTGCTTTTGCTTGGCATGGGCGCCTGGGAATACGCCTCGCCGGGCGGCAATCCGCGCGTCGGCGTCCTGCGCTTCGAGACGACGCGCGGCGATCGTCTTTTCCTGTCGCTGCTCGGCAGCGCCTTTATCCATCTCGCTTGGCTGGGTCTTGTCGGACCCAACCTGTGGTGGGCTCTCGCTCTCTCCGTGGTCTACGCCATCGGCGTGTTCCGCTACGTATAGAGGGGGAAACTGTTGGAGCGGTCGCGTGCCGGTGACCGCTCCAGATCGTACTTGAAACATTTTAACTGTGGAGGAACACATGCGACGGCAATTTTTGACATCGACGACGGCCCTTGTACTATTGCTCGGGGCCGGTAATGCCTATGCCGGGATGGATGAAGCAAAAGCCTTTCTCGACAAGGAGATAGGCCCGCTCTCGACCCTTTCCCGCGCCGACCAGGAAAAGCAGATGCAGTGGTTCATCGACGCGGCCAAGCCCTTTGCCGGCATGGAAATCAAAGTCGTGTCTGAAACCTTGACCACCCACCAGTACGAGTCTCAGGTGCTGGCACCGGCCTTTACCGCCATCACCGGCATCAAGGTCACGCATGACGTCATCCAGGAAGGCGACGTCGTCGAGAAGATCCAGACCCAGATGCAAACCGGCCAGAATATCTATGACGGCTGGGTCAACGATTCCGATCTGATCGGCACCCACTGGCGTTACCAGCAGGTGCGCAACCTGACCGACTGGATGGCGGGCGAAGGCAAGGACGTCACCGATCCGATGCTCGACGTCGACGACTTCATCGGCACGAAGTTCACCACCGCGCCGGACAAGAAGCTCTACCAACTGCCCGACCAGCAGTTCGCGAACCTCTACTGGTTCCGTTACGACTGGTTCAACGATGAGAAGAACAAGGCGGACTTCAAGGCCAAGTACGGCTACGATCTCGGCGTGCCGGTCAACTGGTCGGCCTATGAGGACATCGCCGAATTCTTTACTGGCCGCGACGTCAACGGCAAGAAGGTCTATGGCCACATGGACTATGGCAAGAAGGATCCGTCGCTCGGCTGGCGGTTCACGGACGCCTGGCTGTCGATGGCCGGCAATGGCGACAAGGGCCTGCCGAACGGCGTGCCGGTCGACGAATGGGGTATCAAGGTCGATGCGAATTCACGGCCTGTCGGCTCGTGCACCGCGCGCGGCGGCGACACCAATGGACCAGCATCGGTTTATGCCATCCAGAAGTATCTTGATTGGCTGAAAGCCTATGCGCCGCCGGAAGCCCAGGGCATGACCTTCTCCGAATCCGGCCCCGTGCCGTCGCAAGGCAATGTCGCTCAGCAGATCTTCTGGTACACCGCCTTCACCGCCGACATGGTGAAGCCCGGCCTGCCGGTCATGAACGAAGACGGCACGCCGAAGTGGCGCATGGCGCCGTCTCCGCACGGCTCCTACTGGAAGGACGGCATGAAGCTCGGCTATCAGGACGTCGGTTCCTGGACGCTGATGAAGTCGACGCCGACCGACCGCGCCAAGGCCGCCTGGCTTTATGCCCAGTTCGTCACCTCGAAGACCGTCGATGTGAAGAAGAGCCAGGTTGGCCTGACCTTCATTCGCGACTCCACCATCCATGACAAGAGCTTCACCGAACGTGCGCCGAAGCTCGGCGGTCTGATCGAGTTCTATCGCTCGCCGGCCCGTGTGCAGTGGACGCCGACCGGTACCAACGTGCCGGACTATCCGAAGCTGGCGCAGCTCTGGTGGCAGAATATCGGTGACGCATCGTCTGGTGCCAAGACACCGCAGGAAGCCATGGATTCGCTCTGCGCCGATCAGGAAAAAGTCATGGCACGTATCGAGAAATCCGGTGTCCAGGGCGACATCGGACCGAAGATGGCCGAAGAGCATGACCTTGCCTACTGGAACGCCGACGCGGTCAAGGCAGGCAATCTCGCGCCTCAGCTGAAGCTCGAGAAGGAGAAGGACAAGCCGATCACCATCAACTACGACGAACTGGTGAAGAGCTGGCAGAAGTAAATTCCGGTGCTGGCGTTCGCGCCGGCGTCATAATGATCGGGGAGGCGGCTTCTTGCCGTCTCCCCTGTTTGTATAAGCTGCTTACCGGGAGGGAGAATGACCGGATATATCCTTGCGATTGACCAGGGTACGACATCGAGCCGGGCGATCCTGTTCGACGGCACGATGAAGGTCGCAGGCGCCGGGCAGAAGGAATTCACCCAGCACTATCCGGCCTCAGGCTGGGTCGAACACGATCCGGAGGAGATCTGGTCGAGCGTCATTGAGACTGTGAGGGCCGCGCTGAAGAATGCCGGCCGCGAGGCTTCGGATGTGGCTGCGATCGGCATCACCAACCAGCGCGAGACGGTCGTCATCTGGGACAAAGCGACCGGCAAGCCGATTCACAACGCCATTGTCTGGCAGGACCGGCGCACCGCTCCGCTATGCCAGAAGCTCAGGAAGCAGGGGCTTGAGAAGAAATTCACCCGCAAGACCGGCCTGCTGCTCGACCCCTATTTCTCCGGCACCAAGATTGCCTGGATGCTGGACAAGGTGAAGGGCGCGAGGAAGCGTGCCGAGAAGGGCGAGCTGCTCGCCGGCACCATCGACAGCTTTTTGATCTGGCGGCTGACCGGCGGCAAGGTTCACGCCACGGATGCCACCAACGCGTCGCGCACGCTGGTCTACAACATTGCGGAGAATGCCTGGGACGAAGAGCTGCTGGCCATCCTGCGCATCCCCGCCGCGATGCTGCCCGAAGTCAAGGATTGCGCCGATGATTATGGAATAACAGAGAAAAACCTGTTTGGCGCCGAAATCAGAATCCTCGGCGTTGCCGGCGACCAGCATGCCGCGACGATTGGCCAGGCCTGCTTCGAGCCGGGCATGATGAAATCCACCTATGGCACCGGCTGTTTTGCGTTGCTCAACACCGGCAGCGACCTGGTGCGGTCGAAGAACCGACTCTTGACCACCATTGCCTATCGGCTGAACGGCAAGACCACCTATGCGCTGGAAGGCTCGATCTTCATCGCTGGGGCTGCCGTGCAATGGCTGCGCGACGGCATCAAGGTGATCGGCAAGGCAGAACAGAGCGGCAAACTCGCGGCGGAAGCCGATCCGACGCAGAACGTCTATCTGGTGCCGGCCTTTGTCGGGCTCGGTGCGCCGCACTGGGATGCCGAGGCGCGGGGCGCGATTTTCGGATTGACCCGCAACACCGGACCGGCGGAGTTTGCCCGCGCGGCACTGGAATCCGTCGCCTACCAGACCCGCGACCTGCTCGACGCCATGCACAAGGATTGGAAGGGCGCCAAGGCAAAGACGGTGCTCAGGGTCGATGGCGGCATGGTGGCATCGGACTGGACCATGCAGCGCCTGGCCGACATTCTCGACGCGCCGGTCGATCGGCCGACAATTCTGGAGACGACCGCGCTGGGGGCGGCATGGCTTGCCGGTTCGAAGGCCGGCGTATGGCCGAAGGCGCGGGAATTCGCGAAGACCTGGGCCCTGGAGCGGCGGTTCGTGCCCGAGATGGAATCCGCTACCCGGTCCGTCAAATTGATGGGCTGGCGGGACGCTGTGCGCCGGACATTGAGCGTGCCATAATCGCCTTGAGGTGAGGGCTTGGCGAGGGGGAAATGACGCCGGAATGGTATAGCAACTGGTGCGCGGAGGCATTCGAACAGCTTACCGCGAAGAACGCCCGTCTTGGAGAAGGATCTCCACTTGGGGCACTGGCCGCGCTATGACTACGACCTGACAGCGGGGAAGCTGCTGTTTTCACAGGAAGGGAAGGTCGCGGTCGTCGCCGAAATCCAGATCGCGGGTTCCACGAGCACAATGGCTGGCAACTGGCTGTGGCCTGGGCGAACTCCAACCTGCCCGACGAACTCCTTGCGGACGCAAAGCAGGTCCGATCCTTCGGGGAACAGAACGGCATCAACGAGCTGGCGCAGGCTTACGTGGTCGATACCGACGACGACCTCGAAGCACTCGGATGGGAACTCAGCGGGGCTATGGTACGGATTTGCGACGCTGTTGGAGCGTACCGCTCTCCCCGCGGCAAAGGTGGCGGTCTTTACCTGGTTATCAAGAGCCTGAGCTGGGCCAGCTGACAAACGCGACCACTGCCAACCATGTTAGGATAGACGCGACAAGGCCCGCGTCTTCTACACGCGGGCCTTTACTCACCATTACCAGCTACTGATACTCAACAGGGATCAGTAAGGGGAGCGGCACTCCCGACGAGGACCATTGTTCGGCTGGAAGGTGTTGTCGGAAGCGCGATAGCTCCGATAATGATCGTAGCACCACTGAACGTGCGAGTTGCCTTCATAGAGGCGGTTGTTCTCGTTGTTGACAATCGCGCCGGTGATCAGCGCGCCAGTCGCGAAGGCGGCCAGCGGGAACCAGTAGTCGCCATGACGGCGATAGCCGCGGCGATATTCACGATAGCCGCGATGCCCATTCCAATACATGTCACCGTTGCGGCTAAAGCTTCGATTGCGCGAGAAATTGCGGTCGAAGGAGCGGTTTCTCCTCCACTCCCGGTATTGCACCGTCTGTACATCCGGCGCTGCCGCCTGGGAGAGTGGCACGTAGTTGGGCTGGGCGTTGACCGGCACCACCTCCGCCGCGACGAATGTCGCCGAAAGGGTGGCGGCAAGCAGGCCCGTTGTGATTCTATTCATTGGTATTCTCCTCGAGGGTTTGGCGAACGTCCCTTTGGCAAAAAACGACAGTGCGTCGGATTTGTTCCGCCGTGTAGGCAGCCGTTCCTGCACCGAAACCCAAACCGCCGGACTGCTCGCCAGGACCCGGGGGAACAAGCAAGAGGCGGCGAATTAGGGCAAAGAGCAGGTTTGGAACCCATCTTTCCGGTTGACCGGTCGCGGCACTCTCCCTATGTTCCGCGCAATTTCGAGGGCGGCCTTTTCGAGCCCGCGGGAGCGCGTAGCTCAGCCGGTAGAGCAACTGACTTTTAATCAGTAGGTCATGGGTTCGAATCCCATCGCGCTCACCATCGTCAAATGACATGTCAGCGCTTTTGATTTGCCCATGTATCCTTGCGGCGCTCAACGACCGTTCAGACGCCTCCTGACAGGTGCACGTCCAGAACGGCGGCTTTCTTGGCGATCAGTCCTGTCAGATCCGCGTCGGATCGCTTGGTGCCGGTCCGTTCGCGCAGCAACGAGATGACCGCGCTCATCGAAAGCTGGGCAGTGCGATCGCTCAGGATAGCGTCCACCGCGCCGGCAACATCCGGGGTCTCCGTCGGTGCTCGCATGATCGGTTCCTTTCTGTTCAGGTCGGCCTCGGCGCCGTTGGCCGGTCCCCGCACGCCACGGTCGAAGATGACGGCCAGGCCGTTCTTCACGGCGAGGGCGGCGACCATGTCGTCGAGGTCGTGATCGGAAAGCGCTGGCTCCGAAGGATCGGGCTTCAGGGTTCTGCGGATCACTCGGGCAGCCTGATCAGTCGACACAAAGCCAAAATGCCGTTTTCTGGCCTCGACATATTGCTCGATGATCATGCTCAGGCGCCGCGCTGCGATATCCCTGGGTTGCTGCATCTGGGCCTCCTTCGGCTGCCGCAAGCGCAAGGTCGACAGCACCAGAAGGAAATAGGGCGGCGGATCTACTCAAACAGGGGACGGATCGATCATTCGACGCATCTTGCGCAGATATAGGAACGATCCGGGCCTTGATGCATTTTGGCTCTATGACCAGCTCATTGAGGGACGCCGGGACATGAAGATTGCCCATGTCGCACCACTCTACGAATCGGTGCCGCCACGACTTTACGGGGGTACCGAGCGTATCATCTCGTATCTTACCGAAGCTCTCGTCGATCTCGGCCACGAGGTGACGTTGTTTGCCAGCGGCGACACGAAGAGCTCCGCCAAACTGGTGCCATGCCGCGAAAGGGCGCTTCGTCTCGATCCGCGTCCGCTGAAGTCCGAGATCGCGGCACATTTGTCGATGCTCGACGAAGTGCGCAAACGGGCCGACGACTTCGACGTCGTGCATTTCCATCTGAGCCATTTCCTGCATTTCCCGTTTTTCCGTGATATGCCGCAGCGCACGGTGACAACGCCGCATGGCAGGCTGGATTACGCGGACCTCGCGCAAGCCTATGACCGGTTCCCGCGGTTCCCAATGATTTCCATATCCCGCAGCCAGCGGGCGCGGTTCGCATCCGCGAACTGGCTGGCGACGATCCATCACGGGCTGCCGCTTGACCTTTATGAGGCCGATTTCGAGGCCGGTTCGGACGGTACCTACCTTGCTTTTCTCGGCAGAATGTCACGCGACAAGCGGCCGGACCGGGCAATCGAGATTGCCCGCCGAACCGGCCTGAAACTGAAGCTCGCCGCCAAGGTCGGCGATGGCGACCGCGCCTATTTCGAGGAAGTCGTGCAGCCGCTGATCGATGGCGACCGGGTCGAGTATGTCGGCGAGATTGGTGAGGACCAGAAGGCCCGGTTTCTGGGCAATGCGGCCGCCTTGCTGTTTCCCATCGACTGGCCTGAACCCTTCGGGCTTGCGGTGATCGAGGCCATGGCGTGCGGAACCCCGGTCATGGCTTGGAGTTGCGGCGCTATGCCCGAGATCATCGATCATGGGGTCACCGGCTTTGTCGTCGAAACCATCGAAGATGCCGTCGCCTCGATGCCGGCTCTCCTGCAACTCGACAGGCGACGAATAAGGACGGCCTTCGAAAGGCGGTTTTCGGCCGATAGAATGGCCAGGGATTATGTCGAGGCCTATTCGCGGCTGACCACCGGCCACGAAGAGAGCAGGGCCTCATAGATCTTCAACCCGTTCGGAAACCAGCACGGGACAATCTTCTTGACCATTACCCAACTCGACGAGCGCAAGCTCGATCCTGCGATAGCACTGGCTTCCCTGGACGAAACCGCGCCCAGGGAGCCGCATCGGCTTTACGCTCTCAAGCATGGCGATTGCTTTGCCGTCGCCGACGCCTATGGCGACATACGTGGCGCCGGCGACGGCTTCTTCCGCGACGACACGCGCGTGCTCTCCGAATTTCGCCTGACGGTTGGCGGACGATCGTTGTCGCTGCTGGGCGCATCGCTCAGCCAGGACAACGTCCTGTTCACCAGCAACCTGACCAATCTGCCGATCGAGAGCGCCGCGGGCCGCCAGATTCCGCAGGGCGCGATCCATATCGAGCGGGTCAGGCTTCTGTGGCAGGAAAGGCTATATGAACGCATCACGCTCTCGAACTATAGCCGGGAGCATTCGACGGTCTTGGTGTCACTGCGCTTCGGTGTTGATTTTCGCGACATGTTCGAAGTCCGGGGCTCGACCCGCTCCAAGCGCGGTACCGCGCACACGGCCGAGATCGACCAGAGTTCGGTCGTGCTCCGCTACGAAGGGCTGGACAAGGTCGTGCGGACCTCGGCCATTTCGTTTTCACAGCCCCCGGATCAACTGACCTCCGAGCGGGCGGATTTCTTCATTGCCGTCACCAAGCGCAGCCGCCAGACGCTGTATGTGGAGGTGGGGAGCAAGACAACGGCCCGCCCGCAAAGTGAACGTTTCCGGGCCGCGGCGGCGCGCGCCCGTTTCGGCATGCGCGCCAAGCGCCGGCATGGGGCAACGCTGCACAGTTCAGGCCGCGTCTTCAATGATTGGATGGAACGGGCGCGTGCCGATGTGGCATTGCTCACCACGGAACTGGCGACCGGGCCTTACCCATATGCCGGGATCCCGTGGTTCTCCACCGCCTTCGGCCGCGACGGCGTGATTTCAGCTCTGCAGATGCTTTGGCTCAATCCCGGCCTGGCTCGTGGCGTGCTTGCCTTTCTCGCCCAGCACCAGGCGACCGAAACCTCTCCCTTCAGCGATTCCGAGCCCGGCAAGATCATGCACGAGACCCGCAAGGGCGAGATGGCGGCGCTGAGCGAGTTGCCGTTCGGCCGCTACTATGGCGGCGTCGATACGACGCCCCTCTACATCCATCTCGCCTGCGCCTATGCGGACCGCACGGGAGACACGGCTTTCATCGATGGCCTTTGGCCATCGCTGTGCGCCGCCGCCGAGTGGATCGAGGCAGCGAGCCGTTCGACAGGGTTTCTTACCTATCAGCGCGCCGCGGAATCCGGCCTTGCCAACCAGGGATGGAAGGACAGCTTCGATTCCGTCTTCCATGCCGACGGCCGCATTCCGAAAGGGCCGATCGCGCTGGTCGAGGTGCAGGGTTACGTCTTTGCAGCATTTCGGGGATTGGCAAAGCTGGCACGGCTGCGCGGCGAAGAGGAGCGGGCGGAGAATTGGGAGCTGCGCGCCGATGCCATTCGCCAACAAGTCGAACGCCATTTCTGGATCGAAGAGCTTGGCTACTATGCGCTGGCGATCGATGGCGATGGCCAACCCTGCAAGGTGCGCACGTCCAATGCGGGTCACCTGCTCTATGTCGGCCTTCCCAATCCGGATCGCGCACGCATGGTCGCCGACCAGCTGCTGTCGGCTTCGTTCCATTCCGGCTGGGGGCTGAGAACGCTGGCGGACGATGCGATCTTCTTCAATCCGATGTCCTATCATAACGGCTCCATCTGGCCGCACGACACCGCGATCTGCGCCGCCGGGCTGGCGCGATACGGCATCCGCGACAGCGTGGTGCGGTTGATGAGCGGGACCTTCGAATCCGCGGTTCATTTCAACATGCGGCTACCCGAACTGTTCTGCGGGTTCACGCGCTCGGCCGGCGAGGCGCCGATTGCCTATCCGGTGGCTTGCCTGCCGCAGGCCTGGTCCGCGGGCTCCGCCTTCATGCTCATGCAGGCCTGCCTCGGCCTACAGATCGACGGTTGGACGAACGAAATTCACGTGACCCGGCCGCACTTGCCGATCGGCATCGACAATCTTGTCATTCGCCATCTCTCGGTGGGGCATGTGGCGGTGGACCTGACGTTTCAGCGCGTGGGGGATCGTGTCGGTGCCTTCCTTGCGGATGCGCATGAAGGATTGGTGCCACTGGTGGTCAAGAGCTGAAAAATCGGAACCATCACGGGTGCGGAACGTTGGATCAGCACGCCAAGGATGCTGGAGTTCCTGTCGGTGGATCTGCCGCGTCCCATTGAAAGGTAATCAATTCGAAATGCCCGACAACAGTTCGTACCTGGTCGTACCCTCGGCCGCACTGTGGCTCTTCGTTCTCGTAATTGTCGGTATCTCATGCGTCGCGCTCGCGGTGGTGCTGTCACGGGCGCGCCGGGCCAGAAACATGAAGCTCGCCCGTCTCGAAGCAGGATCCGTTCGCAGCCCATTGCCGGAGTTCGAAAAGAACGGGCAATCCGCGGCCGCCGCCCTCGTCCAATGGTCGCCGGAAACGTTGCGTCACATTCTGGCGAAGGAACTTCCCGATGCACAGGTGATCGTGGTGTCAAATCGCGAACCCTACATCCATAACCGCAACGGCGACGGCATCCAGCTGGTCGTACCCGCCAGCGGGCTGGTCTCCGCCCTGGAGCCGATCACGCGCGCCTGTGCGGGCACATGGATCGCCTATGGCGGCGGTTCGGCCGATGCGCTGGTGGTCGACGAAAACGACCGCGTCGAAGTGCCGCCGGAAAACCCTTCCTATACGTTGCGCCGTGTCTGGCTGAGCGAGGAAGAACAGCAAGGCTATTATCTCGGCTTTGCCAATGAGGGGCTTTGGCCGCTGTGCCACATAGCCTTCACCCGACCGATATTCCGTGCGTCCGACTGGGAGGCCTACGAGGCGGTCAACCGCAAATTCGCCGACACCGTCGTCGCGGAGGCACGCAACGAGCGGCCCATCGTGCTGGTCCAGGACTACCATTTCGCCCTGTTGCCGCGGATGATCCGGGAGCGCCTGCCGGAGGCCATCATCATCACCTTCTGGCACATTCCATGGCCGAATTCCGAGGTGTTCAGTATCTGCCCATGGCGCGAGAAGATCCTAGAAGGATTGTTGGGCAGTTCGATCGTCGGCTTTCACACCCAGTTCCATTGCAACAACTTCATCGACAGCGTCGACCGCTTCCTGGAGAGCAGGATCGAGCGCGAGGATTCCGCCATCTCCTATGGCGGCCAGATCAGCCTGGTTCACGCGTATCCGATTTCAATCGAATGGGAGCCGGCGCGACAGGCCCAGCTGCCCGAGGTGGCGCAATGCCGTCGGCATGTTCGTGAAAAATTCGGGCTGGCGGACGATGTCAGGCTGTGTGTCGGCGTCGAACGTCTCGACTACACGAAGGGCATCCTCGATCGCTTTACCGCACTCGATGAGCTGCTGAGGCTCCATCCGGAATGGATTGGCAAGGTCGCCTTCCTGCAGATCGCGGCACCCAGTCGCGGCACCTTGCCCGCATACCAACAGTTGCATGAAGAGTGTCTGCGTCAAGCCGAGGATCTCAACCGGCGCTATGGCCGCGACGGCTACACTCCCGTCCTGATGGTCACGGAACATCATTCGCAGGAACAGGTCTACGAAATCTACCGGGCCGCCGACGTTTGCTTGGTCACGAGCCTGCATGACGGCATGAACCTGGTGGCCAAGGAGTTCGTCGCGGCGCGCAATGACGAACAGGGGGTCCTGCTGCTCAGCATGTTCGCCGGCGCTTCCAAGGAATTGCTGGAAGCGCTGATCGTCAATCCCTACGACGCCACAATGATGGGCGACGCCTTGTTGCAGGCTTTGACGATGTCGTCGGAAGAGCAGCGGCAGCGCATGCAAAGGATGCGTGAGGTCGTTCGCGACAATAATGTCTACCGGTGGGCAGGCAGCATGCTTCTCGATGCCGCGCGCCTGCGCAAACGCGTTGCGGTCGATCGCGCCGTCGGCGCCGCCCCGACCTCATCGGGCAACGTGATCTCGCTGCTCGATCGCAGACGGGTGGCGGCGCTGTGATGTCGCTTCTGCCAAAACTGCCCGCGCCTGAGCTCCCAACAGGCCCGTGGGCCTTGTTCCTGGACATTGACGGCACGCTTCTCGAACACGCCGCGCATCCCGATGCGGTGGTTGTCGGCGATGAATTGCGTACGCTGCTGGCGAGGCTCGAATTGCAATTGGATGGAGCTCTGGCGTTCATCACGGGACGATCGATCGCCGCGGTCGACCATCTTTTCCAGCCGCTCAGATTGCGCGCCGCCGGGCTGTATGGGCTCGAGCACAGGCTCATCCGCGACGGCCCGGTCGAGGCGGCGGGAGAGCCGGCCGACATTGCGGCACTTGCCGAGGAAATCGAAGCGGAGCTGGGCAGTTCGGACGTTTATATCGAGCGCAAGGGACCGATCCTGGCAGTCCACACGCGCGCGGCACCGCAACTGTTGCGGCGCGCGACGCAACTGGTCGAACAGGCGTTGGGCAGGTTGCCTACGGGATATCGGGTGCTGGCCGGCAATGCCGGCGTTGAATTGATGCCGCTGGAGGCAGCAAAGGGAGCGGCCATCAGGCGCTTTCTGGATCTGCCTGCTTTCGAGGGGCGGCGGCCGGTGTTTCTAGGCGACGACACATCCGACGAGAATGGTTTCGAGGCCGTGAACGAGATGGACGGCATGTCGATCCGCATCAAACCGCACGGACCGACAGCGGCGCGCCATGTGCTTGCCGACGTCGGCGAGGCTTTGGCTTGGCTGGGTGCGGTGAGCCAGCGTAATTTGGATGGATCGACCGGCCTGGTCCATCCCTTCAATCGAAGGAGTCCGTGATGACCCAATTCACCAGTCTCATCTTGGAGATCATGCCTGCCTGGCTACGCCGGCGGTCGCTGCCGAATACGCACGAGACCCAGCCGAGTTTCGATCCGTCGCGCCCGCAGGACGCGGATGAGGTCTGGCGCCAGTTTGTTCAAAAGGATCTCTTTGACGCCAACATGCAGGATTACGACGAGACCGGAGATAGAAAGACCAGCCGCCACTGAGGGCGGTTAGCCTTCCCCGAAAACAAGCGAAACATTTCCACCGGCGTGACGCTCGAGGCGGCCGGCAAGGTCGAGTTCAAGCAGCACCATGAAGACCTGGGCGGGATGCAGGCCGGTGTGGCGGATGATCTCGTCGACCGGCACCGGTGTCGGCCCCAGCGCCTCGATCACCTTGGCCCGGTCGCTCTCGCCTGGTGGCGGTGTGGCCGAAAAGTCGGGCGGGTCCTCAAACGGCGGCAGATCAGGCGCCCGCATGCCGGTCAGCGGAAGGATCGCCCTGGAAATGTCCGAAGCTTCGGTGACCAGCGTGGCGCCGTCCTTGAGCAGACCGTTGGTACCGGCCGCGCGCGGATCGAGCGGGGAGCCGGGTACCGCAAAGACCAACCGGCCCATCTCGCCGGCAAGCCTGGCGCTGATCAGCGAGCCTGAGCGCTGTGCTGCCTCAACCACCACCAGCCCAAGAGCGGCGCCCGCGACAAGGCGGTTGCGGCGCGGGAAATCCTGGGCACGCGGCTGCCAGCCGAACGGCATTTCCGAGATGATGGCGCCACGCTCCGCAATGTCATCGCACAGACCGGCATTTTCGGGCGGGTAGGGCAGGTCGAGCCCACCGGCGAGCACGCCGACCGTACCGGTCAAGAGACTGCCCTGATGCGCCGCCGTGTCGATGCCACGTGCCAGGCCGGAGACGATGCCGTAGCCGTCTCGTCCGAGATCGGCTGCCAGCATGCGCGCCATCTTGATGCCGGCAAGCGATGCGTTGCGGGCGCCGACTATCGCGACACCCGGCAACCGGAACACCGCGGCATTGCCCCTGACCGCCAGCATCGGCGGCGGATTGTCCATGCTGCGCAACAGCGGCGGATAGTCCGCCTCCCCAATACCGACAAAGCGTGCTCCAACTCGCCGCGCGGCCTCCATCTCGGCCTCGGCCTCGGCAAGGGAAGGGATGCGCACGATCCGGTTGGCGCCGCCGGAAATCATCAGTTCCGGCAGCATTTCCAACGCGACTTCGGCCGAACCGAAACGGTTGATCAGGTCGCGAAAGGAGGCAGGGCCGACATTCTGGGTGCGGATCAGCCGCAGCCAGCTCAGCCGCTGGCGATCGGTGAGACGCGGCCCGGCGGCCGGTTCGCTCACCCCTTGGCTCCGATCTTGCCTTCGGAGCCGGCAATCAGTCGCGAAATGTTTTCTCGGTGCTTGATGAAGACAATGATGCTCATCACCACGAACAGAATGGCTATCTGCGGCGTGCTCAGGAAATAAAGCGCGATCGGTGCCACCACGGCAGCAGCCAGCGCCGCCAGCGATGAGTAGCGGAAGAGGAAAGCCATCACCAACCATACGACAGCGAAGATCAATGCGACTTGCCAGGCAAGGCCGACCAGCACGCCGAGATAAGTGGCGACGCCCTTGCCACCCTTGAAGCCGAGCCATGCCGGGAACAGGTGGCCCAGAAAGGCGCCGAGACCAGCCCAGATCGCGGCTTCAGGCGCGAAATGGCCTGCTATCAGCACGGCGGCCGTGCCTTTCAGCGCATCGAGCAGCAAAGTCGCGGCGGCAAGCCCCTTGTTGCCGGTGCGCAGCACATTGGTGGCGCCGATATTGCCTGAACCGATCTTGCGCACATCGCCAAGGCCGGCCGCGCGGGTAAGCAGCAGGCCGAATGGAATCGAGCCCAGCAGATAGCCGAACACCAGCGCCAGGATTGGGCCGTAAGTCATTGTTCCCCCCGCGTTCCCCCAACCATGCCTGATGTCGCATGGCTACCGCCGGCTCAGGCAGAAAATATTGTGCGGCCCGCCACCAGCGTTTGCAAGACCTTGCCTTGCAGCCGTGCGCCTTCGAAGCAGGTGTTTTTCGAGCGCGAGCGGATACCGCTTTCGCTGACTATCCAGGGTTCATCGAGGTCGACAAGCGCGAGATCGGCGACGGCGCCTGGCTTCAGCGTGCCGCCGGCCAATCCAAACAGCCTCGCCGGCGCGGTGGACAAGGTTTCGATCAGCCTGAGCAGGGGCACGTCGCCATTGTGGTAGAGGCGCAAGGCCGCGCCCAGCAGGGTTTCGAGGCCAATGGCACCGGCCGCGGCGTCGGCGAAGGGCAGGCGCTTGGTATCGACGTCCTGCGGATCGTGCGAGGAGACGATGACATCGACCGTTCCGTCCTTGACCGCATCGATCATCGCCAACCGGTCCTCCTCGGCCCGCAGCGGCGGCGTCAGGCGGAAGAAGGTGCGGTACTCGCCAACGTCGTTTTCATTGAGAGACAGATTGTGGATCGACACGCCAGACGTCACTGCCGCGCCGTCGGCCTTCGCACGCGCCACGGCGCTTGCCGCCATTGCCGTCGAGATCTTCGCGGCGTGGTACGAACCTTGCGTCAGCCGCGCCAGCGCGAGGTCACGCTCGAGCGGGATGGATTCGGCTTCACGTGGAATGCCGGAGAGGCCGAGCCAACTGGCATACAGGCCTTCGTTCATGACGCCCGACGACCCAAGATCGGCATCCTGCGTTTCATGGACGATGGTGGCGCCGAAATCGCGCGCATAGGTTAGCGCGCGACGCATCACCAGCGCGCTCGATATGGTATGCCTGCCATCGGTGAAGGCGACCGCGCCCGCCTCGCGCAGCAGCCCGAACTCCG
This sequence comes from Mesorhizobium sp. B2-3-10, assembly GCF_006442275.1. Classification (NCBI taxonomy): domain Bacteria; kingdom Pseudomonadati; phylum Pseudomonadota; class Alphaproteobacteria; order Hyphomicrobiales; family Phyllobacteriaceae; genus Mesorhizobium; species Mesorhizobium sp. B2-3-10. The sequence continues at coordinate 124,523 of NZ_VFVT01000013.1, forward strand.
TCATTTCGCGTCCGTGGAGGCCCTTGGTGATGGCGGCGGCCGGAAAGATATTGACGACGGCCGTGTCCTTGGCGGTGCGCAGCACGAATTCGACCAGCGCCACATTGTCGATCACCGGATCGGTGTCTGGCATCATCACGATGGACGTGACGCCGCCGGCCGCCGCGGCGACACTTGCCGAAGCGATGGTTTCGCGATGCTCGCCGCCGGGCTCGCCGATGAAGACCCGACCATCGATCAGGCCGGGGATGATCGCCTTGCCGCTGCAGTCGATCGCCGTAGCGCCGTCGGGGACGCCGTGGTTCAGCGCCGCCTTGCCCGCGGCAACGATTTTCCTGCCTTCGACTATGACGGAGCCAACTTCATCAAGGCCGCGTGACGGGTCGATGATGCGGGCGCGTTCAAAGACCGTGATGCTCATGCGCCGCGGCCCTCTTGATTGCGGCCCTCTTGATTGCGGCGGGAATCGAGCAGCGCTTCCATCACCGCCATGCGCACGGCGACGCCCATTTCCACCTGCTCCTGGATGACGCTTTGCGGGCCGTCGGCGATTTCCGAAGCAATTTCGACACCGCGGTTCATCGGGCCAGGATGCATGACAAGCGCGTCATCCTTGGCGGCCTTCAGTTTCTCGGCGTCTAGACCAAAATAGCGGAAATATTCGCGCACCGACGGCACGAAGGCTCCTTCCATGCGCTCGCGCTGCAAGCGCAACATCATCACCACATCCGCGTCCTTCAGGCCCTCCGCCATCGAGCGGCAGACGATCACGCCCATTCTGTCGATGCCCGAGGGCAATAGCGTCGAGGGCGCCACCACCCGTATTTGTGCGCCGAGTGCGTTGAGCAGCATGATGTTGGAGCGCGCCACACGCGAATGCAGGATGTCGCCGCAGATCGCCACGATCAGCTTCGACAGCGCACCCTTGGCGCGGCGGATGGTGAGCGCGTCGAGCAGCGCCTGTGTCGGGTGTTCATGGGCGCCGTCGCCGGCATTGACCACCGAGCAGCCGACCTTCTGCGCCAGGAGGGCCGCCGCGCCCGCCGACTGATGGCGGATGATCAATATGTCGGGCCGCATGGCGTTGAGTGTCATCGCGGTGTCGATGAGCGTTTCGCCCTTCTTTACCGAGGAACTCGCCACCGACATGTTCATGACATCGGCGCCAAGCCGCTTTCCGGCCAGTTCGAACGAGGATTGCGTGCGGGTCGAGGCTTCGTAGAAGAGATTGATCTGGGTGCGGCCGCGCAGCGCCGAGGTCTTTTTTTCGGACTGGCGCGAGATCGCGACCGCCCGATCCGCCCTGTCGAGCAAAAGCTCGATGTCGGCGGGCGAAAGGTCGCTGATGCCCAGAAGATGGCGGTGAGGGTAGAGTGGCAGGGACGAAGCGTCGGTCATCTCAAGGGGCTGCTATAGGGTGCGGATTTCGCGCCCGCAAGCACCCGCTTTGGATTGACGCCGTTCTCCTCAATTTTTTCGTGTAGATAGCCGATTAGATCGGCCGGTATTTTCGTCGCGCGCGCAGCAACGCTTGGCTATATCTAAGCCGACGGCCTCGGATTCGAGGCTTTCCGACAATAGGGCCTTTCTAGAAGGATCGGCTAGAAGGATTGGGCGTGACCGACGACGTAACGAACCAGCCGCCGCCGCTGACGGGCGGCAACGCCTGGCGAGGCGATCCGTTGCTGATCCAGCTTGCCGAGCGCTTTTCCGATCCGGTGCGCAAGGATCTCGACGGGCTCGGCCGTTTCGTGCTGACGCAAGAAGCGCAGGAACTGGCGCGCCTCGCCAATGTCGAGACGCCGAAACTCAGGACGCACGATCGCCAGGGACGGCGCATCGACCTGGTCGAATTCCATCCCGCCTACCACGCCTTGATGCGCCGCTCGGTGGCCAACGGCCTGCATTCCTCGGTCTGGGAAAATGGCGACGCCGAGATCGGCCGCCGCCATCAGGTGCGCGCCGCCCGTTTTTACCTGACGGCGGAACTCGAGACCGGGCATCTCTGCCCCATCACCATGACCAGCGCCTCGCTGGCGGCATTGATGGCCAGCCCAAAACTGTTTCGCGAATGGGCGCCGCGCGTGACGACGCGCAAATACGACCAGAGCCAGAAGCCGCCCGTCGAAAAGACCGGACTGACGCTCGGCATGGGCATGACCGAGAAACAGGGCGGCACCGATGTGCGTGCCAATGTGACCCGGGCGGAACGCGTCGGTAGCGGCTTCTACCGCCTGACGGGACATAAATGGTTCATGTCGGCGCCGATGTCGGACGCCTTCCTGGTGCTGGCACAGGCGCCGGAGGGACTGTCCTGCTTCCTGGTGCCGCGCGTGCTCGGCGACGGGTCTGGCAACGGCTTTCGCTTCCAGCGGCTGAAGGACAAGCTCGGCAATCGCTCGAACGCGTCTTCCGAGGTTGAATTCGTCAACGCCATCGGGGAGATGGTCGGCGAACCCGGCGCCGGCGTCAAGACGATCATGGACATGGTGACGCTGACCCGGCTCGACTGCGCGGTGGCGTCTTCGGCGATCATGCGGGCGGGGCTGGCCGAAGCGATCCATCATGCCCGCCATCGCCAGGTGTTCGGTTCGACCTTGATCGAGCAGCCGTTGATGCAGCGCGTGCTGGCCGACATGGCGCTCGATGTTGCCGCGGCGACCGCGCTGTCGTTCCGGCTGGCGCGTTCCTTCGACGAGGCGGCGAGCGATCGCGGCGAGGCGGCGTTCGCCCGCGCCATGACGCCGGTCGTCAAATACTGGGTCTGCAAGATCGCGCCACCGCTGCTTTACGAGGCGATGGAGTGCCTTGGCGGCAATGGCTATGTCGAGGAAGCTCCGCTCGCCCGTTATTACCGCGAAGCGCCTGTCAACGCGATCTGGGAAGGGTCGGGCAATGTCATGGCGCTCGACGTGCTGCGCGTGCTTGGCCGCGCGCCGGGGCTTTTCGAAGAAGTATTGACCGGCATCGATCGCGACCTCGGCGCCGGCGGGCGCGGCACGATCGGCGTTCTGAAGGCGGCCATGCAGGTCGCTTCGACCGACGAGGGCTCGGCCCGGCTGCTGACGGAACAGCTTGCGCTCTCTGCGGCGGCCGCCGAGTTGCGTCGGCTCGGGGCAGGGCGGATCGCCGATGCCTTCGTCGAGACGCGGCTCGCGGGCCAGTGGCGCAATACCTACGGCATGCTCGATTCGCGCCACGACGCGCGCATGATCATCGATACGCTCTATCCGCCGGTGAATTGACGGAGATGCCTTTCATGTTTGAGCGGCGTTGCCGGAATCCCCACTGACCTCGCCGTCGCCGTTAACCTTAACAAATGGTTTCCGTTGCGGCGGCGAACCGCAAAGCCCACTGTCAATCCTGTCGAAGCAGGAATCACGATGCGACACGTACTGACCTCCTTTCTGTCCGTGCACTGGGCGATCGTTTTTGCCCTGCTCGCGGTGATCTGTATCGATGGAAATCGAGGTGTGACGGCGGCTCTCGGCGTACTCGGCGTGACCGTCGAGAGCGCCCAGTTTGTCAATCTGGAGAACATCGTCGTGGTCGCTCCGCTGGCGATCGCGTTGCTGGTCGTGGCGGTGCTGTTCTTCTGGGCCTTTGTCGATACACTGATCAACGACGCGTCCAGCCCCGGCGCCGACAGCGTCGTTCGCATCGCCTTTATTTCCGCTTCCGGGGTGATGTCGATGATCCTGATCGGCGGTGCGGCCCAAGGCATCAACGGCCTGTTCATGGTGGTCGCAGTGCAACTGGCCGCACTTCTGGTCTCCTATGTCGCGATGCTTGCCGAACGGCGTTCGGTAGCTGCGCTGGATGAGGAGGATTTCCACGCCACGGCGCACAGCATGGCGAAAGCCGCGGCGCACAATTCGCTGCTCTCCATGATATCGGGACGGACCGGCCCGAACGGGAAGGGAGGCCGCTGATGCGCTACATCTTCGCGTTGTGGGCCGCGCCGATGGCGCTGTTTTGGGGCTGGTTCTACCTGTCGCTCAACGACATGAATTTCGGCTATGTGATGCTCAGCCGGCAGCTGCACGATTTCGTGTTCCAGCTCTACGGTCAGATGCTCGGCATCGACCCCGCAACCATCCCGGGCATGGTGGCAAAAGCCTGCGTGTTCGATGGCTTGCTGCTCGTTGCGATATGGGTGTTTCGCAGGCGTCGCGAGATATTGGGCTGGGTCAGGCGTCGCTGGACGGGTCCGGTCCCGTTCGATCGGCTGCATCGAGTGACTGAAGCCGGTCTAAAACTCCCTGCAGAATAAAGGCGGCCGCCGCCGAATCGATCTTGCCGGCGCGTTTGGCGCGCGAGAAATCCATCTCGATCAGCGTCCGTTCGGCCGCGACGGTCGACAGCCGCTCATCCCAGAATACGAAGGGCAGGTCGCTTAGCTGCGCCATGTTGCGCACGAAGGCGCGCGATTTCTGTGCGCGCGGACCTTCCGATCCATCCATGTTGATCGGCAATCCGATCGCCACCGCACCGACATTCTCCTTCGTCAGCAACGCTAGAAGGACGGCGGCGTCGAGCGAGAATTTCCGCCGGATGATGACTGGACGCGGATGAGCGAAGGAGAACCCCCGATCGGAAACCGCCACGCCGATCGTCTTGTCGCCGAGATCGAGCCCCGCCAAGGTCCTGCCGTTGGCGAGCCGTGCCGGCAATTGCTCAATCGTGATGACGGTCAACGGTTTTCCCTCGTTTTTTTCGACAGCACGCGTCCTTTCGGATGCCCGGCGGACACTATACCCTTTGATCTCAAGGCTATCGGCGTTCTATCCTTTGGCTCGGGAAAAATCGAGGAAATGCATTCATGAAACTGACCTGGTATGGCCACTCGGCCTTCCGCATCGAAACCGGTGACGCGAAAATCCTCATCGATCCCTATCTGATCGGCAACCCGTCCTGGGC
>NZ_VFVT01000014.1:0-79090 GCF_006442275.1 Mesorhizobium sp. B2-3-10
GACCGGCCGAAGGGATCACGCATGTTCTTTTGACGCACGGGCACAGCGACCACATCAGCGGCGCGCTGGAAGTGCTCGGCAAGAGCGGCGCGCAACTGGTCGCCAATTTCGAGATCTGCATGTACCTTGTCGGCAGGGGCGTCAGCGACAAGAAGATCAATCCCGGCAACATTGGCGGCACGGTTGATTGCGGCGGTTTCACCTCCACTTTCGTTCAGGCGCTGCATTCATCCTCCTTTGGCGAAGAGGGCGGCAAGAACGTCTATCTCGGCAATCCGGGTGGGCTGGTCCTGCATTTCCCGGAAGACCAGACGCTCTACCACATGGGTGACACCGACATCTTTTCCGACATGGCGCTGATCAATGAATTGCACGAGCCAAAGATTGGCATCGTTCCGATCGGCGATCGCTTCACCATGGGCGGTGCGGTGGCGGCCCTTGCCTGCCGCCGCTTCTTCAAGTTCGAAACGGTGGTCCCTTGCCATTTCGGCACGTTTCCAATGATCGACCCGACGCCCGAGAAGTTCGAAGCCGGGCTGGAAGGATCTGGGGTCAAGCTTGCATTGCCGAAGATTGGTGAAACGATTATCATCTAGAACAGCCAAAGCGGAACAAATCCATGGCATTAGGGCGATCTCTTTGCGTATCGATGTTTGTCGCGGCGTCGCCCGCGCTTGCTGCGGATGACTTCATCGAAGGTGTCTATCTCCAGTCGGAGGAACTCTGTACCCAAGCCAAAAAGGATACGCTGCAGACGCTGATCGATGCCGGCAACATCGTTCTTTCGAAGAACGGCCTGCAAGGCGTCGAATACAATTGCGAATTCGTTCAGGTCAGCAAGGCGACACGCTCGCCGAGCTGGGCTGTGACGGCGATCTGCCAGGAGCCGGGCTATGTCTTTCCTGACGTCCTGTCGGTGACGCAGATGAACCCGACGCAGGTCGATCTCGTGTCGGCCCGGCCGATCGACGATGAAAGCGAGGCGAGCGGCAACAGCGGCAGCTACTATGTGTGCGCGGGCATTGCTCTGCCATGAGGTTGTTGCCCGATTGTCGGGCGGCACATGTTGCGCGTCGCGCGCCGCGCCGCTATAGCCCGGACTGGTTTTCCCCGAGGCAAATACATGTCCGTTGATGTCAAGACAGTGAAGCGCGTGGCGCATCTCGCCCGCATCGCGGTGAGCGAGGAAGATGCCGAGCGTATGACCGGCGAGTTGAATGCCATACTGGGCTTCGTCGAGCAGTTGAACGAGGTCGATGTTTCCGGCGTCGAGCCAATGACGTCGGTGACGCCGATGGAAATGAAGAAGCGCGGCGATGTCGTCACCGACGGCAACAAGGCGGCCGACATCGTCGCCAACGCGCCCGCGACCGACGAGAATTTCTTCCTCGTGCCGAAGGTCGTGGAGTAAGGCACCGATGGCTATCGAGATCGCCATCGAAACGCCGCTGCAGGACGACGTGCGCGGCCTGGTCGCGGAACTCAACGCGACCTTGCTCGAACTGACGCCGCCGGAGCACTGCTACCACCTGACGGTCGAGCAGATGGCAGGCAAGGACACGACGGTTTTCATCGCTCGCGACAACGGCGTCGCCATTGGTTGTGGTGCACTCAAGCGCCATGACGATGCCATTGGCGAGGTCAAGCGTATGTACACGAGGCCTTCGCATCGTGGCCGCAAGATCGGCGCTGGAATCGTCCAACGGGTCGAGGCGCTGGCGCGCGATGAAGGGTTGAAGCGGCTGGTGCTGGAGACCGGCGATCGCCATCCCGCCGCCTGGACCGTCTATGAACGCGCCGGGTTCTCGCGCTGCGGCCCGGTGCTGGAATATCCCGATTCCGAGTGGTCGGTGTTTTACGAAAAGAGCCTTTGATGAGCGACCTGACCCATCTGACGATTTCGCAGGCCCGCGCCAAGCTGCGCGCCAAGGAAATCACCGCGACCGAGATCACCGAAGCCTATCTCTTGGCGATCGATCGCGCCAATCCGGCGCTCAATGCCTATGTGGCGGTGACGGGCGACAAGGCGCGCGACATGGCCAAGACGTCGGACGCCAGGCTGCTCAAGGGCGAGGGCGGTGCGCTGGAAGGCATTCCGCTCGGGATCAAGGACCTGTTCGGTACCGAAGGCGTCCACACCCAGGCCTGCAGCCACGTGCTCGACGGTTTCAAGCCGCGCTATGAATCAACGGTCACGTCCAACCTGTGGGCCGACGGCGCGGTCATGCTGGGCAAGCTCAATATGGACGAATTCGCCATGGGCTCGTCCAACGAGACCTCCTACTACGGCCCGGTCATCAACCCGTGGCGGCGTTCGCGCCTCGATACGGTGGTGATGCCGACGACGCATCAGGGTGATGGCGGCTTCGTCTCGGCAGGTGGCACGAAAACCCAGCGTAGCCTCGACAATGCGCAGCTGGTGCCGGGTGGTTCTTCCGGTGGTTCGGCGACCGCCGTGTCGGCCTTCCTGTGTGCAGGCGCAACCGCCACCGACACCGGCGGTTCGATCCGCCAGCCAGCCGCGTTCACCGGGACCGTCGGCATCAAGCCGACCTATGGCCGCTGCTCGCGCTGGGGCATCGTCGCCTTCGCCTCGTCGCTCGATCAGGCCGGACCGATCGCCCGCGACGTGCGCGATGCCGCCATTCTCCTCAAATCCATGGCCTCGGTCGATCCCAAGGACACCACGTCCGTCGACCGGCCGGTGCCGGACTACGAGGCGGCGATCGGCAAGCCGATCAAGGGCATGAAAGTCGGCATTCCCAAGGAATACCGTGTCGACGGCATGCCGGAAGAGATCGAGGCGCTGTGGCAAAAGGGCATTGCCTGGCTCAAGGACGCGGGCGCCGAAATCGTCGACATCTCCCTGCCGCACACCAAATACGCGCTGCCGGCCTATTACATCGTGGCGCCCGCGGAAGCTTCTTCCAACCTCGCCCGCTATGACGGCGTCCGCTACGGCTTGCGCATGCCGGGCAAGGACATCGTCGAGATGTATGAGAAGACCCGCGCCGCCGGCTTCGGCCGCGAGGTGAAGCGCCGCATCATGATCGGCACCTATGTGCTGTCGGCCGGCTACTATGACGCCTACTACCTGCAGGCTCAGAAGGTGCGCAATCTGATCAAGCGCGACTTCGAAATTGTTTTCGCGGCCGGCGTCGATGTCATCCTGACACCGGCGACACCGTCGGCCGCCTTCGGTATCGCCGACGAGGACATGGCCGCTGATCCGGTCAAGATGTATCTCAACGACATTTTCACGGTCACCGTGAACATGGCCGGCCTGCCCGGCATCGCAGTGCCCGCCGGCCTCGACCCCAAGGGTCTGCCGCTCGGCCTGCAATTGATCGGCAGGCCGTTCGAGGAAGAGACGCTGTTCCAGACCGCCGCCGTCATCGAGCAGGCGGCCGGCACATTCCAGCCGGAGAAGTGGTGGTAAGGGTATCGCTCGCCTGACGCATGGTCCTGAAAATCGCGATCGATTTTGGACAGCCTTGCGGGCTGTAATGAGTGAGCGATGTTCTACTATCTTTCCAAGATATTCTGGTTCTTCATCCAGCCGCTCAACCTGACGATCTTCCTGCTTTTGGCAGGGCTGCTCGCCGGGATGGCCGGCCGGCGGCGACTTGCCGTCAGCGGCGGCGTGCTGGCGTTTCTGATCCTTGCGCTGTCGGCGTGGACGTCACTTGGAGCGATGATGCTCAATCCGCTGGAGGAACGCTTTCCCAGGCCGCCGCTGCCGGAGAAGGTAGACGGCATCGTCGTGCTCGGCGGCGGCTTCGAGGGCGCTATCAACCTTGTGCGCGGCGGCTATGAATTGAACAGCAGCGGCGATCGCATGGTCGAGACCGCGATCCTCGCCCGGCGTTTCCCGCAGGCAAAAGTGGTGGTCTCCGGTGGAAACGGCTCATTGTTCTTCGACGGCGAAGGTGATGCCGACACCGCGCCGCGCCTGCTCGAGGCGCTGGGTGTCCCGGCCGACCGGCTGCTCCTCGAAGACAAATCCCGCAACACTTACGAGAACGCGGTCTTCAGCCGCGAACTGGTCAAGCCCAAACCTGGCGAGACATGGCTTTTGGTGACATCAGCCTTTCACATGCCGCGCGCCAAGGCCCTGTTCGACAAGGCAGGTTTTCCAACTGTCCAATGGCCTGTCGACTATCGCACCTCGGGTCGGGAAGGCGTCGGCTTGTTTCGCGACAATGCAGCCGATTCGCTGCAGAACACGACCATCGCGGTTCGCGAATGGATCGGGCTTTTCGCCTATTGGCTTTCCGGCCGCATCGATCAGCCGTTTCCGACGCCCGGCGGCTGACCGATCACCGCGCGCCGCGCCGCGGAGAAGAACTGCCGCCGTACCAGGACGGCCAGCAGCAGAAGCGTCGACAGCACGAACACCAGGGGATCGACGAACCAGCCGAGATAGCCGATCGAGAAGAACACGCCGCGCAGGCCCGAGTTGAAATGCTTGCCGGCCAGCATGTTCATTTGCGTCGCGCGCCACACGGCCGTTTGCGTGAGGGGATTGCGCGAGGCCTCGCCATGCGGGATCGGCACGGCGCCGATCAGGATCGAACAGTAGTTGAACAGCCTATAGGCCCAGCCGAATTTGAAGAAGGAAAAGGCCAGGATCAGCACCAGTCCCACCACCTTGATCTGAAAGGCCGAGCGCGACGGCGCGCCGCCCAAGGGCAGGGTGCTCAGCACCTCAAGCACCCGGTCCGACGCGCCAAGCAGGGCGAAGCAGCCGCCGAGCGCGATCAGCGAACTGGAGGCGAAGAAGGCGGTTCCCTGCTGCAGGCCGCTCATGATGGCGGTGTCGACGATGCGGATCTCGCGCTCGGCCATGGTGCGCATCCAGGCCTCGCGTTGCGCATTCATGGCGGTGGTCAGCGACACGCGGCTGACCAGGTGGCCGTCCGAGGCGAGCGTGTGCAGCACCCATGCGAGGAGGAAAAAGCCCAGCGCCGCGAGATCGGCCGTCGAAAGATAGGAATCGCCCATGGCGCCGAATCTACCATATTCGGCCCGGTTGCTTCGATGACCTTGCACGGCGCGTTGCACTCGATGTCGCTGCCGGAGCAAACAAGGTCGGCAGGTGCTGCGCCGCGATTGTCAAAAGAGCGGAAACATCCCGGGAATTCCTATATGTAATCCTCGACGTGACCCAGGAGACAGCGTGTTCCTTTCGGTTTTCGACCTGTTCAAGATCGGCATCGGCCCCTCGAGCTCGCACACGATGGGACCGATGACGGCTGCGCGCCGCTTCCTCGATGAGGTCGCGGGCGACGACTGGCCGCGTCCCGCTGGCGCCAAGGTCGATCGCATCGGCGCCAGCCTGCATGGCTCGCTCGCCTATACCGGCATCGGCCATGGCAGCGACCGTGCCGTCATTCTCGGCCTTGCCGGCCAGACGCCGCAAACGGTCGACCCCGACCGAGCCGACGAAATTGTCAGCCGCATCACCGCCGACAAGCTGGTTTCACCGCCCGGCCACCCTCCCTACCATTTCGATCCGGCCACCGATCTGGTGCTGGACCGCAAGACGCCGCTCACCGGTCATGCCAACGGCATGGCGTTCTACGCTTACGACGTCGGCGGCCGGTTGCTGCTCAAGCGCATCTACTATTCGATCGGCGGCGGCTTCGTGGTTTCGGAAGAAGAGCTGCAACGGATGAAGTCGAAGGGCTCGGTCACAACCGAGGGCAAGAAAGTGCCGTATCCCTTCAAGAATGCTGTCGAGATGCTGAAGATGGCGGCCAGGAGCGGCCTTTCCATTGCCGAAATGAAGCGCGTCAACGAGGAGACGCAGATGTCGCGCGAGGCGCTCGACACCGGCCTCGACGCGATATGGGACGCCATGAAGGGCTGCATCGACCGCGGCCTGTCGCAGGACGGCATCATGCCCGGCGGCCTGAAGGTGCGCCGCCGCGCCAGGCAGCTCCATGACAAGCTGCAAGAGCAGTGGCAACAGAACCGGCCGAACCCGCTACTCGCCAATGACTGGCTGTCGATCTATGCGATGGCGGTCAACGAGGAGAATGCGGCCGGCGGGCGTGTCGTCACCGCGCCGACCAATGGTGCCGCCGGCACGCTGCCGGCGGTGCTGCGTTACTGGCTGCATTTCCATCCCGAGGCCGACCAGCCGAGCATTCGCGACTTCCTGCTGACGGCAGCGGCCGTCGGCGGCATCATCAAGTCCAATGCGTCGATATCGGGCGCCGAGGTAGGCTGTCAGGGCGAGGTCGGTTCCGCCTCGGCAATGGCTGCGGCCGGCCTGTGCGCGGTCATGGGCGGCACCCCCGAGCAGGTCGAGAATGCTGCCGAAATCGCGCTCGAACATCATCTCGGCATGACTTGCGACCCGGTCGGCGGGCTGGTCCAGGTGCCCTGCATCGAGCGCAACGCATTGGGTGCCGTCAAGGCGGTGACGGCCGCGTCACTGGCCATCAAAGGCGACGGCGTGCATTTCGTGCCACTCGATGCGGCGATCGAGACGATGCGCCAGACCGGCCTCGACATGAACGAGAAGTACAAGGAAACCAGCCTTGGCGGCCTGGCGGTCAATGTGGTCGAGTGTTGAGGGCTGGCCCAAGCCGGCACTGTGGAGAAGTCCGTCAGGCCGTTGACGTCCCGGCGCTCCGGACTAACCTTGGGCGATGGCTCTCAATCTCCTAAAGCTTTGCGTCGGTTGCGACAGTGTCGAGGATCTCGAAGAGTGGATCGCCTTCCGTCTTGACGAGCGCCGCCGTGCCGGCGAACCAGCCGAACACTGGCACACCACCCGCATGATGCCGACACGTGGCGACGAGGTCACCGAGGGCGGTTCGCTCTACTGGGTGATCAAGGGCAGCGTGCAGTGCCGCCAGTTGATCACGGAAATCCGGCCGTTCACCGATGACGACGGCATTGGCCGCTGCCATTTGATGCTCGATCCCGAGGTGGTGCGCACCGACTGGCAGCCGCGCCGCGCCTTCCAGGGCTGGCGTTACCTGAAGCCGGCGGACGCCCCGGCCGACCTCGGCAAGGGCAAGGCGGGATTGGTCGAGATGCCGCCGAAACTCAGGCGCGAGCTGGCCGACCTCGGCCTGCTCTAGGGCTTGAGCGAAGGATTGCCTGCTGCCGCGCCCGCGTTTTCTGGCCCTCAATCTTGCCCCGCGCTGGACTTGCAAGCGACGCGACGACGCCACATCTTGAAATCCATGCGCGATGAAGAACTGTCGACACAGGCCGCTGTGCTTTGGAGGATCAGTTCGCATGATGGTCCTCCTTCCGGCCCGATTAAAGGCCATGATTCTGGCGCAGGAAAAGTGTTGAAGGACATCACGCGGCTGTCCGAGCGGACAGGACCCCTGCGGGGCGGTGCGAAATGTTAGGCGCAATTATCATTGTGGTCGCGTTGTTGCTGGTGCTGCTGGGGGTAGCCACCGCATTTCTCCGCGCGGATCCGGCGCAACTCGCAAGCGGAATGAGAAAATTGGGACCGATCCTGCTGGCGCTGGTGGGTGGCGCCGTGCTCCTGGTCGGGCGCCAAGGCATCGGCGGCATCATTCTGTTCGTGGCAATCGCCTGGTACGGCGCCATGCATACGGGCGGGCCAAAGGCCAGACCGGGTGCTGGAAAACGCTCAACGGTGCGGACGGCGGCACTCGAGATGGAACTCGATCACAATACTGGCGGCCTGGAAGGGCTGGTGCTGGCCGGCCGCCACGATGGCAAGATGCTTGGCTCGATGACCCTTGCGCAATTGCAGCATCTCTACCGCGAACTCTCCGGCGATCCGGAGAGCCGGCAGTTGCTAGAGACGTATCTTGACGGCAGATTTCCCGTCTGGCGCAAATACGCTGAGACGAACGGTGGCGAAAGGCTGGGTGTTGCGCCAGGTCCGGGCGCCATGACTAAGGAGGAGGCCTACAAGGTCCTTGGTCTTGAAGCGGGGGCCGCCGCGGCGGATGTCCGCAAGGCGCACCGCCGCCTGATGCAGCGCCTGCACCCCGATGTCGGCGGCACGTCTTTCCTGGCGGCGCGGATTAACGAAGCCAAGGACGTCTTGCTCTCCAATCACAACTAGTCTCCTTCGACGCAAAAATTTTCCGGGAGATATCTTCCACGCAGTCCTATTGCTGGACGGCGTAGCACTCGATTTTCTTCTTCTTCAAAGCGGTGCAGGCCTTCCAGGCGGCATCCTTGGAACCAAAGCCGCCGAAGCGAGCGCGGTAGTAGGTGGCGCCGTCCTTGTCGAAAGCGACGGTGAAGCCGGAAGCGTTGGCCAGCACCTTGGGAGCCTGCTTGGTGGTCTTGTCGAGGAAAGCCTGGGCTTCGGACTGTTTCGGCGAGGAGGCAACCTGGATGGCCCAGCCTGACGGAACCGACGCGGTGCTGACCGGATCAACGGCCGGGGTGGGCTCGGCATAGGCGGCCACGACCTGGGCGGTGGCGACCTTGGGGGCGGAGACGATGACCGTCTTTACCTTCTTTGCCGGGACAACCAGCTTGGGTGCCTCCGCCTCGGCTGTATCCTCGTCCTCGCTGTCGCCCTGGGCAACGGTCGCGTCGTCGGCGACGGCCGTATCGGCTTCCGCCACGGCCACCGGCTTTTCGTCCGGGGTCGGCGCGTCATGCTTGGGCAGGAGAACCTTTGCAAGTGCGCTGATGGGGTTGCTGTCCGCCTTGGCAACGAGGTCGCCGCCACCGCGGGTCGAGGCCCTCGGCAGATAGGTGTTGATCAGGCCCGCCATCTGGTTGTCTCGGCTGCCGCCCGACGTGCCGCCCATGACAACGGCGACCAGGCGACGGTTGCCGTCATTAACGGACGAGACGAGATTGAAGCCGGAGGCGCGGGTATAGCCGGTCTTGATGCCGTCGACGCCCTTGATGCGTCCGAGCAGACGGTTATGGCCATTGATGCGCTGGCGACCGTAGAGAAAGGATCGCTGCGCGAAATAGCCGTAGTACTGGGGAAAATGCTCCCTGAGCGCAATGCCGAGCGTGGCCATGTCGCGCGCGGTGGTGAACTGTCCCGGATCCGGCAGCCCGTTGGCGTTGCGGAAGACCGTGCCGTTCATGCCGAGCTGCCGCGCCTTGGCCGTCATCATCCGGGCGAAGTTGGTTTCGTTGCCGCCGAGCATTTCGCCGAGCGCGGTCGCCGAGTCGTTGGCCGACTTCGTCACGATCGACAGGATCGCGGTCTCGACCGCCACCGATCCACCAGGCTTCACGCCGAGCTTGGTCGGCGCCTCGGCTGACGCATGGGCCGAAAACACGACTGGCGAGTTTCTGCTGATCTTGCCCTTCGCCATCGCTTCAAAGGTCAGATAGAGCGTCATCATCTTGGTCAGCGAAGCGGGATAGCGCCGGCCATCGGCATTAGCCGAGTACAGCACCTTGCCGGTTTTGGCATCGACGACGATGGCCGCGGATTTCGCCGCGAGCGACGAGGCGACGTCCGCGACGACGAAGGTCATCGCCATGGCGAGGATCATGATCGTTTTAAGAGGGAACGCGGATTTGGAAACGAAGCCCGACAACGCCTGACGCACTGGTAGTTCCTTTGAATTTCTCGTTGCGCTGGAGGCGGCAAAGGGATCCTGCCTCACTTCTGGCCAAGCTAGCGGGGCAGCGTTACCAATCCGTTTATGGTAACCGCCGCGTTCACCATTTTCTGGGGGTTTGAGCCTTCCTTTATTCGAATTTTAGCCATTGCCGCTGCCCGCGGGGTCGCGAGTCCCCGACTTCTTGACTTTTGTGCGCTGCACAATATATATTATGCATTGCACAACGGCGCTCGGGGCAGGGCGCGTCAACCGTCCAGGGAGAGTACGAAATGACCCAGACCTATGAGGACTTCAGCAAATACGGCAAGGAGTTCGCCGACACCGGATTGAAGAGCTTCGCCTCCTTGTCCAAGGGCGCGCAGGCGATCGCCACCGAGGCCGGCGAATACACCAAGAAGAGCTTCGAAGCCGGCAGCGTCGCGTGCGAGAAGCTGTTCTCGGCCAAGTCGCTGGACAAGGCGATCGAGATTCAATCCGACTATGCCAAGCAGTCCTACGAGGCGTTCGTCGCCGAGGCTACCAAGATTGGCGACCTCTATGCCGAACTCGCCAAAGAGGCCTACAAGCCGTTCGAATCGATCGTTGCCAAGGCAAAGTAATTTTTCGCCCGTGAATTAAAATCCGGCCCTTTGGGCGCGGGACAAAACCCGGCCGTGGAAACGCGGCCGGGTTTTTTCATGCCCAAATTCCGATCCGCGACAGCGTAGGGCTTCACGATTGCGAAAAACCGGCAGGTTGATCACCTAGCCATATTGTCAGCTAACCAGAAGGGCTTAAAATCGTCCATCGAACACCTACATGTTGAACTCGCATGAGGATTCGAAAGAGGCAGGATTACGTGACGATCGGTTTGACTGCCACGAGACAAGTGGCGCGGATGCAAAACGGCGGCGGCGACGGCAATGAGGCCAGCCGCGGGACGGCCGTCATCACGCGCACCAAAACCAAAACCAAGAAACCCAGCCTTTACCGGGTCCTCATCCTCAACGACGACTACACTCCGATGGAGTTCGTGGTTCACGTGCTGGAGCGTTTTTTCCAGAAGGACCGCGAAGCCGCCACACGCATCATGCTTCATGTTCACAATCATGGAGTGGGCGAGTGCGGGGTCTATACATTCGAGGTGGCCGAGACCAAAGTGTCTCAGGTCATGGATTTCGCCCGACAGAATCAGCATCCGCTGCAATGCGTGATGGAGAAGAAGTGAGGTAACATGCCGGCTTTCTCCCAAGGCCTGGAAAAGGCGCTTCACCAGGCGCTGACGCTCGCCAATGAGCGGCACCATGAATATGCAACCCTTGAACATTTGCTGCTCGCGCTCATCGACGACACCGAGGCGGCCGCCGTCATGCGCGCCTGCAACGTCGATCTCGACGAGCTGAAGCATACCGTTCTCACCTATATCGATACCGAGCTCGACAATCTGGTTACCGGCTACGATGAGGACTCCAAACCGACCGCCGGCTTCCAGCGCGTCATCCAGCGCGCGGTGATCCATGTGCAGTCATCGGGTCGCGAGGAAGTGTCTGGTGCCAACGTGCTCGTGGCGATCTTCGCCGAGCGCGAAAGCCATGCCGCTTATTTCCTGCAGGAACAGCAGATGACCCGCTACGACGCGGTCAACTACATCTCGCATGGCATCGCCAAGCGTCCGGGCGCGTCGGAGAGCCGCAGCCCGCGCGGTGCCGATGACGAGCAGGGCGGCCCGAACGGCGCCGAGCCACAGGAGGAGGGCGGTAAGAAGAAGCAGCAACAGGACGCGTTGACCGCTTATTGCGTCAACCTGAACAACAAGGCCAAGGCCGGCAAGATCGATCCGCTGATCGGCCGCGAAGGCGAGATCAACCGCACCATCCAGGTGCTGTGCCGCCGTTCCAAGAACAACCCGCTCTATGTCGGTGACCCCGGTGTCGGCAAGACGGCGATCGCCGAAGGGTTGGCCAAGCGCATCGTCGAGGGCGACGTGCCGGAAGTGCTGCACAATGCCACCATCTTCGCGCTCGACATGGGCACGCTGTTGGCCGGCACGCGCTATCGTGGCGATTTCGAGGAACGGCTGAAGCAGGTCGTCAAGGAACTCGAGGATTATCCGGGTGCCGTGCTGTTCATCGACGAGATCCATACGGTGATCGGCGCCGGCGCCACTTCGGGCGGCGCCATGGATGCGTCGAACCTGTTGAAGCCGGCGCTGTCTTCCGGTGCGATCCGCTGCATCGGTTCGACCACCTACAAGGAGTTCCGCCAATTCTTCGAGAAGGACCGTGCCTTGGTGCGGCGCTTCCAGAAGATCGACGTCAATGAGCCGACCGTCGAGGACGCCATCGAGATCATGAAGGGCCTGAAGCCCTATTATGAGGAATTTCACAAGGTGAAGTTCACCAACGAGGCGATCAAGGCCTCGGTGGAACTGTCGGCGCGCTACATCAACGACCGCAAGCTGCCGGACAAGGCGATCGACGTGATCGACGAGACCGGCGCCTCGCAGATGCTGGTGCCGGAAGCCAAGCGCAAGAAGACGATCGGCATCAAGGAGATCGAAGCGACGATCGCCACCATGGCGCGTATTCCGCCGAAGACGGTTTCGGCCGATGACGAGAAGGTGCTGCAGGGCCTGGACATTGAGCTCAAGCGCGTCGTCTACGGCCAGGACACCGCCATTACGGCGCTGACCTCGGCGATCAAGCTGGCACGGGCCGGCCTGCGCGAACCGGAAAAGCCGATCGGCTCGTACTTGTTCTCGGGCCCGACCGGCGTCGGCAAGACGGAGGTCGCCAAGCAGTTGGCCGCCTCGCTCGGCGTCGAACTGATCCGCTTCGACATGTCGGAATATATGGAACGCCACACCGTCTCGCGGCTGATCGGCGCGCCTCCCGGCTATGTCGGTTTCGACCAAGGCGGCCTTTTGACCGACGGTGTCGACCAGCATCCGCACTGCGTGCTGCTTCTCGACGAGGTCGAGAAGGCGCATCCGGACCTGTTCAACATCCTGTTGCAGGTGATGGACCACGGCAAGCTGACCGACCACAATGGCAAGCAGATCGACTTCCGCAATGTCATCCTGATCATGACCACCAATGCGGGCGCATCCGATGCGCAGCGCGCGGCGATCGGTTTCGGTTCGACCAAGCGCGAAGGCGACGATGTCGAGGCGATCAACCGGCTGTTCACGCCGGAATTCCGCAACCGTCTCGATGCGATCATCCCGTTCGGCTCGCTGCCGGTGCCGGTGATCCATCAGGTGGTGCAGAAGTTCGTCATGCAGCTGGAAGCCCAGCTCTCCGAGCGCGGCGTCACCTTCGACCTGTCGCCGGACGCGATCGCCTGGCTTGCCGACAAGGGTTATGACGAACGCATGGGCGCGCGTCCACTTGGCCGCGTCATCCAGGAGCACATCAAGAAGCCGCTGGCCGACGAGGTGCTGTTCGGCAAGCTGAAGAAGGGCGGCACGGTGCGCGTCACCGTCGAGAAGAAGGAAACCGGCGAGACCGGCCTGAAGCTCGAATCGCTCGCCGACGAGGCACCGGTGAAGCCGAAGAAGGAAGAGCCCGAAGACGCGCCGAAGCCGCCCAAGGCGGTGGCCAAGAAGCCCGCGGCCAAGAAGGTCGTCGCGCAGAAGCCGGAGCCCAAGGGCAAGGATGGTGGCAAACGCAGCCTGGTGCCGCAATTGCCCCGCAAAGGCTGAACAGTCACCCCCTCGAAAAGCCCCGGCAACGGGGCTTTTTTCGTTGGAGAAGAGGCGATCCATGGTCGGGCAAATCATCATCCTGAACGGCGCGCCGCGATCGGGAAAATCAAGCACCGTCCAGGCCATTCAGGAGCATTTCGATGGCGTCTGGATGAATCTCGGCATGGATGTTTTCGAGCAGGCCACGCCGCCACGATGCCGGCCTGGAATAGGACTGCGACCGGGCGGCGAGCGTCCGGACCTCGATGGCCTTGGCCGGAATTATACGCCGCTCTCTACGAGTCGATCGCCGCCCACAGCCGGCTGGGACTGAACGTCGTGGCGTATGTTGGTCACCACGACGCCTATTCGAAGCCCTTTGATTGCCTTGCCGACTGTGCTCGTCGTCTCGTCGGCCTTCCGGTACTATTTGTGGGTATTCGCTGCCCGATCGGAATCATCATGCAGAGGCGTGCCGCCACTGCGACGGCGAGGGGGTATGTGACCGGCTCGCCTGACGATCCCGTGCCGTTGCCGGTGCGCCTGTGGCAAGAGGAGGTGCACCGGCCAGGCGTATACGATCTGGAAGTCGACACGTCGCTGCTGACGCCTGCACAATGCGCGGATGCGATCCGCAAACGGCTGCGGCAACATGCAGAGCATCCGACGGCGTTTGAGAAGCTTTCGGCTGTCTCCACGACCAAACCATTCTGATCACGCGTCCTGGCGGGCGATGGGAATGGATTTCAGCCGGCTGACGGTTGTGTTTTCATTCTGAATTAACGTCCTTCATGCAGATTTGACGAATGGTTCTCCTCCGTGCAGAACGCACGATATTGGCGGCTACCCTGGCGCTGGTGGCGGTTTGCCTTTTTCTTGTTTGGGAGAAAGGAACCGTCGTCTCGCTCGACGGATATATTCCTTCCGCTTATTTTGCCGTTCTCTTGATAATCATCGGCCAGTTCTACCGTCGGGTCCGCAAGGCGGAGCGCGTTGCCCTCACCACACACATTCTGGCGCTGTTCATCGCCTATTCCGTGCCTGCCGCCCTTTTCAACATACTGTTGCTGCCGCGGCCATCGGAGCCGATCGACGCCATGCTTGTCCGGATGGATTCGTGGCTGGGATATTCCTGGCCGGGCTTTTGCGCCTGGATTGCGCAATATCCCCGCCTCTCGGATTTGCTTCGGCAAATCTACAACCTGACGCTGGCCCAGTTGCTGTTCACGTTTCTCTTCCTCGGCATGGCGAACGACCGGCGCCGCCTGCATGCGGCCGCATTGGGGACAGTAATAGCATCACTGGCGACCATATTCTGCTGGGCGCTGTTCCCGTCCGCCGGCGCCGCCGGCTACTGGACGCTGGCGCCGGAGGTGGACCGTATTGTCCGGCCGGTCGTAAGCTCGGCTTATGGCACGGAATTGAATCGCCTGTTCGCCGAGGGCGTACCGGATGTTTCCAGCCTGAAAGTAACCGGTCTCATTGGGTTTCCTTCGTTTCATACCGTCATGGCGCTGATTTCGCTGATCGCGATCTGGCCCTACAGGCCGATGCGTTTTGCATTGATCCTGATCAGTGCCGCCTTGTTGCCTGCGATCCTCATCCAAGGCGGGCACAATCTGATGGATGTGTTCGGTGGAACGACGATCACGCTAATATCCTGGCGGCTCGGGTTAATGGTTTTCGATACGCAACTGCGCAATCTCCGCGGAAGTCCGCAGGTGCTGGCAACCGCTGAAAGCCAGGCGTCAGGATAACGCCAACGCCGCTTTTATCCGGCGGGCGTTCTCAGCCAGCACCTCAGGCTTCTCTATTTCGCCCGAATGCGGCTTCAGCGGGATGCCATCGAAACGCGGAATGACGTGGACGTGGAGGTGATAGACAGTCTGCCCCGAAGCAGGCTCGTTGAATTGAATGATGGTGACACCGTCGGCGTCGAAGGCTTTTTTGACCGCTCGGGCCACTTTCTGAACAACCGTGAAAAGCGGGCCGAAGGTCAACGGATCTGCGTCGAGCAAGTTGCGCGACGGCGCTTTCGGCACCACCAGCGTGTGGCCCGGTCCTTGCGGCATCACGTCCATGAAGGCCACTACGGCGTCATCTTCGTAAACGCGGTGCGAAGGAATTTCTCCACGCAGGATCTTTGCGAAAATGTTGTCTGTGTCATAGGCGGTTTCGGCCATGGCGAACGCTCCGGATTGTGCCTCGCCGTCCCGTGTAGCGAAGCTCTTCCGGAGCAGCAAGACTATGGCCGACGTGATCGGCCATCCAAAATTCGACAAGCGCGTCATGAAGCGCCTTTTTGCGCTGCGATGGTGCTTACGCACCCATGGCCGGGGCATGGCGCGCCAAAGAGCCTGCTATTCCTCGAGATCCTTGCGGAAGGGCGTGTGCTCTTCCAGATATTCGCCCATCCGCTCGACTTCGCGCCGCTCGCGCCTGAGATAGTCGGCGACCGCGTTGCGCAGGCCAGGATGGGAAATGTAGTGGGCCGAATGCATAGTCACCGGCCGGTAGCCGCGCGCCAGCTTGTGTTCGCCTTGCGCACCTGCCTCGACCACCTTCAGCTTGCGTTCGATGGCGAAGTCGATGGCCTGGTGATAGCAAACCTCGAAATGCAGGTAGGGGTGATCCTCGATGCAGCCCCAGTTGCGGCCGTAGAGCGCGTCGGAGCCGATGAAGTTGATGGCGCCGGCAATATAGCGCCCGTTGCGCCTGGCCATCACCAGCAGGATGTCGTCCGCCATGCGTTCGCCGATCAACGAGAAGAACTGGCGGTTCAGGTAGGGGCGGCCCCATTTGCGGCTGCCGGTGTCCATATAGAAGGCGAAGAAGTCGTCCCAAGCCTTTTCGGTCAGGTCCTTTCCGGTCAGCCAGTCGATCGAGATGCCATCGGCCAGCGCCTCGCGCCGTTCCTTCCTCATCGCCTTGCGTTTGCGTGAGGCAAGCGTGGCGAGGAAGTCGTCATAGGTCGAAAAGCCTTCGTTGAAGAAATGGAATTGCTGGTCGGTGCGATGCAGGAAGCCCGCGGCTTCCAGCGTCGCGACGTCGCTCTCCTGCACGAAGGTGACATGCGCAGAGGACACGCCGAGCTTGTCGGTCACCATTTTGAGACCGGCGGCAAGCCCAGCCTTCACCGCATCCTGATCCTCGCCTTTGCCGACCAGCAGGCGAGGGCCGGTGACGGGGGTGAACGGCACGGCACTTTGCAGTTTTGGATAGTAACGGCCGCCGGCGCGTTCGAAGGCATCCGACCAGCCGTGATCGAACACGTATTCGCCCTGGCTGTGCGACTTGAGATAACAGGGAACGGCGCCGAGGAGCCTGCCTTGCGCGGTCTCCAGCCGCAGGTGATGACCTTGCCAGCCGGTGCGACGCACGGCACAGCCGGAATCCTCCAGAGCGCTCAAAAAAGCGAAGGAAACGAGCGGGTTGTACCCAGCTTCCGTGTTGCCACGCGTGGTTCCGGCAAAGCCGTTCCATTCGTCGCAGGTAAAGGCACCGATGCCGGCGGCGATGCGGATCGAATAGTCCGCATTCGCCATTTGCCCGTCGCCGTCGTCGCCCTGATCCATGAGGCTTATTTAAGCTCCATTCGGGCCGCTACAAGTCACGTTTCGGGCACCCTGCTCAGGCGACTTCGACCAGGTCGGGTTCGAACCCTTCGAACGTCATCTGGTCGGCGTATCTAAAGGTCAGGTCGATCGCGGGCTGATCATGCACCGTCCAGGTGATGACAGGCATTTTGAGCTTTTCGCGCACGAAGCTGACAAACGGGTTCGGCAAGTCGCCTGCGGCATAGGAGGTAAAGGCGAGTTCGTGCGCCAGCATGGCGAAATGTGCTTCGATCAGCTTGGCGTCCTTGCCATAGGCGGTCAATCCAGCCGGGATGCCGGGCGCGTGTTTGGGGAAATCGCGGATCAGCCAGTGATCGAATGACATGATCGCCGCCTTGCCCTTGTAGCGCTTGAGCATCTTGCCGACGCGCGCCACCAGGCCTTCGTCGCGACCGGGAGTTCCTTTCAGTTCGACCACCATGGGCACGCGACCATCGACGAGGTCGAGTGCTTCCTGCAACGTCGGCACGTGATCCGCCGTGCCGCCAACCTTGAGCGCGGTAAGTTCGGCCGCGCTGCGTTGCCAGACGAAACCGTCCTGCCCGGTCAGCCGTTGCAAATCGTCGTCATGGATCACGACGGGGACGCCATCCGACGACAGATGCACGTCGCATTCGATCGCGTAGCCGCGTTCGGCCGCGGCAGCGAAGGCGGAAAGCGTGTTTTCCCAGCGCGTCTTGTTCATGTCGTGAAAGCCGCGATGGGCAACCGGCCGGGCCGTCAGCCAGGAGAGGTCGGTCATGTCAGCACCTACACTCATTCGACTTCGAAGATCGCTTCGATTTCCACCGCGGCATTAAGCGGCAGGGAGGCGGTGCCGACGGCCGAGCGCGCGTGCTTGCCGCTTTCGCCGAGCGCGGCAACCAGGAAATCGGAGGCGCCGTTGGCGACCAGATGCTGCTCGACGAAGTCGGGGGCAGAGGCCACGAAGACGGTGATCTTCACCAGGCGACGGATCTTCTCGAGGTCGCCAAGTGCCGCCTTGGCTTGTGCCAGGATGTTGATGGCGCAGTATTTCGCCGCGTCCTTGCCGCTTGCCGTGTCGACGTCGCGGCCGAGCAGGCCGCTTGCCTGCAGCTTGCCGTCCTTGAGCGGCAACTGACCAGCAGTGAACAGCAGGTTGCCGGTCCTGCAATAGGGCACGTAGTTGGCGGCGGGTGCGGCGGCGACGGGAAGCGTCACGCCGAGATCACTTAGCCGCTTTTCGATTGTTTCACTCATTGCTTTTCCCTATTGCTGGAAGGCGCCGCGCTGGCCGGGCCGAAATTGCTATTTTTGCCTCGCTTCCGCCACGACTTTTTTTAAGCTGGACCATCTTTCCCTGCGGCCTGCCATCAGCCGCGACGATCGGAGTACCTCATGCGCGCGACGCGCCTTGCATTCCACGCCGTTCTGTTGTCGGCGCTTTTGCCAACAGGCTCCGCTGTCGCCGCACCGGCGCTGCAGGCGCATCGCGCCGTCTATGATCTCACGCTCAAGAAGGCGGATGATCGGTCCGGCATCACCGGCATCACCGGCCGCATGGTCTACGAGTTCAATGGCTCGGCCTGCGAAGGCTATACGGTGAAATTCCGTTTCGTCACCCAGATCGCCACCAACGACAACACGAAGCTGACCGACCAGCAGACGACGACTTTCGAGGATGCCGAAGGCAAGACCTTTTCGTTCGTGACCAAATCCTTTGTCGACCAGAACCTCGACAAGGAGGTCAAGGGTATGGCCACGAAAGACGCGAAGGGCCTCAAGGTCGATATCGACAAGCCGGAGAAGAACAGTCTCGAACTCGCCGCCACCCAGTTTCCGACCCAGCATCTGGTCGAGCTGATCGGAAAGGCCGAAAAAGGCGAAAACTTCTATCAGACCAACTTGTTCGACGGCTCGGAAGACGCCAACAAGGTGATGACGACCACGGTTGTCGTCGGCAAGAAGAGCGAGGCCGACAAGGCCGATCCGGAAGCGCCGGCATTGGCGAAGCTTGCCACCGACAAATACTGGCCGGTCGACATCGCCTATTTCGACGACAGCGCCCAGAACGGCGAGGAAGTGCCGGAATACCGGATCAGCTTCAAGCTGCACGAGAACGGCATCACCCGTGATCTCGTCATGGACTATGGCGACTTCTCGATGACCGGCAAGCTGGTCAACCTGTCGCTGTTCGACCAGACAAAGCCTTGCCCAGTATCGAAATAGCAGGGTCGGGCAATTGAGCTGGCCGTGGCGGGCTTGATGGCAGTCTATGTAGATGCGGCGATCTGGAAATGGGCCGGCCATCTCTGGTGCCATCTCCTGGCCGACGACACCGACGAATTGCATCGCTTTGCGGCGGAACTCGGCATCAAGCGCTCGTCCTACCAGGGCCCGCCTAAGACATCCGCTCCGCACTATGACATAACCGGCTTCGAGCGCGACCGTGCGGTGCGGCTCGGCGCCATCGAGTGCAGCCGCGAGCAGATCGTCGCCATCTTCCGGCGCGTGCGGGTGCCCAACGGAAAGTCCAAGCGATGACACCAACGGCATTCCTGGCATATTGCGCCGCTGTGACGCTCGCCGCCGCCACGCCGGGGCCGGCAATGTTCGCGGTCATCACCAACGGCGTGTCGCGTGGGTTCCTGCGGGCCTTCATGGCCGGCCTTGGGGTCGCCGCCGGCGATGCCGTGCTCGTCACTCTGGCGCTGCTGGGGTTGGTGGCCCTGGCTCAGACCTTCGAATGGATCTTCCTCCTGTTGAAATATGCCGGCGCCGCCTATCTGATCTTTCTCGGCGTCAGGATGTGGCGGGCCTCGGTCGCGCAATCGAATGAGCCGCGGACGGGGCAGGCGAAATTGTCCCGATCCTTTCTGCTCGGCGCGTCCATAGCGCTCGGAAACCCGAAGGCGATCCTGTTCCATGCCTCGATCATGCCGCTGATTCTCGACCTCGACACGATGACCTTTTTCGATGGCCTGCTGGTGGTGGCGACCGTCATCAGCGTCAATATCGTGACGATGGGGGTCTATGCCGCGCTCGCGGGCCGGGCTTCGGGCTGGTTCAGGACACCCAGGCGCATGCGGCTGATGAACAGGTTCGCCGGCAGCGCCATGATCGGCACCGGAGCGCTGATTGCCGCACGCTAGGCGTTAAAGCGCCGCCCCGCTTGCGTTTGTCGGACTTCCCCTCTATATGCGCGCTCATTCCACACACGGACTTTGGTGTCTGCCCGGGAGAAATCCGGCTGAGACCTCCGGTGGCGTTCGAGGACCTCGGTCCAAAAATGCCTGTGTCCGTGGAGGCTAACCGGAAAGGAACTTAGAATGGCACTGCCTGATTTCAGCATGCGCCAGCTTTTGGAAGCTGGCATTCACTTCGGCCACCAGACCCACCGCTGGAACCCGAAGATGGCGTCCTACATCTACGGCGCCCGCAACAACATCCACATCATCGACCTCTCGCAGACGGTGCCTTTGCTGCACCAGGCGCTGAAGCAGGTTTCCGACACCGTCGCCAAGGGCGGCCGCGTGCTGTTCGTCGGCACCAAGCGCCAGGCGTCGGACATCGTTGCCGATGCGGCACAGCGTTCGGCCCAGTACTACGTCAACTCGCGTTGGCTCGGCGGCATGCTGACCAACTGGAAGACGATCTCGAACTCGATCCAGCGCCTGCGCAAGCTCGACGAGATGCTGGCCGGCGAAGCGCAAGGGTTGACCAAGAAGGAACGCCTGAACCTCGATCGCGAGCGCGAGAAGCTCGACAAGGCGCTCGGCGGTATCAAGGACATGGGCTCGACGCCCGACCTGATGTTCGTGATCGACACCAACAAGGAGGCGATTGCCATCCTCGAGGCCAAGCGCCTGGGCATCCCGGTCGTCGCCATCATCGATTCGAACTGCGATCCGGACAAGATCGATTTCCCGATCCCCGGCAATGACGACGCGGCCCGCGCCATCCAGCTGTATTGCGATCTGATCGCCAAGGCCGCCATCGACGGCATCGCCCGTCAGCAGGGCGCGCTCGGCATGGATATCGGCGCTTCGGTCGAAGCTCCGGTCGAACCGGCGCTCGATCCGGCTCCGGCGTCGGAAGCCCCCGAGGCTTGACAATCGAAGGCCGGTTGCGGCCTTCATCTTTCTCATATTTTGGCACGCTAAACAGACGCACCATCGAATACCGATGGTGCGTCGGTGCATTTAAACAAAGAGGCGACAATGAGCATTTCGGCTGCACAGGTCAAAGAACTCCGCGACTTGACCGGCGCGGGCATGATGGACTGCAAGGCGGCGTTGAACGAGACCAACGGCAACTTGGAAGAGGCCGTTGACTGGCTGCGCAAGAAGGGTATCTCCAAGGCCGACAAGAAGGCTGGCCGTACGGCAGCCGAAGGCCTGATCGGCGTCGACAACGGTGTGCGTGAAGCTGCCGTGGTCGAGGTGAATTCCGAGACCGACTTCGTCGCCCGCAATGCCGCCTTCCAGGAAATCGTCGCCAACGTCGCCAAGGTGGCGCTTGCCTATGGCACGACAGAAGCGGTCGCCGCCGCCAAATATCCGGGCTCCGACAAGTCGGTCACCGACACCATCAAGGACGCGGTCGGCACTATCGGCGAGAATATGGGCTTCCGCCGCTCGGCCAAGCTCACCGTTCCGCATGGTGCGGTTGCGACCTATGTGCACAACGCTGTTGCCGATGGTCTCGGCAAGCTCGGTGTGCTGGTCGCGATCGAGACCACGGGCAACGAGCATGCCGCCAATGCCTTTGGCCGCCAGGTCGCGATGCATGTCGCCGCCACCAACCCGATGGCGCTGACCGCCGAGCAGATCGATCCGGCCGCGGTCGAGCGTGAGAAGGCAATCTTCTCCGACCAGGCGCGCCAGTCCGGCAAGCCGGAAGCCATCATCGAGAAGATGGTCGAGGGTCGCCTGCGCAAATTCTATGAGGAAGTCGTGCTCCTGAAGCAGGCCTTCGTGCTCAATCCCGACATCACCGTCGAGAAGGCGCTGCAGGATGCCGAAAAGGAAATCGGCGCGCCGGCCAAGATCACGGCCTATTTGCGCTTCGCCCTTGGCGAGGGCATCGAGAAGGAAGAGACGGATTTCGCCGCGGAAGTCGCGGCGGCGGTCAAGAAGTAACTTCTTACCGGTCCATTTCGCCTGTGTTTTTTCGGCCGGACATCCGCTGGGATGCCCGGCCGATTTCGTTCGCGGTGTCGATAAAGGCCCTGAGTTTGGGCGCCATCGCCGCGCGACGCGGAAAGTAGAGGAAAAGGCCGGGTTCCTCGATCGCCGATTGCGGCAGAACCTGCACCAGGCGACCGGCCGCGAGATCGGCGCGCGCCAGCGGCTCGAACATGTAGGCAAGGCCCACTCCGGCGAGAGCCAGGTCGATTGCCGCAAGCGAATCCGTCACGATGGCCGTACCGCTGGTTTCCATGACCACGTCCTTGCCGTTCCAGGTCAAATCCCAACGATAGAGAGCACCGGAGCGAACGAGACGGTATCCGATGCAATTGTGGTTCGCGAGATCGGCCACGCTGCGCGGACGGCCATGTCGCCCGATATAGGCGGGCGAGGCGACGATAACGGCTTTGAAGGGCTGCGTCAGTGGGATGGCCACCATGTCCTGGGCGATCATCTCGCCGAGCCGGATGCCGGCGTCAAAACCTTCGCCGACGATATCGACCAACCCTTGATCGGCAAAAATCTCGACCGTGATGTCGGGATATCGCTCGGCCATCGCCGCCACGACCGGCGTCACCGCCAACGGCATTGCAATGTTGGAGGCGTTGATCCTGAGCAGCCCGGACGGTCTGCCCTTGACGCTGCGAATACGATCCATCCGCTCGGCGATATCCTGGAGGGCAGGGGCCGCCGTTTCCACCAGCGCCTTGCCGGCCTCGGTGAGCGAAACGCTGCGCGTCGTGCGCGCAAACAGCGGCTGACCGATCCGCTCCTCGACGAGGCGCACTGCATGGCTGACCGCCGAAGGACTCATGCCCAGTTCGGCCGCGGCAAGGGCAAAACCGCCGCGCCGGGCGACCGCAATGATGACAGGCAGATGGCTGAGCAGATCCCGGTCCATTCATGAACAGTATCGCATAGTCCTTGCGGACAATGCAATCTTATCGACGCCGAGGCAGAGGTCCACATTGTCGCCAACACATCGGCGATCGGGCTGATGGTATCGAGGAGAAGAGACATGAACGCCTTGAAACACGCTACCTTCGCCGCAGGGCTTGCCTTGGCGCCGCTCGACGCCGGCGGGGCCGAACCGATGGGCTGGCAGGCGCTTGCCGACGACCGCGCCGTCATCCGCATCGCCGATGCCATCGACCGCGCGGTCGACGCGCAGGACTGGAAACGCGCGCGCAGCTATTTCGCGGATAGGGTCACCGCCGACTTCAGCAGCCTGTCCGGGCAGCCCGCGGCCAACATCGCCTCCGACGATCTGATCGGCGCCTGGGCCGGCAATCTCAAAGGCAGCAAGACCAGCCTGCATCTGCGCACCAATCACCAGGTCGTCCTTGAAGCGGACACGGCGACCGTTCTGTCGAACGGCTACGCCTGGAACCGGATGGAGGGCAATGGCGACCCGCTCTGGGAGGTCTGGGGCACGTATGAGCATCACCTCACGCGCTCCGCGGCTGGCTGGAAGGTCGATGGCTTCACCTTCCGCATGACGCATGAGCGCGGCAATCCCTGGGTCAAGGCGACACCTGGCCAATGACGCCCGCATCAACCGGACCAAGATCGGAAAAGACAATGACGATGAGCTACTACACACTCGGCAACAGCGGCCTGCGCGTCAGCCGGCTGGCACTGGGCACGATGACTTTCGGGACGGAATGGGGCTGGGGCGCGGACCGGGATACGGCGCGCGCGATGTTCGACGCCTATGTCGAGGCCGGAGGCAATTTCTTCGACACCGCCGACCTTTACACCGGCGGCACGGCCGAGACCTGGCTCGGTGAATTCGTGGCCGAGCGGGGCTTGCGCGACAAGGCGGTGATCGCCACCAAATTCACCATGAACTCGAACCCCGGCAATCCGAACGCCGGCGGCAATGGCCGCAAGAACATCATGCGTGCCGTCGACGCATCGCTGAAGCGGCTGGGTACCGACTATATCGATCTCTATCTCATGCATATCTGGGACAGGCTGACGCCGGCCGAAGAAGTGCTGCGTACGCTCGACGATCTGGTTCGGGCAGGCAAGATACGTCACATCGGCCTGTCCGACGTGCCGGCCTGGTATGCCGGGCGGGCGCAGGCGATCGCCGAACTGCGCGGCTATGAGCCGATCTCGGCGTTGCAGCTTGAATACTCCCTGGCGGAGCGTGCCATCGAGCATGAATTCGTGCCGTTCGGGACACGCCATGGCGCCGGCATCATGGTCTGGAGCCCGCTGGCAAGCGGACTGCTAAGTGGCAAATACCGCCCGGCGCAGGCGGGCAATGCCGGCCGGCTCGACGGCTTCCGCAACACCACCACCCACCCAGGCTTCCAGAAATTCAGCGAGCACAACTGGGCTGTGGTGGCGGAGCTGGAGAAAGTCGCCGCCGAACTCGGCCGCGGCATGGCTCAGGTCGCGCTGAACTGGGTGGCGACTCAGCCAGGAGTTGCCACCGTCATTCTCGGAGCAACGCGGCTTTCGCAGCTGCAGGATAATCTTGCGGCGCTCGATTTCTCCATACCGCCCGCGCTTCGCCAGCGCCTGGACAAGGTGAGCGGCACGCCGGCACCGTTCCCGCATTCTTATTTCGGTCCCGAGATCCAGGTCCGTGTCGCGGGCGGTGTCGTGACCGGCGACAAGCCGTCAGGCTACGCATTGCCGGTCGTGGTCGAAGGCGAGGCGGTTGCCATCAGCAGCAACTGATCCAGAAAGCCTGGAATTTTGCACAAGGGCGCGGCGTGACATCGCCGCGCCCTTCGTGTATCCGGTCAACCCGTCATGACAGCACCGCCGGGCGAAGCAGGGGGCGTTTTCGCCTTCAGAGCTTGCCACGCCGGAATTTCGAGGAACCAGATGACGGTCAAGCCCCGCTACCGACGTGTTCTGCTGAAAGCTTCGGGCGAAGCGTTGATGGGCGAACAGCATTTCGGCATCGACGTCTCGGTCGTCGACCGCATCGCCGGCGACATTGCCGAGGCCCGTGCGCTGGGCATCGAGGTGGGTGTCGTTATCGGCGGCGGCAATATCTTTCGCGGCGTGGCGGTCGCCTCCAAGGGAGGCGACCGCGTTACCGGCGATCACATGGGCATGCTTGCCACGGTCATCAATTCGCTGGCGTTGCGCACGTCGCTGAACAAGATCGGTGTCGATGCCGTCGTGCTGTCCGCAATTGCCATGCCCGAGCTTTGCGAGAGTTTTTCGCAGCGCCAGGCGACCTCCTACATGAACCAGGGCAAGGTGGTGATCTTCGCCGGCGGCACCGGCAATCCGTTCTTCACCACTGATTCGGCGGCGGCACTTCGCGCGGCCGAAATCGGCGCCGACGCGCTGTTCAAGGGTACACAGGTTGACGGCGTCTATTCGGCCGACCCGAAAAAGGACCCGAATGCGACACGTTTCGAGCGCATCAGCCACGCCGAAGTCATAAATCGCGGCCTTTCCATCATGGATACCGCTGCGATTGCACTTGCGCGCGAAAACAACATTCCGATAATCGTCTATTCGATCCACGAAAAGGGTGGTTTCGGCGATATTCTAAGGGGCGGCGGCCGCTGCACGGTCGTCGCGGACGAATGATCGGGGCCGATCCCTGGAAGGGGAAACCGGCTTTCGAACATCAGGCTCGAACACGGGGCCCTTGCCCCGAAGCAGTGAACCCGCGGCAGACGGGTCGAGGAGACTAAGATGAGTGGTGAGTACGACGATCTGAAGCGGCGCATGGATGGGGCCATCGCCGCGTTCAAGCATGACCTGGCTTCGCTGCGGACCGGTCGCGCCTCCAGCAATCTGCTCGATGCGATCCAGGTGCAGGCCTATGGCACCACCATGCCGATCAACCAGGTGGCCAACGTTTCAGTGCCGGAGCCGCGCATGATCTCGGTCTCGGTCTGGGACAAATCGATGGTCGGCGCGGTCGACCGCGCGATCCGGGAATCCAATCTGGGCTTCAACCCGATCGTCGATGGCACCAATCTGAGGATTCCGCTGCCGGAGCTCAACGAACAGCGCCGCAAGGAACTGGTCAAGATCTCGCATGGCTACGCAGAGAACGCCCGTGTCGCCGCGCGCCACGTGCGCCGCGACGGCATGGATTTCCTGAAGAAGGCGGAGAAGGACGGCGACATCAGCGAGGACGATCAGCGCAAGCGTTCCGACCAGGTCCAGAAACTTACCGACGAAACCATCAGCACCATCGATCATCTGCTTTCCGACAAGGAAGCTGAAATCATGCAGGTTTAGGGTTGGCCCTTGGCTGACCCGAAAGCGAGATCATGACAACGCCCGCGCATGTCGCGATCATCATGGATGGAAATGGACGCTGGGCCAAGGCGCGCGGTATGCCGAGGCTCGCCGGTCATCGCGCCGGCGTCGAGGCCCTGCGCAAGGCGGTGCGCGCCGCCCCGGGTCTCGGCATCTCCTTCCTGACCGTCTACGCTTTCTCGTCGGAGAACTGGTCGCGGCCGAAGTCCGAGGTCAGCGATCTTATGGGTCTGTTGAAGCTGTTCATCCGTCGCGACCTTGCCGAGCTGCACCAGAGCGGCGTACGGGTCAGGATCATCGGCGACCGCACAGGGCTGCAGGCGGACATCAGGGGGCTGCTCGACGAGGCCGAATCGCTGACGATCCACAACACCTCGCTGACGCTGGTGATCGCCTTCAATTACGGCGGACGCGACGAGATCGTCCGCACGGCGCGCAAGCTTGCCGCGGCCGTGGCGCGCGGCGAAATGGACAGCGAGGCGATATCAGCCGAAAGCTTTGCCGGCTCTCTCGACACGCAAGGCATTCCCGATCCGGAGCTGGTCATCCGCACCAGCGGCGAACTGCGCCTGTCCAACTTCCTGTTGTGGCAGGCCGCCTACAGCGAACTCGTCTTCCTGCCGTGCTACTGGCCGGACTTCAACCGCGAGCATTTCGCCGAGGCCTTGCGCGAATATGCCGGCCGCGAGCGCCGCTTCGGCGGACTGGGCCCGCAGGACGTTGGTTCGCGGCCGGCCGCGGGATGAGCAACCTTCAGCTGCGCGTCATGTCGGCTGTCGTGCTGGCCATTGTGGCCCTCGGCCTGACCTGGCTCGGCGGCCTGCCGTTCCGGCTGCTGTGCGCCGTCATGGCGGCAATGATCTTTTACGAGTGGACACGCATGTCGCGGCCCGCCGCGGCCGACGGGCTTGGTTTTCTCCCGGAAGCGCTAATGGTCATTTTCGTCGGCGCCTTGATCGCCGGCCTGCCCGCACGGTGGCTGCTGCCGCTCGTCGTGATTCTGGTTGCGACAGCTGCGATCACCGCTGGAGTTCGCAAGATCGGCCAGTGGGACGCCGGCGGCCTTGCCTATGCCTGCATGTCGGGCCTGTCGCTTGCCCTGCTGCGCGACGGCGACCATTCGGGCCTCGTCGCGATCCTTTTCCTGTTCGCGGTCGTCTGGGCAACCGACATTTTTGCCTATTTCGTCGGGCGTGCCGTTGGCGGGCCCAAACTGGCCCCTTCGATCTCGCCCGGCAAGACCCGCAGCGGCGCCCTCGGCGGGGCGGTCGGTGGTGTCGTGGCAGGGCTTCTGCTTGCCGCCTTCGCCGGCGCCGGCAACCTGGCGTTGCTGGGTGTTGTGGCGCTGGTGCTGTCGATCGTCGCCCAGGCCGGCGACCTCTTCGAATCCTGGGTCAAGCGGCGGCACGGCCGCAAGGATTCTGGCGTGCTCATCCCTGGGCATGGCGGCGTCATGGACCGTGTCGACGGGCTTGTCGCGGCCGCTCTTGCCCTATACGTCATCGGCTGGATCGCGGCGGGCGCCGAGCATCCGGCACAGGGGCTGTTTCCCATTTGAACGGTGTCATTCCACGATCTGGCGCGGGCGCCTTGGATTCGCCTGTATTGATGTCACAGTCACGCAGCGACGCGGAAGAACTTGAGGGCCTGAATTGAACGAGATTCTTCACGCGATTTTCAGCACGGAAGGCCTCTTTCTCGGCACGCTCGTGCCGTTTCTCTTCGTTCTGACCGTCGTGGTGTTCGTTCACGAGATGGGCCACTATCTCGTCGGCCGCTGGTGCGGCATCGGGGTCAGGGCCTTCTCCATCGGCTTCGGTCCGGAGCTCATCGGCTTCAACGACAGGCATGGTACGCGCTGGAAGCTTTGCACCATACCGCTTGGCGGCTATGTCAAGTTTGTCGGCGACATGAACGCCACCTCCAGCCAGCCGACATCGGAAGAACTCGAAACGCTGACCGACGAGGAACGCAAGGTTGCCTTCCACACCCAGGCGATCTGGAAGCGCGCGGCAACGGTGGTGGCGGGGCCGCTGTTCAACTTCCTGCTGACGATCGTCGTCTTTTCCGTGCTGTTTGCCGCCTATGGGCGTTATGTCGCGGAGCCCATGGTGGCGGAGGTTACAACAGACAGTCCCGCGGCCAAGGCCGGCATCTTGCCAGGCGACCGATTCGTCAGCGTTGACGGCAGCAAGGTCGAAACCTTCGGCGACGTGCAGCGGCTGGTCTCGGGCCGCGCCGGCGACACCATCACCTTCGTCATGCTGCGCGGCGGCAAGGAGGTCACGGTGACCGCGTCGCCGCAGCTGATGGAGCAGGAGGACGCGCTCGGCAACAAGGTCAAGGTCGCCGTGATCGGCGTCGTCAACAACAAGGAACTCGGCCAGCCCCGCCTCATCACCTACACCCCGGTCGGAGCCGTTGCGGCGGCCGTTGAGGAAACCGGCCACGTCATCGAGCGCACCGGACAGTTCCTGCAGCGCTTCGCCGTCGGGCGCGAGGACAAGTGCCAGTTGGGTGGCCCGGTCAAGATCGCCGACATGGCCGGCAAGGCGGCCAAACTCGGTTTTGAATGGCTGGTGCAGCTCGTCGCGCTGCTGTCCGTTGGGATAGGCATTCTAAACCTTTTGCCGATTCCCCCCCTCGACGGCGGCCATCTGTTGTTCTACGGGGTGGAGGCCGTCATCCGCCGGCCGGTGTCGGAACGGATGATGGAAATGGCCTATCGGGCCGGTCTGCTTCTGGTGCTGTGCTTCATGGGGTTCGTGTTCTGGAACGATCTCTTTGGGTGCTGAAATCATGAAGGAATTTGGCCTGAGCATGGCGGATGTTGAGACGCCGTTTACCATGCACGGGGATATGAGTGACGCGAAAGCCACGCACCAGGGTTAAGTAAATACAAATTAGCCAGAAGCCTTGCGTGTAGGGAAAATCCGGTTAATACGGTAGGGGAAATGACCGCACGTCCGGTTTTCTCGCCGTGGGGACTACGAGAAAAGGTTATTAAGCCCGATGAAGGCAGCATCCAAGTTTCTAAACGCCGCGTCAGCGGCGGCACTGTCCGCCGCTCTGGTCGTACCAGGTGCGCTCGCAGTGCAGTTCGTTGCCACATCGGCGGCCGAAGCCGCGGTCGTAAGCCGGGTGGAGGTGAGCGGCAACCAGCGTGTCGACGCCGATACCATCCGCAACTACATCACCATCAAGCCCGGCAAGGCCTTCTCCAGCTCCGATGTCGATAGCGCGGTCAAGGCGCTGTTCGGCACCGGCCTGTTCTCGGATGTCCAGATCAACCAGGTCGGCTCGACCCTGGTGGTCAAGGTTTCGGAATACAAGGTCGTCAACCAGGTGCTGTTCCAGGGCAACAAGAAGCTCAAGGACAACGCGCTTCAGGCGGCGGTTCAGCTGAAGCCGCGCGGCACGTTCTCTCAGGCTACGCTGGATTCGGATGTCGAGGCGGTCAAGGCCGCCTACAGGCGCATCGGCCGTGACGATGCCGGCGTGACCGCGCAGATCATGGAGCTTGGCGACAACCGCGTGAACGTGGTCTTCCACATCACCGAAGGCGATCGCACGCAGATCGCGGCAATCAATTTCGTCGGCAACAGCGCCTATTCCAGCCGCCGCCTGTCTGATGTGATCAACACCAAGCGCTCGTCCTGGGTTTCGTTCATTCTGCGCGACGACGTCTACGACGAAGACAAGCTGCGCGCCGACCAGGAGCTGCTGCGCCGCTTCTATTACAATCACGGTTATGCCGACTTCCAGGTCGTGTCCGCCGTCGGCGAGCTCGACAATGCGACCAACAAATACACGGTCACCATCACCGTCCAGGAAGGCGAGCGCTACAATTTTGGCGATATCAGCGTCGAAAGCACGATCCCGGAAGTCGACTCCAAGTCGCTGGAATCGGTGGTCGAAACCCGCAAGGGCGATGTTTACAACGCCAAGAACGTCGAAGACTCCATCATTGCGCTGACGGAGAAGGTGGCTGGTTCGGGCTATGCTTTTGCCCAGGTGACACCGCGCGGCGACCGCAACTTCGAGAACCACACGATCTCGGTGGTCTACACCGTCGACCAGGGCACCAAGGCCTATGTCGAGCGCATTGAGATCCGCGGCAACGACCGCACGCGTGACTATGTCATCCGTCGCGAATTCGATGTCAGCGAAGGCGATGCGTTCAACCAGGTGCTCATCCAGCGCGCGAAGAAGCGCCTGGAAGACTTGAATTATTTT
This sequence comes from Mesorhizobium sp. B2-3-10, assembly GCF_006442275.1. Lineage (NCBI taxonomy): Bacteria > Pseudomonadati > Pseudomonadota > Alphaproteobacteria > Hyphomicrobiales > Phyllobacteriaceae > Mesorhizobium > Mesorhizobium sp. B2-3-10. The sequence goes on from NZ_VFVT01000014.1 coordinate 30,473, forward strand.
GACAAAGTCGAGATTTCGACTGTGCCCGGCTCGGCCCCTGACCAGGTCGTGCTGGTGGTCGACGTGGTCGAAAAGTCGACGGGTGAATTCTCGGTTGGCGCCGGCTATTCGACTGGCGGCGATTCGGCTGGACCGTCTGTTGAAGGATCGATCACAGAGCGCAACTTCCTCGGCCGTGGCCAGTTCATCAAAGTGTCGGCCGGTGGCGGCAAGAACTCGCGCGACTACAGCCTGTCCTTCACCGAGCCCTATTTCCTCGGGCGGCGCATCGCCGCCGGCTTCGACATTTTCAAGTCGACGCGGGAATACAACAACAATTACGACAGCGACACGACCGGCGCGACGATCCGCTTCGGACTGCCGATCACCAACAGCATCACCACCCAGTTGGCGTACAACATCTCGCAAGAGAAATATAAGGTGGATGACAACTGCGGTCCTACCTCCGATTCAAATCCCGACGGCACCTGCACGATTTCGCCGGCGATCTTGGATGGCATCGCTCAGAGTCCTTGGATCAAGTCGTCGATCAGCCTGGGGCTGGTTTACAACACGATCGACGATATGAAGAACCCGCATGAAGGCATCTATGCCAACACGACGGTCGAAATGGCTGGTCTTGGTGGCGATGCCAAGTTCGTGAAGATCACCGGGCGCGGCAGCATCTACCAGACGCTGTCAGAACAGCTTGATCTGGTCGGGCTGATCTCCGGCGGTGCAGGACATGTCGAGGCCTATGGCGGCGACGGTAATCTGCGTATCTTCGATCAGTTCCAAAGCACCGATCGCATGATCCGTGGCTTTGCGTATAATGGCATTGGTCCCGTGGACCCGACCACGGGTGATCATCTGGGGGGTGTGACTTATTTCAACGCCTCGGCCGAAGCGCAGTTCCCGTTGCCGGTTATTCCCGAGAGCTTCGGTCTGCGCGGTGCGGTGTTTGCGGACGCCGCAACGCTCTATGGCAGTAAGATCAATCAGCATCTAAACGATGGTAATCCCGGTAACGATATTCATATCGCTGGTACCGGCCTCGAATTGCGTGCGTCTGTCGGCGTTGGCCTGATGTGGGCTTCACCGTTCGGGCCGATTCGAATCGACTATGCGATCCCGGTCAAGAAGCAAGCGAGCGACGACGTGCAGGAATTCAACTTCGGCATATCGACCCGCTTCTGATCGGCGGCCAACGATGCTCCCGGGTTTTGGATCCGGGAGAAATGTTCCGACCTAGCTGGATATAGCTTCTGGAATGACCGATCCGGTGTTCTTCGCGCCATCACGCCGGTATACGGCGGCCGAAGTCGCGAATCTGACCGGCTCGGTGCTTGTCGATTCCGGCCAATCCGACGTTTTGATCGAAGCGCTGGCGCCGGCCAATGAAGGCGGCGCCAATGCGCTTGTCTTCGTCGACGGCAGGCGTAATTCCGCGCTGATGCCGTCGCTGCGCGCGGCAGCGGTCCTGTGCACGGCCGAATTCGCAAACAAGGCGCCTTCCACCGTTGCTGTCTTGACTCATCCACGGCCGCAGCAGGCTTTCGCGCTGGTTGGGCGCCTGCTGTTCCCGACAGCCGCCACGCCGGGGCCAATGACGAGTGAAACCGGTGTTTCGCCGCATGCCCATGTCGATCCGACGGCGCATGTCGAAGCCGGCGCTATCATCGAGGCCGGCGCGGTCATCGGGCCAGGTGTCTCGATCGGCAGCGGCACCGTCATTGCGCCCAACGCCGTCATCGGACAGTCCTGCCAGATTGGCCGTGACGGTTATGTCGGCCCGGGCGCCAGTATCCAGTACGCTCTGATCGGCAATCGGGTCATCATCCATGGTGGCGCCAGGATCGGCCAGGACGGCTTTGGCTTTGTCGGCGGCGCCAAGGGGCCGGAACGTGTTCCACAGATCGGACGCGTCGTGATCCAGGACGATGTCGAGATCGGCTCCAATTCCACCGTCGATCGTGGCGCCATGTCCGATACGATCATCGGGCAAGGCACCAAGATCGACAATCTCGTTCAGATCGCCCATAACGTCCGCATCGGCCGCAATTGTATAGTGGCCGGGCTGTCGGGTATTTCCGGTTCCGTGGTGGTGGGTGACAATGTCACCATGGGCGGCGGTGTCGGGCTTGCGGATCATCTGACGATTGGTACAGGTGCCAAGCTTGCAGCCAGAAGTGGATTTATGAGCAATGTTCCCGCCGGCGAGATCTGGGGTGGCTATCCGGCGCAGCCGATGGCGGAAGCCATGCGAGAGATAGCCATGTTGCGCACGATGGCCAGGGCACGCAAGCAGGGCAAGGACAATGGCTGACATGGTGGCGGCGACAACGCTGGAAGCGGTCGACATATTGGGGCTGATGAAGCTCCTGCCGCACCGCTATCCCTTCCTGATGATCGACCGCATCGTGGATATCGACGGCGACGACTCCGCCATCGGCATCAAGAACGTGACCATAAACGAGCCGCATTTTCAGGGGCATTTCCCGGAGCAGCCGGTGATGCCTGGCGTGCTGATAGTCGAGGCCATGGCCCAGACGGCCGGAGCCATCTGCATCCGCAGCCTCGGGGCGTCGAAGCCATCGCTGGTCTATTTTCTGACCATCGACAACGCCAAATTCCGCAAACCGGTCGTCCCCGGCGACCAGTTGAAGATCCATGTCAAGAAAATCAAGAAGCGCGGCAACCTGCTCAAATTCGCCTGTGAAGCCCTGGTCGAAGGTACCAAGGCGGCCGAGGCCGAGATTTCAGCCATGATGGTCACCGGCGACTGACGATCGAGTGCCTATGAAAATCAAGACGTCAATCCATCCTTCCTCCGTCGTGGAAGAAGGCGCCCAGATCGGCCAGGGTGTGCGCATTGGGCCGTTCTGCCACGTCAGCGCCGATGCCGTGATCGGCGACGGGGTCGAACTGGTCAGCCATGTCTCGGTGATGGGCGCGACCACTATCGGGGCGTCGACCAAGGTCTATCCGATGGCGACACTGGGCGCACCGCCGCAAAACACCAAGCACAAGGGCGGCCGCACCACGCTGGTCATCGGCGCCAACTGCACCATCCGCGAAGGCGTGACCATGCATGTCGGCACCGACACCAGCCGTGGCGAAACCACGGTCGGCGACAATGGCAATTTTCTCGCCTACGCCCATATCGCCCATGACTGCGCCGTCGGCAACAACGCCACCTTCGCCAATGGGGCGACATTGGGCGGCCACTGCGAGATCGGCAACAACGTCTATATTGGCGGCCTCAGCGCGGTCCATCAATTCGTGCGCGTGGGTGACAACGCCTTTCTTGGCGGGTGCTCGGCTTTTGTCGGTGATGTCATTCCCTATGCCATCGCGGTCGGTAACCGCGCCAGCCTGCGCGGCTTGAACATCATCGGGCTCAAGCGCGCCGGTCTGCCGCGTTCCGAAATCCATCTGCTGCGCAAGGCCTACAAGACGATCTTCGACCGCTCCCGCACCGTCGGCGAGAACATCGAGTTCGCCAAGGTGGAGTTCGCCTCGTCGCCGACAGCGATGAAGATCATCGACTTCATCACCAGTCGCGGCAAGCGGCACTATGCGGTGCCATCGCTCAAGGGCGGCGATGGCGACGATGCCGATGACGAAGGCTGAGACAGCCGCGGCTGGTCTTGAACTCCCGCCTGGTGCCAGGGTCGGCATCATCGCCGGCGGCGGCAGCCTTCCGGTCGAAGTCGCTGCCGGTTTGGCCGGACAGGGTCATCCGCCCTTCGTCGTGCTCATGGACGGTGAGGCCGACCGCCTGGCTGAATTGTGCCGTTACGAGCATGAGACCCTTGCCCTGGAAGCGATAGGATCGCTCATTCCGCTGCTCAAGCGTAACCGGATTACGCATCTGGTGCTTGCCGGCGAGATTAAGCGCAGGCCAAGGCTGACACAGATGCGTCCAAGCCTCAGCCTGCTCGCTGTGATACCCGTCGTCGTCATGGCGTTGGCACGCGGCGACGATGGACTGCTCAAGGTGGTGGCGCGCGGGCTCGAGGCCCGGGGGATCAAGGTCGTGGGCGCCCACGAGATCGTGCCGAACCTTGTCGCCGCCGAAGGGGTGTTGACCAGGGCCACGCCCCGGAAGTCGGACTGGCGCGACATCGAGGCAGGTTTTGCCGCGGCAAAAGCCATCGGGGCGCTGGATATCGGCCAGGCGGCGATCGCGGTCGGCGGCCGGACCATCGCGCTTGAAGGCATCGAGGGCACGGCCGGATTGCTGGACCGCGCCAGGCTGCTGCGCGGCCACGGCCGTATCGCCGGCAAGACGCGCGGTGTGCTGGTCAAATGCGCCAAGCCTGGCCAGGAGCTGCGCGCGGATCTTCCTTCCATGGGGCCCCAGACGGTAGAAGCAGCGCATGCGGCCGGGCTTGCCGGCATTGCCGTCGAGGCGGGACGCTCCCTGATCCTCGAAGGTCCCGCAACCCTCTCGCGTGCCAATGACCTTGGGCTGTTCATTGTCGGCCTGGCCGCAACGGAGTCAGGTCATGGCTGACAGGGCGCTGAAGATCGCGATCGTCGCGGGCGAGGAGTCAGGCGACCTGCTTGGCGCCGACATTGTCCAGTCGCTGCGCCAAATAACAGGACGCGAGGTGCAGCTCGTCGGCCTCGGTGGCCGCCACCTGCAGGCGCTTGGGCTGGTTTCGCCGTTCGACGCCAGCGAGGTCGCGCTGATGGGGTTTAGCGCCGTCCTGCGTGACCTGCCGCGCCTGATGCGGCGGATCGGTCAGCTGGCGGGGCTGGTTGCGGATGCCAAGCCGGACTGCCTCGTCACCATCGACAGCCCCGATTTTTCGCTGCGCGTCGCCAAAAAGGTGCGCGCCGCCAACCCGACGATCCCGATCGTCCACTATGTCTGCCCGAGCGTCTGGGCATGGCGGCCGGGCAGGGCGGTGGCGATGAAGCCGTATGTCGATCACATCCTGTGCATCCTGCCGTTCGAAGTGAAGGAGCTCGATCGGCTGGGTGGCCCGCCCGGCACCTATGTCGGCCATCGCCTGACGCATGATCCCGGCGTGCTGTCGGCCGCCAGGGCGCAGGCCCAGCCGCGTGATCTTTCACCAGACCGCGTGAAGACGCTGCTTGTCCTGCCCGGCTCGCGGCGCGGCGAGGTGCGACGGCTGCTCGAGCCGTTCGGCGAGACCGTGTCGATGCTGCGGGCACGCGGGCATCGGCTTCGGCTGATGTTGCCGACGGTGCCGCATGTCGCGGATACCGTACGATCCGCAGTCACGCGCTGGGATGAAAAACCCGAGGTTATCCTGGAGCCGGAACGCAAATGGCAGGCCTTCGGCAAGGCCGACGCGGCGTTGATCGCGTCCGGCACCGTCTCCCTGGAACTGGCACTGTCCGGCGTGCCGATGATCTCTTGCTACCGGCTCGACCCTGTCGCACGCGCCGTGGCGCGATATCTCGTTTCGGTCTGGTCGGCGCTGCTGCCCAACCTGATCTCGGATCGCGCGCTGATCCCGGAGTTCTACGACGAATACGTCAGGCCGAACAATCTGGCACGCCAGCTGGAAGCGCTGTTGGCCGACAGTGGCATGCGCGCCTGGCAGAAAGACGGGTTCGCCGAGATTTCACGGCGCATGGCAACGGACAAACCGTCCGGTGAGATCGCGGCGCAGGTGGTGATGGGGTGTATCAAGAGAGTGAGTAGGCAGTAGTGAGTGGTGAATAGTGAGTAGTGAGTTAGAAAACTCTCTAACCTCACTACTCACTACTCACTACTCACTACTCACTACTCACTATTCACCACTCACCACTCACCACTCACTAACCACTACTCACTCGTCTCAGCGCTTGGCGATCGGCACGTAGTCGCGCTCTGGCGCACCGGTATAGAGCTGGCGCGGACGGCCGATCTTCTGGCGTGGATCCTCGATCATTTCCTTCCACTGGGCGATCCAGCCGACCGTGCGGGCAACCGCGAACAGCACGGTGAACATGGTGGTGGGGAAGCCCAGCGCCTTCAGCGTGATGCCGGAATAGAAGTCGACGTTCGGGTAGAGTTTCTTCTCGATGAAATAGGGATCGGTCAGCGCGATCTTTTCCAGTTCCATCGCGATGTCGAGCAGCGGATCGTCCTTGATGCCGATTTCGCCCAGAACCTCATGCGCCGTCTTCTGCATGATCTTGGCACGCGGATCGTAGTTCTTGTAGACGCGGTGGCCAAAGCCCATCAGGCGGAACGGATCGTTCTTGTCCTTGGCGCGGGCGATGAATTCCGGGATGTGATCGACATGCCCGATCTCGCCCAGCATGTTGAGCGCCGCTTCGTTGGCGCCGCCATGGGCCGGGCCCCACAGGCAAGCAATCCCGGCGGCGATGCAGGCGAACGGGTTGGCGCCCGAGGAACCGGCGAGGCGAACGGTCGAGGTCGAAGCGTTCTGCTCATGATCGGCATGCAGGATGAAGATACGCTCCATGGCGCGCGCCAGCACCGGGTTGATCTTGTACTCCTCGCACGGCACGGCAAAGCACATGTGCAGGAAGTTTGCCGCGAAACCGAGATCGTTCTTCGGATAAATAAAGGGCTGGCCGATGTGGTACTTGTAGGCCATGGCCGCGATCGTCGGCATTTTGGCGATCAGGCGCATGGAGGCAACCATGCGCTGGTACGGGTCGGAGATGTCGGTCGAGTCATGATAGAAGGCCGACAGCGCGCCAACCACGCCGCACATCACCGCCATCGGGTGCGCGTCGCGGCGGAAGCCGGTGAAAAAGCGCGACATCTGCTCGTGCACCATTGTGTGGCGCGTTACGCGGTAGTCGAAATCGTCCTTCTGCGCCTTGGTCGGCAATTCGCCGTAGAGCAGGAGGTAGCAGACTTCGAGGAAGTCGCCATGTTCGGCCAGCTGGTCGATCGGATAGCCCCGATGCAGGAGGATGCCGGCGTCGCCATCGATGAAGGTGATTTCCGACTCGCAGCTTGCCGTCGAGGTAAAGCCGGGGTCATAGGTGAAGGCGCCGGTGGTGCTGTAGAGCGAGGCGATGTCGATGACGTCAGGTCCGACCGAGCCGCTTCGCACCTTGAATTCGTGAGTCTTGCCGGCGAATTCCAGCGTTGCCGTGGCCTCTTGGCCGCCCACATCCAGTTTTTTCGCAGCTTCGGTCATTGCAAACTCCTTCTTGTTTCCTCATGCCGGCAAAGGCAAATTCCGCAGAGCGACACGTCGAAATCACCGCAATGCGCGTATTCGCCACCGCATTCTAGGAGGTGCGTGCCAGATTGGGCCAAGGCCTAATGTTGCACTGCGAAACCCGCCTTTCAATGCCAATCTTCTTGGGCCAGTTTGCTCCTAATCGATTTGATCCGCTACGCGCGCCAGGCTTTCCTCACGCCCCAGAACGGCAAGCACGTCGAATACGCCCGGTGACGTGCTCTTGCCGGTCAACGCAGCCCGCAACGGCTGGGCCACGGCGCCAAGCTTGTGCCCGCCAGCCAGCGCAAAGTCGCGGATCGCGGCCTCGGCCGTGGCCGCCGTCCAGTCGCCTGACAGCGACTTCAAAGCTTCGTGAGCGCCACGCAGGATCTTGCGCGCGTCGTCATTGAGCAGGAGTGCCGCCTTGTCGTCGATCGGCAGCGGCCGCGCGGCAAACAGGAAGGCGGCGCCGTCGACAAGCTCGACCAGCGTCTTGGCGCGCTCCTTCAGGCCCGGAAGTGCTGCCAGCAGCTGCGCCTTGTTCTTCTCGTTGAGCCGCGCCGCCATCGCCGGGCCGCCCTCCAGATAGGGCAAGGTGGCGATAAAGATATCGAACAGCTCGGTGTCGGCCATACGTCGCATATGCGCGCCGTTGATCGCTTCCAGCTTGGCGAAATCGAAGCGCGCCGCGCCCTTGTTGACGTCGCCAATGTCGAACCACGAGACCATGTCCTCGATCGACATGATCTCGTCGTCGCCATGGCTCCAGCCGAGCCGCGCAAGATAATTGAGCAGCGCCTCCGGCAGATAGCCCATGGCGCGATAGGCTTCGACGCCGAGCGCGCCATGGCGCTTCGACAGCTTGGCGCCGTCGGCGCCGTGGATCAGCGGGATATGCGACATCGACGGCACGTCCCAGCCCATGGCGTTGTAGATCACGGTCTGGCGGGCGGCGTTGGTCAGGTGATCGTCGCCACGGATGATGTGGGTGACGCCCATGTCGTGATCGTCGACGACGACGGCATGCATGTAGGTCGGGTTGCCGTCCGAACGCAGGATGATGAAGTCGTCGAGATCCTTGTTGGGGAAGCGCACGTCTCCCTGGACCCGGTCCTGCACCACCGTCTCGCCCTCGGCCGGTGCCTTGATGCGGATGGCGCCCCTGACGCCGGACGGCGCCTCCGACGGGTCGCGGTCACGCCAATGGCCGTTATAGCGTGGCGGTAGGCCCTTGGCGCGTGCAGCTTCGCGCATTGCCTCGAGCTCGGCTGAAGTCTCGTAGCTGTAATAGGCCTTGCCCAGGCGCACCAGCTCCTCGGCCACCTCGCGATGGCGCGGCGCGCGCTCGAATTGAGAGACCGCGTCACCATCCCACGAAAGGCCAAGCCAGGTCAGGCCATCGAGAATGGCCGATGTGGCCGCATCGGTCGAACGCTCGCGATCGGTGTCCTCAATGCGCAGCAGCATCGTGCCGCCGGTATGCTTTGCATAGAGCCAGTTGAAGAGCGCCGTGCGCGCGCCGCCGATGTGCAGATAGCCGGTCGGCGAGGGGGCAAAACGGGTGATGACCTTGTCGGGCATGGAACTCTCGGAAAACGTCTGAAGCTGGGTGCGCAGCGTGCGGACTTTCGCGCGTTGCGCGTTCATGTAGCATAGGACGTCGAGGGTGCAAGGGGCAGACCCGATGACTGGACGAGGCCGGGGCTCGGATCGGGGCGAGGATGCCGCTATCGGCGTCAGCGAGCGATCCCTGTTTGCGGCGCCTGCGACGATCCCACTGCCATCTCCGCTCGTGGCTGCACCCGAAACCAGGTCGCTGCAGGCAGGTGGGCAGGCGCCGGCGCCGGCTCCTGCCGCGGGCAGGATCGCGCGCGTGCGCCGGCAAGTCGGCCTGGTATCCTTGCCTCGCGTGCGCCATGGCGTGGCCCGGGCGACGGAGCTCGAACTCGACCGGGGCATCGCGTTCCTGCTGGTGCCGGTCTGTCTGGCCGTTGGGGCGATCGCCTATTTCTCGCTGGCATCCGAGCCCGACTTTGCAAAACCCGTCGCGGTCGTGGTGCTGATGGCGGTCTGTGCCTTCGTCTCGCGCTCCTGGTCGAAAACCCATCTGTGTTTCATGGCAGTGCTGTTGTGCGCGCTGGGCCTGCTCGCGGCGAAGGTCGAAACATGGCGAGCCGGAACCCGGATGCTGGGTTCGGAAATCTCCACGCAACTGACCGGCCGCGTGGTCTCGCTCGAAGAGATGGAGAGCGGCCGCATCCGGCTGACCATGGACGTGATTTCGACCGCCCGGCCGAAACTGCGCTATGCACCGGAAAGGGTCCGGCTTTCCGCACGCAAGATACCGCCGGGAATGACCGCCGGCTCGCTCATCACAGGCTACGCCAAACTGTTGCCGCCGACCGGCCCGGTGCGGCCGGACAGCTACGACTTCTCTTTCGACAGCTATTTCGCCGGCATCGGCGGCAGCGGCTTCTTTCTCGGCAATCCGACGGTTGTTTCCGCCGACGACGGTGAGATGCCGCTATCGGCTCGCCTTTTTTCAGGCATCGAAAATGCCCGCGAAGCCATCGCCGACCACATCAGGGGCAGCGTCGGCGGCGCTGAAGGCGAGATCGCGGCGGCGCTGATCGTCGGCGTGCGCGCCGGCATACCCGATGAAATCAATGAAGCGATGCGGCGTACCGGCATCTATCACATCATCTCTATTTCGGGACTGCATATGGCGCTTGTGGCCGGCACCATCATGGGTCTGCTGCGTGGTGCCTTCGCGCTGTTTCCAGACTTTTCCGCGCGCCGGCCGGTGAAGAAATACGCGGCCGCCGCCGCACTGTTCTCGATCGCCGCCTATCTCATCATTTCCGGTGTCGTCGTTGCCGCCGAACGCAGCTTCATCATGCTGGCGGTGATGCTGATTGCCGTCTTCTTCGATCGCGCTGCCCTGACCATGCGCAATCTGGCGATCTCGGCGATCGCCGTCATTCTGGTCTCGCCTCACGAGGTTGTCGGCCCGAGCTTTCAGATGTCGTTCGCCGCGACCGCGGCCCTGGTTGGCGCTTATGCCGGCTGGGCCGATCACCATGCAGGAAAGACGCGGCCACCGCCGCCAAAGCGTTCCCTGGCGGGATTCCTGACGCGAAAATTCCTGCTGGCGACAGGAGGATTGGCCATGACGTCCATTATCGCCGGCAGCGCCACGGCACTGTTTGCCATCTGGCATTTCCAGCGGGTATCGCCGCTCAGCCTGTTCGCCAATCTGGCCGTGATGCCGATCGTGTCGGTCGTGATGTTCCTGGCCGTCGCCAGCGCCCTGCTGATGCCATTCGGACTGGATTGGCCGGCTCTCTACCTTATGGGCAAGGGCCTGACAGCAATGATCGCCGTGTCGGCGTGGATATCGGAGCGCTCTCCGGTCGATGGAGTCGGGCTGATTTCGCAGCAATCCGTGCTGCTGGTCACCGTCGCGCTGGTAATCGCGACGATGGCGACGACATGGCTGCGGCTCGCGGCGCTGCCATTCGCGCTCGCCGGCCTGTTGACTGTGTCGCACACGCGCGCGCCCGATGTGCTGATCTCCGAAGATGCGCGGCTGGTCGCGCTGCCGATCGGCAATGGCGAACTGGCCGTCAACCGGGAACGTCCCAACGAATTCGCAACCGACAACTGGAAGCGCGCCCTGATCTCCGAAAGAATCGTCAAACCGGAAATGTTCGACACGACAGACGGGCAATTCGATGTTGCCAGTCCCACCGACCTGCCGCCGGGATCGCCCTTCTACTGCCGCGAAGGCCTGTGCCTTGCCAGGCACCCTTCCGGCGCGATCATTGCCTATGTCGAAGACCGCAAGACCACCTGGAAAGCCTGCGCTTTCGCCGACCTGATCATCGTCAACGACGCGACCGCCTATGACGCCTGCCACAATCCACTGGTTCTCGTCGTCACCAAACGGCAGCTCGCCCGCAAGGGAAGCGCTGCCGTCTTCTTCAATTCCCAGTCGGCCACGACCCGGGCCGCGATCGCATTCGCCGTTGACGGACCATACCGACCCTGGCACGAACAGCGAAAATTCTCTCGCGAGGCGAGGGGGCTGCCGCCGTACAAAAAAACCGACAAGCCCGATGGCAAGCCGGCTCAGTAGCGCCTGATCAACCCGACCAGCTTGCCTTGTACCTTGACCCTGTCCGGCCCGAAAATGCGTGTTTCGTAGGCTGGATTGGCGGCCTCGAGCGCGATCGAAGCGCCTTTGCGGCGGAACCGCTTCAGCGTCGCTTCCTCTTCGTCGACCAGTGCCACGATAATTTCGCCCGGGCTTGCCGTGTTGGCATTGCGGATAATGACCGTGTCTCCATCGAAGATACCGGCCTCGATCATCGAGTCGCCCTTGACCTCCAGCGCATAGTGCTCGCCGCCCATGATCATGTCCGGCGGCACCGAGATAGAATGCGTCTGATGCTGGATGGCATCGATCGGCACACCGGCGGCGATACGGCCCATGACCGGGATGGACACGGCTGAAACCGCATCGTCGTCGTTGCCGGCCGCGGGCAGGCGCGAAGGCGCAGCGGCCGGCCTGATCTGGCGTCCGGCGCTGCCTTGGCCAAGGCTGCCTTGGATGATGCTTGGCGAGAACTTCTTTGCCGCATTGAGGCCCGGCGCGATCGAGTCCGGCAGCCGCAGCACTTCCAGCGCGCGTGCCCGATTGGGTAGCCGGCGAATGAAGCCGCGCTCCTCCAGCGCCGTGATCAGGCGATGGATCCCCGACTTGGAGGCAAGATCGAGTGCTTCCTTCATCTCGTCGAAGGAAGGCGGTATCCCGCTTTCCTTGAGCCGTTCGTGGATGAACATCAGCAGTTCATGTTGCTTGCGTGTCAGCATGGCGGCCCCCAAGACATTGAACGAAAGGTTGAACCAGAATCGAAAAAACAAACCCAGAACAAACACTATCTGTTCCAGTTGTGTTCTGCAACCGTTTAAAGTTTAATGAATTTGTTAAGGGGTTGGAAGTTTTTTGCCCGCGACGGCGGGCAGCAACCAGCCCTTTCCGCCATCGGCAGGCGCATTGAAATCGTTTTGGTTAATGGCCTGTGGCCCATCCGCCGACGAGGCTTTGGCATCAGTTAGTTGGAAGGCTTCTCCTCGGGGGGACGTATAACTCGCGGAGCCATTATTCGCGGAACGAAACGAAACCAAAATGCCAACGATTGGTAGCTTCGGGCGGCCATGGATCCGGGCGTTCGGCGCACTCCGGCCAGCGCGTTCGAATAGGCGTCGCGGAAGCGCTGAAGTTATCCCGAACCCGCCTTCAAGCTGCCGGCGCGAGCGGCGTATCTGGTGGCGCCGCTGTCTTCGCTGTGGACATAGACGTGCAGTGTGTAGCCGATATGCGCCGTCATCAGCGCCTTGGCCCGCTCGATGTCACGGTCGAGCGCCGCTTCCATGATCGCGGTATGGTGTTCGATCGCAATCGCTTCGCGCAGCGCTTCGATTGCCTCTTCATAGCCATCCTTGAGGCCGGCCGCGGCCCGCAGTGTCGGCGCCAGACCAAGAAAGCGATGATGCCGGCGCAGCTGATCCGAGATCGTCGAGCGGAACCGCAACAGCCAGTCGCATGTGGCGGCGCTCAGCAGCGCCGCATGGAAAGCCTCGTGGTTCTCGTCCCATCTGTCGACGGCCGCGTCCGAGGGATCGTCGACCGCCGTCTTGCAACGCGAGAGCCGGTAGTGGGCGGTGACCACGGCATCCTCCCACTCCCTGCCGCCTTTCTCCATCGATTCGAGGAACAGGGGTATCTCGACCACCATCCTGGCGCGTGCCAGATCCTCCAGCTCGGCCCGCGACACCGGAGCCACGGCAAAACCACGATTGCTGATCGCGGTGACCAGGCGTTCGGCCTCGAGCCGCGACAGGGCTTCGCGCAACGGTGTCCAGCCGACGCCATAGGTGCCGCGCAGCGCACTCAGTTTGAGCGGGGCGCCGGGCATGAGGCGCGTGGTCAGGATGTCGCGCCGCAACAGCTGATAGGCGGCTTCCGTTTTTGTGGAACTCGTTTCATCCCGCATGGTGATCAATCCGTCGTCTGGCGAAAGTATATATGATATTGGGTCGCAGCGACAATTATATATAATGTTTGACACAGACCGGCGGACTCACCATGATCGCCGTAGCCGCCGCGTTTCCAAGCGGCCCTGATCAAATCTGGGAGGAAATGATGTTGAAGTCGAAATCCGCTTGGTTGTCGGGTTTGGCCCTGGCAGGCGCATTGATGGTCAGCGCCGGCAGTGCCGCGGCCGATCAGATCCGTATCGGCATTGCCAATTTCGGCGAGCATCCGCAATTGAACGCCGCCATAGCCGGCTTCAAGAAGGCGCTGACGGATAATGGCTTCGTCGAGGGCAAGGATGTCGTCTACACGGAGAGCCACACCAATTTCGATGCATCGCTGGTGCCGCAGATGATCGCCAAGCTGCAGGCCGAGCAGCCCAAGCTGATCTACACCATCACCACGCCGGTCTCGCAGATCGCCAAGAAAGCGCTCGCCGGTTCCGGCATTCCGATCGTTTTTGCCGCGGTCACCGATCCGGTGGCGGCCAAGCTGGTGCCGTCGTGGGACGCCGGAGACGAAGGCATGACGGGCGCCAGCGATCTGCAGGACGTCGCCGCGGTGATGGCCTTCACCAAGAAGCTGCTGCCGAACGCCAAGCGCTTCGGCGTGCCTTACAATCCCGGTGAGGCCAATGACGTTGCCTTGGTCGAAAAGATCAAGGCGGCGGCACCGGCCGCCGGTTTCGAGGTGGTGGAGGTCGGCATCGACAACGTCAATGACATCCAGCAACGTATCGCTTCGCTCGCCGGCAAGGCCGACGTGATCTACGGCCCGGCCTCGAACCTGATCCAGCCGGCGATCGCCGCTGTCTCCGCGGCCGCCCGCCAGGCCGGTATCCCGGTCGTCAACTCCGATGACAGCGCGGTCCGCAACGGCACCGTGCCGGCGAGCTTCGCGGTCAATTACACCCAGGTCGGCGTCAACGCCGGCAACATCGCCGCCGAGATCCTCAAGGGCAAGGATCCCAAGACGATCGCGCCGTCGCGCCCGGCCTACAAGGACCACATGGCAACGATCTCGCGCAAGGCGATGGCCGCGTTCGGCATCGAGATACCGGCTTCAATGGCCGATTGCGGCTGCATCGTCGACTAACATCGGAACTGCCGGGGTGACGGCGTCGGCGCCGTCATCCCGAGGTCAGGGAGGAACGATGCTCGAGATTCGATCCGCGCGCAAAGTGTTCTACAAGGGCCAGGCCGACGAGAAGGTCGCGCTGGATGGTCTCAGCCTGTCCTTGGCCACGGGAGAGTTCGGCATCGTCATCGGCTCAAACGGGGCCGGCAAGAGCAGCATGCTAAACGCCATTTCCGGCGCCCTGATCCTCGATTCCGGCCAGATCCTGATCAACGGCGCCGACGTGACTGCAATGCCGGTGCACAAGCGCGCCGCGAAACTGGCGCGCGTGTTCCAGGACCCGATGCGCGGCACCGCCGCCAGCATGACGGTTGCGGAAAACATGCTGCTGGCCGATTTGCGCAGCCAAAAGCGCACCTTGCGCCCGGGGCTGAACACCACCCGGCTTGCGTCCTACAGGGAACGCCTGTCGATACTGGGTCTCGGTTTGGAAAATCGTCTCGACACGCGCGTCGACCTGCTCTCGGGCGGGCAGCGGCAATCCTTGTCGCTGATCATGGCGGTCGGTGGATCGCCGGACTTGCTGCTGCTCGACGAGCATACCGCGGCCCTCGACCCGCGCACGGCCGAAATCGTCATGCAAGCGACGGTTCGCGCCGTCAACGCGCTGAAACTGACGACTTTGATGGTGACCCACAACATGCAGCACGCCGTCGACCATGGCAGCCGGGTGATCATGCTCGATGCGGGCCGGGTGCTCCTGGAAGTTGCCGGGCAGGAGAAGGCGAGGGTCACGGTTATCGATCTGATCGGCCATTTCTCGGTCAAGACCGATCGCATGTTGCTGGCGAGCTGATCATCATGGGTTTTGTTGGGGACGTTCTCACCAGCTTCGTCGCGATCATGCCGGTCACCCTGGCGCAAAGCCTGATCCTGGCCTTTGTCGTGCTCGGGATCATGATCCCGTTTCGCATGCTGAATTTTCCCGATCTCACCAGCGAAGGCGCCTTTCCGCTGGGCGGCTGCGTCTGCGGCGTTCTCCTTGCCGCCGGCGCATCGCCGCTGATGGGCATCGCTGCCGCCCTTGTCGCCGGCTTTGCGGCGGGCTGCTGCACCGCCTTCATCCATCTGCGCTTCCGCATCCACACGCTGCTTGCGGGCATCCTGATGATGACGATGCTCTACAGCATCAACCTTCGCATTATGGGCAAGTCCAACCTGTCCGTCTTTGGTTCGCCCTCGGTGTTCGACTGGGTGCCGTTCGCGCGGCCGGGTTTCCCCGCCAGCAAGATCGTCGTCGCGGGTCTCCTCGCGCTTGTCGCCTTCATGCTGCTCTACATGTTCTTCAGGACCGAGAAGGGGACCGCCGTGCGCGCCGTGGGCGCCAATCCTGACATGGCCGAAGCGCAAGGCATCAATGTCTGGGCCGCGACCATAGGCGGTGTCGGGCTGGCCAGCGCTTTTTCGGCGTCAAGCGGTGCGCTGATGGTGCAGTCGCAAGGGTTCGCCGACGTCAATATGGGCCTGGGAATTCTCATCAACGGCCTTGCCGCGCTGATGATCGGCGAAGCCGTCGTCGGCAAGCAGACGGTGTGGCGGCAATTGCTGGCGCCCTTCGCCGGCGCGATCATCTACTACCAGCTGGTGTCGTTCTGCCTTGCGGCCGGCATGCCGCCGCCTGACCTGAAGCTTGCCACGGGCCTGTTCGTACTGGCCATGCTTGCCTTGCCCAGCCTCAAGCGCAGCCGGGGGTCCGCACCGGTTCGCGAAGCGATTCGTGAGTAACCGGCGTGAATGACCAAGGCGTGAATAACCAAGGAATGTCACAAATGATGCCTGCAACGCTCGATCTCGCAGCCGTCGAAGCCATGGATGCGGCGGACCCGCTGCGTGCCATGCGCGACCGGTTCATCTTGCCGGAAGGCGTGATCTATCTCGACGGCAATTCACTCGGCGCCGCGGCACCCGCCGTCTTCGACGAGCTGCGGAAGGCCGCGACCCAGGAGTGGGCGCAGGATCTGATCCGTGCCTGGAACACTGCCGGCTGGTTCGACATGCCGGTCGCGCTCGGCGACCAACTGGGGCGGCTGATCGGCGCGGCGGCCGGCCAGACGGTGGTCTGCGATACGACCTCGATCAACCTCTACAAGGTGCTGCATGCCGCACTCGGCATGCGGCCGGACCGCTCGGTCATCGTCGCCGAGGGCGACAGCTTTCCAACCGATCTCTACATGGCCGAAGGCGTGGCCTCGACGCGCCCCGGCACGGTGTTGCGGCTTGAGGGCGTTGATGCGCCGACCATTGAGGAGCTCATCGACGAGCGCGTTGCGGTCATCCTGGTCAACCACGTCAACTACAAGTCCGGCCAGCTGCGCGACATGGCGGCACTGACATGCAAGGCCCATCAGGTCGGAGCGCTGATCGTCTGGGATCTCTGCCACACCGCCGGCGCGCTGCCTGTCGAGCTCGACAGCGCCAATGCCGATTTCGCCATCGGCTGCACCTACAAATATCTCAATGGCGGCCCGGGCGCGCCGGCCTTCATCTACGCCGCCGAGCGTCATCACGATAAAGTCCAGCAGCCGCTCAGCGGTTGGTGGGGCCATGCGCGGCCCTTCGCCTTCGAGCAGGGTTATGCGGCCGGCAGCGGTATCCGCCGGTTCCTGTGCGGCACGCAGCCGGTGTTATCGATGCGGTCGCTGAAGGGGGCGCTGGATATCTGGGACGATGTCGACATGGCGACGGTGCGCAAGAAGAGCATCGCGCTCGCCGACCTGTTCATCCAGCTCGTCGAGACCAGATGCGGCGCCTACGGCCTGGAGCTGGAAAGCCCGCGCGACGGCAATCAGCGTGGCAGCCAGGTGTCCTTCCTCCATCCCAACGGTTACCAGGTGATGCGGGCCTTGATCGAGCGCGGTGTGATCGGCGATTTCCGAGCGCCGTCGACGATCCGCTTCGGCTTCACCCCGCTCTATGTCGGCTACGCCGATGTTTGGCAGGCGGTCGAGGTGCTGGAA
This sequence comes from Mesorhizobium sp. B2-3-10, assembly GCF_006442275.1. Lineage (NCBI taxonomy): Bacteria > Pseudomonadati > Pseudomonadota > Alphaproteobacteria > Hyphomicrobiales > Phyllobacteriaceae > Mesorhizobium > Mesorhizobium sp. B2-3-10. Next base: position 47,815 of record NZ_VFVT01000014.1, read on the forward strand.
GATATCCTGCGCACTGGCGCCTGGCAGGATGCACGCTTCGCGGTCAAGACGGCAGTGACCTGAAGCCGGCGCGAAGTCGGGAAAAGTGTGACACGGTTTCCCACAGGAATTGCGTCAGACGAGAGTTCAGAGCCGGGTGCGAACCGTCCACAGTTCCGGAAACAGGACGACTTCGAGCATCTTCTTGAGATAGGAGGCGCCCGACGTGCCGCCGGTGCCGCGCTTCAGGCCGATGATGCGCTCGACGGTGGTGACGTGGTTGAAGCGCCAGCGGCGGAAATAGTCCTCGAAGTCGACCAGCTTCTCGGCCAGTTCATAAAACATCCAGTAGCGCTGCGGATCGCGGTACACCGTCTGCCAGGCGACCAGGACTTCTTCGTTCTCGGTCCGCGTCTCGCGCCAATCCGTGCGCTTTGCGTCCGCCCCGATGTCGAAGCCATTGCGGGCCAGAAGCAGCAGCGCTTCATCGTAGAGCGACGGCTCGGCCAGGATCGCCTCCAGCTTCTGGCTGAGGTCCGGCCGGTGCTTGTGCGGCCCGAGCATGGCGAGGTTGCGGTTACCGGCCATGAACTCGATGGCGCGATACTGCCAGGACTGGAAACCCGAGGACTGGCCGAGCGCGTCGCGGAACTCGGTGTATTCGCTGGGCGTCATCGTGCGCAGCACGTCCCAGGCATTGTTCAACTGCTCGAAAATGCGGGCGACACGCGACAGCATCTTAAAGCTCGGTTCGAGGCGGTCGGCACGGATCGAGCGGATCGCCGCGCCAATCTCGTGCAAAGCGAGTTTCATCCACAATTCCGATGTCTGGTGCTGGATGATGAACAGCATTTCGTCATGCGCCGAGGACAGCGGTGTCTGGGCCTCCAGCACTTTCTCCAGGTGCAGATAGTCGCTGTAGGACATGCGCTCCTTGAACGACATCTCTGCGCCTTCAGAGGCCGGATCGTAAGGCTCGCTCAATTGATCTTCTCCGTGCGCAGCCGAAACCGCTGGATCTTGCCGGTCTGGGTCTTCGGCAGAGCGGCGATGAATTTGACCGATCGGGGATATTTGTAGGGCGCGATGGCTGCCTTGACGTGGTCCTGCAGGCGCTTGACGGTCATTGCGTCTGGCGGGACACCTTGCACCAGTACGACATGCGCCTCGACGATCTGGCCGCGCTCGCCATCCTCGGCACCGATGACCGCGCATTCGGCGACATCGGGATGCGACAGCAGCGCCGCTTCGACCTCGGGTCCGGCGATGTTGTAGCCGGCGCTGACGATCATGTCGTCGGAACGCGCGGCGAAGTGGAAGAAGCCGTCCTCATCCTGCGTGAAGGTATCGCCGGTGAGGTTCCAGCCATCGCGCACATAGTCCTTCTGCCTGTCATCGGCCATGTAGCGGCAGCCGGTCGGCCCGCGCACCGCCAGCCGTCCGGTCTCGCCACGCGGCACCTCGCGCATCTCCTCGTCGACGATGCGCGCCTCGTAACCGCCCACCGGCTTGCCCGTCGAAGCGGGCTTCCTGTCGTCAAAGCGGTTGGAGATGAAGATGTGCAGCATTTCGGTGGCGCCGATGCCGTCAAGGATAGGCTTGCCGGTCTTTCGCGTCCACTCTTCGAAGACCGGGGCCGGCAAGGTCTCGCCGGCCGAGACGGCAACGCGCAATGATGACAGATCGGCGCCTTCGTCCATGGCCTTCAGCATGGCCCGGTAGGCGGTCGGCGCGGTGAAGGAAATGGTCGCTTTGTAGGTCTCGATGATGTGGACCATGTTGGGTGGCGTCGCCTGTTCCAGAAGCGTTGCCGCCGCGCCGAAGCGCAGGGGGAAGATGGCAAGCCCGCCAAGGCCGAAAGTGAAGGCGAGCGGCGGCGAGCCGACGAAGATGTCGTCGGGCGTCACCTGCAGGACTTCACGGGCGTAGGCATCGGCGATGATCAGCAGGTCGCGGTGGAAATGCATCGTCGCCTTCGGCACGCCGGTCGTGCCCGAAGTGAAGCCGAGCAGGGCGACATCGTCGCGGCCGGTGCTGACGGCGGTGAAGGTAACCGGCTTGTCGAGGGCGGCGCGGTCGAGCTCGGCGTCATGGTTGGCGGTGCCGTCGAAGCCGATCACCTGCTTCAGGAACGCGCTGTCCTTGGCGCAGGCGGTCATCTCGTCCATCAGCCTGGTGTCGCAGAGCGCGGTCGTGATCTCGGCCTTGTCGACGATCTTGGTGAGTTCACCGGCGCGCAACATCGGCATGGTGTTGACGACGACAGCACCGACCTTGGTGGCGGCCAGCCAGCAGGCGACCATTGCCGGGTTGTTGGCGGAGCGGATCAGCACCCGGTTGCCCGGCTCGACGCCGTAGTTCTCGACCAGCGCATGGGCGAGCCGGCTCGTCCAGTCGGACAGTTCCTTGTAGGTGCGGCGGCGGCCATTGCCGATCAGCGCGGTGTGGTCACCAAGGCCCTTCTCGACGAGCCTGTCGGTCAATTCGACACCGGCATTGAGGTGTTCTGGATAGTCGAAGCCGTCGAGCAGGAAGTCGGGCCATTGCTCGGGCGGCGGCAGATTATCGCGGGTGAACGTGTCGGTATGCGCTGAAGGCCCAAGCATGTCGCCGCTGTCCCTGTCTGCCGCCTGGCAGTGTGCGTGGCACCTGGCCGGCGGCGGTGGATCTGAATTCCTGTCTCTCGCGGAAGGCTTCGTGCGGCCGGCTACACCCTTGTCGACATGTCACCGGAAAGGTGACCATCGGCGGGTTCGGACGGCACAGCGGACCTCCCATTTTGTCGGCTGTTCCGAAGGCAGGATCGCACCAGTCGAAATTTGTTTCAAGCCTAAAATGTTTCATCCCAAAACCTTGACGCACGGCCTGGTGGCGGCCATTGCTAGCACTGAGACGATGCTTTTGGGGAGGGTGCCGATGCTCGACCATCGCATTGCCGATTGGGACAATGCCTATGCCAACGGCGCGAATATTGCCGGCAGCGACCGGTGGCCGGCCGCCTGGTCGGAACCAGCGCAAGCGTTCCGTGACGCACTGTCGGGGGAGGGCCGGGCACGGTTCGACATCGCGTATGGCGATCGGCCGCGCAACCGGTTCGACCTTTTCCTGCCGGAGGCTACGCCCAAGGGGCTCGTCGTGTTCATCCATGGGGGCTACTGGCTGGAGTCCGACAAAAGCGGCTGGTCGCATCTCGCCAAGGGCGCGGTCGGCAACGGCTTTGCCGTGGTTATGCCTTCTTACACGCTCTGCCCGGACATCCGCATTGCCGGCATTGTCAGCGAAATCGGGGCGGCGATCGGCAAAGCGGCGGCAATGGTCGGGGGACCGCTGATGTTGACCGGACATTCGGCCGGTGGACATCTCGCCAGCCGCATGGTGACCACAACCACACCGCTCGCCACCGATGTCGTGCGGCGCATACGCCACGTCGTTTCGATTTCCGGCTTGCATGATTTGCGCCCGCTGATGCGCACCGGCATGAACGCCGTGCTGAAAATCGATGAGCATGAGGCGCTGACGGAAAGCCCGGCACTGCTGCGGCCAATCGATGGTGCCCGCATCACCTGCTGGGCCGGCGGCGGCGAGCGCTCGGAGTTCCTGCGACAGAATGCGTTGCTGGCCAACATCTGGACCGGGCTTGGCGCCACCACCAGTGCCGTGGTCGAGCCCGACCGGCATCACTACGATGTAGTTGATGGCCTGGCCGATCCGGCGCATGCATTGACGCGGACCTTGATCTCGGAATAAGCCCTGTGATCAGTAAGTTATTACGAAATACTTCAGCGCAACATCAGAACGCTGCAAGCGTCGCCCGCAGCGGATGCAGGGGCAAAAGGCGCGCGAACGACCAGTCCGTTGGCATCGGCCAGCATCCTCAGCATCGAGGAATCCTGGATGCCGAACGGCGTCGCCACCAGTTCGCCGTCATCCTCCCTGACCACCGCCCTCACATAATCCTGGCGCAGGTCATTGGCCGCCATTGCGGCGCCCAGCCGTGCCGGGCGGATATCCTGACGATGGTCGCGACCGCCCAGCCTTGCCAGAAGCGGCTTCAGGAACAATTGCGAGCAGACCAGGCTTGCTACCGGATTACCGGGCAGGCCGATGCATCTGATATCGCCGAGGCGCCCGAACATCAGCGGCTTGCCGGGACGCATGGCGATCTTCCAGAAGCCGAGCGTCATGCCTTCGCCGGTCAGCACGTCATGGATCAGGTCGTGGTCGCCGACCGATGCGCCGCCCAGCGTGACGATGACATCGGCACCCGCCGCGACCGCTTTCCTGACCAGGCCGGCGATATCGTCCTTGCGGTCGGCGGCGATCCCGAGATCGAGCGCACAGGCACCGATCGATTGTGCCGCCGCGGCGACGCCATAGGCGTTGGACGAAATAATCTGGTCGGGCCCGAGTTCGCTGCCGGGCGGCAACAACTCGTCACCGGTGGCGATGATGGCGACCAGCGGCCGTTTCACCACGCTTACTCGGGGATGATTGGCCGATGCCGCCAGCGACAGTGCCGCCGGGTCGAGCACGCGCCCGGTCTCCAGCAGCACGTCGCCCCTGGAAAAATCGAGGCCGACGCGGCGAATGTTACGCCACACGGCGGTGGGCTCGATCACTTCGATGTTGCCGCCGCCGAGATCCCGGACGTTTTCCTGGATGACGATGGTGTCGGCGCCGTCAGGCAGCGGTGCGCCGGTGAAGATACGCACTGCCTGTGCCTGGCCGACCGCGCCGTCAAAGCCGCGTCCGGCCGGCGCCATGCCGATCACCGAGAGTTTCGACGGCACCGACGCGACATCGGCGGCTCGCACCGCATAGCCGTCCATGGCCGAAGCGTTGAAGGGCGGCTGGGTGCGCAGCGCCATGACCGGTTCCGCCAGCACACGATCGATCGCCTCGATGAGCGGGACGCTTTCGCCGGCCAGCGGGACGGCGCCGTCGAGCAGGCGCTCGAGCGCGTCGGCGACCGGAACCAGTGCCATCAGAGCCCTGCCTTGTAGTCGCCGGACTTGCCGCCGGTCTTTTCGACCAGCCGTATGCCGGAGATGACCATGGCGCGGTCAACCGCCTTGGCCATGTCGTAAATGGTCAGGCAGGCCACCGAGGCTGCCGTCAATGCTTCCATTTCGACGCCGGTCTTGCCGGTGACGCGTGCAAGGGCGGTGACCTTCAGGCCGGGCAGAGTATGGTCAGGCTCTATGTCGACGGAAACCTTGGTCAGCAGCAGGGGGTGGCAGAGCGGGATCAACTCATGGGTCTTCTTCGCTGCCATGATGCCGGCGATGCGCGCCGTGCCGAGCACATCGCCTTTTTTGGCATTGCCGGCGAGGATGGTCTTCAACGTCTCTGGCTGCATCGAGACGAAACCCTCGGCGATCGCGGTGCGCGTCGTCTCGTCCTTGCCGCCGACATCGACCATGTTGGCCTCGCCCTGTGCGCCAAGATGGGTGAGAGCGCCTGTCATCGTCAAATCGCCATAGAGCGACGTGCGTCCATTCGGACGCACAGAGTGCGCTCTGTCACTTTGACTCTATGCATCGTGCTCTCCGAAAATCGATTCCGATTTTCGACCCGCATCGGACGCCTTGCCCGTGAGCAGCGAGCGCGTTGCAGCGGTCACGTCCCGTTGGCGCATCAAGCTCTCGCCCACCAGGAAGGCCCCGATGTCCATCCTTTGCAGTCTAAGGCAATCGTCATGCGAGAAAATGCCGCTTTCGCTGACCAGCAAATGACCCCCCGGCACCATCGCCCGCAGCCGCTCCGACGTATCGAGGCTGGTCTCGAATGTCCGCAGATTGCGGTTGTTGATGCCGATCAATTGCGATGACAGTTTCAGCGCTCGCTCGGTCTCGGCTTCATCGTGCACCTCGATCAGGGCGTCCATGCCGAGCTCGAACGCGGTCGATTCGAGTTGGCTGGCCATGGCATCATCGACGCTGGCCATGATGATCAAAATGGCGTCCGCGCCCCAGGCGCGCGCCTCGTAGACCTGGTAGGGGTCGAACAGGAAATCCTTGCGCAGGGCGGGCAGCGTCACAGCGGCTCGCGCCTCGGTCAGAAACTCCGGTGCGCCCTGAAAGGAGGGCGCATCGGTCAGCACGGAAAGACAGGCCGCGCCGCCTTTTTCATAGGCCCTGGCCAGGCTCGGCGGATCGAAATCGGCACGGATCAGCCCTTTGGACGGACTTGCCTTCTTGATCTCGGCTATCAGTGCGAAGCCACCCGATCCGCGCTTGGCTTCGAGCGCGGCGAGGAACCCGCGCGGCGCGTCGGCGTCCTTCGCGCGCGCCTTGATCTCTGCCAGCGGCACGCTTGCCTTGGCGGCGGCGATCTCGTCGCGCTTGTAGACTTCGATCTTGCGCAGAATGTCAGACACGGTTCACCCGTTCGAAATCTCGACCAGCCGGTCGAGCACCTGCAGCGCCCGGCCGCTGTCGATGGCCTGTGCGGCGATGGCGATGCCGTCACCGAGCGTCGTCGCCTTGCCCGCAATCACCAGTCCGGCGCCGGCATTCATCAACACCGTGTCGCGATAGGCGCCGGCGGTGCCGCCCAGCATATCGCGCAAGGCCTTGGCATTGTAGGCGGCATCACCGCCACGCAACTCATCCTTGGTATGACGCTTCAGTCCAACCTCTTCCGGGGTCAGCGTGAAGCTGCGGATTTCGCCGCCGACCAGTTCGGCTACCTGTGTCTCGCCTGTGGTGGTGATCTCGTCATAACCATCGCCGTGGGCGACCCAGGCATGCTCGGTGCCGAGCGCCTTCAGCGTTTCGGCCACCGGCATGATCCATTCCGGCATGAACACGCCGACCATCTGCCGCCTGACGCTAGCCGGGTTCGAAAGCGGGCCGAGCAGGTTGAAGATGGTGCGCGTACCAAGCTCGCCACGAACCGGACCGACATGCTTCATCGCCGGATGGTGCGCTGGCGCGAACATGAAGCCGACGCCGGCTTCATGGATGCACTTGCCGATTAGCTCCGGCGCGATGTCGATCCTGACGCCAAGGGCAATCAGCACGTCGGCCGCGCCGGTCAGCGAGGACAGGCCGCGATTGCCGTGCTTGGCGACCGGCACGCCGCTGCCGGCAATGACAAAGGCGGAAGCCGTCGAGATGTTGACCGAGTGCGAATTATCGCCGCCGGTGCCGACGATGTCGATGGCGCCGTCAGGAGCATCGACGCGCAGCATCTTGGCGCGCATCGTGGCGACAGCGCCCGATATTTCGCTCACCGTCTCGCCGCGTACGCGCAACGCCATCAGGAAGCCGCCGATCTGCCCTGGGGTCGCATCGCCCGACATGATGATGTCGAAGGCCTCGCAGGCCTCCTCGAAGGCCAGTGCGGTGCCGGTCGCGACCTTGGCGATATGGGTTTTCAGCGCGCTCATCTTGTCGAGGCTTGGGCAACGGCGGCCTGGTCGACGCGGACGTCGTACTGCGTCTGCAACTGCGCCACCAACTGGTCGAGCAGGTCGTCGGACATGCCGGAGGTGAATGATTTCTGCGCGTCGTCCGGCACCGAGCTGGCGTCGGCGCCGGCCGGTTCGAACACTTCGGCGACCTTGAACAGGATCTGGCCGTCGCCGGTGGGCGAGGGGATCAATCCGGTGCCGCCTTCGCCGACGCCGAACATGACGGCGGCGCCTTCCTTGCCGAAATCGGCATCGTCGGCTTCGCGCTTCAAGCCGCGCTTGGTCTGCTTCTCCAGCTTGAGCTCGCCGGCGATGACGTCGAGCGTGGTGCCGGCCTTGAGGCGCTTCTCGAGTTCGTCCGCCTTGGCGGCGAGCCGCTTGGCGGTCTCGGCCGCCGTCCAGTCGGCGACAACCTTTTGGCGCACCTCATCAAGAGTGCGGTCGCGGGCCGGTGTGATCGAACCGACCTCATAGAAGACGAAGCCGTTGTCCGCCGTGGTCAGCGCCTCGTTTTCGGTGTTCGGTTCCGCATCGAAGACGGCCTTGATCAGCGCCGGCGATTCCGGCAGGTCCTTGACGATGGAGCCATCGGGCCTCAGGCCGTTGCGATCGATGGCGTCGATGGTGATGTCCTTAAGCTTCAATTTGGCGGCGGCATCGGCCAGCGAACTGCCCGATGCGCGGGTGTCTTCATAATTGTCGTGCACATCCAGAAGGATGCGGCTTGCCTCGCCCAGCGCCAGGTCCTTGCGGATCTGGTCCGACACTTCGGCGAGCGGCTTCACCACCTCGGGCTTGATCTCGGTCACGCGCAGCAGCACCGGACCGAAGGCGCCCTGCACGACCTGGCTGACTTCGTTGGCGTTGAGCGCGAAGGCGGCATCGGCAACCGCCTTGTCGGCGATCTTGTCCTTGGCGAGCGTGCCAAGCAGCGTGTCGGCCGGGGTCTTGCCCTCGGCGGTCACCAGCTTGTCGAAGGTAGCGCCGGCCTTGAGCGAATCGAGCGCCGCCTTGGCGGCATCCGGTGTCTTGAACACAAGCTGCTCGATGGTGCGCATTTCGGGCGTGGTGTAGCGTGACTTGTTCTTGTTGTAGTCGTCACTGACCTGCTGGTCGGTGACCGCGGTCGTATCCATTATGTCCGCCGGTTCGAGGCGAACATACGAGAATTTGCGGTATTCAGGTGCGGCGTAGCTCTTCTTGTTGGCCTCGAAATAGGCCTGAAGCACGCTGTCGCTCGGCGCCGCGATCGGCTCGACCAGCGCCTTCGGCAAAGTCAAATAGTCGACGGTGCGGTCTTCACCGCGGTAGAGCGCGACCGCCTTGAAGAACGTGTCGGGCGCCTTGAGGCCGTCCGAGACCGCCTCGACGATCTGCTGACGCACCGCCACCTGGGCACGGTTCTTCAGATAATCCTCGGGCCGCATGCCGATCTGGTGCAGCATGTAGTCGAATGTCCTTCGGTCGAACTGACCGCCAGGGCCCTTGAAGGCCGGGTCTTCGCGGGTGAGTTCGGCCAGCCGATCCTTGGAAAGGCCGAGGCCGAGCTTGCGTGCCTGCTCGTCGAGGACGGCACCGGAAACGAGTTGCGCCAGCACCTGGTTGTCGATGCCGAGCGCCTTTGCCTGTTCATGCGTGAGGCGCTGACCAAACTGCTGCGACATGACGGCGAGCTGGCGGTCATAGGCGAGGCGGTATTCGTTGATCGATACCTTGGTGCCGCCGGCCGTTATCACCGAATCGTGGCCCGCGAAGCCGCCCATCAGCCGTCCGGAGATGCCCCAGGCGGCGAAACTGACCACCAGCAGCGAAAGCAATGTCTTCGCGACCCAGGTACCCGCCGCGCTTCTCAATATACCAAGCATGGTTACTTCCGATTTATGCGCATTTTCGCATGCGCCGAGTCTGAACCAAGCGCAATAGCGCCCTTCCTGCCCACTGTCGATTGCTTTGTGGCCTGATTTTGGTAGTGAGGGCCAGAGCTTGATATCGCCCGGAGAAGCACACCATGACACCAGGAATTCGCCCGCTTGTCGCCGGCAACTGGAAAATGAACGGCACCAGCGCCTCGCTGAACGAGCTCAGGATGATCGGCAACGGTTTCATGAGCGGGCTCGACGCCGAGACCGAAGCGCTGGTCTGCGTTCCCGCGACGCTGCTTTCCCATGCCGCGGAGATTTTGTCGCGCACGCCGGTCCATGCCGGTGGCGAGGACTGCCATCCCAAGGAAAGCGGTGCCTATACCGGCTGTATCTCCGCGGAGATGCTGAAGGACGCAGGCGCCAGCCATGTCATTGTCGGCCATTCCGAATGCCGCGAGCAAAGCGGCGAGGACGATGCGACGGTCCAGGCCAAGGCCACCGCCGCCTGGCGGGCCGGGCTCGTGGCCATCGTGTGCATCGGCGAGACGCGGCAGGAGCGTGAGGCTGGAGCGACGCTGGAGGTGCTGTCGCGCCAGGTCGCCGGCTCGGTGCCGCCAAGCGCCACGCCATCGAACACCGTCATTGCCTATGAGCCGGTTTGGGCGATCGGCACCGGCCTGACGCCAACCGCGGCCGATGTGGCCGAGGCGCATGCGCATATCCGCGAAAAGCTGGCGGAAAAACTTGGGGCCGCCGCCGCCAGGATGCGCATCCTGTACGGTGGCTCGGTCAAGCCTTCCAATGCCGTTGAACTGCTGGGCGTCAGGAATGTCGACGGCGCGCTGGTCGGCGGTGCCAGCCTGAAAGCGGCTGATTTCCTGGGCATCGCCGAAGCCTATCGCAGCATTGCTGGCTGAGATTCGCGAGGATGGACGGGTCTCGTCCCGTCCAAATTCGTTGCAAAGAGGGCGTTGCTTCCCATATTCCGGCCACGGGCTTGGAAATGCCGTGAAAGCATTGTATTGAGCCGCCTCCAATTCACCGGCCGTGTCCGCGGCCGGGCAGGGCCTTGCCAGGATAAATTATGCAAACCGTACTGATCGTCATTCATCTCATGGTCGTGCTCGCCCTTGTCGGCGTGGTGCTGCTGCAGCGCTCCGAAGGCGGCGGTCTCGGCATTGGTGGCGGATCGGGCTTCATGACCGCGCGCGGCGCGGCCAACGCATTGACCCGGGCGACGGCGATCCTGGCGGCAGCGTTCTTTGTGACGTCGCTGACCTTGTCGATCATTGCCCGCTACGGCGAAAAGCCGATCGACATTCTCGATCGGGTTCCCGCGACCTCGGATGGCGCCGGCAAGGGCGTGCTCAACCAATTGCCGGGTACGGCCACGCCGGCACCCGCCGGCAGCACCACGCCGACGCCTCCGTCCGGCAACGACGCCGCGACAAAACCGCTGGCAACGGCCCCGGCCACCGCGCCCGCCGGCAGCACCACGCCGCCAGCGGCCAATGGAACCACCAACACCGCGCCGGCGTCGCCTCAGGTTCCGAACCAATAACCTTATGTTCTAAACCGCGATCTGTGTTCGTTTGAACACAGTCGCGGCAAATGCTGCGCAATCACGAAGATTCGACGGATCACGGCGCGGTCTCGCGCTTGAGGCATACGCGCTTATTCGACTATAGATTGCACGCGGCATTTTCGGCGTCCTTGGGGGACGCCGGGCGACGCCGTGGGCAACAAGCATTGAACGATCGGATCTTCGCCATGCAGCTTCGCAGCTTCATTTTCCTGGGACTTTGCGCCGCAATCGGCATAAGTTCCCCGGCCTCCGCCGCCATGCCGGCAAACATGGCCGCACAACAGTCGGTGTCGCTCGAAAAGACCGACGCCATCCCCGTCGCTGCCAAAAGCGATGCGACGCAGTTGAAGCTTCTCAAGAAGAAGAAAAACCCCACGCCGGAGGATCTTGCCCAGATCAAGAAGATCGAGGCCAAGATCGTTGCCGACAAGGAGGATGCCAAGGCCAAGGCGCTTGAGGCCAGGAAAATGGCGATGCGCGAGGCGGCCAAGGCCAGGGCTGACGCAGATCGGCAGGCGTTCCTGGCCAGCAAGGGCCAGAAAGCAGCGGCAACCGAAGTGGCCGATGCCAAGCCGGCCAAGAAGACCGTCAAGATCATCGAACCGATCGAACCTGTCACCCCGATCCCGGCGGCCGAGCCGATCCCAGCCGAGGCGATGAATGTCGCTTTGACGGGCAACAATGGCGAACTGCGCAGCGAGGTCGTCGGCGGCCAGAAGCAGTCAAGCGGCGGCCTGTTCGCGGGTCTGTTCGGTGGAACATCGTCTGGCTCATCGATCAGCTATCTGCCCGAGACACGCGCGCTCGACTCGGCACTTGCCCAGAAGAACGCCAAGAAGCCGTTCAAGGTGAAGCCGGAATTCGTGCCTCAGGACGTGGAATTCACCGGCTATGACGCCGGCACAATCGTCATCGACACCAGCGCTCGCCGACTCTACCTCGTCGAATCATCGACCACCGCACGCCGTTACGCCATCGCGGTCGGCCGCGAAGGCCTGCAGTTCAAGGGCACGGTCGCGGTCGGGGACAAGCAGGAGTGGCCGCGCTGGATCCCGACGCTCGACATGCAGAAGCGCGAGCCCAAGCACTACGGCCAGTACAAGGACGGCATGGCAGGCGGCGGCCAGAACCCGCTCGGCGCCCGCGCCATCTATCTCTACGATGGCAGGAAGGACACGCATCTGCGTATCCACGGCACCATCGCGCCGCAGTCGATCGGCACCAGCGCGTCCAATGGCTGCTTCCGCATGATGAACGAGCACGTCATGGATCTATACAGCCGCGTCCGGATCGGCACCAAAGTCGTCATCATCTGACGTTTCCGTCATCATGCCGAAGGGCCGGCTCAGCCGGCCCTTTTGTTTTGCTTAGAGCGATTCAAAACCCTTTGGCCGTGATGCCTGTCCGAAAGCCGGATCCCACTTTTCGGGATCATGGTCCGAGCGCCTTTTTGGGAAAAAGCCTTCGCGGCGGTTTTTTCTCTGGCGGAATCAATCCGGCCGCGTTAAGCGATGACTCCCATGGCGCGATATGTATTCATCACAGGCGGCGTGGTTTCCTCACTTGGAAAAGGCATTGCCGCAGCGGCCCTTGGGGCTCTCCTGCAGGCGCGAGGTTATCGCGCACGCATCAAAAAACTCGACCCTTATCTGAACGTCGATCCCGGCACGATGTCGCCGTACCAGCACGGGGAGGTGTTCGTCACCGATGACGGTGCCGAGACCGACCTCGATCTTGGCCATTACGAGCGCTTCACCGGCCGGTCCGCCAATCAGCAGGACAACATCACGACCGGGCGTATCTACAAGAACATCATCGAGCGCGAGCGGCGCGGCGATTATCTCGGCGCCACCGTACAGGTCATCCCGCACGTCACCGACGAGATCAAGAATTTCGTCCTCGACGGCAATGACGATTATGATTTCGTGCTGTGCGAGATCGGCGGCACCGTCGGCGACATCGAGGCGATGCCGTTCCTCGAGGCGATCCGCCAGCTCGGCAACGATCTGCCGCGCAACAACGCCGTCTATGTCCACCTGACGCTGATGCCCTATATCCCGACGGCGGGCGAACTGAAGACCAAGCCGACCCAGCATTCGGTCAAAGAGCTGCGCGGCATAGGCATCGCGCCCGACATTCTTCTGGTGCGCGCCGACCGCGCCATCCCCAAGGAAGAGCGCCGCAAGCTGTCGCTGTTCTGTAATGTCAGGGAAAGCGCCGTCATCCAGGCGCTCGACGTGCCACATATCTACGATGTGCCGATGGCCTATCACAAGGAAGGTCTGGATTCGGAAGTGCTCGCTGCCTTCGGCATCGAGCCGGCGCCCAAGCCGCGCATGGAGCCGTGGCAGGCAGTCTCCAACCGCATCCACAATCCGGAGGGCGAGGTCACCATAGCCATCGTCGGCAAGTATACCGGCCTCAAGGATGCCTACAAATCGCTGATCGAGGCGCTTTCGCATGGCGGGCTGGCCAACCACGTCAAGGTCAAGCTCGACTGGATCGAATCGGAAATCTTCGAAAAGGAAGACCCGACGCCTTGGCTGGAGAAGGTGCACGGCATATTGGTGCCCGGCGGCTTCGGCGAACGCGGCTCAGAAGGCAAGATTCTGGCGGCCAAATTCGCACGCGAGCGCAAGGTGCCGTATTTCGGCATCTGCTTCGGCATGCAGATGGCGTGCATCGAGGCGGCGCGATCGCTGGCCGGTGTCGAACATGCCTCGTCGACCGAATTCGGCCCGACCAAGGAGCCGGTCGTCGGTTTGATGACCGAATGGCTGAAAGGCAACATGCTGGAAAAGCGCAGGGCGACTGGCGATCTCGGCGGCACCATGCGGCTCGGCGCCTATCAGGCCGAGCTCGCCAAGGGTTCGAAGATCGCCGACATCTACGGCGACACCCAGATTTCCGAACGTCACCGGCACCGCTACGAGGTCAATATCGACTACAAGCAGCGCCTGGAGGATTGCGGGCTGGTGTTTGCAGGCATGTCGCCCGACGGTGTGCTGCCGGAGACGGTCGAATACCCCGACCATCCCTGGTTCATCGGCGTGCAATATCACCCCGAACTGAAGAGCCGGCCGCTCGATCCGCATCCGCTGTTTGCCAGCTTCATCGAGGCGGCGGTGGAGCAGAGCCGCCTGGTCTGATCGCTCCCATGCGGACCTATGTCGCGCTTCTCTACAGCATCGTCCTGGGAGAGGGGCGGCGGGTCGTCATGTCCGACCTCAAGGCCATGGCGGAAAGTCTCGGCCTGAAGAATGTCCGCACCTTGGTGGCGACCGGCAACCTGGTCTTCGAGAGTGAAAAGACCTCGATCACCACGCTTGAGACACGCCTGGAATCCGCCTTCGAACAGGCCTTTGGCCGCCATGTCGATATCATCGTGCGTGCCGCCGAAGACTGGCGCAAACTCGCAAGCGGTAATCCATTCCCGACCGAGTCGGTGGAAGCCGGCGACCAGGTGGCGGTGCGCGTAATGCGCAAACCTGTAGCCGAAGACGCCATATCCGGGCTTCAGGCCTGTGCCGCCGCGGACGAGAAAGTGCTTCTGGCCGGCGGAGACATCTGGGTCGTCTTTTCAAGGGAGAGGCCCAGCTCGCGCCTGCTTGCCGCCGCCAACCACAAGCGCATGGGCGTCGGCACCTCGCGCAACTGGAACACCGTGCGCAAGCTGGCCGAAATGGTCGCGCGGTAGAGCGGGGCGGCTCGGGCCGCCCCGCTCTGGTTCATCAAGCTTTCGCCACCTTGGCGCCGGCGCTCACGGCCGCGGTGCGCAGCACGTAGTAGATGACGCCGGCAATCGCCACGCCGAAGAACCAGCCATAGACGCCCCACCAGGACGGCAGCCAGTTGGTGAAGTTGGGCAGGATCGACGAGAAGATGGCGCCAATGCCGGCGGCGATGAACGCATTGACGTGCCAGCCACCCTGGAAGCGGAACTCGCCGTCCTCGCGATACAGCGCCTCGACGTCGACTTCACCTTTGCGGATCAGATAGTAATCGACCATCATCACGCCGAAGATCGGCCCCATCGTTGCGCCGATGACGTTGACGAAGGAAGCCGCACTGCCTTCCCACGGTGCGAAGGGATAGAGCACCAGCGCGATGACGGCCGCGATGTAGCCGCCTTTCTTGAAGTCGATCTGGCGGGGAAAGACATTGGAAAAGTCGAAGGCCGGCGAGACGAAGTTGGCCACGACATTGATGCCGAGCGTCGCCACCGCGAAGGTGAGCGCAGCGAGCGCGGCCAGGAACCAGCTGTCGAACTTGGCCGAGATCTGGTCGGGGTGCAGCAGCACCTCATGGTAGACGTCGTATGCGGCGATGGTGGTGACGCCGGCGACCAGCGAGAACAGGATCAGGTTGATAGGCAGGCCCCAGATGTTGCCCTTGCGCAGCGATGCCTGGTCGGGGGCATAACGGGCGAAATCGCAGAAGTTTAGATAGAGCGCCGAGAAGTACGTCACCCAGATCGCCGCCACGGCAAACAGTGCGGTCCAAGACCCTGGAGTACCAGGGACGCCCGCATCCTTGGTCTTTTCCAGCAGTACATCCATTGGGATATCGCTGGTGAAGGCGAAGGTTCCTGATTTGACGCAGAGATAGACCGCCAGGATCAGCATCATCACCCAGACCGCCGGGCCGGCCCAGTCCTGGAAGCGGCGCACCGTTTCCATGCCGCGCTGGATGATCAGCAGTTGCAGTGCCCATATGATCACGAAGCAGATTACCTCCAGGCCGGAATGGCCAAGGAAATGGGTATTGGCGTTGAAATCGGCGAACCATTGCGAGCGGATCAGCAATGCGACGATGGCGCCTGAGGCGGCCGCTGTCTGCGCGCCGTACCAGAAGCAGGCGACGATGGCGCGCACCAGTGCCGGAATGTTGGCGCCCCAGATGCCGAAGGAGGCGCGGGCGAGCACGGGGTAGGGCACACCGGTCTTCACACCGGCATAACCGACCATGTTCATCAGTGCGTAGATGATCAGCGAACCGATGCCGATGGCGATGATGAAATTGACGAAGCCGCCACAGAACAGAAACAGGCTGGCGGCGAGGTAGTAGCCCCACAGGCTATGGACGTCCGACGTCCAGACGTTGAAGATCGAGAACGGTCCCCAGTTTCGAACCTTGGCAGGAGCGAGGTCTTCATTATACAGGTCAGGCGATGCGCCTTGTATCGTCATTGCAATGTCCCCTTCTTGCAGCACGCGCCCTCACGCGTTGACCGCAGAGGTTACGCCTGACGCAGGGGAACCGGCAAGCAATCGATTTGCCGGCTTTGGCCTTAAAGATATTCAATGCGAACCGCGATTATCGAGAGCCCGTGATGGTGAGCCGCTTTTGAAACAGGCCTGCCTGTCGATTCGAATTCTCGATCCACGGCTTCCAAGCTGGACAAATCCGCGTTCCCGACGCCTATCGGCAAGCAAGGCTGCCTAGCCGATGGCCATCACCCGCTTGTGGTCCTCGACTTCGGAAAGCAGCCAATCCTGGAACAGGCCGGTACCCGGCTTGTTTCCGATGCTGCGGCGCTGATGCAGGTAGATGCCGGCCGGATAGGTATGGCGGGCGCTGAACGGGGCGACCAGTTTGCCCTGCTGCAGCAGATCCTGGGCCATCATCGTGTCGGCGAGCGCTATTCCAGCGCCATTGATCGCCTCGCGCATGATCAGCGTACAATCATCCAGCGTCGTGCTGGATTTCGGCGTCGTGTCCAACACGCCTTCCTGCTCCAGCCAGCGCTTCCATCGCATGGTCTCGCATTCGTGGATCAGGTGGTGGTTGACCAGGTCGGCGGGCGATCGCAGCGGCATCGGCCCTTCAAGCAGCGAGGGCGCACAGACCGGCGTCAGGACCAGCGGGATCAGCAGCGTCAGAGCCGGGCCGGCCTTGTAGACGAACTCGTCGACGATGGCCAAATCGAAATTGGCCCGCTTGCCCGATGTCGAGATCTCGAGATCCACGGACGGATGCCGTCGGCGAAAATTCGGCAGCCGGTCCGCCAGCCAAAGGTTCAGGACGGCAGGGACGCACAAAACCCGGACACGCTGGGTCCTGCCGTGGCTTGGGGGGCCGGCGAGACTGACATCGTCGGTGGCCCGCCAGATGGCTTCGAATGCTTCGGAGAGGCTGCGTGCGTAATAAGAGCCCCGAATGGTCGGCGTTATCTGCCGAAAGCCGCGCTCGAACAGGTCCTGGCCGAGATTCCGTTCGAGTGCGCGGATGTGACGGCTGATAGCCGAGGGTGTCAGATGCAGCTCTTCGGCTGCGTCCTTGACGCTGCCGAGACGGGCGGCGGCCTCGAAAGCGCGCATGCCATTGAGTGAGGGTAGGGCCATCGGCCGATCATGAATTGCCAGTTGAGTTTTTGTCAATCGATATAGACAAAATTGGCGTTTGATCGCCTGACCCGTTCGGGGATACCCAAGAGGCAAGAGCAATTAAGTCGTCTCAAGAACGACAATTTGGGGACTTCGGCACGATCCAACCAGAGGTGAGGCCGGTTTGACCGGTTTCCACCGGTGGCGGGAGAAGCCTTGCGCAAACTGCAAGCCGCGCCTGGGCCAAAGCCCCGCAAAGAGGAGAACGCCTACCTATGCCTCAATCGCCAGTGCCGGTCTTTGAAACGGCGGACGAGCTTTCCGCTGAAACCTCCGTCGTCGTGATCTTGCAGGCCGCTCAAACCGGCTTTGGCCCGCGGGCAACGGTCCTGGACACCGAAATGGGCGGGATCCTCTCCCGGGCCTGTGCCGATGCGGCTGCCTTGGCTGAATCCGGCGCCTGTATCGATGTCATCGCCCCCCAGGCGGTATCGGCGCGGCGCGTGATTGTCCTGGCCATGGGCAAGGCTGAGGCCGTCACCGCACTCTCCTTGGCGCGTGCCGGCGGCCTGCTTGCCGCGCATCTGGAGGGCAAAGGGGAATGCGCGGCCACCCTGGTCCTGGACCCCATTGCCGGCATAAGTCTGCCGGGAGCGGAAATCCTGGCAAGAGTCGCGCTTGGCATGCGGCTGCGGCGCTATCGTTTCGACATGCGCAACCGGCGCCAAGGGGCGGGGGCCGATCGGACCCTTCGGGTGCAACTGGTCGGGGTCGGCGGTCCGGAGCTGAATTCGGCGCTGGCGCGGATCAATGCCATCGCGGATGGCGTCGAATATGCGCGCACACTGGTCAACCTGCCGCCGAACCATCTCCATCCCGACAATTTCCACGATCACCTGGAGCCTCTGCGCGAAGCCGGCATCGACGTCGAGATACTCGATACGGCGAAGCTCAGGGAATTCGGCATGAACGCGATCCTGGCCGTGGGGGCGGGTTCGGTGCGGCCGCCTCGGGTCGCCGTCCTGCGCTATCGCGGCAAGGGCGCCCCCGCGCAGCCGCTGGCGTTCGTCGGCAAGGGTGTCTGTTTTGATTCCGGCGGTCTCTGCATAAAGCGCGGCGAGCAGATGTTCGATATGAAGGCCGACATGGGCGGTGCGGCCGCCGTGGTCGGCCTGCTGATCGCCCTGGCCCGGCAAGGCAGCCCGGTGCACGCCGTCGGTGTGCTCGGCATTGCCGAGAACATGCCGTCAGGCACCGCGCTCAAGCCGCGCGACATCATCACGACAGCGTCCGGGCAAACCGTGGAAGTGTTCGACACGGATGCGGAAGGCCGCCTGATCCTGGCCGACTGCCTCTATTATGCCGCTTCGCGCTTCAATCCGTCGGTGATCGTCGACCTCGCCACCTTGACCTATTCGGTGATGCGCGGTCTTGGATCGGCATTCGCCGGTCTCTTCAGCACCGACGATGCCATCGCCTCGCGGATGATCGCGGCCGGAGAAATAGTCGGCGAGCGGTTCTGGCAGCTGCCGCTCGACCGGGCTTATGACGAGGGCCTGCAATCGCCGTTCGCGGACCTGCGACATCACGCCAAGGACATGGAAGACGGTGACGCTCCCTACGCCGCGGCGTTCCTGCGACACTTCACGGAAGACCGCCCCTGGGTGCATCTCGACATCGCCGGCAAGGAACTGACCGAGAAGGATCAGCCCCTGGGCCGGGAAGGCGCTACCGCATTCGGCGTGCAGATGCTGGAAGAATGGGTTCGCTCCAGCCGGGTTGCAAACTAGGTGACCAGCGGCATGCCTTCGAACATTCAGGAGATCGGGATGTCATCGGAGATCGTCACCAGGGAAGGGCGGGCCGATTTCGGCGACTACGAAACCTGGTATCGCGTCAGCGATAACCTCGATGCCGACAAGGCTCCGATCGTCATTTTGCATGGCGGGCCGGGAGCCGCCCACAATTACGTCGATGCCTACAAGCTTCTTGCCCGAAGAGGCCGCGCCGTCATCCACTACGACCAGCTGGGCTGCGGCAATTCCACCTTGCTGCCGGACAAAGGCGCCGATTTCTGGACACCCAGGCTGTTCATCGACGAGCTTGAAAACCTTGTCGACCATCTCGGCATCCGCGGCGGCTTCCATGTGCTCGGGCAGAGCTGGGGCGGCATGTTGGGCGCCGAGTATGGGGTGACGCGGCCGAAGGGCCTGAAGTCGCTGACCATCGCCAACTCGCCGGCGTCCATGAAGCTCTGGGTAGAAGAGGCCAACCGGCTGCGCGCCGACCTGCCCATGGACGTACAGGAGACGCTGACCCGGCACGAACAGGCTGGCACGACGGATCATCCGGACTACCAGCAAGCGACTATGGTGTTCTACGAGCGACATGTCTGCCGGATCGTTCCGTTCCCCGCCGAAGTGACCGAGACCTTCGCCCAGGTCGTGCGCAATCCGACCGTTTACAACGTCATGAACGGGCCGAACGAGTTCCATGTCATCGGTACGCTGAAGAACTGGAGCATCATCGATCGGCTGCCCGCCGTCGATGTTCCGACGCTGATCATTTCCGGCCGTTACGACGAAGCCACGCCCGCGACCGTGCAGCCGTTCAAGGACGGCATCGAGGGATCGCGCTGGCAGGTATTCGAGCATTCCAGCCATATGCCGCATGTCGAAGAGCAGGATCTATGCATGCGGGTGGTGGGAGACTTCCTGGACGACAACGACAACTGAAAAAAGGGGAACTGCGACATGAAGAAACTGCTCTTGGCGGCCTCAGCCGCGGCATTGCTGGCCGGCTCGTGGCTGGCTCCGGCACAGGCCGAATACCTCAAGGAACATCGCGGCGGCACTATTCGCCTGCTGGCCCGCTCGGCCGCCGGAACGCTCGATCCGCACATCAATTACACCGACCAGGGCTGGCAGATGTATCAGCCGATCTATGACGGGCTGGTCGCCTTCCGCAAGGCCGAGGGCATGGACGGCTTCACCATCGTCCCCGATCTGGCCGAGGCGCTGCCCGAGGTGACCAATGACGGCAAGACCTTCACCTTCAAACTGCGCAAGGGCATCAAGTTCTCCGACGGCAAGGATCTCGGCGTGAAGGACGTCGTTGCTTCCTTCCAGCGCATCTTCAAGGTCTCGGGGCCGACCTCGGGCACCTTCTATGCCGGCATCGTCGGCGCCGACAAATGCCTTGCCGAAACCAAGAGCTGCACGCTGGAAGGCGGCGTTGTCGGCGACGAAGCGGCAGGCACCATTACGTTGAATCTCACCAAGCCGGACGCCGAGATCCTCTACAAGCTTGCGTTGCCGCATGCCGTGGTCCTGCCGGCGGACACGCCCGCGGAAGACATGGGCTCCAAGCCCATCCCCAGCACCGGCGCCTACATGATCTCCGCCTTCGATCCCAACAAGGGCATGACGGTGACCCGCAACCCCAATTTCAAGCAATGGAGCGAGGACGCCCAGCCGGACGGCTATCCTGATGTCGTCCAGTATGATTTCGGCCTCTCCGAGGAAGCTGCCGTCACCGCGATCCAGAACGGGGAAGCCGACTGGATGTTCGACGCGCTGCCCAGCGATCGTCTCGGCGAACTTGGTACCAAGGCCATGGACCAGTTGCATATCTCGCCGCTCTCCGCCTGGTGGTATGCGCCGCTCAACAACCGGCTGGCGCCGTTCGACAATGAAAAGGCGCGCCAGGCCGTTGCCTACGCGGTCGACCGCAACACTCTGGTCAAGCTGTTCGGCGGCAAGGTGCTGGCCTCGCCGGTGTGTCAGGTCCTGCCTCCTGATTTCCCCGGCCACGAAGACTACTGCCCCTTCACCAAGAACCCCGGCGCCAAGTGGTCGGCGCCTGACCTCGACAAGGCAAAGCAGCTCGTCGAGGAATCGGGCACCAAGGGCCAGAAGGTGACCATCATCGTCGAGGACACGGCCATTTCCCGCTCCATCGGCGTCTATCTGCAGAGCGTGCTGACCACCATCGGCTATGTCGCCGACGTCAAGCCGATCTCGTCGAACATCCAGTTCACCTACATCCAGAACACCAACAACAAAGTGCAGATGTCCGTTACCCAATGGTACAAGGACTATCCCGCGGCTTCGGACTTCCTGAACATCCTGTTCAGCTGCGCATCTTTCCGTGAAGGTTCGGACGCTTCGATCAACATCGCCGGCTTCTGCGACAAGGATATCGACGCCAAAATGCAGAAGGCATTGGACCTCGGTGTGACCGACCAGAAAGCCGCCGACAAAATGTGGGCCGAAATCGACAGGCAAGTCACGGACAAGGCACCGGCCGTCGGCCTCTTTACGCCGAAGCGGCTTGACTTCGTCAGCAAGCGCGTGGGCAATTTCAAGTTCAACCGGCAGTTCAACTGGATGATCACCCAGTCGTGGGTACAGTAATGGCCTGGGTACAGTAATGGCCTGGATGCAGTAACGAACCGCGGAGGGGCACGTCCGTGTCGTACCAAGTCGCTGCCGTGCCGCGCAAAACACGAGGGCCCTGGGCCGTCGCGTTTGCGAAGCTGGCAAGAAACAGGGCCGCCATGGCGTCCCTGGCCGTGTTCCTCGTCATCGTCCTTGCCTGTCTCAGTGCGCCTCTCTACGCGAAATGGGCAGGTACAGACCCCTTCGCCTCGACGCTCGACGCCGTCATCCAGATCGACGGCGCCGATGTTCCGGTGATGGAACAATCGACAGAGGGGCTCGGGCTTGGCTACACGCCGCTCGGCCCGACCTGGCGGGTCGGCAACTATTTCCTCGGTGCCGACAGCCAAGGGCGCGATGTCATGGCCCGGATGCTCTATGGCGGGCTGAGCTCGCTGCTGATCTCCGGGGCCGCGACCATCTTCACGCTGGTCCTCGGCACGGCGGCGGGATTGATCGCGGGGTATTTCGGCGGCGTTACCGACACGGTTCTGTCGCGCTTGCTGGATGTGCTCTGGGCATTTCCGATCTATCTCCTGGCGATTTCGCTTTCCATCGTCACAATTTCGCAGGGCATCTCGATCGGACCGATCGAGATCGAGTCCGGCAGCCTGTGGTTGCCGGTCATCATCATCGGTATCGTCTATATACCCTATGTGGCGCGTCCGATCCGGGGGCAGGTTCTGTCGCTGCGGCACAGCGAGTTCGTGCTGGCCGCGATCAATCTGGGCGTACCGGGATGGCGGATATTATGGCGCGACATCCTGCCCAACATCACCACCACCCTCATCGTGTTCATACCGCTGATGATGGCGCTGAACATGCTTACCGAATCGGCGCTCTCCTTCCTCTCGATTGGCGTCCAGCCGCCCGCGGCGAGCTGGGGAACCATCATCCAGGACGGGCAGGCGCTGCTTTACACCAGACCACTCGTGGCGCTGGTGCCGGGCCTGGCGATCGCGATTTCCGTCATGACCCTCAATGTCTTCGGCGACGGCCTGCGCGACGCGCTCGACCCGCGCTCGAAGGTTCGGCTGGGGCGCGACTGATGATCTACGCCATCCTGCGCCGTTTCGGTCAGATGCTGTTCGTGATGTTCGGCATCTCGGTCATCGTCTTCCTGATTTTCTTCGCCACGCCCGGCGCCGACCCCGCGGCCCGTATCGCCGGCCGCAATGCATCGCCCGAAGTGCTCGAGGCGGTACGCCACAGCTTCGGCTTCGACCGGCCGCTCTACGTGCAATACGTGACCATGATGGAGAAGATCTTCGTCACGGGCGATCTGACTTCCTTCGTCAATCGCGGCTGGAAGGTGGTGCCGGCGGTGATGGATTCCATACCGGTCACGCTCTCTCTGGTGTTCGGGGCGGCGATCCTGTGGGTGGTGTTGTCCATCATCATCGGCATCGTCGCCGCCGCAACCCGCGACAGCTGGCTCGACAAGCTTCTGATGGCGTTGGGCTTGCTCGGCATTTCCATGCCGGTCTACTGGCTGGGCGAGGTGATGAACCTGATCACCCAGAGCCGCTATCACGACAGCTGGGCATTTTCCTGGGTGCCGCCGCTTGGCTACAAGAATTTTTCCGACGATCCGAAAGGCTGGTTCCTGACGCTGGTCGTACCCTGGATCACGCTCGCCATCCTCTACATCGGCATTTACGGGCGGGTCTTGCGCGCGGCGATCATCGAATCCCTGCAGGAAGATTATATCCGCACGGCCCGCGCCAAGGGCCTTTCGGAGACCCGCATCCTGCTGCGCCATGCCTTGCGCACGTCGCTCATCGCCTTCGTCACCTTGTTCGGTCTCGACTTCGGCGCACTGGTGGGCGGCTCGGCCCTCCTGACCGAAGTGGTGTTCGGGCTGCACGGCATCGGCAAGCTCACCTATGACGCGCTGCAGAACCTCGATTTGCCAATGATCATGGCGACGGTGATGTACGCTTCCATGTTCGTGGTGGTCGCCAACGCGGTCGTCGATTTCGTCTACATCCTTCTCGATCCGCGCCTGAGGACATCATGATATTGTCGGTGCGTGATCTCCGTGTATCCTTCCGGACCGATGATGGCCTGGTGAGGGCCATCGATGGCGTTTCCTTCGACCTCGCGGAAAGCGAAATTCTCGGTGTCGTTGGCGAGTCCGGCTCCGGCAAGACCGTGTCGCTGCTTGCGGTGATGGGGCTTATCACCGATCCCAACGCCATCATCGAAGGCTCGATCCGCTACAAGGGTCGCGAGTTGGTCGGATTGCCACGGCGCGAACTGAGGCGCCTGCGAGGCAACGAGATCGCAATGATCTTCCAGGATCCGATGACGGCGCTGACGCCGGTCTACACCATCGGCTGGCAGATCGCCGAACAGATCCGCGCGCATCGCAACGTCAGCAAAACCAAAGCCATGGAGCGCGTGGAGGAACTGCTGGCGGAGGTGAATTTCCCCAATCCGCACGAAGCAATGTCGCGCTATCCGCACCAGCTCTCCGGCGGCATGCGCCAACGGGCGGTGATCGCGATGGCGCTGTCCTGCAACCCGGCGCTGCTGGTGGCGGACGAGCCGACCACGGCGCTCGACGTCACGGTGCAGGCCGGCATTCTCGATCTGGTGCGCAAGCTGCGCGCCACACACAAATCGGCGGTGGTCTTCATCACCCATGACATGGGCGTGGTCTCCGAACTCGCCGACCGGGTCATGGTCATGTATGCGGGCCGCATCGTGGAACGCGGCAGCCGCACGGAGCTGTTCTCCGACCCGCGACACCCCTATACGCGTGCATTGCTTGGTTCGATCCCGCCGCTGACCGGTGCCAAACCCCGCCGCCTGCCGGCCATTCCCGGGTCTCCGCCATCGCTGCTGCGATTGCCGCAAGGCTGCGCCTTCGGTCCGCGTTGCCCCGTCGGGTACGAGCCCTGCCTAACCGGCAAGCCCGAGCTTGGCGCCGCCACGCACGCGGCGGCCTGTTTCCGGGTGGCGCAGACATGAGCGGACCGATGATCGACAAAGACCGTCCAATCCTCGAAACGCGCGGGCTCGGCAAACGCTTCTCGATCGGCAGCCGTTTTTCCGCGGAGGGCAGGCGAACCGTCCACGCGGTCGACAATGTCTCCCTGACAGTGCGGCGCGGCGAAACCGTTGGATTGGTCGGCGAGTCCGGATGCGGCAAGTCCACGCTGGCGCGATGCCTGGTCAGGCTCTACGACATTTCGGACGGCAAGCTCCTGTTCGAAGGCGACGACATCACCTCGAAGTCGCTGTCTGAACTGAGGCCGCTGCGGCGGCGCCTGCAAATGGTCTTCCAGGACCCGTCGGCCTCGCTTAATCCGCGCCGGCGCGTCGGCGACCTGGTGGCCGAACCGCTGCGCATCCATGGCAGGCTTTCATCGCGCGAGATCGCCAGCCGCGTCGCGGAACTCTTCGACCTCGTCGGACTGTTGCCGGACCATGTCATGCGCTTTCCCCATGAATTCTCGGGCGGGCAGCGCCAGCGTGTCGGCATTGCGCGCGCCATCGCCCTCAATCCCGATCTCGTCGTTCTCGACGAACCTGTCTCCGCGCTCGACGTGTCCGTACAGGCGCAGATCGTCAACCTGCTTGCCGATCTGCAGGAGAAGTTGGACCTCACCTATGTTTTCATCGCCCACGACCTGTCCGTGGTGCGTCAGGTCTCGACCCGCATCGCGGTCATGTATCTCGGCTCGATCGTCGAGGAAGGACCGGCGGAAGAGGTGTTTTCAGCCCCGGCCCACCCTTACAGCCAGGCGTTGATCTCGGCCGTTCCCGTCGTGCAGACGACGCCCAGTGGCACGCGTAAGCGTATCATCCTTACAGGCGACGTACCGAGCCCGCTCAATCCGCCATCCGGTTGCCGTTTCCATCCCCGATGCCCAATGGCGGTTGAGCGCTGCCGTACGGAACGGCCGGAGCTGAGGGAGCACCAATCCGGCCGCAAAGCGGCTTGCCACTTCCCGACGGTATAGCCGACCTCATTCCGATCGCCAGAATCTTTTAAGATTCTGTTTTCGCATGGAACAAATCGCCAGGCCGGGCGTTTCGTAGGGTTCGATCGAGCGCATCTCGATCGACCGGGAGGAAACAATGGACTACCTGCATTTCTTTGCGCCCGTGCGGATATCGCGCGGGCAGGGGCATCCTGTAGAAGAAGTGGATAGTGTTGCCGAGGCGATGGTTTTCTTGCGTAAATGGCCGACGGGACGACGTGGGCCAGTTTATCAGTGCGCGCTGAATTGCTGCTCGGCTGCCCTGTCGGGACAGATGTCGGCGGAGGAAGCTAGAAAGGCGTTCACCGGATTTGCCCGGATCACGCGGCTTCTCGACGATGACATGGCACTGCCGATGGGCAGCGACAGCATGGCGAGCATACACGCGCTGCGGCGATAGCCGCCACGCCCCTCTGCCTTTGGTGGATCGCGCACCTTACGGGCGCGATGGAGGTTATACTTGACCCTCGGGGCAGGTCGGTGGGTATCGCTTCTCAATTCTCCCTGAACCCACGATTGAGCGAATCGCGAACCGGCGCCAACATATAGTCCAGCAGCGTGTGCTCGCCGGTCAGGATCATGACTTCCGCCGGCATGCCGGGCGATAGATGGATGTCATGCAGATCCCTGAGATCGGCCGCGTCGATCTTGACCTTGGCAAGGAAATAAGGCTCTCCGGTTCTCTCGTCCGTCAGCCGGTCAGCCGAAATCGAGGTCAGCAGGCCATGGATTTGCGGCAGGTGTCTGGTTGGATAGGCCGACAGCACCACACGGGCCGGCATGTCCGGATGCACCACGTCGATATCCGTCGGCTTGATGCGGGAATCGATGATCAGATTGGCCTCGTTCGGGACGATGTCGAGAAGCGCCTGACCGCTGGAGATCACGCCCGATTCCGTTGTTACGCGCAGGTTCATCACCGTTCCGGCGATTGGCGCGACGATGTCGGTCCTCGCCAGCACATCCTGTCGCGAAGGCAATTGGCTGCGCAATTCGGCGAGTTCCGTGCGCGCTTTGGCAAGATCCCCGTTGGCGCTCTCGCTGTCCTGCTGATGCAGGTTGAGGAGTTGGAACTGGGTCTCGCCGATCTGCTGATCGTTCTTCGCTATCTGCGCCCGGTTCGATGCCTGGTTGGCCCGAATGTCGGCCTGGGAGCGCTGAAGCGCCAATATCCGCGGCAGGCGTTCGAGGCCCTTCCTGTACATCTCCTGCGCGGAGGCGATCTCCTGGTCGATCAGGCCGAGTTGCTCGGCCTCGGCCGCCATGACATCCCTCGCTCCCGTGCTTTGCTCTTCGATCTGCGCGATGCGCTTGTTGAGGATCTGTGTGCGGCCTTCGCGGGTTGCGAGGCGGCTGTCGAGCAGCGCCTGTTCTTCGGCGACCACCTTTCGCGCGCTCTCGCTGTCGATCGAGGTCAGCTCCTTGGGGAAGGTGATCCGGTCCCGACCGGCAAGTTCCGAAACAAGTCGCGCCTCGGTCGCCAGCAGGCGAACATAGCGCCCCTCCAGCTCGTCATATCGCCCTTGCGCATCGGTCGTCTTCAGGCTGATAAGCACTTGGCCGACGCTGACTTTATCGCCCTCCTTAACGTGGATCGCGCCGATGATGCCGCCCTCCAGATGCTGGATGGTCTTACGATAACCTTCGGGGCTGACGACGCCGTTGGCAACGACAGCGCTCGCCAGCAGGGCGACGCTTGACCAAGCAGCGGTGCCGCCTACGAAAAGGATGGCCGAAGCGTAGCCCAGCATTCGCGCCGGCCGCGTCCGCAGCTTCAGATTGCGCCTGCTGGCACGGTAGGCGCGCGAGCGTCGCCGAAGCAATCCCGCAATCAAGAGCAGGAAGAGCGCGCCAGCCACCGCCAGCAACATTATGCGAGACGGCGTGTCGGTCCCATCCAACCAAACCGATACCGCTGTGCTGAGGTCGTTGGCGGAGGCGGTCAGCCTGTCGGTGAGTTCGTGCAAGCTGTCCGTCAGCCGGTTCAGCGTCGTCGAGAAGTCGCCAAATCGATCGCTCATGGCTCACTCCGCTGCGTTCAGTTTCGTTGCCGCGTTGGCAACAAGCTTTTCCCGCAAGGCCGCCGGAACCGGAATGCGCCTGGGCGGTCCGCCGAGCGCGCCGAGCACCTCGTCGCGCGTGCCGAACATCGAAACCGATCCGTCATGGAGGAAGACGACATGATCGGCGGTGCGCAGGAGATTGGTCTGGTGGCTGACGAGAATGACGGTGCGGCCCCGCTCCTTCAGTTGCTGGAGCACGTTGAACAGCGCCACTTCGCCTTCACCGTCCAGGCCGGTGTTCGGTTCGTCGAGAACGATCAGCTGCGGATCGCCGAACAGTGCCCGGGCCAGCGCGATACGCTGGCGCTGGCCGCGCGAAATGCGAGCGCCATGCGGTCCCACTTCGGTCCGGTAGCCGTTCGGCAGCCGCAGGATCATATCATGGATGCCGGCAAGCTGCGCCGCGGCGATGACCGCGTCGCTGTCGACGTCACGCAGGCGCGCGATGTTCTCGCCGATCGTTCCGGGGAACAGCTCGACCTGCTGCGGCAGATAGCCGAGATGCATGCCAAGTTCGTCCGAAGGCCAGTTGCACACCTCCGCGCCATCCAGCCTGACATGGCCGAGCGAAGGCCGCAGCGCGCCGACGATAAGACGACAGAGCGTGGTCTTGCCGGAACCGGACTGGCCGATCACACCGCAGGTCTGGCCCGGCTCAACGCCGAAGCTTATGGCATTGACAAGCGCCTGGGACGTTCCCGGCGCGCAGTAATGCAGGTTCTCGAGCTTCAGCCTGCCTTGTGGGCGGGGCAATGTGACGCCAACCGTTTGCATCGATCTGGTGTCGGCGAAAAGCTTCGTGAGATTGCGGCGCGCGGTTCGCGCGCTGACCAGGCCGCGCCAGGCGCCGATAGAGCGCTCGATCGGCGCCAACGCGCGGCTGAGCAGGATCGAGGCCGCAATCATCGAGCCTGGCGTCAGCTCGCGACGCAGGACGAGATAGGCGCCGAGCCCGAGCACCGCCACTTGGAGCGCTAGGCGAAGCGAACGCGACAAGCTGCCGATGACGGTGGTGCGCCGCAGGAGCCGGGTCTGGATATCCATCAGCGACTGCTGGTTTTCCTCCCAGCGCCGCAGCGCCGGCTCGGACATGCCGAGCGAGCGCAATGTCTCGGCGCCGTCGATAAACTGCCCGACGGCGGTCTGGCTGCGGCGCAGTCCGGCCGCGGCCTCCTGGCTCTTGCGGCGGGTGAGGAAATCATTGGCGAGCGCAGCGCAGAACAAAAGCACGGCGCCGGCAAGACCGACCACGCCCAGCGCGGGATGCAGCAACCACATGAACGCCAGGAAGACCGGTGTCCACGGCGCGTCGAGAAAGGTCAGGATACCATCGCCGGCGATGAAGCTGCGCAGGTCCGCTACGTCCTTCAGGCCGGCTTCGAGGCTGCTGCCGGCGAGCCGCGCGTCCATGGCGCGTTCGATCACCGGAACGCTGAGCTGGTCGTCCAGCCATTGGCTGATATGCCCCAGCATCATACGGCGGGCGTGTTCCAGCATGCCGTAGACGGCGATGGCGCCGACAACGGCCAATGTGAGCCAGAACAATGTGTCGATGGAACCGCTCGACAGTACCCGGTCGTAGATTTGCAGCATGTAAACGGTGCTGGCGAGCAGGAGAAGATTGGAGACCAGGCTGAAGAGGAGGAGGGCGGGGACCTGGTGGCGTGCCAGATGCATTACCTCCTGGAATTGCGGTCTTGGCTGCATCACGGATACCCCACTTCGATGCTTGCCGGCACCCGGCCGGTGTGAAACGGGGACAGCTGATGCCGCCCCCGTCGGGTCTGGTGTCAGGCGATGTCGACAAGGATGTGCTGCATCGCTGTGTGATCGGCGTCCGCGTCCGCCACCTGGAAAGCGAAGTCGAGGTGAGCGTCCGGCGTCTGCGTCACGGTCGAGGTGAAGCCGATATCCGTGATCTTCAGCACGTCGTTGTCGACGGGGTCGAAGTTGACCAGACTGGCGGTCGTGTTGCTCCCACCGCTAGCGCCGGTCGCTCCGTTCAAGTCGATTGCCTGGCCGGTGATGCCGTTGCCGGACTGCATGATCTGAACGCCTTGCAGCGAGTAATGTTCGCCGGCCGCGTTGTAGTCGTTCTGCTCGATGATCACGAGGCCGTCATTGTTGTCGAGTGTGAACTCGCCATTGTAAGGGGCCGGCACCTGACCCTTCTTGAAGATGTCGGAGTTCGAGACATACACGGCCCGTGTGATCTCGTTTGTGCCGTCGGTCAGGTCGAGGATTAGCATCAGGTCTTCGCTGTTGCCGATGCCGTCGAACTTGATGGCCATCGCGCCGGCCGTCGCGGTCGGATCGGTAGCCTCGGTCTGGATGCCGACACTGCTGTCGAAGAACCGCAGGGTAAGCAGTTCGCCTTTCTGGATCGTGTCGCCGGCGACACCGTTAGTGCTCTGGGTGGCAGAAACCCAGGTTTCATTGCTGTTGCTGACCATATCGTGGGTACCGGCCGTCGGCAGCGAGTTGAACGTGGAGTCGCCGGAAGACCCCTCTCCATTATTCGTCAGGCTGAACGGATGGCTTCTGTCGATCAGGTTGCCGGTGAACTGCACGTAAAAGTCTTCGTCGGCCGCCGTGCCCGGGTCATCCGCCTGCAACTTCTCCACCACGATCGGCGGGTGGCCTGCATTGCTCAAGGGCTCCTTGGACAGGAGTTGGCTGGTGTGAATCACGTCGAAAGTGAAGCCTTCGAGTGGGTCGGTCACGGTGATGGCGTAAGTGTCGTTGACCTTGTCGAAGACGAGGGTGCCACCCGCCGTGCCGGTCTGGAGCCCGGCAGCCGAATCCTTGTCGTAGGTGAAGCTGAAGTTGAATGTTGCGGTCGTGTCGGTCTCCGATGCGAGCGTCACATCCGGGGTGAGGACATTGCCGCCGCCACCGCCGACGATCGTGCCGCTCAGCCCGATCTGGACGCCGGCAAGCGCGCCGTTCTGGTCGACAAAGTCGGAACCGCCGCCGGCGTAGAACGCAGTCGGGTGCGCATCGGCGCCGATGTCGTAGCCGAAGGCTCCGGAGGCGGATGCATTCAGCGTGTTGGCCAGGTTTTCGTTCTGGATACCCGCGGTACCCGGGTCGCCGTCGAACGGCACGGTGATCGTTGGCGCGTCGTCCTTGAAGATGAGGCTGGTGCCGATATTGACATGGTCCGAGGCCTGATCGCCGTCACCATCGGTGATGGTGGCGGTCAAAGTGACAAGATTATCAGCCGCCAAAGTTGTTGCCTGGTCCGGTCCGGAGTCGGGCGAATGCATGACCGCACGTTCCTGGTCGAGGGTCACGTTGCCGTCGGCGGCCACGCTCACCGTGAATACCACGGCGCCCGCGGCCGATCCGGCCCGGCCAACCACCTCGCCGCTTTCGACGAAGAGCAGAATCGACAGGCCGCTCAAGGTGTCTGTCAGGCCGCTGACGTTGGTGACCTGATTGATGTCGAGCGTGTAGCTCATGGCACCGCCATCCGCACCGGCATGCGGGGTAAAGACAGCCGCGAAATCGGCGGCGTTGCTGCCGAGGCTCGACTCGTCGACGGTTAGCGTCGGCTCGGTGCCGGTCGTCGATATGCTCGGCCCGTCATCGTGGAAGTTGAGGTTCTGGC
>NZ_VFVT01000015.1:0-65142 GCF_006442275.1 Mesorhizobium sp. B2-3-10
GTTCGGGGGCAGGGGCGGCGGCGGTCGCGGCGGCCCGGGGGACTTCTTTCGCGCCGGGCGCATGCTGGCCGACGGCGACCTCAAGCTGATCACGCTGTCGCTGCTGGCCGAGGCGCCGCGTCACGGCTACGACATCATCAAGGCGCTGGAAGAGCGCACCAGCGGCATCTACACCCCGAGCCCGGGCGTGGTCTACCCGACGCTGACCTTCCTGGAAGAGGCTGGCTATGCCGTGTCGTCGAGCGAAGGCAACAAGAAGGTGTTCTCGATCACCGAGGCCGGGCAGGCGCATCTGGCCGACAATCGCGAGATGATCGACGGCGTGCTCGATCATCTCGAGCGCTTCGGCCGCAAGATGGCCAAGGCGCGCGACTGGTTCGGCTGGAACGACGACGGCGAGGACCGTCGCGGCGGCCGCGGTGGCCGTGGCGAGCGCTCCGAAACGCGCGACGAATTCCGCGCCATCCGCCACCGGCTGCGCGCGGCACTCGGCGAGATCGTCGATGCCCCGGCCGAAAAGCAGGCCGAGGCGATCGCCATTCTGGAAGCCGCCGCCGAAGCGCTGGAAGCGCTGACACATCGCTAAACCCATGTTGCGGCGCGTCTCCTGAAGCGCGAAAGCTCAACATAAAAGCCCGGGGAGATCCGGGCTTTTCTCGTCAGGGCAGGTCGGCATCATTCCTTGCCGACATATTCACTGATCAGCTTCTCGTTGCGCGCCTTCTCGATCTTGGCGGTCCCGGCGGAGATGCGCTCGTCGGTGCGGTACTTGACCAGGTTCATGAGGCTGCCGGTGAGCAGCAGGATGCCCATGGCCCAGTAGCCGATAGCAGGAATGAACCTCGTTCAAGACCTTTTGAACACTGTTCACGATACCTTGGATGTGGTAAACGAAGCGGCGTCGGGTCGAAAACAGCAGGTCATTTGCAAGGCGCGCTCATTCAGAAGGAAAAGCATGGCACTCGACAAGGAAGAGACGGGCGAGCGGGTGCTGGCCATTGCCGAAGCGCTGCTCAACGAGGGCGGCATGGACAATCTGAAGGCCAGGACCATTGCCGAACAGGCGGGCATCTCAGTCGGCTCGGTCTACAACCTGTTTTCCGATCTGGACGGGGTGCACCGCGCCGTCAACATGCGCCTGCTCGACCGGCTGGGGATCGCGGGCGCCGCGGCGATGGCCGAGCTTGCCAGGCGTGGCATCACCGACGTGCGCCAACGACTGATGGCACTGGCAGGCGCCTATGTTCGCTTCGTCGAGGCGCATCCCGGCAGCTGGCCGGCGCTGCTTGCCTTCAACAGGCGGCGTCCGGTGCTGACCGAGCCCGACGTCTACGAGGCGCGGCTCGACCGGCTGTTCGAGATCATCGCCAGCGTGCTTGCCGATGGCGGCTTCGATCTCGACGAGGACACGCGCCGGATCGCCGCGCGAACCCTCTGGTCAAGCGTACATGGCATCGTCACCAGCGGTTATACGGCCAGGTCCGACCGCCGCCAGGCCGATGAGATCGGCCAGCAGATCGAGCTCCTGGTCTCCGTCTTCATCAGGGGACTGGAACGCGGCGGCACATTCGCGCATGCTGGAGGAACAACGTCGTGAATCGCACGCGAACCGCGATCGCCGGCGACAGGGAGATTTGAGCGATGTCTTTTCTGAAGCGTCTTTTCGGCGGTGGCGGCGAAGCGGCCGAGCCCGGCAGTGCCGCACCGGCCAAGCAGGTCGAGCACAAGGGCTTCACGATCAGCGCCACGCCCTACAAGGCTGATGGCCAGTACCAGACCTGCGGCGTCGTCTCCAAGGAAGTCGACGGCGTGGTGAAGGAGCACAAATTCATCCGCGCCGACCGTTTCGCCGGGCTGGACGACGCCGTCGACATCTCGATCAAGAAAGGCATCCAGCTCGTCGACGAACAGGGCGAGCGGATTTTCGGCTAGGGCATGCCGTTCCCGAAGCGAGCCTGGGGTGCGCGTAAGAGGACCGAAACCCTCGAGCACCGCGGTCGAAGCGCTCGAGGTCCTACGTCAGCCGGTTTGCATCCAGACGGGTATTATCCACGCTTGTGGATGACGCCGTAAAGCACGTTGCGGTTCTCGCCGAAGTAGACCTGCGCGTCGACTGCGTTGCGGTCGACGCTGGCGTTGATGATGTTCCACATGTCGACCTCCGACCGCAGCAGCAGCACCCAGTCCATGAACGTTTCCCGGTAGCCGGCGTCAGGAGTGCCCTCGGCGTAGTTGGCGAACAGGAAGGTCCCGTTCGGCTTCAGCATCTGCAGGCAGGTCTTGGTGAGTTTCACGGCGACATTGTGCTGGAGGTAGTCGTAAAGGCCGGAGGCATAGATGAGGTCGAACTTGCCGAGCTTGTGGCTTCTGGTGAGCACAGTGCGCACCGAGCCGTCGATGGCCTCGACCGCGGAGCCCTGGAAGTCGCGCGCGATCAGTCCGACGCTCTGGGGATCCTGGTCGAGCGCGACCCAGCGCTTGAGGCCGCCCTCGGCCAATGCGGCCGAACGGTTCGCCTCGCGCAGATGGCCGGCGGCGATCGCCAGGACTTCCGTTTCGGGCCCGTTCCTGGCCGCGGTTTCATCGACATAGCGGGTCAGCAGATCGCGGCGCTCGCGTGCGGCGACGCATGACGGAACGTTCTGGGTGTGGCTGTAAAGCGCCTTGCCGACCTCCGAGGCGCTTGCGACGCTCTCGGCAACATGCGGGTCGCAATAGATGTAGTCGAGCAACTGCGCGTCGCCGGAATAACCCCTGGGCTTGGTGAAGGACCAATGTGTCAGCGGATCCTCCAGAAAGTACTTCTGGATCGGGTGGTTCTGCGCCACCGGTATCAGGGCCTGCCAAACGTCGGGATGGACCTTGGCGCGCAGCGCGTTGAGAAGCGACAGCAGGCGGCGGACGATCTCGGCGGGAAATTTTTGCTGCTCGACCTGTTGCTGTGTGGCGTGGAGGATGAGCGCCAGCTCCGCGCGAGCGGTTTCGAACGCTTCGCCATGATGCTCGGGCTTTCCTCGACGGAGACCACCGGCGATTGCTTCAGCAGTAATCAGACTCTGGCCGTCAAAGACAGTTTGCACACCAAGGCTCCATAGTTAACAGTCAGTTAACTTATTGCGTAGAATACTCGATTTGCCAACGGCGGCTCCGTTGCATTCTATCGATATGATTAATTTCCCGCTAACCATATCAATTCTTTGGGGTTTTTGAGGGCGGGATTCCGGGTTCGAGTTAACGGAAACTTGTCCTGCGTCATTGCATTTGATCGCGCGGCAAGTCGTGTCGCGCCAAGGAGTCGGTCTGCGTTGGGGGCAGAAGCTGGAAAAGAGTTCGGAACGCGAAATGTCCTTCAGTCGGGATTTGTCGTGAACGAACGCGCGTCATCGGCAGTGGCCGATGCGGTGGATACGGAACCGCCGCGTCAGGAGCTGGGGGCGGCCGAACTTCGAACCCTTTACCGCACGGAAGCCCAGGCGAAGCGAAGGAAGGAAGCCAGGCCAGGCCTCTGGATCGCCGTCGTCATCTACGTCTTGTTTTCGGCATCGGATCTGCTGCTGATACCCGACGTGGCCGCCCTTACGATCACGGCCCGCTTCGCTGTCGGACTGACTGCACTGTTGGTCCTGGAAGCACAGCTTCGCAGGGGAGCCGCCACCGACTGGCTTGACGTAACCTGCGCCGCGGCCATCATCTTTGGCTATATCGGCTGGCTTTGCCCCGCGTCCATGGGCGCGAACAAGGAAAGCGTCGCCTATTATATGGTCTTTGGCACCATTTTCATGATGAGTGCCAATCTCTTCTTCACATTCCGCTTCAAGGTCTCGATCATAACGTCGACGATAATTTTGTGTATCTTGTATGTGGTGAACTACTTTTTACCGGCTACGCTGATATACAAGATGGTCTTCGGCACCTTCTACGTTTCGTGCTTCACATTCACGTCCTATGTGAACTGGAAGCTGAACGAAGAACGCTACAACGTCTTCCTGAACGCGCTGGAAGCCAAGATCCAGCACAAGGAGGCGACCGAGCGCGGCAAGGCCCTGCTCAGGCTGTCGCGGACGGATCCGCTGACCGGGCTGGAGAACCGGCGCGCGATCGACGAAAAACTGCGCGACTATTGGAACGACTGGCAAAAGCTTGGCCACGGTTTCGCGGCGATCCTCATCGATGTCGACTTCTTCAAGAAGTTCAACGATTGCTATGGCCATCAGGAAGGCGACCGTTGCCTGATCCAGGTCGCCGATGCGCTCAGCGACCTGATCAAGCAACATGATGGCTCCATCGGCCGTTATGGCGGCGAGGAATTCATCGTCCTGGCCCGCATGGACAAGAAGGGCGAGGTCGCGGATCTGGCGGAAGCCATTTGCCGCACGATCGAGAACCTGGCGATCGCGCATGAGTTGCGCCGGGATGGCATCTCGATCGTGACGGCGAGCGTGGGCGCGGCGTTCACCAGGAAGCAGACCGCCGCCAAGCTGGAGAAGATCATCCACGAGGCCGATCGAGCGCTCTATCTTGCAAAAGCCAGCGGCCGAAACTGTGCCCGGCTGTTCGATCCGACCGATCCCCAGAGCAGCGACGAGAGCGAGAACCTGGCGGCCTTGCTGAAGATCGCCATTGGCCAGGACCTCGTTTCGCTCGTCTACCAACCCATCCAGGATGTCGCGTCGGGCGGGTTCGAGGCCGTGGAGGCGCTGATGCGCCTCAAGATGCTCGACGGCACCCTGGTTCCGCCGAGCCTGTTCATTCCCGTCGCGGAACGAACCGGCGCCATCCTCGAGCTCGGGCGCTGGGCAATAAGGACGGTGTGCGCCGAACTCCTGGCGCAGGATCACGTGCGCGTCGTCAGCGTCAACGTCTCGCCGATCCAGCTCAAGACGCCCGGCTTCGCGACGTCGGTCGCGACCATTCTGGGCGAGACCGGCGTAACCGGAAACAGGCTGGCCTTCGAGATCACCGAGGGGCTGGAGATGGAGATGCATTCCGACATCCTGCGCTGCATCAGCGACCTGAAGCTGCTCGGGATCAGGATCTGGCTCGATGATTTCGGGACGGGCTTCGCCGGCCTTTCATGGCTTCGTCTCATCGACTTCGATACGGTCAAGATCGACCGCTCGTTCCTTCACGACTGCGGCACCCCCAAGGGCATGGCAATGCTGCAGGACATCATCGCGCTGGTCCGAAATCGCGGCCACAAGATCCTGGTCGAAGGGGTGGAGACCGAAGAGCAGATGGTCCTCATGCGCCAGTTCGGCATAGACAAGGTCCAGGGCTTTCACGTCGGCCGTCCCGCTCCGGCCGCGAATTTCCAGACCAAGCGGGCCATTCAAAAGCGGCCGTTCACGGTTCTCAAGTCGGCGTGACCGCGAGGTAGCATGGCTTGACCGGCCATTGGCCCGTCAAGCCCGTCTGCCCTCTGGCGACGATTGCAGTGCGGCGATGCCTATGCCGTCTGCAACGCCCTGCGTGGCAGCGGCGGGAAGGCGATCGCTATGCCCGCGGCACCCAGGCCGATAAGCGCCGAGCCGATGAACAGCCAATGGTAGCTGGCATAGGCGTCGAAGATCATGCCGCCGGCAAGCGGCCCTAGCGCCATGCCGAGGCTGGAGAGCATGGTGGCGGCGCCGAATACGGTGCCGAGGATGCGCTGGCCGAAATATTCGCGCGCCAGCACCGCGTAGAGCGGCATGACGCCGCCATAGGTGGCGCCAAAGATGACGGCCAGCATATAGAACTGGTCGAGCTGGCTGATCGAGAGATAGGCGGCAATGACGATCGCCTGGATCGCCAGCCCGGCGATCAGCACCGGCTTCACCCCGAGCCGGTCGGCCAGCACGCCGTAGAGCAGCCTGCCGCCGAGGCCTGCCAGACCCTCGACACTGTAGATCGAGACAGCGGCCATCGGGGCGACGCCGCACAGCATGGCGTAGCTGACCATGTGGAAGATCGGGCCGGAATGAGCCGCGCAGCAGGCGAAGAAGGTCAGCCCCAGCACGATGAATTGCGGCGAGCGCAGCGCCTGGCCGACCGTGAGGCCAGCGCCTTCGGCGGCTTGTGATGCGGCGGCACCCGAGGCGACAGGCTTCGGCGGTTGGCGCACCAGAAGCACGGCGGGCAGCAGAAGCACCCAGGCCAGGATGCCGATGTCGAACATGGCGCTACGCCATTCGTAGGCGGAGATCAGCCAGCGGGCGAGCGGCGAGATCGTCATCGGCGCCACGCCCATGCCGGCCGAGACCAGCGATACGGCCAGTCCGCGATTGGTGTCGAACCAGCCTGACGTCAGCGCGATCATCGGCGCGAAGAAGGCGCTGGCCGCGAGCCCGACGAGCACGCCATAGGTGATCTGGAAGGTGAGAAGCGAACCGGCGCGGCTTGCCAGCACCAACGCCAGCCCGAGCAGCACGGCGCCGATCGTGACGACGATACGGGCGCCGAACCGGTCGGACAGGGCACCCCAGGCGAAACCGCCAAGGCCCATCACCAGGAAATTGAGTGTCATGGCGCTCGAAATGCCCGCGCGCGACCAATTGGTATCGAGCGCCATGGGTTCGAGAAAGATCGCCAGCGAAAACATCGTGCCGATGGCGACACAGGACATCAGCGCGCCAGCCGCGACGATGACCCAACGGTAGGAATGGTTCATGGTTTTCTCCCATGCCGGAACGCGGTCTTGTGGTGGCACGGTCCAGCTTCGCCGTGCCCTTGCGTCCGAAGGACGCCGGCACCAGCGCCCATCCTACAATCCGGTTGCATTTTTTATCCAGTCTGGACGTTAGGGCTTTGACGGATACAGACCCTTGGATTTGCGCTGGCTTGTCCTAGATCGGCAGTTCCGATGTGTATTTGATCGTCTGGCTCGGTACGTCGGTCTTGACGTTCTGCACGCCCTTGATGCGGCTGAGATGCTCCGACTGGAAGCGCCGGTAGTCATCGATGCCGGCGGCCACGACGCGCACCATGGCGTCGCAGTCGCCGAGCATGAGATAGCACTCCATCACTTGCGGCAGCTTGGCGACCTCGGTGGCGAAATGTTCGATCGTGTCCTCGTCCTGTGCCCTCAGCCAGATGCGGGTGAAGAAGGTGAGGCCCTTGCCGATGCTGGCCGGATTGATCACGGCGACATAGCGGTCGATGATACCGGCTTCCTCCAGGAGCTTGACGCGCCGCAGGCAAGGCGAGGGCGACAGGCCGACCTCATTGGCCAGATCATTGTTGGCCATGCGGCCGTCTCGCTGCAACGCCCGCAGGATGCGTTTGTCGATGTCGTCGAGCTTCATGGCGTTGAGTTCCATTTTCCTGCGGCTTCGTAACAGTGAATGCCAAAATCTGACGAAAGACAACAATCTTCGCAACCAAATTGCGGAGAGCTGTAGGTATGTTTTGCCCCTGACATCACGGGATTTCAAACGCAGGGCAGGGCGGCTGTGGGGCCGCCCAATGGCAGGGTATGAGCATTTCACAGGCAGTCGAGACGGTCGGCAATGGTTCGGGATCGGAGTTTCGCCGTGGCGTGGCGTCCTGCGCGCCGGTGCTGCTCGGCACGATCCCCTATGCGCTGGTGCTTGGCGCCCAGGCCGTGCAGAAAGGGCTGAGCACGGTCGAGCTGTCCGTGATGACGGGGCTGAACTTCGCCGGCGGCTCGGAATTCGCGGCGGTCCAGCTGTGGACGTCGCCGCCGCACATCCTGCTCATCGTCGCCATCACCTTCCTGGTCAACAGCCGCCATCTGTTGATGGGAGCGGCGCTCGCGCCGTTCCTGCGCGACCTGCCGCGGCGCAAGGTGTTTCCGGCGCTGTTCTTCCTATGCGACGAAAGCTGGGCGCTGGGCCTGGCCGACGCCAAACAGCGCGCCCCCGCCGGTGTCGCACCGGCCTTCAGCCCGCGCTATTACATGGGTGCCGCGCTGGCGATGTATCTGACCTGGGTAGCCTTCACCACGCTGGGCGCCTTGCTCGGCCCGATGCTGGGCCATGTCGAGACCTACGGTTTCGACATGGCGTTTCCGGCCGTCTTCCTGGTGCTGATGCGCGGCATGTGGAAGGGCGTCGCGGCGGCACGGCCCTGGCTTGTCAGCCTGGCCGTCGCGGCGCTGGTCTATCTCTTCGTTCCCGGCGCCTGGTATGTCGCGGCGGGCGCGGTGTCGGGGCTGGCCGCGGCCTGGCTGATGGCGGGTGATGCATGATCGACGCAGCGACCCTTCTCACCATCGTGCTGATGGCCGGCGTCACCTATCTGACGCGGATCGGCGGCTATGTCGTGCTGCGCAACCGCGTGCTCAGTCCCCGCGCCACGGCGGTGATGGAGGCAGCACCCGGCTGCGTGCTGATCTCTGTCATCGCGCCGGCCTTCGTGTCGCGCAATCCCGCCGATCTCGCGGCATTGGCCATCACCTTGGTCGCCGCGACACGGCTTTCCATGCTGCCAACCGTGCTGATCGGGGTCGCTTCGGCCAGCCTGTTGAGGCATCTGATCGGCTAGAACGAAAAAAGCAGGCGCGAACGCCTGCCTTTGACAAACCATGGACCGAGAGTCTTACGCTGCAGCCGCGACATCACGGCTGGCGGCAACCAATGCATCGACCGTGGCCGTAGCCTTGGCGAGCGCGGCATCCACCGCGTCAGGTCCCTTGGAGACGCCCTCGATGCGGATGACGTCGACATCGGTCATGCCGATAAAACCGAGCACGCTGCGCAGGTAGGGGACGGCGTGATCGAACTGCACGGCCGCACCTTCGGAATAGATGCCGCCGGAGGCCAGCACGATGTAGACCTTCTTGCCGGTGACGAGACCCTTGGGGCCGTTCTCGCCATAGGCAAAGCTCTTGCCGGAGCGGGCGACGTGATCGACCCAGGACTTCAACGTCGAGGAGATGTTGAAGTTGATGAAGCCGGTGGCCAGGATCACCGTGTCGGCGGCGAACAGCTCGTCAAGCACGACATCGGAAACGCCGACCACTTCGGCCTGGCGCGGGGTGCGGGCATCGGCCGGCGTGTAGATGCCGGTCGCATAGTCGGCATCGATATGCGGCAGCGGGTTGGCGACGAGGTCGCGCACGACCAGCGTGTTCGACGGGTCAGCGGCGAGAAGCTTCTGGGCGAACTCGGTGGCGATGCGGGTCGAGTGCGAGGCAGCGCCGCGCGGGCTTGAGGTGACGAGAAGAATGGACATAGCGGGTCTCTCCAGTGGGATGAATTGTCCCGCCATATATGGGGCATCGACCAATCAGATAAACTGGTATATTTTCGATACGATCCATCCATTAAGTAGATACAACGATGCAGCCCAACCCGACCCTCGACCAGCTCCAAATCCTTGTCGCCGTTGCCGATACCGGCAGTTTCTCGGCAGCCGGCCGCAAGCTCAACCGCGCGCAATCCGTCATCAGCTACGGTATCGCCAATCTCGAGGCGCAGCTCGGGCTGAAGCTTTTCGAGCGCGAGGGCACGCGCGAGCCGCAACTGACCGAGATCGGCCGGGCGATGCTGGAAGACGCGCGGCGCATGATTGGCGTGCTGCAGCGCATGCGCTCGCGCGTCGACGGGCACCATCACGGGCTGGAGGCCGAGGTGGCGCTGGCGGTGGACGTATCATTGCCTTCCCCCGTGCTGGTGCGGGTGCTCAAGGCATTCGAGGCGCGGTTTCCGACCGTGATGCTGCGCCTGTATATCGGCACGCTCGGTCTCATCCCCGATCTTGTCGTCAGCGGACAGGCCGATCTCGGCATTGGCGGCCTGCTAGGCGATGTCGACGTGCATCTCGTGCGCATCGGCTTCATGTCGCTGGTGCCGGCGGCAGCGCCCAATCATCCGCTGGCCCTGCTGCCGAAGCCGGTGGCGCTCGAGGATGTGCGCGAGCATACGCAGCTTGTCGTGATCGACCAGTCCGAGCGCACCAAGGGACGCGATTACGGCGTCTTCGCCTACCGCACGTGGCGACTGACCGACATGCGCACCAAGCACATACTGATGCGCGAGGGGCTCGGCTGGGGCGGGCTGCCGCGCTGGCTGATCGCCGACGACCTGGCCAGCGGCCGCCTGGTGGAACTCGACCTCGAACCCTACAAGGAAGTGAGTTCGCCCCTGTTTGCCATGCACCGCAACGATCGCAGTCCAAAGCCGGCGGCGGCCTGGCTGATCGACCGGTTCAAGCGCGGGCTCGGCTGCTTCAACGAGTTCGAGCCGGGCGAGGTGCCCGAAGAGGAGCCGGACACCGACGGTGATGCGAACGCCGGCGGCTGAATCCTGGAACTCAGCCGAAAATCATTCGATCTGCGTCACCCCGGAAACCACGAGCTGCGCCGTACGGGCGGTCAATTTTCCGCATTTGCGCAGTGTCGGTTTTTCATAGGTCCTTTTCATGTGTCCATCCCAAATGTGAGCCCGCAAGGTGGGTGAGCCAGCCATAACGGGATTGGACGGTTTCGGTTGCCTCGCCATTGCATTCTCCGCTGCGTACAAGGACACGATCACCTGCCTTTCGGAGACTGTTGGGGAACTCCACGCTTCACAGCCGGTCGCGATAATGTCCTTCCACTTTGCTGGGCGTCGCGAAACCAATGTGTCGACCTCCATCTTCTGGTCGCCTCCCATCGCTAAGCCCTGCCGGACCAACGGCACGCGCCTCAGTCGGACTTTCCCAGACCTTTCAGGATAAAGCGAATCTGCTCGCGCAGGCCAGCTTCGTCATCTTCGCCGTGTCGAAGGCGGTGCTCGATCAGAATCGGGTGGAAAAACGGCGTGAAGGCGGTCTTGACCGCGCGCGCTGCTTCCACTGGATCTTCGACCTTGAATTCCCGTGTTTGGATGCCCTCGCGGATAATCGCTTCGAGGATCGTTACCACCCGCTCGGTATGCGCCTTGATGATCGCGCAGTTGTTTTGCATGGCGGCGACAATCATCTCGTGCATGCGCCTTTCCTTGACCAGTGTGGTCTTGCTGTGATGGTGCATCGCGGTCAGGAGTTGGTCGAGTTTCTCCGGGGCCGGCGCGCTCGTGCATGCGATCGCAGAGGCGATCCCGGCGACCTCGTTGACGACCCGCCCGCAGACGGACTCGATGATCGCACCCTTGGAGGGGAAGAAACGATAGACGTTTGCCGTGCTCATGCCGAGTTCGGAGGCGATATCAGCCACCGATGTCTTATGGGTGCCGAGGCGGCGAAACTGCTCGTCCGCCACAGCCAGGATGCGCGCGCGCATCTCGTCGGGATCAGTTCGTGTTCGAACTGGACGGTTCATGCATGTCTCCAGAATTGATGAAGCGAACCGGCCGGACTCGCGTGGACGATCGTCTGTAAGCGGCAGGTTCGTGCCGTTGGCCTGTGTCCAGGCAGAGCCAACGGGCAAGAATTCGAACCGTCTCCTGCGACAACGGAGCCCTACTCGGCCGCCATTGCTGCCGGCACTTCCGGTTCCTCCGTTGAATTCTCCTGGACCTCATCCGTGGCCGGCTTGATCCGGAACCACGCGACGTAGAGTGCAGGGAGGAACAGCAGGATCAGCACCGTGCCGGCAGCCGTGCCGCCGATCAGCGTGAACGCCATCGATCCCCAGAAGACGGAGTGCGTGAGGGGGATGAAAGCCAGAACGGCGGCAAGTGCGGTCAGGATCACCGGCCTTGTGCGTTGCACCGTGGCCTCGATGACCGCCTGAAAGTCGTCAAGACCGGCGGCACGGTTCTCCTTGATCTGTTCGGTCAGGATCAGCGTATTGCGCATCAGGATACCCGCCAGGCCTATCAGGCCCAGGATGGCGTTGAATCCGAAAGGCTGGTTGAAGGCCAGCAACATCGGTACGACGCCAACGAGACCGAGAGGTGCCGTCAGCATGACCATCGCCATCGTCGAGAAGGATCGCACCTGCAGTATGATGACGATCAGCATGGCGGCGAGCATGGCCGGAAAGACCTTGCCCAGCGCTGTGTTGGCCTTGGTTGCCTCCTCGATCGATCCACCCATTTCGATGCGATAGCCGGCAGGCAGGGATTGAATCAGCGGCTGAAGGGCCGTCATGATCTGCTTGGAAACCTCTGGAGGCTGGGTCGCCTCATTGATGTCCGAGCGGATCGTGATGACGGGTGTGCGATCGCGGCGTTTCAGGATCGGTTCTTCCAGACGAACTTCGGAGTGACCGATCTGGTCGAGTGGAATCTGGCGGCCCTCCCGGCTCATCAGCGAGAAATCCGCCAGACGCGATGGATCCAGTCGCTCGCCGCCGGCGCTGCGGGCCACGATGGGGACGTTGCGGATGTCCTCGCGGACCTGCGTGACCGGGATGCCGGTGAGGAGGAACTGGAGCTGCTGGGCCACTTCCGCCGGCGACAGGCCGATAAGGTTCAATCGGTCCTGATCCGGGATGAAGCGCAGTACCGGCGTGCGATTGCCCCAGTCGCGATTGGCCTGCCGCACGTCCGGTACGCCGCGCATGATGTCGAGAGCTTTTTCGGAGATGATGTACAATTGCCGCGGGTCTGGCCCCATGACCCGGAACTCGACCGGGAACGGCGTGTAAGGTCCGAACACGAGTTGCGTAACGCGGATGTTCGCTTCAGGGGCAAGCCCTGTCGCAACCGCTTCACGGAGCCTGTGCTTCAAGGCCTCGCGCGCGTCCGCGTCCGGTGTCAGGACGACGATCTTGGCGAAGGCGGGATCAGGCAATTCGGGCGCCATGGCGAAGAAGAAGCGGGGAGCGCCCTGACCGACATAGCTCGTGACGATCTTGGCCTCGGGCTGGCCGCCAAGCCAGTGTTCCAGTTTCTCGACCGTGGCGGTCGTCGTCTCGATGCTGGTGCCCTCCGGCAGGCGAACCTCGACCAGCACTTCGGGACGGTCGGATGTCGGGAAGAACTGCTGCTTGAGACCGCTCATGCCGACAACCGAAAGCGCGAAGACGATGCCGACGGCAGCGCAGGTCACGAACTTGTGGCGCACGGCAAAGGTGATGAGCCGGCGGAGGCGCCGATAGTTCGGTGTGTCGTATATGGCTTGAACGCCGCCTTCGACCGGTTTGATCGCGGGCAGCATCTTGACGCCCATATAAGGGGTGAAGAAAACCGCGACGACCCAGGAGACGATGAGGGCGAACCCCACGACCCAGAAGATGTTGCCGGCGTATTCGCCGGCCGTCGAGCGCGCGAAGCCCACCGGCAGGAACCCCGCGATCGTCACCAGCGTGCCCGACAGCATCGGCGCCGCGGTGTGGCTCCATGCATAGGCCGCCGCCTTGATGCGATCCATGCCCTCTTCCATTTTCACCACCATCACCTCGATGGCGATGATGGCGTCGTCGACGAGGAGGCCCAGCGCCAGGATGAGGGCACC
Organism: Mesorhizobium sp. B2-3-10; assembly: GCF_006442275.1. NCBI lineage: Bacteria > Pseudomonadati > Pseudomonadota > Alphaproteobacteria > Hyphomicrobiales > Phyllobacteriaceae > Mesorhizobium > Mesorhizobium sp. B2-3-10. The sequence continues at coordinate 13,324 of NZ_VFVT01000015.1, forward strand.
AAGCGTGATGCGGTCGAAGAACCGGCCGGTTTCCAGCATGATGAGAAAGACGACGGCGAGCGTCAGCGGGACGGCGGCCGCCACGACGATGCCGACGCGCCAGCCGAGGCTGAGCAGGCTCACCAGCAGCACCACGCCAAGCGCCATCGCGAATTTGATCATGAACTCGTTGACCGACGAGCCGATGTTGACGGCCTGATCGCTCACTTTGGCCAGCGTCATTCCGAGAGGCAGCGTCTGTGCGATCGCTGCTGACCTCTCCTCCAGTGCCTTGCCGAGTTCAAGACCATTCCAGCCCTCCTGCATCACCGCCGCGAGCATGATGGTCGGCTCACCCTGGTGACGGATGACGTAGGTGGCAGGATCCTCGTAGCCGCGCCGGACCACGGCGATGTCGGAGAGCTTCAACGTCCGTCCCGCGGCGACGATCGGCGTGTCGGCGATCGTCTGGACACTGTCATAGGCGCCGTCGACGCGGATGAAGACCTGCGGCCCCTCTGTGTCGATCGAGCCCGCCGGTGTGACGGTGTTCTGCCGCTGCAGGGCAGCGACGATATCCTGCGCCGACACGCCGAGGGTTGCCAGCTTGGCATAGGAAAACTCGACGAATATCTGTTCGGGACGTTCGCCGAGGATGTTGATCTTCTTGACGCCGGGCACATGCAGAAGGTCCTGGCGAATGGTCTCGGCCTGCCTGGCGAGTTCCCGCATGGGCAAGCCCTTCGCCTTAAGGGCGTAAAGAGCGAAACTCACATCGGAATATTCGTCGTTGACAAAGGGGCCGAGCACGCCGGGCGGCAGGTTGCGGGCTTCATCCCCGAGCTTCTTGCGGGCCTGGTAAAATTCCTCCTGCACGCTGGATGGCGGTGTGCTGTCCTTCAGTGTGACCGTCAAATAGGCATAGCCTGGCCGTGTCGTCGTCTCCACACGGTCGTACCAGGTCAACTCCTGAAGTCGCTTCTCCAACGGTTCGGCGACGAGGTCCTGCATCTCGCGCGCCGTCGCGCCCGGCCATACGGTCGTGACCGTCAGGGTCTTGATGGTGAAGTTGGGATCCTCCGCACGTCCAAGCATGAGGAAAGCGTAGGCGCCGGCGGCGACGAGCAGAATGATGAAGAAAAGGGTGACGGCTCGCTCGCGAACGGCGATCGCGGAAAAATTGAGGCTCATCAGTTGCTCCTGTTTTCAGAGGCAGTCCTGACGCGAGCGCCTTCCTGCAGGAGATGAGCACCGAGCGAAACGATCGAATCGCCCGAGCTCAGCCCGGAGATCACGGCGGTTTCGCTGGTTACACGAACAAGCTTGACGGGCCGAAAGTGTACGGTCGAGGTTGAGCCGTCCAAACTCCAAACGCCGGTCTTCTGACCATCGTCCAGCACGGCTCCGAGCGGCACCTGGACTTCCGTTTGACTTGCCTGGCTTGCAAGCCGGATGGTTACCGTCGCGCCAAGCGGTGCTGCCGCGGCCTCACCATCGAGCACATAACGGGCCTCATAGGTACGAGTCTGGGGATCGGCAGCGTCCGACAACTGCCGGAGATGCGCCGTAAAATGCCGCCCATCGCCCCCATACAAGCCCGCCTCGGCTACCGAGCCGATCGCCGGCCGGATCGTTTCGGGAAGCGTGACCACCGCCTCACGGGGGCCGGCGTTCGCGATCCGAACCACGGTCTGTCCCGCGGCGACAACCTGTCCTGGCTCGCCAAGCGTTTCGACGACGGTTCCGTCGGCGTTCGCGTCCAGGACGGAATAGGCCGCCTCGTTTTCCGCGACCTTCGCTTCCGCTTCGGTGGCGGCAAGCTGTGCAGTCGCGGTATCGAGTGCTGCCTTCGCCTGCTCGTAACGCTGCGGGGTTGCGGCCAACTCCTTCTTGACCAGAACCGCATAGCGCTTCTCGTCCGCACTGGTCTGAACCAGGACAGCGCGCGCAGCCGCGACAGCGTTGCGCTTGGCGGTGAGGGCAAGGGCAAGATCGGTATCATCGATCCGCAGCAGCGGTTGGCCCGCCTTGACCTGTTCGCCGACATTTACAAGGCGCTCGATGATCTTGCCGGGTACGCGAAACCCAAGATTGCTCTGCACCCTCGCGGCAATTGTACCCGTGAAGCCGCGTTCGGATCCTGTCACCGCCACTGCCGTCACCAGTCTGACGATCGGTGCTTCCTGCCTCGGGTCAGCCACGACGGCGGCTGCCTGTGTGCGAATGGGAAGCGTGACGAATGCAGCCACCCCAAACCCCGCGACCAGAACGCTCCCCAGCCCAATAATGAGTTTCTTTTTCATGCCCATCGCCTTCTGTGAAAATAGATTGCATTCGTACTCTATAACTGATATAGATTATGAACGCAATCAAAAAAGGAGACGAATGATGCGTGTGACTCGCAGCCAAGCTGAGCAGAACCGGCAAACCGTGATCGATGTAGCGAGCCGGCTTTTTCGGGAGCGTGGATTCGATGGCATCGGCGTCAAGGATTTGATGGAGGGCGCCGGGCTGACCCAAGGCGGGTTCTACAAGCAGTTCGCGTCTAAGGACGACTTGGTCGCGCAGGCGTCCAGACGGGCATTGGAAAGCGCTGCGAACCGATGGTCGACGGCGGCCGCGGCGAGCCCTGAGGATCCGCTTGGCGCCGTGATCGACTTCTATCTCAGCACGGGGCATCGCGAGGAAAAGATGGACGGCTGCCCGGTGGTTGCGCTTGGCTCGGATGCCGCCAGGCAAGGCGCCGAGGTGAAGGCATCATTTGAGGCCGGCATCCGAGAATACCTCGAGATGCTGGGCTCCTGGGTTGGCAAAGCCGGCGGCGAGGAGGCTGGCGGTAAGGCCATGGCCGTTCTCTCGACAATGGTCGGTGCGGTCGTCCTCTCGCGCGCCGTCAATGATCCCGACCTCGCGAAGGCTTTTCTGGGTGCCGCGACCGATCAGGTTCGCAAAGCCGTCGCGGCTTGAAAGCCGCACGCGCTGGCCAAGTGATAGGAGAATAGATGCGACGGATCGTTGTTACGGGCATGGGAGCGGTCACGCCGCTCGCGGCCAACGTCGAAGGGTCCTGGTCGCGCCTGCTGGCCGGTCGTTCGGGGCTTGGAAAGCTTCCGGATGACATGGTGGGGGACCTGCCGGCGAAGGTCGGCGGAATGGTTCCTTCCTTGCTGGAAGACCCCGAAGGTGGCTTCGATCCAGACACCGTCCTGGCGCCGAAGGACCAGCGCAAGGCCGACCGCTTCATTGTTTTTGCGCTGGCGGCTGCGGAAGAGGCGGTTGCCCAGGCCAGGTGGAACCCGGTCTCGGACGATGACAGGACCCGCACCGCGACGATCATCGCGTCGGGTGTCGGAGGATTTCCCGCGATAACCGAAGCGGTGCGAACCGTCGACCTGCGCGGTGTTCGGCGTCTCTCACCGTTCACGGTGCCGTCGTTCCTGGTGAACATGGCGGCGGGACAGATTTCGATCCGATATGGGCTCAAGGGTCCGCTCGGCGCTCCGGTGACGGCCTGCGCGGCCGGCATTCAGGCGATCGGCGATGCGGCGCGTCTTATCCGCGCCAACGAGGCTGACATCGCGGTCTGCGGCGGAACGGAAGCCTGCATCAATACGGTCAGCCTCGGCGGCTTTGCCGCGGCACGCTCTCTTTCTACATCCTTCAATCATCGTCCTGAGGAGGCCTCCCGCCCGTTCGACATGTCGCGCGACGGCTTCGTCATGGGCGAAGGCGCCGGCATCCTGGTCATCGAGGCATTGAGCCACGCGCTTGCGCGCGGCGCCAAACCGCTCGCCGAACTGGTCGGCTACGGCACGACGGCGGACGCTTATCACATCACCTCCGGCCCCGAGGATGGCGACGGTGCGCGCCGGGCCATGGAGATCGCGATTGCCCAAGCCGGTATTTCGGCACGGGAGGTCCGCCACCTCAACGCGCACGCGACCTCCACGCCAGTCGGCGACTTGGGGGAAATCGCCGCGATCAAAAGGGTCTTCGGAGAAGATTTCGGCATAGCCGTCAGCGCTACGAAGTCGGCGACCGGCCACCTGCTTGGCGCCGCCGGCGGGCTTGGGGCGATCTTCACGGTCCTGGCGCTCAGGGACCAGGTCGCACCGCCAACCCTCAATCTGAGCGCCCCCGATCCGGCAAGCGACGGGATCGACTTCGTCGCAAACCACGCCCGGCCGATGGAGATGGATTACGCGATTTCCAATGGCTTCGGCTTTGGCGGCGTGAACGCCAGCGCATTGTTCCGGCGCTGGACGGACTAGCCGCGGCTTGCGGCAATCGTGATGTCCTGGTCGGGCAGTGGCAGCCGGCGACAAGTTTACGCATGGCGACATCGTCGCCCCGCACCCGGGCGATGACTGCACGATACATTCGCGGGGGCACTTCAGGCGCGCGACAGTCCGTCTATCAGCGCCGTCAGCACGGCGCGGTAATCCTCGCCCGACGCACCGGCCTCGATGGCGAGCGCCGCGCGGTCGAAGGCGGCGGCAAGCAGCGCGGTCAGCGCTTCGGGCGGCAATCTTTTCATCGACTGCGTCCGCATCGCCGCGACAAGACCCTCGCGCAGCGAGCGGTTGCCGTGGCGGTTGTCGATCGTGTCCATGGCGGTGCGGCCGAGCACGGCGGGGCCGTCGAGCAGCAAGAGCCTCGTGCGGCCGGGCGCGCGCATGGCCGTGAGATAGGCATCGGAACCGGCAATCAGCGCATCGCGAGCGCTGAGCGAAGGCGGGGAGGCGCGGTCAATCTCTCGCGCCACCGCCGCGGCTTCCTGTTCGACCACGGCGGCGAAAAGCGCCTGCTTGTCGGCGAAATGGTGGTAGAGCGCGCCGCGCGTCACGCCAGCGGCGGCAACGATCTCCGGTGTGCCGGTCTCGGCATAGGATTTTTCCGTGAACAGTTTGCGCGCCGCCGCGATCAGGTCGGCGCGCGTTGTCTCGGTGCGATCGCGGTTGGAACGACGCGCGGATTCCTGTTGCATACATGCAGCCTGTATGTTAATTCAATTTACATGCAGACTGTATGTTAGTTGACGGGAGAAGGAAAGATGAAGACGACGAGCTACTATCCGGTGCTGATGACCGGCGATGTCGCCGGCACGGCGGCCTTCTATGTCAGGCATTTCGGTTTCCGGCCGTTGTTTGAGAGCGACTGGTACGTGCATCTGCGGTCGGTGGGCAACAAGCGCGTCAATCTCGGCATCGTTCAGGGCGACCACGAGACGATCCCCGAGGAGGGGCGGGGGCGGACTTCCGGGCTGCTGATCAATTTCGAGGTCCGCGATCCCGATGCGATCCATGACCGGATCCTTGCTGCCGGCCTGCCTATCCTGCGAACGCTGCGTGACGAGCCTTTCGGCCAGCGCCATTTCATCACCAAGGATCCCAACGGCGTGCTGATCGACGTCATCAAGCCGATCCCGCCCAGCAAAGAGTTCCTGGCGCAGTATGCGCAAGGCGCCGCGGGGGCTTGAACGGCAGCCTCAGCCCGCCCGTGCCACCGGGGTCACCGTCACCTGGCTGACGCCGGTGCGGCGCACCACGGTGCACAGCGTCTCGCGGCCGATGCGCTCGGCGTCGAGCATGCGCACGAGGTCGTCGACGCCGGTCACCGGGCGGGCGTCGATGGCGGCGATGATGTCGCCTTCCCTGAGACCCGCCCTGGCCGCCGGGCCGTCCTTCTCGACGCTGCGCAGCCGTACCGCCGTGCTGGTCGAGACCTGCGACAAGAGTGCCGCGCGCCGGGGCAGGTTTACCGTGTCGGCGGAGACGCCAATGAAGGCGCGGCGCACGCGGCCGAAGCGGATGATCTCCGAAATGACAAAGTTCGCGGTGTTGGAGGCGACGGCGAAGGCGATGCCTTGCGCGCCATGGATCATGGCGGTGTTGACGCCGATCACCTCGCCGGCCGACGAGACCAGCGGACCACCTGAATTGCCGGGGTTGAGCGCGGCGTCGGTCTGGATGACGTCGTCGATCAGCCTGCCGGTCGAAGCTCGCATCGAGCGGCCGAGCGCCGAGACGACGCCGGAGGTGACGGTCCATTCGAAGCCCAGCGGATTGCCGATGGCAATCGCGATCTGGCCGCGCCGCAGCCGCTTGGAATCGCCCAGCGGCGCCACGTCGGCGAAGCTGCCGTCAGCGCGCACCAGGGCGATGTCGGTGTCGGGGTCGCGGCCGAGCACGCGGCCTTCGCTGGAGGCGCCGTCCGGCATCGAGACGCGTACCGTCCTGGCGTCACCCACGACATGGAAATTGGTGACGACCAACCCGTCAGGCGCGATGACGAAGCCCGAGCCGTGGCCGCCCGGCCCCCCGATGCGCTCGATGCGGCAGACAGCCGGGCCGATGCGGTCGACCGCGTCGGCAACCGTCGTCGAATAGGCGTCGAGCAATGTCTCGTCCGGTTGGAATTTTGGCGCGGCGAGGGCCATGGGGGCTCCGTGTTTTCAGGCTTGATCGTGACTATATGTGCGGAGCGGCCGGAACCGCCGCGACCTGACCAGATGGCCAGTCGAACCCGCAACTAGCCGTCAGGCGAGTACCTCCTGGCGTACTGCCGAGCGATATCTGGGGCATGAGAAAACCCAGGAGATCATCATGAGCGACTTCAATCTGAATGCATTGTCCGATGCCATCGCCGATATTGCCGACAAGGCGACGCCGGCAACGGCAAGCTTCGCCACGCATCATCACCGCACGGCGAGCGCCTTCCATTGGGGCGACGGCTATTTCGTCACCGCCGAGGAAGCCGTCGAGGCCGGCGAGGAGATCGAGCTGACACTGGCCTCCGGCGAGACGGCGAAGGCCGAACTGGTCGGCCGCGATCCTTCGACGGGCGTCGCCCTGCTGAAGCCCGCGGATGCGGCCAGCGCGCCTGTCCTCGATAGAGCCAGCCCCGTTCGGCCAGGCAATATCGCCATAGCCATCGGCAGCAGCCAGGGCTCCGTGCTGGCCGTGTCGGGCTCGGTCGGCGAAGTCGGCCCGGCCTGGCGCTCGATGCGCGGCGGCACCATCGACCGGCGCATCAACCTGGCTGTCGGTGCCGGCGGCCGCTTCGAGGGTGGCCCGGTGCTGGACGCCAAGGGCGCGCTGATCGGCATGCTTCTGTTCGGCCCGCGTGGCCGCGCGCTGGTCATGCCCTATGAGACGATCGAACGCGCGGTGGCGACGCTTCGCGAAAAGGGGCATGTCGCACGTGGTTACCTCGGCGCCGGCCTGCATCCGGTGCGCGACCGCGACGCGCGTGGCGCAATGGTGATGAGCCTCGACGACAATGGCCCGGCCAAGGCCGCTGGCCTCTCGCTCGGCGACATCATCGTGGCGTGGAACAGCGAGGCCGTGCATGGTCCGCGAGATCTGATCCGCCGGCTCGGGCCCGACAGCGCCGGTGCTTCGGTGAAGCTGGGTGTCGTGCGCGGCGGCGAACAGCGCGACGTCGTGCTGACGATCGGCGAAAAGCCGCTGAGCTGAGAGGACGGATGGAAAGCGACACGCTGACAAGGCCTGACGTGGCGCGCGGCGAACGCCAGCTCGTGGTGCTGATCGCACTGCGCGATGCCGTGCGCGCCGAGCGCTTGTCGGCTTCGCTCGCCATGGCCGACGATCTGCTGCCGGTCGTGGCCGGTGGCGGGGTCGCCGATGTCGCCATCGTCGATGACGCTGTCGCCAACGGCACGGCCTCTGTCGATCGAGCCGGCGTCGGCGGCAGCACGACCCCAAAAGTACTGCTTTCGGACCGCGCGGGCCGGCCGCAAGGCCAGGTTTTTGCGGTGCTGCCGTTGGCTGCGGATGCAGCTTTGATCGCCGCTGCCGTCAGGCTGGCCGCCGCCGGCTACCGGGTGTCCGGCGAAGGGCGTTCGATGCCGGATAGGCATGAGGATTTCGACCGCGGTGATGCGGCCAATGGGGATGGAAGCCATAGCGGGTTGTTCGGCGAGGAAACGGTCGACGATGGCGCCGCCACCCGGCCAGCGCTGTCGCCGCGCGAGGCGGAAGTGCTGGCGCTGCTGGCCGAAGGGGCGCCCAACAAGGTGATCGCGCGGCGGCTCAACATCTCCGTCCACACGGCGAAGTTTCATGTCGCCGCGATCCTCATCAAGCTCGGTGCCGCCAATCGTACGGACGCCATCGCGATCGCGATGCGGCAGGGGCTGGTTCTGGTTTAGGAGTGATGTCGGGCAGTCTGACGATTATCTTCAGAGATTGGCGCTGCCCCTCATCCGCCTACCGGCACCTTCTCCCCGTATAGTGACAGGGAGCAGGGAGTTGCCGCGACCTCGGCGCTCCCCTTGCAAAGGTGATGATTGGCGAAGGCCGCGATGAGAGCGTCTTTCTCCCCGTCACTATACGGGAAGGAATGCCCGGCAGGGCAATGAGGGGCGGCGCGACGGTGCGGACGAAGTATCCATCATCTGCTCGGTATTTCGAGTTCACCGTAACCGAGTACTTCGTCTTCGGCCATTGGGCGGTCCCGATCAGGTATCCGGCCTGCTTGCTCTGAAATTTCCATCAGCCTCGCGATCAGGTCAGACTCGTTTTGCTGAGAAGTCAGGTTTTCGCGAGCAGTTTCGTTTTCGAGGCTCTGCCGGATCGCTTCGGTCACCGGCACACCACGGCTCTTGGCAAGTTCTCGGGCCAACCGCTCCACTTCGACATTCTTGATGAACAAAGCCATTTGGTGATCTGCCATCCGGTATGGAATCATACGCCAAATCGGTTTCGGCGCCACGTCGTTTGCAGCCGACAAGGCACGGTACCCTCCGCTACGTCACCATCGCGTCGCACCACAAGCTCTTGTATCCCGCTCTGGCGCGCGCAAGGATCGCGACACAAGACAATCCAGGCGGAGGAAAAATGTCGCTCAAGGGAAAGACGCTGTTCATCTCCGGCGGGTCACGTGGCATCGGGCTGGCGATCGCGCTGCGCGCCGCGCGCGACGGCGCCAATGTGACGATCGCCGCCAAGACGGCGGAGCCGCATCCGAAGCTGCCGGGAACGATCTACAGCGCCGCTGAAGAGATCGAGCAGGCCGGCGGCAAGGCACTGCCGGTGCTATGCGACATCCGCGAGGAGGCGCAGGTTGCCGAGGCGGTCGGCAGAACCGTCGAGAAATTCGGCGGCATCGATATCTGTGTCAACAATGCCAGCGCCATCCAGCTTACCGGCACGCTGGAAACCGACATGAAGCGCTACGATCTGATGCATCAGATCAACACGCGCGGCACCTTCCTCGTGTCCAAAATGTGCATTCCACACCTGAAGTTGGCGAAAAACCCTCACATCCTGAATCTGGCGCCGCCGCTCGACATGAAGGCCAAATGGTTCAAGAACCATGTCGCCTACACCATGGCCAAGTTCGGCATGTCGATGTGCACGCTGGGCATGAGCGCGGAATTCGCCAGGGATGGCATCGCGGTCAATTCGCTGTGGCCGATCTCGACCATCGACACGGCCGCGGTACGCAACCTTCTGGGCGGAGCCACGGTCGCGGCGATGAGCCGGTCGCCGGACATCATGGCCGATGCCGCGCACGCGATCTTCATGCGGCCGTCGCGCGAGGCATCAGGCAATTTCTACATCGACGAAGAGGTGCTGCGCGCCGAGGGCGTCAGCGATTTCTCGGTCTATGCGCCTGACGCAACCGGACCGCTGGCCGGAGACTTTTTTGTGCCGGATGAGGTGTTTGCCAGGACGGACAGCAAGATCAGGAACATCTACTGAAGGGGATTCTGCCGCCGCCGCTTGCTTTCAAAAAAGGACTCGACATCGAACGGCTCCGGTTCACCTGACTGGCCGCCCTCGTCGATTGCCCGACGAAGCCGCTCAAGCCTCTGATCGCCGGTTTCTTCCGTAGGCATCAATTCGCCTCGTCCCGTTGAGCGCGTATTTCGGCCGGCAGGCCACCGTTTGCTAGGTGGACCTGAAGCAAAAAACCCCGCCGGAGAGGGCCGGCGGGGTTCAATGCGTCCCGCTGGAGTCGGGACGGGGCAGGGAACGCCCAGTCAGGAATCTGGGGTGCGAAGCCCGGTGATTCAATGACCCGGCTCTAGGGGTCTGTACAATTCTTGTTGACCCGGGCCGTGCCGTCCGCGGTCTATCCCATCCCGGTTGACCGGGATGGGACCTTGTTGCCGACCTGATTCCAAAACCACTGCAAGTGGCTGGAAAAGCAGGTCAGTTGTTGCTCGCCACCGGCGCCACGAGCGAGGTGATGCGGCGGATGGCGACGCGCCGGTTCTCGCGGTTGGGCGCCGAGGTGTCGACCTTCAGGTACTCCTCGCCATAGCCCTGTGTCGTCAGGTTCTCGGGCGGGATGCCGAAGGCGTTGGTCAGCGCTTCGGCGACCGCTTCGGCGCGACGGTCCGACAGAGCAAGATTTGCCTCGGGCGTGCCGACGGCGTCGGTGTGGCCCTCGATCAGGAAGGTCTCGGCCGGGTTCTTTTTCAACAGCTTCTCCATGGCGTCGGCGACACCCTGGAGCTTCTGTACCTCGGTGTCGGAGATCGAGGACGAGCCGAATTCGAAATTCAGGGTGTCGAGGTCGATCCGCCGTGCAATGTCACGCACGCGGGCCGAACGCTTGACCTCGTTGATCGAATACAGACGCTGCACTTTCTCCACCGGCGGCTGTTCGAGGAAAGTGTAATAGTCGTCGGGGCTTTCGACATCCTCGGAATCGAGGATGTAGTCCCGGCGCGGGATGGTCAGCCGCATCGGCGGCAGGTCATCGCCGGGATCGCGCCAGTCATCTTCGTCCTGGTAGCTGCGCTCGTCGACATAGCTCAGCACATATTCGCGACCGTCGGGCGCGATGCGCGACCGCTGCAGGATGTCGCCGTAGCGGTTGCGTATGGTGACGATCCGGAAGCCATTGTCGCGCTCGACCGTCTCGCGCGTGCGGCCTTGCGGCAGGTCCTCGTAGTAGACATCCTTGGCGCCGCGGGTCAGGCGCGGGCGATCGTTGCTTTGGACGAACGTCTGGTCGTTGAACTGGACGATCACCCGGTCGCCGATTTCCTTGAGCACGTCGACGCCCTTGGGCCGGCGGCGGTCACGGATGTCCTCGTCAGGCGCGCGCTCGAGCCGCTTGCCCTTCTCCTGCGTCACCGGGACGATTTTTTCCGTCTTGATCGCCTCCTGGGCGGCTCTGTCGTCGGTTGGAGGCGGACCCTGATCCACCGGCGCCACTACCGGCTTCCGGCCCTGGTCACCGCCCTGCTGGGCATTCTGCCCACCATTCTGCTGCCCGCCGTTCTGCTGTTCGCCATTCTGGTTGGCGGGCTGGGTGGCTGGGTTCCCGCCGCCCTGGCCGTTCTCGCCGCGACCCTTGCGCCTGGCATCCTTCTGGCTGTCGAGGATGGGGGCGGCATTCTTGTCGGCGGGGGCTTCGCCCTGAACCGGGTTTTCGCCCTGGACAGGCGCGGCCTTCCCATTGGTAGCGGCCCCACCGGTGGCGGGCTGCTCTCCCGTCGCCGGCTGTTCGCCGGTGGTGGGATGCCTACCGGTCTGCGGCTGTTCGCCGGTCGCGGGCTGCTCGCCATTCGCCGGCTGTTCGCCAGCCGGTTTCCTGCCGTGCTTCTTCGTCTTATCTTGGGATTGCTCGCCCTGGGCGGGAACCTGCTCGCCGGCGGGAGGGGATTCAACCTTCGGCGTCGCTTCGCCGGCAGGAGCCTGCTTCGGTGTCGGAGCGGTCTCCAGCACGGCGGCCGGCGCCTCTTTCTGCTGGTCCAGCTTGTGTTTCCTGCCAGGCTTGGTCGGCTGGTTGTCGTTGGCAGGCGCGGCCTCGCCGGCGGGCGCCTGCTCGGTCTGCTGCTGCTGGTCGCGCTTCTTCCTGCGCGGCTGCTGCTCGTCGGTTGCGGGCGCGGCCTCGCCGGCGGGCGCCTGCTCGGCCTGCTGCTGCTGGTCGCGCTTCTTCCTGCGCGGCTGCTGCTCTTCAGCCGCGGGGGCGGGCTGCTGCGCGGCCGGAGCGGTCTCGGTCTGCTGTTGCTGCTCGCGCTTCTTCTTGCGCGGCTGTTCCTCGTCGCCCTGTCCCTGGTCGGTGGGGGTGTCCTGCGCCAGGATGATCAGCGGTGTCCCCCCGCATTGCATGGGGCCGAACGCGGCTGTCCCCTGAAGCGGGGACGCGCCTAACGGCGCGGATGCCATCAACAGGCCAAGGGCTGTGCCTGCCAGAATCCGTGGTTGGCGTTTCATCGAAATTCTCCTTGTGGGGTCCCATCCTTGCCGAAACCGCTTTTAACGAAATTGGTTCCAGTTGCCCATCGTTAGGGGCTGTACAGGGCTATTGGCCGACCTTTTGAAGGCAACTTCATGTCATTCAGCCCCCTTTGCAGCCTCATTCCGGCTGTCGCCGCGCTTGACCTTGGCGGCGGCTGGGGCCACATGCCGGAAATGGAAACCCCGTTCTGGAAGACCAAGACGCTGGAAGAGATGAGCCCCACCGAGTGGGAATCGCTCTGCGACGGCTGCGGCAAGTGCTGCCTGTCCAAGCTCGAGGACGAGGACACCGGTGAAATCTACTGGACCAGCGTCGGCTGCCGGCTGTTCGACGCCGAGAGCTGCCGCTGTGCGGACTATGCCAACCGGCTGGCGCGCGTTCCCGACTGCGTCGGCCTGACGCCGCAGAATGTGCGCACCATCAGCTGGCTGCCCAGCACCTGCGCCTACCGGCTGGTGGCCGAGGGCCGCGACCTCTACTGGTGGCATCGGTTGGTTTCCGGCAGTGCCGAGACCGTGCACGATGCCGGCATTTCCATGCGCGGCCGGGTCAAGGCGAGCGAGACCGACCTGGCCGAGCCGGAAGACTATTTTGACTTTATGCTCGACGACGAGCCCTGACGCGCGCGGTAGACCGTCAGGAGTTGCCTGTCGGGAACCCTGCGAGGGCGAGGCGCCTGGCGCGATATTGTTGAGTGCCGGCGAGGGATTTGGCCGGCGAGAGATTTGAAAGGTCGGCGCTTTGCCGTGTGGCGCCACATGAACCGCGGATGAACGGGCAGTTCGTAAATAGTTCAGACAGGCCGGTGCATTCTCCCGCCATGGGTTTCACGAGGAGGGCGCAAGCCCGCAACAAGGAGAGAGAACCATGTACACCACCATCAAGACGGCAGCGCTTTCGGCTCTGGTCGGCCTCGGCACGCTGGCGGCCATCCCCGCCCATGCCGACAGCCTCTATCTTGGCTTCGGCAACAACCAGGACCCGCGCTTCGGCGTCTATGCCGGCGACGACGGCTATCGCCACCGCCGGGACGAGCGCCGCGACGATTGGCGCCGTGGCTGCTCGCCGGATCGCGCCCTCGACAAGGCGGAGCGCATGGGGCTGCACCGTGCCCGCATCGTCGATGTCAACCGCCGCGTGGTCAAGGTGATGGGCCGTCAGTACGGCGACCGCGTCGTCATCGTGTTCGCCAACGAGCGCGGTTGCCCGGTCATCAACCGCTGAGAATCTCAGGCGTGGACCTTCTGTGAAGGTCTGGAGCCCCTTTCCCTAGGGAAAGAAGTGGCCCGAAACCCCGCGGGAGCGATTCCGCGGGGTTTTTAATGCCCGCGGCGGTCTCTCTTGAGCAGGTCCGTGGCCAAGCAATGCTCAGCCACGGCGTCCAGCGCCGCCTACTTCAGTTCGAAGGTAACGGTGACCTGGACATTGTAGGCGTTCTCGCCGGCCTGTACCGGCGCCGCGCCGGCCGCGGCGTCGAATGCCTTGGCGTTGATCGGCATCGGCGCCGGCCTGATGTTCTGATCGGTGATCTCGAGCACCCGGCCCAGGCTGACCCCGGCCGCCTCGGCCAGCGTCCTGGCCTTGGCCATGGCGTCGGCGACAGCTTTCTTTCGGGCCTCTGTGACGGTGGCCGCCGGATTGTCATTGGTGAAGGCGATGCCGCCGCCTTGGTTGACGCCGAGCGACACCGCCTTGTCGAGGATCTCACCTGTCTTGTCGACGTCGCGCACGCGCACCGAGAGCGTGTTGGTCACCTGATAGGCGACGAGTTCGGCCTCCTGGCTGCCGTCCGGCTTGTTGGTGTAGTTGTAGCGGGGGTTGATCTGGATGCCCGCGGTCTGCAGGTCGCGATCCTTGATGCCGGCGGCCTTCATCGCGGCAATCACGGCGGCCATGGCATCATTGTTGGCGTCGAGTGCGGCACGCGCCGTCTTGGCTTCGCGCATGACGCTGAGCGTCAGCACCGCCAGATCGGGGGCCACGGTTGCTTCGCCCTCGCCGGACACGATGATGCGGGGCGGCGTCGGCAGATCGGTGGCTCCAGCCATCGCCGGAAAAGCGATTGCAGCGGCGAGCGCGAGGGGCAAAAGATGTCTGGTCATGAAAATCTCCTTGGTCTGCGATCAAGTCGCAGGGGGGCGCGTAGAGCGCGATTATGGGTTGATTTGGGCGATCTGCGAAAGCCCGCCGGGAAAGCCTTGTGCCGCGATGCGAAAAACATTAATCCAGCCCGCGTGGGGCCTGTAGCTCAATGGTTAGAGCCGGCGGCTCATAACCGCTTGGTTGGGGGTTCGAGTCCCTCCGGGCCCACCATTGTTGTTATTTACCAATAGCGTAGGGGCAAGTTCGCCCGCGGGTTCGCCAAACGGGATATTGCCGTCCCGGGAGCACAATGATCGTGACGCAGAAAGGGATCACCCTGAAAGACGTGGCCGCCGCGGCCAACGTTTCGCGCGCCACGGCGGCGCGGGCGCTCAACAGTTACGGTTACGTCGGCGACGGGACGGCTTTGCGGGTGCTGGAAGCCGCCGAGCGACTGGGCTATCGCGCCAACCTCGTCGCGCAGGCCCTGCGCAGCGGGCAGCTGCCGATCGTCGGCTTCATTCCCGGCGACATCCAGAATCCGTTCTTCGCGCGCATTGCCCATGATATCGAGGCGGAACTGCGCAGGCACCGCCACAATCTTCTGATCGCCAGCAGCGAAGAGAATGTCGAACAGGAAAAGGAACTGCTCGAAAGCCTGCGTTCGCTCAGCATCCGTGGCTTCATTCTTGCGCCGACCTCGGCGACGGACAGCCAGCATATCGTGCAGCTCGCCCGTGAGGGCACGCCGGTCGTGCTGATCGACCGTGTCGTCAAGGAAGTGCACTGCGACAGCGTCGTCGTCGACAATGAAGGCGGTGCGCGCGCGGCCGTGGACTACCTGGTTGCCAATGGCCATGAGCGCATCGGCCTGTTGCGGGACGAATCGCGCATCTTCACCGCGCAGGAGCGCCTTGCCGGTTACCAGAACTCGCTTGCGGCGCATGGCATTGCCCTCGACCCGTCGCTGGTCAGCGTGTCACGCTCGACCGTGGAACATGCTGTCGAAGCCACCATTCGACTGTTCAGCCGCCGCGATCGTCCGACCGCCCTGTTCACCGTGGACAGCCTGATGACCCAAGGCGCGTTGCTCGGCCTGCGCTCGATGGGACTGTCCATCCCGCATGATGTTTCGCTGGTCGGGTTCGACGATTTCAACCTCGCCACCTTCACCGATCCCCAGATCACCGTCATTGCGCAGCCGACAGCCGAAATAGGGCCGCTTGCCGCCAAAATGCTGCTCGACCGCCTGGCCGGCAAGAAGCTGGCCCCGCGCCACACGCGCTTCCCGACCCGTCTCATCGTTCGCGGCTCGGTCTCGCGACTGCACGGGCGCTGATCGCCCGATCCAAATAGGCTCTTCCGCGAATTGGTCATGCGAGGGGGCTTGCCAACCTCTGAAATGCGTGCGTTAAATATGTGAGATCGATCTCACAATCAGCCTGATCGATGGTGGCCGCGGCGATCGCCGGCGGTGCCTGCAACGAGCGGACGCCCTGCCGCAGCGAAATACGAGGAAGACCTGCATGCTCAATTTTGACAAAGACCGCTTCATCAAGATCCAGAGCGGAGCCGTCTCCTTCGCCGGAGAGGCGAGGGCGCTCATGCACCGGCTGCTCGCGGATGGCGTCGAGCGGCTCTATTTCATGGGGACCGGTGGCGTGCAGCTTCTGACCCTTCCAGCGATCGAGCTGGCCGAGCGCCGTACGAGCTTCCCGGTGCGGGGAGAATATCCGGCGCAAGTCGTGCTTGATCCGCCCGCCGGGCTGGACCGGAAGTCGCTCGTCGTCATTCCCTCGCTGTCGGGCACGACCAGGGAAAGCGTGCAGCTGCTTTCCTTCCTGAAGCAGAGAGGCGTGCGCACGCTCTCGCTCACCGGCCATTCCGACACGCCGCTTGCCAGGGAAGCCGATTTCACCTTCACGAACTTCGCGGAGGACGACACCTCTTCGGAGTCCTTCTATCTGCAGTCGCTGCTGATTGTGCTGGCACTGCTGGCGGAGCGCGGCGAATACGAGGACTTCGACGCCACCGTGGCCGAGCTCAAGAGACTGCCGGAACTGCTGGTTGGGGCAAAGGCGGCCTACGAAGACAGCGCGGCGAAACTCGCCGACACGATCAAGAACGAAACCTATCACATCTTCACCGGCGCCGGCTCCGTCTGGCCGCAAGCCTACTATTACGGTATGTGCATTCTGGAAGAGATGCAGTGGATCAGGACCAGACCGGTCCATGCCGCCGACTTCTTCCACGGCACGCTGGAGCTGGTCGAACCGGGTGTGAGCGTATTCCTATTCAAGGGGGAAGATGCCAGCCGTCCGCTGGGTGATCGCGTCGAAAATTTCATCAAACGATACACCGACAAGGTGCACGTTCTCGATGCCGCATCGGTCGAACTGCCCGGTATCTCGCCTGCTGTCCGCAAGCTGATCTCGCCGATCGTGCTTGCGACGTTGCTGGAACGGGTGAGCGCGCATCTGGAAGTGTTGCGCAATCACCCGCTGACGACGCGCCGCTACTACAAGCGCGTCGAATACTGATCACCTCACCTCATAAAAACGAAGAAGGGAACTGATCATGAAATATTCAACACAGGCGGCAATCGCCGCGCTTGCCGCGGCATCGGCACTGGGTCTGACAATGGGACAGGGTATCGGCGCCGAGGCGGTCCAGGCCGATCCGAACGCTAAGGTCGATTACCAGGGAACGCTGTCGGTCCTGACGAAATTCGGCGCGCAGCAGCTCGCGCCGTATTTTGTCGGCGTCGCCCAGGACTATGAGAAGCTTCATCCCGGCGTGAAGGTCGAACTCATCCAGGAAAGCGACGACAGCGTCAAGGACAAGACCAAAACGCTGGTCGCGTCGAACTCGCTCCCGGACATCTACTTTTCCTGGACCGGCAGCTGGGGCGGAAATTTCGTGCGCGGCCATCGCGCCGTCGACCTGACCCCGGTCATCGGGCCCGATACCGAGTGGGGCAAGACACTGACGCCGGCGGCCGTTCAGGCCTTCATGTACAATGGCAAATACTACGGCATTCCGCTCTATCTCGACGCAAAATTCATGGGCTACAACAAGCAGGCGTTCTCCAAACTCGGCCTGAGCGCGCCCAAGACCTTCGAGGAGCTCCTGTCGTCCTGCGAGACGATCCGGAAATCGGGCATGACGCCGATCTCTTTCGGCAACAAGGAAGCCTGGCCGGCAATCCACTATGTGGGGCAGCTGCTCGCCTACGACGTTCCGCAGGCGGTACTCGAGAAGGATTTCGACCCCGGCACGGCGGACTATAGCGACCCGGGCTATGTCGCCGCGCTCACCCAGTACAAGCAGCTCATCGACAGTTGCACGGATGGCGGCGCCTCGGTGAACGGCACCTCCTATTCGTCGGCCATCCAGACCTTCAGCAACACGAAATCGGCCATGTACTACCAGGAAATCATCGAGTTCGATCAGAGCGCTTCGGCGGATTCCGCTTTGAAAGTATCCGATCTGGGCTTCTTCACCCTGCCTGTGCCGAACGGCGCGAAGGGCGACGCGAAAGCGATCGAAGGCGCGCCGGAAGGCTACATGATCAGTTCCGCCTCCACCAACATCCCGCTGGCGATCGACTTCATGAAATTCGTCACGTCCAAGCAGAATGGCCAGGTGCTCTCGGCTCCGCCCTACGGGCAGCCCAGCGCGACCATCGGCGGGGCGTCGGAAGCCAACATGAACCCTTCCGTCGTGGCCGGCCTCAAGGAGATCGCCTCCGCTTCCTACCTGATGCCGTGGCTGGACACGGTGAACCCGCCGCGCGTGGCCTCCGCCTGGCTGTCCAGCCTCCAGGCCCTCACCGGCGGCTCGATGACGCCGGAACAGGTCATGGAGCAGGTCAAGCAGGCGGCCGCGGCATCGAAATAGGCCAATGGCGAATCCCGGTCTGGCCAGAATGGAAGGCGCTGCCTTGAGCAACGCCAAGGGCGAGCCGGCGGCGAAAGCCGGCCGCCGGTTCCGCCACTGGGGCTCGCTCCGGTGGGTCGCCGTTGCGGTGATCCTGGTCGGCTGGTTCGTGTATTACCCGATCGTCGACAACTTCATCGTCAGCACCACCGACGAGGATATTTTTACCGGCGAGACCACGAATATCGGCCTCGCCAACTATGAGCGGCTGCTACACGACCCGGTCGTCTGGGTGGCGTTGTGGAACAACACGCTCTACGCGTTGATCTCCATCGTCTTCCAGGTCGGCGGCGCCTTCGTGCTGGCGGCGCTGATCGAGGGGCTGGGCAGCGAGCGGCAAAGGCGCTTCTGGCGGGCGATTTATTTCATTCCGTCCGCGATCTCGATCACCGTGACCGGCCTGCTGTTTTATTTCATCTACCAGCCGGATATCGGGCTCTTGAACGCCGGGCTCAGGCGCATTGGCCTGGAACAACTCATCCAGCCCTGGCTCGGCGGCGAGCACACGGCGATCTACGCGATCATCGCGATGAGCCAGTGGCAGGGCTTCGGCTATTCGACGCTCCTGTTCGCGATCGCGATCCAGAAGATTCCGCGTGATCTCTATGATGCCGCGGTCATGGACGGAGCCGGGCCGCTGCGCAGGCTGTGGAGCGTGACGCTGCCACTGACCCGCGAGATGACCGGCCTGATGATCATCGTCACCATCACCGGCGCGTTCCAGGTGTTCAACGAAGTCATGGTCATGACCGCCGGCGGCCCCAACAACCGCAGCCAGGTGCTTGGCACATGGCTTTACCAGCAGGGCTTCATCCAGAACAATTTCGGCTACGGCGCCGCGATCGCGGCCGTGATCTTCGCCGTGACCATGATCACCGGAGCGGCCCAGCTTTGGTACACCAGGCGCCGGAGGGTCGAGCTGTGACGGTGATGGCGGCCAGCGAGCGGACCGCGCGCCCGACCTTCGAGAGCGCTCTTGCGAAAGCCTTTCTATACTCGTTCCTGATCTGTCTCGGCATCGTCGTGCTTTATCCGCTGGTCTGGATGGCGCTCAACGGCTTCAAGGATAATGGGCAGATCTTCGGCGACCCCTTCGCGCTGCCGTCGCGGTGGACCTGGGCCAATTATGTGCAGGCCTGGAACCGGGGCGTCCGCGACTATTTGGTCTCAAGCCTGCTGGTGACCGTCGCTTCAGCGATCTGCACGGTGCTGATCAGCGCCTGGACCGCCTACGGGCTGACGCGAACGCCAATGCCCGGCAAGCCGCTTATCGTCGGTCTGGTTCTTGGCGGCCTCATGCTCAGTCCGACCGTGGCGCTGATCCCGCTGGTGCGGATGCTGCAGGCCATCGGCCTCTACAACACCTACTGGGCGCTGATCATCCTCTACACGGCGTTCCGGATTCCGTTCAGCACCTTCCTGATCCGCGCCTACATGCTTGGGCTGCCGAAGGATCTCGACGAGGCGGCCCGCATCGACGGCGCCAGCGAGGGGCAGATCTTCTGGCGCATCATCCTGCCGCTGTGCCAGCCGATCATCATCTCCTGCATCATCCTGCACGTGCTGTTTGCCTGGAACGAGTATTTGTTCGCGATGGTCTTCACCAATGGATCGGCTGTGCAGACGCTGCCCGTCGGCCTGACATCGCTGATGTCCAAGAACGGCACCAATTACGGCGTCGTCTTCGCGGCGATGACGATCTCGGCCCTGCCGATCGTCCTGCTTTTCTTCGCCGCACAGCGGTACTTCATCCGCGGCCTCTCCGAAGGCATCGGCAAATAAATCACGGGAAGGACATCCATGCCGCAATTCAAGGTCGACCAGCTGATTGGGGCCAACTTCGCCTTCCAGCATTACGCATTCGAGCGCGTTGCCGAGATCCTTCGCGGCTTCGGCTTCAAGGAGATCGAGCTTTGGGGCATCGCGCCGCATCTCGACCTGTTTCATGCGACAGACGCGCATGTTCGATCGGTTCGCGAGATACTTGCGCAGAACGGACTGACGGTCTGGTGCTTCACGCCCGAGCAGGTGATCTATCCGATCAACATCGCGTCGGGCGACGGCGCATATCGCCGCGACAGCGTCAGGCGGTTCTGCCGCGCGGCGGACATATGCGCCGAACTGGGCGCCCGATATTTGTTCCTGACGTCCGGGCGTGGATATGAACACGACCCGCCGCAAGAGGCGTGGGCACGGTCGGCCCAGTCGCTCGCGGAGATCGCCGCCCATGCGTCCTCGGTCGGCGTGCGCTGCCTGCTCGAGCCGCTGCAACGCGTCGAAACCAACGTCGTCACCAATGCGGCGGGCCTGCGCGAAATGCTCGACCAGATCGGCGCCGACACCATGGACGTGGTCCTGGACACCGTCGGCATGGCCACTGCCGGCGATACCGTGGCCGACTATGTCAGGCTGTTCGGGCCGCGCCTCGCGCATGTTCAGATCGTCGACGGGCTGCCGGCGGGGCATCTTGTCTGGGGCGACGGCAAGCTTCCGATCGGCCAGTATCTCGACGACCTCGCCGCGTCGGGCTATCGGGGGAAACTGACCTTCGAGCCGTTCGGAAATGGCTCCTATACTCTGGACCCGGTCGCGGCGTGGACACGCAATCTCAAGGCGATCGAGCCCCACATGACGCGGGCGCCGACAGCAGCATGACCGGAGGAGTATCGCCCAATCTGGTCGCCGTCGGTGACAACTGCCTCGACGTCTATCTCAACAAGGACCTCCTGACCGTCGGCGGGAACGCCCTCAACGTTGCCGTTCAATGGCGCCGCAATGGCTGGAGCGCACGCTATTTCGGCGCCGTTGGCGATGATCCTGAAGGTGAGATAACGCTCCGCGAGATCGAGACCGCCGGGCTGTCCCGCAAAGATGTCGAGATGATCTCCGGCGATACTGCGGTGACCTTGCTGCGCGATCAGTCGGGCGACCGTACTTTCCTGTTCGAATCCTTCGGCGTCGGCGAGAATTACATGCCCGCGCCGCGCAACTGGCAGGTCATTTCGAAAGCCGACTGGGTGCATCTGGGCACCAATGCCAACGAGGACCTCGTGCGCCGCCTGGTTCGCGAGCGCGTGCCGTTCAGTCTCGACGTCTCGACCGCGCATCTGGCCTTGCCGCTGGAGGGCGTGCCTCTGGTCTTCGCGTCCGGTCCAGACGAGCCGAGCGTGCCGGTCGAGCCCCTCATGACCGCGCTGCGGTCGGCCGGGGCGCGCCAGGTCGTGCTCACCTGCGGCAGCCGCGGCGCCTATTTCGGCGACAGCCAAGGCGTTCGCCATGTCGAGGCGTCGCCGACCGCCGTCGTGGACACGTGCGGTGCGGGAGACAGCTTTATCGCCACCTTCATCACCGCGTTCTGCTTCGCGGGTCTCGATGCCGACGATGCCATGCGAAAAGCCTCTCTCGACGCCAGCAGGACCTGCACGCATCTCGGCGGCTTCCCGCAGGAACCGCGCCCCATCCCCGACTGGCTGCCGCTGAAATATGCCGACGTGATCAATCGCGAGACGAGGGTCTGACATGGCCACTTTACGGATGAGACAGCCGGCGGTCGCGGCGACAGCCGATCGGTCGTTCTGGCTGCAGGACATTGCCGCTGCCCCGGCGACCCAACCCTTGGTCGGCGGCGAGCAGGCCGACGTGGTGATCGTCGGCGGCGGCTATACCGGGCTGTGGACGGCGTTGCGGATCCGCGATCTGGCTCCCGAAACCCGCGTCATGGTGATCGAGGCCGATCAGTGCGGCTCCGGCGCTTCGGGGCGCAATGGTGGACAGGTGCATTCCTGGTTCGCCGAGCTCGATCAGATCAGCGCCGTCGTCGGCGAGGAGGAGGGGCGGGCGCTTTGCGCCGATAGCGTCGATGCCATCACGGAGCTGGAGAAACTTCAGCGCGACGGCACGATCGATATGGATCTTCGTCTCGACGGCTGGCTGTGGACGGCCAGTTCCACGGCCCAGGAGGGAGCCTGGAACCGCGCTGTCGCGATGACCGAGGCAGCCGGGGCCAACCGCTTCCGGCAGCTGACCGGCGAGGAGATCAAGCAGCGGACCGGGTCTTCCGCCTCCTATGCCGGCGTCGTCGAGGCGAATGCCGGAACCGTCCATCCAGCCAAGCTGGCCACCGGCCTGCGCGACCTGGCGATCGCTCGCGGCGTGGTCGTCCATGAGCGCAGTCCCGTCACCGAAATCGTGCCCGGCAGGACCTGTGTGGTCCGGACCGCGCAAGGCGAGGTGCGGGCCGGGAAGGTCGTGCTGGCGGCCAATGCCTGGCTGTCGGCGCTGCCCGAACTGCGACGGCATCTTTACGTGGTCGCGAGCCAGGTGGTCGCGACCGCGGAAATCCCTGACTTGCTCGACCGGATCGGCTGGCGAGACGGAGCCTCCATCTGCGACGCGCAGCGCCAGGTCCTCTATTACCAGCGCACCCCGAAAGGCCGGGTGGTCTTCGGCCGCGGCAGCGGCAACATCGCCTATGCGGGCAATTTCGGCCAAAGCTTCAACCGCAGCCCCGAACACGGACGGGACAATATCCGCGAACTGGCCCGCGTCTACCCCGAACTGCGAGGAGTGCCGATCGACTATGATTGGGCGGGCCCGATCGACTGCGTGCCGGAGCATGTCCCCGTCTTCGATCACTTGAAGGGTCATCCTAACATTGTCTTTGGCATGGGCTACAACGGGACCGGCATTGCCCAGACCCCAATCGGCGGCCGCGTCCTCGCCAGCCTTGTTCTGGAACGGAAGGATCGCTGGAGCAGCAGTGGGCTGGTGGGGCTCGATCGGCGCAAGACGATGCCTCCGGAACCGTTCCGCTATCTCGGCGCCAAGCTTGTGCGCGCCGCGATCGCGCGCCGGAACGACGTCGAGATCCGCAACGGGAAGCCAGGCGCGCTGACGCGATTCCTGTCGGAACGCACGCCGGGCGGCGGGGGCTAGGCATCTTTAAACCCGCACGGACCTGTTGTTGCGCCTTTCTGGTGAACACGGGCGCGGACGCTGGCGGTCCGATTATCCGAACGCCCTTCAGCTTTCCTTGTTGAGGTCGCCCGCGCCGGGAGTAATAGTTGCCCGGGAATTCGCGAGGAGGAAGGGATGACGGTGAATTTCGACCCGAGGGCGAAGGTCACGTCGCTCTACCATGGCGAATTCCGGCCGATGTTCATCGACGGCAAGTGGGTCGCAGCGCAGTCCGGCGAGGTGATGCAGGCGCTGAATCCGGCGACCGGCGAGGTGCTGGCGACGGTGCCGCGTGGCGGAGCCGCCGATGTCGATGCAGCGGTCGCGGCGGCGCGCGCGGCTTTCGAAGGACCCTGGTCGAAATTCTCGCCCTATGAGCGGCAATGCGTGCTGCTCAGGATCGCCGACCTGTTCGAAACACATTGGGAAGAGCTCAGCGTTTCCGACACGCTCGACATGGGGCTGCCGATCACACGCACGCTGGCCAACCGACGCCGCGTCATCGGCATGCTGCGCTTCTATGCAGGCATGGCGACGGCGCTACATGGCGAGGCGATCGACAATTCCATTCCGGGCGAAATCGTCACCTTCACAAGGCGCGAGCCGGTTGGCGTCGTTGGCGCGATCATTCCCTGGAACGCGCCGACCGCGGCTTCGATCTGGAAGGTCGCGCCGGCGCTCGCCACGGGCTGTGCCATCGTGCTGAAACCGTCCGAGGAGGCATCGCTGACGCCGCTGCTGATCGGCCGGCTGATGCAGGAAGCCGGCGTGCCCGACGGCGTCGTCAACATCGTCACCGGAACCGGGGCCGAAGCGGGCGCGCGGCTCGCCGAACATTCCGACGTCAACAAGATCGTCTTCACCGGCTCGACGCTGACAGGTCAAGCGATCGCGCGGGCCGCTGTCACCAACCTCAAGCGCGTCTCGCTTGAGCTCGGCGGCAAGTCACCGATCATTGTCTGCCGCGACGCCGACATCGACAAGGCTGTCCCAATCGCGGCGATGGCGGTGTTCGTGCATTCGGGCCAGATCTGCATTGCCGGCTCGCGCCTGTTCGTGGCGCACGAGATCCATGACGAATTCGTGCGCCGGCTGGCGGAGTTCGCCGGAAAACTGCGCATCGGCCACGGCATCGAGGCGGAGACCGAAATCGGGCCGCTCATCAATGCCAGGCAGGCCGGCAAGGTGGAAGGCTACATCAAGGCCGGCAGCGACGAAGGCGCTCAACTGGTCGCCGGCGGGGCGCGGCTGACAGGCGAACTCTATGACGGCGGCAACTTCATCGCGCCGACCGTGTTCGGTGCGGTGTCGGACACCATGACCATCGCGCGGGAGGAGATTTTCGGACCCGTTATTTCGGCGATGCCGTTCGACACGCTGGACGAGGCCGTCGCGCGCGCCAACGCGACGCCCTACGGGCTTGCAGCCGGCGTCTTCACCACCCACCTCGGCACCGCGCACAAGCTAGCCCGCCGCATCAAGGCCGGCTCGGTCTGGGTCAACATGTACCACGCCATCGATCCGGCCGTGCCTTTCGGCGGGATGAAGATGTCCGGCCATGGCCGCGAGGGCGGCATCGAGCATCTGCACGAGTATCTGGAGACCAAATCCGTCTGGATCCAGACGGATTGAGGGCGTGGCGATGTTCAGGTGAGGGCGCCCGCGGTCCGGGCCCGTCGCCGACTGCCGCGCATCGGCCGGAGCAAGGCCCTTGTTCAGGAACTTTTCGTCATCTGGCGATTTTCGATATAAGATCGAATCCCGAACAGAAGGGTGTTTGCGATGACGACGAAACGATTGGCGATCTGCGCTCTTGCTCTCGCGATGGGCTTCGGCATGTCCTCGTTGGCTTTCGCGGGCGCCAAGCACCGTCGTCACCAGGACGAACAGGAGCGCTACGTTCCCGCCAATGACGATCTCATCGACTTCCTCTTCGGCGGCCCGCGCTACTATGACCAGCAGTTGTTCACAACGGCCGCTGGAGCCTGCTCCTACCACCGGACTGGTCCGGACGGTTTTGCGATAAACAAGATCAACGATCACCACTGCGGAAAATGACCGGCGGACGTTTCGTCCGCGATCAGGTTAGCACGTTGCGAACGTGACACGGTCCGCCGGCGCGGCCACGCGCCCGGCGTAACATTGCGATCCGCCCCGTGGCGTCTACGAGGCTCGTATCAGCTTGCCATAGCGCTTGATCAGCCGGTCGCGCTTGAGGCGGGTCAGCCTGTGCGTCCAGAACAGCCCGTCGAGCTGATCGATCTCATGCTGATGGCAAACCGCCAGCAGGCCCTCGGCGTCCTCGAACCGCTCACCGCCATCCAGATCCTGATAGCGAACGCGGATGCGGGCGTGCCGTTCGATGTCCTCGGTGACACCGGGCATCGAAACGCTGCCTTCCTCATGACGGATCATTTCGGTCGAGGCCTGGACGACGGCCGGATTTACATAGATCGCCGGTTTTGCCGCGGAAGGGAGCTGGATGACGACCAGGCGTTTCAGAATGCCGATGTGCGGGGCGGTGATACCGATTCCGGGGGCCGCGCGCATGGTGTCGATGAGGTCGCTGGCCAAGGCCTGCAGATCGTCGTCGAACAGCTCCACGGGTTCGGCCACGGCGCGAAGGAGGGGATTGGGGAATTTTACGATCGACCGAACTGTCATGGACCTCGCCTCAACTCGGCAAGCCTGCGCGGATTTCTGCGTCATGTTCGCCGCGCATGGGGCTCTTGGCCGGTGTCTTTTGTTCCCATCCGGAAAAGCGCGGCGCGGCCGCCGCCTGCAGGATGCCGTCCACGGTCAGCCATGTGCCGCGTGCGGCCATGTGCGGATGCTGGGCCGCTTCATGGGGGCTGAAGACTGGGCCGACACAGGCGTCCGAGCCCGCGAACAACTTGACCCATGCGTCGCGAGGTCGCGTGGCGAAGATCGCCGCCAGCCGTTCGCAAAGCCCGGGCCAGAGGTCGCGATCAAGCTGGTTGGCGAATTGCGGATCGGCGGTCAAGCCAAGCCTGTCGAGGAAGAGCGCGTAGAATTTCGGCTCGACGCACTGGACGCTGATGAAGCCGGCATCCGATGTCCGGTAGACGCGGCACCAATGCGGTCCGTCGAGAAGGCTCCGGCCGCGGCCGGCGGCAAGCGCGCCGGACTGTGCGAGCGACATCAGCAGGTTCATCATATGGGCCGAGCCGTCGACGATCGCCGCGTCGACGACGATGCCCTGGCCGCCGGCGCGCACGTTCATCATGGCGGCCAGCATGCCGATCACCAGATAGAGCGCCCCGCCGCCTACGTCGCCGACGAGCGTCGGCGGTGCCATGGGCGGCTCTCCCGGCAAGGAGCCGTACCAGAGCGCGCCGGACAGGCCGATATAGTTCATGTCGTGGCCGGCGGTGGCGGCCAGCGGACCGTGCTGGCCCCAGCCGGTCATGCGGCCGTAGACCAGGCGCGGATTGGCCGCGAGGCAGGCCTCCGGGCCAAGCCCGAGACGCTCCATGACGCCGGGCCGGAAACCCTCGATCAGCCCGTCGGCGGTGGCGATGAGGCGCGTCAGCACGGCCATGTCATCCAAATTCTTCAGGTCGAGCGCGATGGAGCGCTTGCCGCGATCGAGCAGCGAGCGCTGGGGCGCGCCCGGCACGGACGGCTCCCTGCGGTGGACGACGATGACATCGGCGCCGAGGTCGGCGAAAAGCATGCCGGCGAAGGGCGCCGGTCCCAGCGCCTCGATCTCGACGATGCGGATTCCCCTGAGCATCCATCCTCTCTGGTGTTGCGCGTTTAAGCTATTGCGGAGGGCGACGGTGTGTAACCCTGTTCTTTCGCCATTGAAGCATGTGCCGCCCGCATATACTTCAGGACCATGAAAAAAATTGGTTTCCTGTCATTCGGGCACTGGTCGCCCTCTTCGCAATCGCAGGTGCGTTCGGCATCCGACGCGCTGTTGCAATCGATCGATCTCGCCGTCGCCGCCGAGCAGCTCGGCGCCGACGGAGCCTATTTCCGCGTGCATCACTTCGCCCGCCAGCTCGCCTCGCCATTCCCGCTGCTGGCGGCCGTCGGCGCCAAGACCAGCCGCATCGAGATCGGCACGGCCGTCATCGACATGCGCTACGAGAATCCGCTCTACATGGCCGAGGATGCGGGTGCGGCCGACATCATCGCCGGCGGCCGGCTGCAGCTCGGCATCAGCCGCGGCTCGCCCGAGCAGGTGATCGATGGCTGGCGCTATTTCGGCTATGTGCCGCAGGAAGGCAAAAGCGACGCCGACATGGCGCGGCATCACGCCGAGGTGTTCCTCGATACGCTGCGCGGCGAAGGCTTCGCCCAGCCCAACCCACGGCCGATGTTCCCCAACCCGCCGGGCTTGCTCAGGCTCGAGCCGCATTCGCCGGGCCTGCGCGAGCGCATCTGGTGGGGCGCGGCGACCAACGCCACCTCTGAATGGGCGGCGAAGCTCGGCATGAATCTGCAGAGCTCGACGCTGAAATTCGACGAGAGCGGCAAGCCGTTCCATGTCCAGCAGGCCGAGCAGATCCGCATCTATCGCGAGGCCTGGAAGGCGGCCGGGCATGAACGCGAACCGCGCGTCTCGGTCAGCCGCAGCATCTTCGCGCTGGTCGACGACCGCGACCGCGCCTATTTCGGGCGCGGCAATGAGAGCCGCGACCAGATCGGCTTTATCGAGGAAAATACCAGGGCGATCTTCGGCCGCAGCTACGCCGCCGAGCCGGACGTGCTGATCAAGGAATTGGCGCAGGACGAAGCGATCGCCGAGGCCGACACGCTTTTGCTCACGGTTCCCAACCAGCTCGGCGTCGACTACAACGCCCATGTCATCGAGGCGATCCTCACCCATGTCGCGCCGGCGCTCGGCTGGCGCTGACCGGTGCGGAGAGCGGTCGTCGGTCTAATGGATCGAGGGAGGTTGCCGCATGTCCAGGAAAGCCCTGATTGCCTGGGGAGGCTGGGAAGGCCACACGCCAGAGCGCAGCGCCAACATCATCCGCGACATGCTGGAGCGTAACGGCTTCGCGGTCACGCTCGGCGAGGGGACAGCGATGTTCGCCGATCCGAACCTTGCCTCATTCGATCTCATCGTGCCTGTCATCACCATGTCGACGATCGAAAAGGCCGAGCTGAACAACCTGACGCAGGCGGTTCGCCTGGGGAGCGGGCTCGGCGGCTTTCACGGCACGATGGGCGACAGTTTTCGCGCGGAGCCTGACTACCAGTTCATGACCGGCGGCCAGTGGGTCGCGCATCCCGGCAACATCATCGACTACCATGTCGTCATCACCCGGCCGGACGATCCGGTCACGAAAGGCGTCAGCGATTTCGCCTACCGGTCGGAGCAATATTACATGCATGTCGACCCGGGCAACGAGGTGCTGGCGACAACCACCTTTACCGACGCGCATTTTCCCGGCATCGACGGCGTCGTCATGCCGGTCGTCTGGAAGCGCCGCTATGGCGCGGGCAAGGTTTTTTACAGTTCCCTTGGCCATACGGCGGATGAGTTCGCGGTGCCGGAAATGGCGCTAATCATGGAGCGCGGTTTGCTGTGGGCGGCGCGCGACTAGCCTACCAGTCCGCGACGCGGTCGCCGCCGGTGAATTGCGCGCTTTTGCCGGTGTATTCGAAGAGTTCGATCTTCACCCCGTTGGGGTCGCGCAGCCAGGCCTGGTACGTGTCGTCGCAGGCGTGTTTCTTGGCGGTGACGTCAACGCCCATGGATGCGATGTGCGCGATCGCGGCGTCGATGTCTTCGACTTCCAGGCAGAAATGGTTGATCTGATCCGTCTCGCTGAACCGCGCGCCCTCTTTCTGGAAGACCTCGACATGGCTGCGGCCGCCGCAATTGAGGTAGAAACCGAAAACCGCGCCATCGCGCAGGAAATTGAACTGGATGTCCATGGCAAGGACATTTTCGTAGAAGCGCCGTGTTTCTTCCAGGTCGTTGGCGAAAATGCAGACATGGGCGAGTTGCTTGACTTTGATCATGGCTGGGTTCCGTGGCTTGGCCCGTTGTGCATGGTAAGGCGGCCCGTACGGCGCATCATCACTCGATTCCGCCGGTGACCACATAGGCGCCGGCGCTGCGTCCATCCTGTAGCCGCACCACCGCCGTGACGATCGAACCGTATGAGCCGCGCCAGACGCTGTGCAGGCGTCGATGCTCGACGGCAGGGACGAGCGTCCACCCGCTGAGCCGCGGGCCGGCTTGGTGCATGTCAATCGCCTGGCCGTTGACATGCACCTTGAGGCTGGCGTGCTCCGCTTCGCTTGCCTCGACAGCCAGGTCGATTGTGACCGTGATCTCGTCGTGATCACCGGACGCGCGCGTTTCAGCTGTTAGCGCGATTTCCACAATCGGCCCCTTGCCATTGCCGGCTTGAGTACGCTGGCGCGAAAAGACATCATCAGGCAATTCAGGCGTGCGCGGCGGCTGGGTGCGGCGCTGCGTGGAACGCTCGAAATCGCCGGCCATGCAAAGCAGCCTTTCATCGTCATAGGCCTTGCCTGCGAAGGTCAGGCCGACCGGCATGCCGATATCGGCCATTGTGCCCATCGGCACGCTGACGGTCGGGATGCCGAAATGGCGCCAGACCAGATTGCCGTTGGCGACCCAGGTGCCGTTGCGCCAGGCCAGATCGGCTGACGCCTCGTTGACGTCGGCGTCGGCCGGGCCGACATCGGCGGCGGCCGGCAGGACCACGGCATCGAGGCCTTGTGCGTCCAGCCAGTCCTCGAAGTCGATGCGTCTTGTTGCTTCGAGTCCCTTGATGCCATCCGCGATCGTGGGAATGTGGGTCAAGGGCGCGACGCCGAGCTTTGCCCGCTCGACATACTCGGCCAGATCGAAGCCGCCTTCATAGCGGTCGGGCAGCGTGCCCGGTGGCTGCGGGAAGATTTTTGGGCCGTCGACCGAGGCGAGATCGGGCAGAGCAGGGTCGGCGTTGGCCCGCAGGAAATCGTCCCAGCCCCAGATGCAGAGATCCCAGATTTCGCGGTCGGCGAAGTCCCCGGGCACCAGCCCACGCTCGACCATGGTCCGCGCGCCTGGGCGGTCGCGCTCATAGTTGGAGACGACGGGAAAGTCGACCTCGACCACTTCGGCGCCGAGCCGCCGCAGATCCGCGGCCCCCTGTTCCCAGAGATCAAGTACCGAGGCGCGGGTTTCGATCGGGCGATCTATTTCCGTGTCGCGGCCGATATACATTCTGGGTACGCCGAGCCGCTTGCCCTTCAGCGAACCCGCAAGCGTCAGGTCGGTATAACGTCGTGGCCGCATCGCGGAGCTTTTCGGCAGCGCCACCCAAGGCTGGGCGCGCCAGAAATCGCCTCGCGTTTCCGGATCGTCGGCGACGATGATGTCGAGCAGTTCCAGCATGTCGGGCACGCTGCGCGTGTGCGGCACCACGACATCCATGGTCGGCACCAAGGGCCAGTTGCCGCGCACCGAAATGACGCCGCGCGAGGGCGTGTAGGCGACCAGCGCGTTGTTGGTGGCCGGCGCACGGCCGGACGACCACGTCTCTTCGCCAAGCCCGAAGGCGCAGAAGCTGGCCGCCGTCGCGGTGCCCGAGCCATTGGAGGAGCCCGACGCGAAGGCGGCGGTCAGATAGTCGCCATTGTAGGGGCTTTCGGCGCGGCCATAGACGCCGCGCTGCATGCCGCCATTGGCCATGGGCGGCATGTTGGTAAGGCCGATCAGCACCGCGCCGCCGGCGCGCAGCCGGGCGATGGTGAAGGCGTCCTCGTTGGCGACGAGATGCTCGAAGGCGGGCGAGCCGGCAGCCACCGTCAGGCCTTTGACCTTGTAGCTGTCCTTGGCGGTGTAGGGGATGCCGTCGAGCGGGCCAAGCGTCTTTCCTTGCCGGCGCCGCTCGTCGGAAGCGGCGGCATCCTCGAACATTTCAGGGTTGAGCACGGGCACGGCGTTCAGCGCGATGCCGTGCCGGTCGAAATACGCGATCCGCCTGACATAGGCTGCGACCAGTTCGACGCTGGTGACGGCGCCTTTGTCGAGCGCTAGGCGCAATTGGTCGATCGACGCTTCGACGAGGTGAAGGCTGGTCTCGGTCATCATTGGCCCCAGTGTCTGTACGCCATGGATGAGCGAGGCCGCCGGCTTCGGCAAGAGCCAATTGGAACTCTTTCGCGCCTCCCCGAAAAAATCGTTTTTTTAGGCAACCTCCGATGGACGCGTGCGTTACTGCGTTCCGGGAAAGGTTGAGGTTTGCATTGGACCGTTTCGAGATTTTGAATGAGCCGACAGGCACGTATTCCATTTTCGACAGATACACCGAATTGCCGGTGACGGTGCAAGGCAGGATTTTGATCGGGCTCTGCCGGCACGAAGTGCCGCTTGCCCTGCTCCGCGCCATGGAAGACGACGACAGCGGGATGCCGTCGCTCTCCCCGTTGGGCGGCTGTCGATCGTACGAACATCAACGAGACGACTTGCAAGCGTGAATGAATGCTCGCATAAGTTGCGGCAAGGCATACAGCATGAAGAAAATGGTGCCGTTATCGTAGCATGAAAGGGGAATCATGCCTGACCAGATTGCGCTTGTCCGCGCAGCCATCGCGCGGCTGCTTTCTGAGAAAACCGGGGTCCCCGTGATTTCGATGAGGGAGAGTATCGCTGAACTGCCGGCGATATCGGGTGCGCCGCTGACCACCGAAAGCCTGCAGGATCTGCTGCTGGAAATGGCGGAGGTGCGCGGGATGATGGTGGCGCTCGATCTTTAGCAACTACTGGTGAAGCGCCACGCGCTTTTCCCAGAGCACCGCTAGTCCTGGGATTGCCCTCGGTCGGCTGGCAGCGGCCGGTCGCGGCCTCCCTCGATCGCCCTGTTCCGCGCCGGTTCAAGCGTACCGTCGCCGTAGATCATGCGGCCGGCGCGGAAGGTGGCTCGCACACGTGGCACCGGCTGGCGGTCGGCCACGACGAGATCGGCCAGGAGCCCAGCTTCGATGGCTCCGCGATCGGTGAGCCCGAGTGCGGCGGCCGGGTTGGCGCTCGTCAGCGCCGCCGCCTTCGCCAGGCCACCGTCGCTCAGTTTCGCCAGGCCGAGGACGGCCGGCAGGATCGAGGCCGGGTGATAGTCGCTGGCCAGCATGTCGAGCAACCCGGCCTCATAGGCCTGGCGAGCGGAAAGATTGCCGGAATAGGATTCTCCGCGCAGCGCATTGGGTGCGCCCATGGCCGTATACATGCCCAGCCGGCGGGCTTCCCGCGCCGCCTCCAGCGTCACCGGAAATTCGCTGAGCACGGTTCCCAGGCCGTGGACGAATTCCACCTTTTCCAGCGTGTCGTCATCGTGCGAGGCGAGCACGATGCCGCGGGCGCGGGCAAACGCCGACAGGCCTTGCAGCGTGCCGAGCACACCGCCATGCCCGTTCCGATCGGCCATGCGCTTGCCGACGACCTCGGATACGTCGGCAATGGACATGCCGCGCTCCTTGGCCAGGCGGGCGATATACAGTTCGACGTCGCGGTATTGTCCCTGGCCGGGCGTGTGATCCATCAACGAAATCAAATGCAGCTTGCCGGCATCCATCAATCTTTCCAGCACGCCGACAGCCGCGCTGAACGTCACCTCGAAGCGGGCATGGATGCGGTGATCGACCAGAAGGTGGTCTTTCAGCCCGGTGATGGTCTCGATGATGGACGATGTGTGTTCTTCCGAGCGCAGCAAGGCGGCCGTGGCGCTGTTGCCGATGAAGGAGAGCGCGGCATAGGCTGTGGTCACGCCGCAGGAGGCCAGCCGCTTGTCGAGCTCGGCGATGCCGATCTCCATCGGCACGTGGACCCCGCTACGCGGCTCCACTTCCCGTTCCACCATGTCGCCATGCATGTCGATGAAACCAGGCAGCAGCAGGCGGCCGCCGCCGACGAAGTCGGCATTCTCGACAGGCCGGTCGCGGATCTCCGCGATCCGGCCGTCTTCGATCCTGACCGCGCCATTGGCAATGACACGGTCGCGCAGCACAATCTCGAATTCGCTCAACCACAGATCGTGTTTCTTCGGCTGATCCCGATGGGGTGCGGCCCTGTCCGTCCGTTCAAGCATGGTCGTCTCCGAAAACAGCATTCCACATGTCCCGATCGCCCTCCGGCCGGCGGTTTCAAGGCGTGTCATGTGGATGGTTCATTCCCGAGGATCGGATAAGCTCAGTTGGTGACAGCTTTGTGTAGGACAGGCGGGTTGGGCCGCCGTGCTGCCACCGGGTGGGCAATCGCAAGATGTGATACGAGACGCACGTTGGCTACCTACGTCAGGAATGCGCCGCATTTCGGACGTATAAATTGTCTTCGCCAAGTCCTGATAGCAGACATTGCAAGGAGGACTGCGGAGGTCGCGGCCGCGCCAAGACTCCTCACCGTGCCCATCGTGCTTTGAGCCACCACAAAGTGCAAACGCGTGGCCGAAATGGCTATCCGTGGCTGGTCACCCGCCAGCGCCGGACGGCGCCCCACTGACGGAAAAGAACGCGAGCACGCCGGGCATCCCGCTCGCTTCCATCTCGCCATAATCTTCGAATGTCAGGCCGGAGCCAACCACGAGATCGCGCACCGTCCGCGACGCGATGATCTCGCCCGGCCGGGCATGGTCGAGCAATCGCGATGACAGCTCGATCGCGATGCCGGTGAAGTCATCGCCGCGCTCCTCGCATTCGCCGGTGTGGACCGCGGAGCGGACATCCAGACCGGATTGTCTCAGGCGATGGCGGATCGCGATCGCGCACTGGATCGACCGCGTCGGTCGTTGGAACACCGCGAGCATTCGGCTTGGCGAGCGCCTGATCTGCCTGCCTTCGGCGAGAAGTAATTGGCTTCTGATCTCGTCTGCGTGTCGCTCAATCAGATCTGCGCCGGAGTCAGAATGCGGGTCGCTTATCTCCAGCGACAGCACCGACACCAGGAGCCGTTCGCCCGGTGTCGCCTGGAGAGCGTTGGTGACGAAAACCTCGATCTCGTCGACGAGGCGATCGGAATTCTCGCCCCAGATCACGTGATCCCGGCCGGTGAGCTCGACATATCTGGCGCCTTCGATATGCGTTGCCAGGTAGCGTCCTTCTTCCCGTTTGACCCAGCGGTCGCCCGACGTCTGAACGATCAGTGTCGGAACATGAATGACAGGCAGGATGTCGCGAACATCGATTTCGGTTCCCCAGCGCCAGAGCGAGATCGCGTCTGCGGGCGAGGCTGAATTCCTGAGGTAAGCGGCGAACCATTCTCTTTCGGACGTGTCGTTCATCAGGCTGGGGGCCGCATTGCCCATGTCCGCCGGCTCTCCCCACTGTCTCTCAATGGTGGCCAGGTCTTCTTCCACCTGCTCGGCCGTCCTTGCCCAAGGGTAATCCTTCGACCATCTGCCCCTGGCATAGGTTCCGTTGAGCACAAGTGCCGCCGTGCGCTCGGGGTAGGTCGCCGCGAATAGCATGCACATGGGGCCGCCCTCGGAACCGCCGAACACAACCGTGCGCTTCGAGCCGACCGCATCCAGCACGGCTCGCATGTCCTCCATCCGCTCTTCCATGGTCGGCAAACCGACATTGCGGTCGGATAGCCCTGTGCCGTGCTTGTCCATGCGGATCAAGCGGCAGAAGCTGCCGAGCCGCTGGAACACATGCGAAAGCCGTGGCGAGGCCCAGGCAAGGTCGAGATTGGAGACCCATCCAGGCACATAGATCAGGTCGATCGGCCCGTCGCCGGTCACCTGATAGGCGATGCTGACCCCGGAGGATTTGACATAGTGGGTGGAGGGGCGCAGGGGTTCGCCGCCCGCCTCGGCGCGCGGCGGCTCGGAGGCCGAGGCCGGACGCGGCGATGTCGTGCGGCGGGCCCGCAGCGTATCGTGCAAATGTCTTGTCTCCGGCTCGGGCTGCAGCCTCAGCTCCCGCTGCAGCGCATCGCGGCAATTGTCATATTGCTTGAGCGCCAGATTGATCCGGCCCTGCGCCGCATAGACGTGCATCAGGGCGCGGTGGATGTCCTCCCGCAGCGGCTCCATGGCGAGCAGGCGCGTAGCAGCGCGGACGCAGGAGGCCGGATCCTTGGTTGCACTATAATGCGCGACCAGCCTGTCCAGCGCCGCGACAGCCGTTCCCCTCAGACGCTCGCGCTCGATCCGCAGCCAGTCCTCGAAAGGCTCCTGCTTCAGGCCGAAACCGTCAAGCAGGTCGCCGCGATAGACGACAAGCGCCTGTTCGAGGTTATCAGGCTCCGAGCTGGCTGCCAGCGCCTCGAACCGCGCGACATCGAAATCAAGGCCATCGAGATGAAGGGCGACATTGTCGCTATCCCTGAGGAAGCGAGCACTGCCAGAAGCTTGCATAGCCTTGCCGACAACCGAAACCGCTTGTCGCAGGTTCATCCGCGCCTGGGTCTCGCTGTTGCCACCCCACAAAAGGGCGGCGAGCTTTTCGCGCGACTGCGCATGTCCCGATTGCAGCGCGAGGTAAGCCATCATCGCCCGCGCCTTGCGGCTGAAGGCGGGGACCGCAGCCCCAACGCCGGCAAAGTCGAAACCACCCAGTAGATAGAGATGAGGCCCGGTCATCGGATCCGCCACAACAGCCACCACGCACCGGCGATCCTTTCGTGTCGCCCTCCTTATTTCAACCGTGATTCTGCCAGAATCGCGCTTTTCACGATTCCATCACGCTGGTTGCTGCGCGTTTCTCACGGCTGTCGAGGAGATTGCCGCACTGAGCCCCTTGTTTCTCACTCCGCGTGTCTCAGGAGGACGCCGTGCAACGCCCAAGCTCGATCGACTGGCCCATCTGGCATGACGATCCCTTGCATGAAGAGTCTTGGCACAATCCGGCGTGGCGCGGCGCGGTTGCACCACTGTGTCACGACATTGCGCTTGCCAACTATCTCGAAAGGCAAAAGGCCCACCGCGGATCAGTGGTTCGCCGGCTTGATCTCTCAGCCGTCATGGGCCGCGCATGCGTAACGATCGCGCGTGTCGGACGCGCTTTCCTCCAGCGATTGCGCCCGTTGCAGCGTAGCGGGGACCCTGCGAAGAATGCTTGAGTTGGTCGACGACATTGACTTGAGAATGTCGAGGGCCCACTCGGGATTCAGCAAGGCTCTGGGCCCATCGTGCGCGGCACCCGAGACCGGTGACATACTGCCCTATCCACGGACTGACCTTCCGACCCACAGGGCCGAACCCCGCCATGACCCCTTCTCCCACAACCGGGAGCAGGCAGGCTCGGTTGGTCGGCAATTTCGGGGCCGATCAAGTCGATGCGAGCGACAAGCCCTGAAAGTCATTTTTGAAGATCCAAGCCTCAAAGCTCCTGGTCTGCCTCTGGCCGCGTTTCCGCCGCCCGGTCATCGACGTTCGTTGCCCTGCGCGCTGTGCCGCCGTCTTGCGGCCAGCGGCCAAATGCGCGAATGTTGTCTTTGGACTTAGCCGACTTTTTTGACACGTTGACCGGAGTGGGCCATGCCGCTCGACATCGAGACCCGGTTTCTCTGCCTAGCGGATCTTGAACCGGCGGCACGAGAGGTATTGCCGCACGCAGTTTACGAGTTCATTGCTGGGGGTGCTGGCGACGAAATCACCAAGCGTGACAATGAAGCCGCATTCGACCGCATCAGATTAAGGCCGCGCGTGCTACGCGATGTGACAAGACTTGATACCGGGATCACGCTCTTCGGACAAAGTCTGCCGCATCCGATCATCCTGGCCCCAATAGCATATCAGCGGCTGGTGCATCCGGAAGGCGAGGTGGCAGCGGCGCGCGGCGCCGGAGTGGCGGAAGCGGTGTTCACTCTGGGTACCACGGCGACGGCGGCGATCGAGGATTGCGTGGCGGTGAGCCAGTCTCCAGTCTGGTTCCTGCTCTATTGGCAAAGCGATCGCGGTTTCAATGGCGAACTCGTATCGCGCATGGCGGCACTGGGCGCGAAGGCAATCAGCGTGACTGTCGACTTGCCAACGCCAGGCGATCGCCACAGGCAGTTCCGGGCAGGATTCAAAATTCCCGACAGCCTCGCAACGCCATACTTCAAGGACCGTAACACCGGCGTGCTCAAAGTTGGCACTGCGCAGCGGCGGGCGATGCCGACCTGGGCGGATATTGCCTGGCTGCGTTCGCTGACAACCCTACCGCTTATCCTGAAGGGCATTCTCGATCCTGACGATGCCGAGCAGGCAATCAGAACCGGTGCCGATGCCATCGTCGTCTCGAACCACGGTTCGCGCAACCTCGACACCCTGCCAGCGACCATCGACGCCCTGCCCGCCATCTCGGAGCGGGTAGCCGGGCGGATTCCCATCATCCTCGACGGCGGCGTGAGGCGTGGCACAGACGTTTTGAAGGCGATTGCCCTAGGGGCAAGCGCCGTCATGATTGGTCGCCCCTATGTCTACGCACTTGCAACGGATGGTGCCGACGGCGTAGCCTATTGTGTCCACCTGCTCCGCAGAGACTTCGAGGCGGCAATGGCGCTAACCGGCCGGGCGCGCATCGACGAGATCGACCGGTCGGCAATCTGGTGAAGCCCCAACTATTCCTCGGCATGTTCAGTATTGCAGATCTACGCTTTACTCCGTCCCGCTTTTTGTCCAGCCGAGCGCCCACTATATTGTCGCATTGTCGCCGATTCTGAGAATTTGGACAGAGAAGCCGATGGTCTGCTGTCGGCCCCACAACAGCCGTTTATGTTCATGGCGAATCGCCAACGCGCGTTGTCATAGTCCCACCCTGTGGTGGGCTGGTGCCATCACCAAATCTCACGCCACTCGCTGGCCGGCGGTAGCCGGGTGGCCCCGGAGTGATTGAAGTGCATGGCGCTGGGGCTGAAGGCGGTTGGGGCGTAGCTTGCGGTCGAATCTGTCCTGGCGGTCAGCCGCCGCGGCTCTCAGCGCCGTTGCATTGGCGCTACCCCGGGGCGAAAATGCTCTCCATGAAAGCAGTTCCCAGGCTCACCACACCAAGGCTCGTGCTTCGGGCGCCGGGCGAGCGGGATATCCCGGCGTGGTTCGCGCGCGCGAGCGATGTCGAATCCACCTCCCTTGCCGGCGATCTCGTTGCCGACGACATCGGCGCGGGCGAGCGATGGCTCGCCCTTGCGCGTCAGCGGTTCGCCGACGGCCGGGCGGTCAAATGGTCGATAGACCAGCCAGGCGTGGCGGACGCGATCGGGACGATAACCCTGTCCTTCGGCGCGAACGAGGCTAAGGCAGCCGCATTGGGATTTGTGCTGGGACGTGCGCATTGGGGGCAAGGACTGGCCAGCGAGGCGGCACGCGAAGTGGTTCGCTACGCCTTCGAGACCCTGGCGCTCGAACAGGTGACGGCCGAGGCGGCGGCGCGCAATGTCGCGTCGCTGCGGATACTGGCGAAGCTCGGCTTCAAACATGTCGACAGCTTCATCGATGAGTCCGACGGCGAGCACTGCGAGCGTTTTGTGCTCGGCGCGCACATAGGACCGTAGGTCTTGGCGAACCAGGCTTAGAGTCATCGGAGCACGCCAAAGGCCACCGTGCTCTGCAAGTCAATCGCACGTGGTCGCCGCCTTGAGCGCTTCGGCACGGGACAATTGCGGCAGATCAGCGATCCGTCGAACGGATGCGTAGAACCTTGGATAATCGCCGGAGCATAAATCGAACAAGCGAATAAACGCCGGAACCTGTTCGCCATAGACAGACGTCGCTGCGAGCTTTGCGTTGTTGATCGGCGCATTGAACCAGGCGTCGTATCCCCGGTATCCGGCCCAGCTTCCGTTGCGCATTTGCCGGTAGCGCGTCCGCAACCTGTCGAGCGTGGCTGCCTTGGCCGCCGCCATCTCGGGGGGCCGGGAGCTTTCATAGACCTGCCGCAACTCGTCGCGCGTTTTCGACACCAGTGCGAGAAAATCGGCGCTGCGCTTGCGATCGGCCTCGTAGCGGCGCAATCCGGCGCGATCGCCGGCGGCGCGGAGCCATTTTCTCGTGCCGGTGGTTTCGACGGCGACCGCGAAAGCCTCATTGAATGCGGAATCGCCGTTCACATAGAGGCGCTGATGTGCCAGTTCATGAAAGACAAGGCTCGCCAGATAGGTGTCGTCCTGACGCAGCATGGTCGAGAGCAGCGGGTCACTGGACCAGCCCAGCGTGGAATAGGCGGTGATGCCGGTGACATAGACGTCCAGCCCCTGTCGATGAAGTGCCATGGCGCTTTCGGTCGCGGATTTCCGATCGAAGTATCCCCGGTAGGGAACGCAGCCGAAAACCGGAAAGCACCATGTCTTGGGCGTGAGCGAGAATTGCGGGGCGGCAAAAACGGCCCAGGTCACGGCATCCCGGTGGATGTCGACATAGCTGTGATAGCTGCTGTTGTCGGGCAGTGCCAGCTCATCCGTCGCGAACTGCCTTATGGCGCTCGCCGACGTCAGCTTGGCGCGCAATGCCTCCGGCGTCGAAGGGGCCTCGATCAGTTTTCCAACGTCTTGGCGCGCGGCCATGATCCGGACATGGCCCTCCAGCGATTGCGCGTAGTAGGAAACGGTGGTGCAGCCGCTCAGTGCGGACGCCACGGCCGCCACCGCAAACAATCGAAAAACGCGCTTCACTTCTTCCCCACCGCTTCGTCACCTGCCCATGGAGCACATGTTGCGCCCCAATGTCCAAACCGGCGCACCAATTTTCGTCAAGATCCATAGCGAGCAGCGGCGCGGACTGTCGACCCGGCTTCTGGCTGACGACAAATCTCCCCCACGGCTGACTCTTTTCCGGATCCTCAAACGTCTTAGCTACAGTGAAACACTGGAGCAGGGTCAAATGAGCCTCAGGGATAAGAAAATCGTGGTCACCGGAGGCAGCCGTGGGCTTGGCCTCGGATTGGTCGAAGCGCTGGTCGAGCAAGGCGCCGGCGTGACCGTGGTCGCGCGGGGCGCCGAGGCGCTGCAGGCGGTCGGTGCCCGGCTTGGGGTCGCCACCATCGCCGCCGATGTCACGGACGAGGACGCCGCCTATCGCATTCTTGGCGAGGTCCGCCCTGACATACTGGTGCTCAACGCCGGCGCCACGCCCCGGATGGGGCGGCTGGACCAGTTGAAGTGGGAGGACTTCTCCATCGCATGGGAAACCGATGTCAAGGCCGGGGCTCTACTGGCTGCAGGCGTCGCTGAACCTGCCGCTCGGGCCGGGCAGCCGGGTGCTGGTCGGGTCGAGCGGTGCGGCCGTCACCGGGTCGCAGATGTCGGGCGGCTATGGCGGCGCCAAGCGGATGCTCTGGTTCATGGCCAAATACGCCAATGGCGTGGCGCAGGAGAAAGGCCTCGGCATACGCTTCCAGGCGATCGTGCCGCGGCAGATGATCCTCGACACCGGGATCGGCGACGCGGCCGCCGGCGCCTATGCCGGCTCGATGGGCATCACGCCGGAACAATTCGTCACCCGCTTCGGCGCGCCGATGCCGCCCCGGGCGTTCGGCGACAGGGTGGTCTCGCTGCTGGAAGACCCGCAATATGGCGAGGGCGTCGTCTTTGGCCTTAGCGGCGACGCCGGGGTGACGATCATGGAGGGCGCCGGTCCTTGAGCGACGGAAAGCCAGCGGTGGAGCGCGACCGGCAGGAAGGGCTGCTTGCCCTTGCCGCCGGCTTGCGGCCCGAGCTGCATCGCTATTGTTCGCGCCTGATGGGCTCGGTCATCGAGGGCGAGGATGTCGTGCAGGACACGTTCGCGCGCGTCGTCGTTGCCCTGGAGGAGTTGTGTGAGGCGCCTCGGCTCAGGCCCTGGCTGTTCCGGATCGCCCACAATCGCGCGCTTGACCTGTTGCGCAGCCGCGCGATCCGCGCCTCGGAGCCGATCGAGGCGGCGCTCGACATAGCCGACGAAGCCGACCCGGTGGAGGTGCTGATGCGCAGGCAAGCCGTGCAAACCGCCGTGTCGCGCTTCGCCGAGCTTCCGGTGACGCAACGCAGCGTGGTCGTCCTCAGGGATGTGCTCGACGAGCCGCTGGCCGACATCGCCGCCCTGCTCGGCATCACGGTCGATGCGGTGAAGGCGCATCTGGCGCGCGGCCGCGCCCGGCTTCGGCGGATCAACGCCGAGGCCAATCCGCTCCCCGATGCGCGCATCGCATCGGCGGCCATCCTGCGCTACGTCAATCTGTTCAACCGACGCGACTGGGACGGCTTGCGCGCGCTGCTGGCCGACGATGTGAGGCTCCATCAGTCCACGCACAAGCCGCGCGCGGGGGCCGCCGACGTCGGCATGTTCTTCACCATCTACGCCAGGAGCGGCGGCTTGTGGCTCAGGCCGGCATGGGTCGAGGGCCGCGAGGTGATCGCGGTGTTCGAAGACCGGGCCGACGCGAAACCCAGTCATTTCATGTGGCTGGAATGGCGCGACGGCCGGATCAGCTTCATTCGCGACTACCGTTATGTCCGGTACGTTCTCGAGGACGCCGACCTGGTGCTGGCAAGGTGAGGCGCCGTGCCTTCACGGGATGAGGGCGGCGACCTCGCGGTCGGACGGACGCTCGCTCGCGGCCAGCCCGGAGGCCACGCCGGCGCGGTCGGCGGCGTTGCGGTTCTGGCTCATCTTGCGCTTGCCTTCGAGCCTGACGACCGGCATGCGCAGGCCGACAATGCCGCGAAGCTGCGACTGGATGAAGTCTGGCGGCGCGTCCGACACGGCCCAGGGCGCGGCGCGCGCGCCCTCATGCAGGTTGGTCAGCCGGGTGACAACTTCCAGCAGCCTGTCCGCATCCTCGAAGAACTCGACCGGCCCGTAGGCGTGGACCGCGGCGTAGTTCCAGGTCGGCACGACCTTGCCGGTTTCCTGCTTGGTGGCGTACCAGGCCGGCGTCACATAGGCGTCCGGGCCCATGAAGATGGCGAGCCCGTCGCCGATCGCGGGAACGCGCCACTGCGGGTTGGCCTTGGCCAGGTGGCCATGGATGACGCCGTGCTCGCCCTCGGTCTCGTCGAGAAAAAGCGGCAGGGGGGTGGCGAGCGGCCCGTCCGCCGTGGCGGTGACGAGATTGGCCAGCCGCGCGGCGCGGATCGTCGCGATCAGGCTATCCTTGTCGTCGTCGCGGAAGGCGGGCGGCGTGTACATTTTCGAACTCCTCGCGTTGCCCTCACAGATGCCACACAATCCGGCCCGTTGGGAATATCCAGTTCGAGGCATCCAGGTGGCCAGTCGATCGGGCACGGAGCTTTGTCACAGTGCTGGCCGGGGTTCCGCTGAGATCAGCCGAGAAGGTTGCGCGCGGTCCTCATGAAGATCTTCGAGCCGATCGGGATCAGGTCGTCGGGAAAGTCATAGTCGGGATTGTGCAGGGCAGGGTGCCGCTCGCCGGCACCGAGGAAGAACATCGCCGACCTGGCGCTGTGGCCGAACAGGCCGAAATCCTCCGAGGCGCGCATCGGCAAGGCTTCCTCGCCATGCGCGACGCTCTCTTCATCGAGGGCGCGCCGCAGGTGCTCGACCGCATCCGGTGCGTTGACGCTGGCGACGAAGATCTCGTGATAATCCCAGCTGGCGGAGAGGCCGTGGCGGCCGGCAATCTCCTTGACCAGGGTTTCGGCGGCGGCGCAGAGGTCGGCCATGCGCTCGTCGCGGCGCGTGCGCAGCGTTGCCCAGACCTCGGCGTGGGCGGGCGCGATGCCGAATACGGCTTCGCCCATCCGCGCATGGGTGACGGTGACCATGGAGAAATCATCGTCGGCGAAAGTCGCGCGGCCGAGCGCGGGCAGGGCCGGCATCAGCTCCGAGATCGCCGGCATGGGCGAGGTTCCGGTCTCGGGCATGGAGGAATGCGCGGTCTTGCCCTCCAGCACGATGCGCATGCCGCGCGAGGCGCAGTTGACCACGCCGGGCTTGAGCCTGACTTCGCCGAACGGCACGCCGGGCAGATTGTGCAGCGAGAAGGCGAAATCCGGCGCGATCTCGCCAAAGCGCGGATCGGCGACGACGCCGGCCGCGCCATTGCCGGTTTCCTCGGCGGGCTGGAACATCAGCACGACGCGGCCGCTGGCGGGCCGTTCGCGCCCGAACTGGCGGCCAAGGGCGGCCAGGATAGCGGTGTGCCCGTCATGGCCGCACATATGCGACTTGCCAGGAATTTGCGATGCATGCGGCACGCCGGACAGTTCCTCGATCGGCAGCGCATCGAGTTCGGACCGAAACAGGACGGTTGGTCCGTTTTTGCCGCTGTCGTAGATGGCCGCGACGCCGTGGCCGCCGAGGCCGGTCAGCACCTTGTCCGGCCCGGTGTCGGCAAGGAAGGAGACGACCTCCTGCGCCGTCTTCTCCTCTTCGTTCGAGATTTCCGGCTGCCGGTGCAGCTTGCGCCGCCACTCGGTCAGTTCGACAATGTCGCGATTGGTCAGGGTCATGGTCTTTCGCCTCACTGCGGTCCTGTGCTAGCGATAAACGGCCGTGCCGACCACGGTCCAAGTCCCGGGCTTTGGCGGGCCAGGCCTCGCGACCGGTCTACTTCACGCGGTTGGGGCAGAGCGCCTTGAACTGGTCCAGCGTATAGTCGTAGCCCGAGGCGCCGGAGCCATCCAGCACCACCTTTTCGTCGACGGCGGTGATCCGGTAATCGGTCGTCACATCGGTGCCCTTGTTGCGGCCCTGGAACAGCATGGCGGCGCCGTAGAAGGTGGTGAATTCGCCGGTCTTGCAGTTGGCGGTGATTTCGAAATGCAGGGGCGCGTTCATTTCCGCATCAATGCACTCCTGGGTGAAATCATGGCCGTATTCGCGGCAGTAGAGGCGGGCCTTCCGCCTGTCGTGCCTGGCCAGGATGCTGGCGTGCGTGGAGCCGATGCCCGATTTTTTGACGATGGCAAGCTCCATTCC
Source organism: Mesorhizobium sp. B2-3-10 (assembly GCF_006442275.1). Lineage (NCBI taxonomy): Bacteria > Pseudomonadati > Pseudomonadota > Alphaproteobacteria > Hyphomicrobiales > Phyllobacteriaceae > Mesorhizobium > Mesorhizobium sp. B2-3-10. The sequence goes on from NZ_VFVT01000015.1 coordinate 57,336, forward strand.
AACCCGGGCGCCGTAATAGAGCGTCGCGGCGCCAGCCGGCGCGGCCAGCATCACGGCGCAAAGCACAGCCAACAGACGTCGCATGGAAATTCCTCCCTTGGCCGGGAAGGATTGACGCACGGGGCGGGGCGGTCAAGCCCCAATTGGCCCCACTGGCTGACGCTTCCCGGCCATGTTCTAGGTCGAGTGGACCGCATTTTGCCGCACCTGGCCCAATCGCCTCGGCTCGGGAAACGGATGGTCATTATGAGACGATTGTTTATAACGGTCGCTGAAAATCGCGATACCAAGGGGAGACGATGCGCTACATACGTCCGCTTTCAATCGAAGACGCCGTCGGCCAATTGGCCGGATCGGCCGGCCCGGCCGCCATCCTTGCCGGTGGCAGTGACCTCCTGGTGAGGATGAAGGGCGGCTTTGTCGAACCCGAACTGATCATCGATATCAAGTCGATCGCCGGCTTGCGCGACATCAGGGAAACCGCCGACGGCTTCAGCATCGGTGCCGCCGTGCCTTGCGCCGTGCTGGGCGAGAACGCCGCGCTGAAGAAGGCTTGGCCCGGCGTGGTCGAAGCTGCCAAGCTGATCGGCTCGAAGCAGGTGCAGGGACGCTGCACCATTGTCGGCAATCTGTGCAACGCCTCGCCGGCGGCCGACAGCGTGCCGGCGCTGGTGGCGGCGGGCGCCAAGGCCGTGGTCGTCGGCCCGTCGGGCAAGCGCACCATTGCCGTCGAGACGGTGCCGACCGCGCCGGGCCGGACATCGCTCGCCAAGGGCGAGATCATCGAGGCGATCCTGCTCGGCAAGCCCGCGCCGCGTTCGGCCGATGCCTATCTCAGGTTCATTCCGCGCACCGAGATGGACATCGCCGTGGTCAGCGCCGGCGTCAACCTGACGCTCGACGGTGCTGGCGTCGTGACAGCGGCCCGCGTGGCGATCGGCGCCGCCGCGCCGACCGTGTTGCTGGTGGAAGAAGCGGCCGAGGCCCTGATCGGCCGCAAGCTCGACGAGGCAGCGCTGGAGCGGCTGGCCAAGGTCTGCGCCGGGGCCTGCCGCCCGATCGACGACAAAAGAGGCACAATCGAATTCAGGCGCAAGGTTGCGGGCGTGCTGGCCAGGCGGGCCGCACAGACCGCCTATGCACGTGCAGGAGGCAAATGATGGCTGGCGTAGCGGTTTCAACCACGATCAACGGCGACAATGTCGAATATCTCTGCCAGCCCGACGAGACGCTGCTCGACGTGCTGCGTGACCGGCTGGGACTGACCGGCGCCAAGGAAGGCTGCGGCACGGGCGATTGCGGCGCCTGCAGCGTCATCGTCGACGACCGGCTGGTGTGTTCGTGCCTGGTGCTTGGCGCGGAAGCCGAAGGCCGCCGCATCGAGACCGTCGAGGGCATGGCGCATGGCGACAGGCTGCACCCGCTGCAGCAGAAATTCCTCGAGCACGCCGCACTGCAATGCGGCATCTGCACGCCCGGCTTCCTGATCGCGGCCAAGGATCTCCTGGCCAAGAACCCCGACCCGACCGAGGAGGAAATCCGCTTCGGCCTGGCTGGCAATCTCTGCCGCTGCACCGGCTACGACAAGATCGTGCGCGCCGTCCAGGACGCGGCCATCGTTATGAAGGGAGCCTGAGATGAATTTCGATCCGCGTTTTTCGGGGCGTAAATTCGCTTCCGTCGGCACGCGCCCGATCCGCCCCGACGGTGTCGACAAGGTGACCGGCCGCGCCCGCTATGGCGCCGACTTCAACATGGCCGGCCAGCTGGTCGGCCGCGTGCTGCGCAGCCCGCACGCGCATGCCAAGATCCGCAAGATCGACACTTCCAAGGCGGAAGCGCTTGCGGGCGTCAAGGCGGTGATCACCGCCGCCGACCTGCCCGACCTCACCGATGGCGATGCCGCCATGTACGACATCCTCGACAATTGCATGGCGCGCACCAAGGCGCTCTATGACGGCCATGCGGTGGCTGCCGTCGCCGCGATCGACGCCCGCACCGCGCGGCAAGCGCTGAAGCTGATCGAGGTCGACTACGAGGTGCTGCCGCATGTCACCGATGTCGACGAGGCGATGGCGCACCACGCCCCGCTGATCAACGACACGGTCTTCACCGAGGGGCTGGAGGAAAAGCCGGTCAAGCCCTCCAACGTCACCAAGCGCTCGCAGTTCGGCCATGGCGACGTCCATCAGGGTTTTGGTCAGGCCGATTTCATCGTCGAGCGCTCGTTCAAGACCGAGCAGACGCACCAGGGCTATATCGAGCCGCATGCCTGCGTGGCCAATGTCAGCTCCGACGGCACGGCGGACCTGTGGGTTTGCACGCAGGGCCATTTCGTCTACCGCCAGCACTGCGCCCAGCTGCTCGGCATGGAAGCCTCGAAGCTGCGCGTCACCTCGTCGGAGATCGGCGGCGGTTTCGGCGGCAAGACCCATGTCTGGGCCGAGCCGGTGGCGCTCGCTCTGTCGCGCAAGGCCGGACGCCCGGTGAAGCTGGTGATGACCCGCGACGAGGTGTTCCGCGCCTCGGGCCCGACCAGCGCCACCTCGATCGACGTCAAGATCGGCGCCCGCAAGGATGGCACCATCACGGCGGCGGAAGCGACGCTGCGCTACAGCGCCGGCCCCTATGCCGGCTCCTGGGCGGAGATCGGCGCCATGACGGCGTTCGCCTGCTACAAGCTCGATAACGTCAAGACGGTGGGCTACGAAGTGCTGGTCAACCGGCCGAAGACCGCCGCCTACCGCGCGCCGTCGGCGCCGATGGCGGCCTTCGCGGTGGAAAGCGCCGTCGACGAGCTCGCCAAGGAGCTCGGCATGGATCCGGTCGAGTTCCGCATCAGGAACGCCGCGCAGGAAGGCACGCGCTCGTCCTACGGCCCGGTCTACGGCCCGATCGGCATCGGCCCGACGCTGGAGGCGGTGAAGAGCCATGCGCACATGAAGGCGCCGCTGAAGGAGAACCAGGGCAGGGGCATGGCCTGCGGCTTCTGGTTCAATTTCGGCGGCCAGACCTGCGTGGACTTGAACATCGGCATGGACGGCTCGGTGTCGCTGGCCGTCGGTACCGTCGATGTCGGTGGTTCCCGCGCCTCGCTGTCGCTGGTCGCGGCGGAGGAGCTCGGCATCGACTATTCCCAGCTCAAGGCGGTGGTCGCCGACACCTCTTCCCTCGGCTACAACGACATGACCGACGGCAGCCGCGGCACCTTCTCGTCCTCGATGGCGACCATCTCGGCCGCCCGCAACGCGATCAAGATCCTGCGCGAGCGCGCCGCGCAGATGTGGGACATCTCGGTCGACGACGTGATCTGGGAACAGGGCCACGCGGTCGCCAAGGGCGAGAAGCACGGCAATCTCGGCAAGCTGTCGCTGAAGGAGATCGCGGCCAAATCGGGCACCACGGGCGGGCCGATCGCCGGCCATAGCGAGCTCGTCGCCGACGGCGCCGGCGTCTCCTTCGCCACCCATATATGCGACGTCGAGGTCGACCCCGAGACGGGTTCGACCAGGGTGATCCGCTACACGGTGGTGCAGGATGCCGGCAAGGCGGTGCACCCGACCTATGTCGAGGGCCAGTACCAGGGCGGTGCGGCGCAAGGCATCGGCTGGGCGCTCAACGAGGAGTATATTTACGGCAAGGACGGCCGGCTGCAGAACGCCGGCTTCCTCGACTACCGCATCCCTGTCTGCTCCGACCTGCCGATGATCGACACCCAGATCCTGGAAATCCCCAACCCCAACCACCCCTATGGCGTGCGCGGCGTCGGCGAAACCTCGATCGTGCCGCCGCTGGCGGCGATCGCCAACGCGGTGTCGAACGCGGCCGGCGTGCGCATGACCCACATCCCGATGTCGCCGCCGCGCATCCTGGCGGCGATCGAGGCGGAACGGGAAGGCTAGGGGCAGGGGCTCTGGCGCGATGGTCGAAGTCACGCTCTGGGGTGCACTGGCTGCGACCGCCGGAGGCCAGAGCAAGGTCGAGGTCGAGGCCAAGGACATAAGGGAGCTGTTCAGGAAACTGGCTGAACAGTATCCCGGCCTGGAGCCATGGATCGACCGCGGGATCGCGGTCGCGATTGATGGCACGATTTATCGCGATACGTGGAGCAAGGAGCTGCCGCCGGGGGCGGAGATTTTTTTGCTGCCGAGATTGGCTGGGGGGTGAGGGGGGAAGCAAGACCTGGCCTTGTGTTGTGGACGCGAGGAAGGTTCGACAATTATTGAGAGTCCGCCGGTGATCTAGTCAGCTTCCATGACTACTTTGCGGTTGCACACTTAGATTCAAGGTCTGGAACACTCGATTATGGCGGTTTGCAAACCCGTTAACCAGTGGTCTACAATCTGAAAGACTGTCTTCACGACGCGACATCGCGCTAACCAAGTTCCTGCTTAGCAATGGCCTCAGTGGCCGGCACCGCGACATGGACACAGAATTTTCATCTGACGTGGGCTCGGAAAACTACAGGCTATCGCTGGGGTAGCCACACCGTTCCCTAATTACACATGGCATAAATGTGCTCTACGCGATATTGCTACGGTTGACGAAGTACAATTTATCGGCAAATTCGATGATCGAATTAACGGACGCTGTGTCATAGCGGCAATCTATAGGGGGGAATTTTGAAAATCTTGTCCGAATATATGGAAATTGTAACAGGGGTAATTGGCTTCCTCTTGGGGTGCGGAGTCACGTTGACGGTGCAGAAATTCCGTCAAGGTAATAACTCAAGCTACTCGGATCAGCGCAATTCGCGAGTGGACGGTGACCAAGCTGGCCGGGACATCCGTAAGTCGTGAGTCTACTCACAAAGAGTGATCTCAGCGAGTCTCACGTTGGTGGAGATCAAGCTGGAAACAACATCATCAAAACGACAAATTACAATAGTATCGATGGCGTGAAGCCGTCGCAGGTAAACCGTCTTTTGAAGCTTCTGTCTATGCAGATTAATGAAGATGAGTCCATGGTTGGATTTGTCGACGATTTACAGTTTTTTGTCGACAACAGAGATGGTGAAACCGTTGTTGGGTTAAAGAACAAGCTAGATATTTGCGGCCGGTCCGCCAGTTTTTCTGACGCTAAAAAGAAAAAGGAGCTCTTTGCAAAGCTCTTGATGAAATTTGAGCGGTTCTCCAGCGCTCAACAACTGTTTGCCTACATTATGGCAGCGATTCATGAGACTTTCGAATCCAAGATTATACCTTCTATAGGATCGCTGTCATCACAGCAGATCGACGAGTTGGTGGATGTCCAAATTATCGACAAAATAATCACGGAGATCGGCGAAGGTTCAGATCACATAACTCTCAATAGAACTCATTTAAAAGGTATGATATATTGGTTGGCGGATAAGTGTTACGTACGGTGGCATTGTGATTAATATTACTTACCTCCCAGCAAGCGACCCGTTTCACGCGGTATTTCGTATATTTGTTCTTTTCCCTTGTAGTGATGCGGAGGCGTGTCTCCACGAGGCGGCATGCATCCTCGACTTCTACATTTGCTTTCCTGCTCTAATTTCAGAGTTCAAGCCGCCGAGGCCTCTAGTCAAGTCCCATAATGTATTAAAGCGTCGTTACATTGCGAACACCTATCAGGTAACCCCGAAACCAGCTGTATTGTTCAACAGGATGCGCGGTGCCCAAAGTGTGGCAACAAGCAGCCTGCAGTCCTATGGGTTCCTGGAACCTGAAGCTTTTCGAAGTGGGATCATTTCCCGCACGCAAAAGCCAATGCCGAAGCCAATCTCCCTTGCGGTCGAAGCCCACCGTAAAGATCATGCGGATCTCGTTGATTTCTTGACGGAGCTCAAGGCTCTAAGCCCATATGGACCGGCCGGCCTTCGGGCGCGCAGCGAGCTTGAGGAATTCCGTTATGACAATGTTTAAGCCAAACATTCGCGTTGAGCGCCTTCAGGTTACCGCTAAGGGCAAAGTGGCTTATGACGAGAATTTCCACTCTGGTCTTAACATCATTCGAGGCGAGAATAGCTCCGGTAAGTCTACTGTCATGGACTTTATCTTTTATGCCTTGGGTGGCGACCTGAGCGATTGGCGCGAAAGTGCCCTGCGTTGCGACTCTGTGATTCTACAAGTTGCGCTTAATGGGAAGTCGGCGACTTTTTCCAGGGAAATTAGTGAACAGATTGGCCGCCCGATGCGCATCTTTCTTGGCACCATAGATGAAGCATCTGGGGCTGGACAGGAGCAATGGCAACTTTATCCCTACGCGCGTGGCTCAAAGGACAGTTTCTCTCAAGTCATATTTCGGTTTCTCGGATTGCCAGAGGTCCAATACGCGGAGACCGACACCAAGATCACAATCAATCAGATTCTGCGCCTTCTTTACGCCGACCAGCTCAGTCCAGTTGAGAAGTTATTTCGACCACAGCGTTTCGACGATGCAATCACCCGTCAGACGGTCGGTGAGTTGCTATGTGGCGCATTTAGTTCTCGTTACTACAACGCTCAGATACGGTTGGGTCAAGCAAATAAGGAGCTCGACATTGCTGAAGCTCAAATCAAGGCGATCATCAGATCGCACGGAAAAGACGGAAACCCGCTAACAACTGAGTGGTTTGAAATTGAGACTGCAAGTTATAATCAACAGCTTGAATCAACGAGCGCCGAGATCTCGAAGCTTGAAGAGCTAATCTTCCATACGCAGTTTGACGATCGACTGAGCCTCAACGATCAGGAGGAGACCTATAAGAACATCGTAGAGCTGCAGGCCAAAATCGCCAAGCTGCAGGAAGAGATCGACAGCCTTGAGCTTGAGAGAGCCGATTCACTGCAGTTCATTAATGCTCTTGATGAAAAGCTGGTTCAGCTACATCAGTCCGATACAGTCATCGATGAATTTAGAACCCTTGAGTACGAGTATTGCCCGGCTTGCTTAGCGCCCATCGATAAGCATGGCATAGAGGGGGCATGTAGCCTCTGCAAATCGGCTTACGACCCTCGTGAGACTAAGGCTCGATCGCTAAAGCTGATCAACGAGTTCGCGCGTCAGCGCCAGGAATCGCTCGAACTTCAGGCAGAACGCGTTGAGGAAATTGAGCGTTTGCGCGAGGCTTTGGCCAGCACCAAAGCACTTTGGGCACAGGCATCTCGGCACTACCAGGTTGCCGTTAGATCACCAACCACAGAGCTACGATTGCGGCTGCGGGAACTGAACCGTTCTGCGGGTTACCTAATAAGACAAATCGAGGATCTCGCTGGGAAGGCTGGCGTCATCGAACAGCTGGCCGCCTTGTCGAAAAACGCGGAAGATATTCGGGGCGAAACTCGATTGCTGAAGGGAGCTATAGAGGCTGAAAAGCAAAGAAATGCTAAGCAGGTGTCGCGAGCCAAGACTGCCATCGCGGATCTGGTTGTACAATTCCTCAAGCGGGATTTGGCACGACAAAGCACGTTTCAGAATGCGGAGAGCGTTACGTTTGAGTTTGATGCTGATCGTATAGCAGTCAACGGAGACAGTTTCTTCTCCGCAAGCTCGATGGTTTATCTTAAAAACAGCTTTCTGGCCGCGTTCTGTTTTGCGGCGACGCAAGATTCTTCATTTAATCACCCTCGATTTTTGCTGATGGACACCGTCGAAGACAAAGGAATGGAGCCAGAGCGAAGCCAAAACTTCCAGAAAATACTCTTTGAATACTCAAAAGAGGCAATTTCAGACCATCAAATCATCATAGCCACATCGATGATTGCAAGCGAACTGAACGTCCCGGAAGTAACTATCGGCGATTTCTATACCCACGAAATGCGAACCCTAAGGTACTGAAAATCGCAAATACACCAACCCCGCC
>NZ_VFVT01000016.1:0-38760 GCF_006442275.1 Mesorhizobium sp. B2-3-10
AACTACAAATATCCGCCGCCCCCCCCGCCGCCGCCGGCCATCACGGTCAATGTCGGCGGGTCGGGTGTGACGACGCCATGAACTGAACGGAAGGGATGCGGAGGGCGCCGGGCGTACGAGGGGCCCTTGCGCAAGAGAGCAGAGAGTAAGGTCATGTTGGGGACCATTCGCGCCTTCTGGAACGATCAACGCGGCATAGCGATGATCCTCGTTGCGATCATGTTGCCGGTTCTCATCGGCTTCGCGCTACTGGCGATCGACATGAGCCGGGCCAACGGACTGCACAACGACATGCAGAAGGGCGCCGATGCCTATGCGCTTGCGCTCGCGGCGGAGCTGGATGGCAACACCGATGCGATCACGCGAGCCAATCGGGCACGGGACAATCTCTTCGCCGGCACCTACGCCAACACGACGAAATTCTCCACCTCTGGCAATCATGCACTTGCCCCGGCTGACCTGACCGTCAAATATCTAAGTGGGATACCCGCTGACGACAGTATCGCGCTCAGCGCCGCGGGAGTCGACGCCAATGGCCACGATTGGAGTACCAGCGACCCGAAAGTGGCAAAATTCGCAGAAGTGACGGTGAACCCAACCGCTTTTGCGGCGATCTTTCCAGCAAGCTTTCTTGGCGGCAGCAACGGCTTCAACGTGCAGACGCAGGCCGTTGCGGGCTTCACCAATGCGTTGTGCCAGTTCACGCCGATGTTCATCTGCAACCCTTTCACCAATAGCGCCACGTCCCTGAGCAATCTGCAGACGGCCATAGCAGGAACCAAGAAGCCGATGATCTGGCTGAAAGAGCAAACAGGCGGCAGCAGCGCCCAATACGGTCCTGGCAACTATGGTTTCCTGTCCTCGCCAGAGGGCGACAAGAATACGGCGGCAATTACCGAAATGTTTGCGGTTACAAATCCCCCCGCTTGCTACGACCAGAGTGGGGTGACGACCCGACCGGGTAACATTCCTCCGGTCGATGCCGGCATCAACACCCGCTTCGACATTTACGACAACGGCGGCCCCTACAAGACCGACCCGTCAATCAACCCGCCGGCACCGAATGTCAGAAAAGGCATGGACGTTCAAAACGCAGGCAAGAACAATTGCAGCTACAACACTCCCAGTTCCGGGCAGGCTAAGAATTTCATGGCGGTGCCCCGAGATAATTGCTTTGCGACCACATGTTCAAATGCCGGAAGCCTCGGCGACGGGAACTGGAATTTCATGGGCACGAAAACAAGTCCGGGCTATTGGGACACGAACTGGCCCAAGGACGACGGCACGGGTGTGAAAGCCGCGTGCGGCGCAAGCCCCAGCCGATATTGTGTCTACAATTACGAAATTCAGCACAAAGCGGATCTTAAGAGCACTTTCGAACAGACCGCGCCGGCCTGCAACAGCACAACGCAAACCGCTGACAGGCGGCTACTGTATGTAGCGATCGTCGATTGCACCGCCAACAATGTTCACGGGGGCGGACAGACCTTGCCCGTGCAGGCATTCGCGAGTGTGTTCTTGACAGAGCCGGCCGGAGGGCCGCCCGACGCCAACATCTATGGCGAGATCGAGGATATCAGCACTGTCGCCGGCCAAAATACGCTGAAGAAGCTGCAGCGCAACGAAGCCCAATTGTACCGGTAGCGCCATGTTCATCGCACTCAGACAATTCCTTCGGGGGTTCCACAAAGACGAACAAGGCGCTGCCCTGGTCGAGGTGGCGCTTGTGGCTCCGTTCGTGCTGCTGCTGTCGGCGGGCGTGTTCGAATTCTCCAACATACTGAACACTCGCCTGCTGCTCGAAGCGGGTGTGGAAGACGGCGCGCGCTATATGGCGCGCTGCAACGACAGCAATTGGAGCACGTGCGTTACGCTGGGCACAAATCTTGCCGTCAACGGCGCCGTGACTGACGGCAGCCCAAGGGTCACAGGATGGACCACGCCTCAAATCACGGTCACCGTGGCTCACAACCAAGCAGTCGACGGCAGTGGAAACCAGCTCTATCTCAGCAGTACCGGCATTGTGGACGTCGTACAGGTCAGCACATCCTTACCCTATAGCGGCATCGGCCTCTGGGGCTATCTCGGGTTTGGAAGCCTCAACATAACGGCGTCGCATCAGGAGCGCGTCTTCGGATGGTGACGGCGAGCAAAAAATTTGGCTCGGACCGGTCTGGCGCTACCATGGTCGAGATGGCCATTGTCATGCCATTGCTGCTGACCCTTCTGCTCGGTTTCGTCGACTTCGGCTACGCCTTCTACCAGTGGAACGCCGCCAACAAGGCGGTACAGATGGGTGCGAGGCTGGCACGGATTTCCACGCCGGTCGCCAGCGGGCTGCCTTCTGAAGGAAGGACTCCCAGCAACTCTCTGGATGTCGGCAATGCGGTGCCGGCCGGCACGTATAATTATGTCTGCACGGCAAGCACGGCAGGCGTCGCTTGCTGCAGTGTCGGAGCAGGTACGTGCCAGGCCGCGAATGCGGTCCAAGGCTCGTTTGATGATATCTACAACGGCAGCGGCGGCCGCTCCGGTATGCAGAAATTTCTGCCTAATTTGAAGAAATCCGAGGTCCAGATCCAATATCAGGCGTCCGGCCTCGGTTACTGGACGCGCCCCAACGGTCCGGTGCCTACCATCACCGTCAGCATCACCAATCATCCCTTCCAGTTCTTCTTCCTGGGCGGATTGCTCGGGTTCGGCAACATCACCATGCCCTCCATGCTGAGCACGGTCACGGGCGAAGACATGAAAAGCACGTGGACGCCATGAACGCCATCAGCACCAAAGTTACCCCGACCAAGCGCAAGCAGGTGGCTCTGTTTTCCTCGGATCCGAATTTCAAGCGCGATGTGGCGACGCGGCTCGATGCGCTGGCGATCTATGATGTGCGGGTTGCCGAGACGGGCGACTTCCTCAAGGGGCCGCCGGCGGACACGCGCCCGGGCATCGTCATCCTCGATCTCGGCAATGGCGACTTGCTAGGCAATCCAGGCATCGTCGAGGCGCGCGCGCTGTGGGCTGGTGTGCCGCTGATCGCGATTTCCGACGAGCTGACGTCGGAGCAGACACGCGTCCTGGTGCGCATGAATGCCTCCGACTGGCTGCACAAGCCGCTCGACGGCAAGGAACTGCTCAACGCCGTCACCTTCCACGACAGCGGCAACCAGGGTGCCAAGAGCCGGATCATCACCTTCATCGGCGCCAGCGGCGGTGCCGGCGCCACGACGCTGGCGCTGTCGGCGGCCGAATTCCTGGCCTCGAAATCGACCGAGCGCGCGGCCTCGACCTGCCTGGTCGACCTCGACTTCCAGAGCGCCAATTGCGGCGCCTATCTCAACCTGTTCAACCAGTTCGACCTTGCCGGCATCATCGGCCAGCCGGAACGGCTCGACGTCGAACTGATGGACGTCATCAAGCTGTCGCGGCCTTCCGGCCTGACGCTCTATGCCTTCGAGCGGCCGCAACTGCCGTTCGAGCCGCAGGGCGCCGATTTCGTCTTCCGGCTGCTCGATCTCGTCGCCTACCGTTTCGACGACATCGTCATCGACCTGCCGAACATCGAAACGCCCTGGCACAATTCCGTGCTGTCGACGAGCGACGAGATCTTCATTGTCTTCGAGCTCAATGTCGCTTCGCTGCGGCAAGGCAAACGGCTCTATAAGAAGATCCGCGAGCTGCGCGGCAATGCCGTCTCAATCACACTGGTCGCCAACAAGCACAAGCGCAAATGGTTCGGCAACCACTTCTCGCGCAGCGAGCTGGAGAAGATCTTCAAGGCGCCGCACATCAAGTCGGTCGGCCTCGACAACGCCCTGCTGGCCGACGCGCTGAACCGCGCCATGCTGCCGTCCGAAGTGGATGGGCGGGCGCGCTTCAACAAGGACCTGAAGAAGATGTTCCGCGAGCGGCTCGACGATGCGGCCCGCTAGCGACCATCGCTTGCGGCTGACAGCCGCCTGCCTGCTTGGCCTGGCGCTGGCGCCCGCGGCCGGGCAGACCGCGTTGGCGGACAGCCGCCCGCCTCTGCCGGCCATGGGTCCCAGCCTGCGCAAGATGGTGGCGTTTTCCACCCAGGAGAAGACCGGGACCATCATCATCCGCAAGCAGGAAAAAGCACTCTATCTGGTGACCGGCAAGGGCGAGGCCCTGCGCTACCGGATCAGTGTCGGACGCGATGGATTTGGCTGGACGGGTACGGTCCAGGTGGGAGCCAAGACCGAGTGGCCCGCGTGGCGACCGCCCAGGGAAATGCGCGCCCGCCAGCCGGAATTGCCTGACATGGTGCCCTCGGGACCGTACAATCCGCTCGGCGCAAGGGCGCTCTATCTGCTTCGGGATGGCCGCGACACGCTCTATCGCATCCATGGCACCAATGACCCTTCGGGCGTGGGTTTCGACGGCACGTCGGGCTGTTTTCGCCTGACCAATACCGATGTCATCGATCTTTTCAGGCGCGTGCCTGTCGGCACCAAGGTGGTGGTCCAATGACGACGATCAGCAATCCCGACGACCTTGTGATAGCGGTCGAACCGCTGTTGCTCGACAGGGAGAAGAGCCGGTCCAGGCTCGCCATTGCCGTCTCTGTCGGCCTGGCGCTGTTTGCCCTGCTGAACGCCACCGCGGCCGTCTATCTCTACCGCGGCATCAACGATCTGCGCGCGATCGAGGCGCGACTGGAGGACCTCGGCCAGTTCGAGCAGCGCATGAGCGCGCGGCTCGACACCGTCAACAATGGATTTCAAAGCCGGTTCGAGGCGCTGGACGACCGGCTGCGGGCGAGCTTCGGCGAAGTCAACGCCAACATCGCCCGGCAGCCACCGGCGATGTCGGGAAATCACGGTGGCGACGAGCCGCGCGTCGTCGAACTCCCCTCGCCCGCCGAAGACATGGCGGCGGTCGCCAGCGCCGCCGACGCGGAGCCTGCCATCGGGGATATGCCGCGGGTAACGCGAAGGCGGTCGGCACCGGCAGCGCCTCCCGCGCCGAGCTCCAACTACCAGCGGAGCGTATCGCCGGAAGGCAAGGTCACCTATCACAAGATAAACTAGGTCGGGCCTTGGGCGTGGCCGCGTAGCGCTGCGCCAGTCTAGAAATCCCGCTGCAGCGCCATGATCCGGACGCGCCGCGATTCAACGCGCATGCCGAGTTCACGGACATAGGCAAGGTGGCAATAGGCGCAGGCGGTGACCCCGATGACCGCCAGCAGGCAGTTCAGCCAGGTGAAGTCCATCACCAGCGAGAACCGAAAGCCACTCGGCGCCGTGAACGCCGCAATGGTGCTGGCGGTCTGCGAACGGCCACCGATGAAAATCATCGACGCCGCGAGGACCAAGATGCCGTGGTTGGCAAGAAAGAATGCGGCCGACCTTCTGGCCCGGCTTGCCATCCAGCAGACCACCAGGGCCGCGCCCAGCAGAGCGAAATCCAGGACCATCGACCCTCCCAGATAGACGTCGACCTGCTGCCAGACCATGCCCGACGAGGGATGCAGGGCGAGCCAGATCTTCCACATATCGGGGCTTGCGGGGTAAGTTCCGAGCAGGAGCGTGGCCATTCGCTCCGCCGCCAGGATCAGCAGGACACAGGCAGGAAAGGCGAAAAGCAATAGTGGTTGGCGCTTCATGGTGCCTCGCAATCTGGCAGGCAGATTACGCGCCATGAGTTGCGCAAGGCTTAACGGGGGAAGGTTTCGGCTGAGACAGGATCGATCAAGCGGCTCGGATCATGTCGTACAGCCAAGTGCCCGCTTTTGTATGCCTGACACCCAAATCCCGGACGCTGTCCATGTGATTGCGCCCCTCGACGATGCCGCTCGAAGCCGTCAGGCGCTGCTCCGTCAGGCGATCGGCAAACAATCTGGCCTGCAGGTGAAACGGTTCCGTTTCCCGCTCGCCGACCAGCAGCGTGACCTTTGTCCGCGCCGAGTGGGATTTGCCCATCGGCGAATACGCCCCGACTTCCGTGTCGGTCAGGCCTATCAAGGGTTCCAGGAAGGATTTCTGGAGGGGCTTCAAATCGTAGAGCCCGCCGAGCAGGAGTGCCGCCGAGGGCGGATGTGCCGATCCCTCGTCGAACAAAAAGGTCGCCAGATGCGCCCCGGCGGAATGACCACTGACACTTAGGCGACCGGCATCGCCACCATGGCTGGCGATATTATCCAGCACCCATTGCCTCGCGCGCCGGACCTGGTCGACGATTGCCGCCATCCTGACGGCGGGCATCAGCGCATAGTCGATCACGACCGCGATTGCCCCGGCGCTCGTCACCGTTTCGGCGATGTAGGAATAGTCGCTCTTGGCGAACATGCGCCAATAACCGCCATGGATGAAGATGTGCACCGGGAGGTTCCTGCGCGGTCCCTCCGGAAAGAACAGGTCGAGGCGTTCGGCCTCGTGCGGGCCATAGGCGATGTCCGCCAGCATCGGCAGCGAAGCCCGCGTCGCGGTGCTGCGGGCGACGATGTCGGCCACGATGTCATCGAAATCGGCAACGTGGTCGCGGGTGCGAAAAGGGTCCTTCGACATGGTGTCCGCTCAGAAGGTTACAGCGATGTATTTGGCCTCCATGAACTCGGCGATGCCGTGATGCTGGCCCCCTTCCCGCCCGAGGCCGCTCTGCTTGACTCCGCCGAAAGGCGCGGCGGGATCCGACATCAGGCCGCGGTTGAGGCCGATCATGCCGGCCTCGATCTCGGCGGCCACCCGCATGGCGCGCGCCACATTGCGGGTGTAGAGATAGGCGGCGAGGCCGTATTCGGTGTTGTTGGCGTGGAGAATGGCCTGCGCCTCGCTCTCGAAGCGGGTGATGGGCGCTACCGGGCCGAAGATCTCCTCATGCGCCATATCGGCGTCCGGCGAGACTTCGGACAGGACCGTCGGCGGATAGAAAAAACCATCCCCTTCAGGCACCGAGCCGCCGCACAGTACCTTGGCCCCCCGGCTGACCGCGTCCTTGACCAGCCGGTCGATCTTGTCGACCGCCTTCTTGGTGATCATGGGTCCACATTCGGTGTCCGCCTTGGTGCCGGCGCCGATCTTGAGCGCAGCCATGCGCTGCGCAAGGCCGTCGGCGAACGCATCGTGGATACCCGACTGGACGTAGATGCGGTTGGCCGCCGTACAGGCTTCGCCGGCATTGCGCATTTTGGCGATCATGGCGCCGTCGAGGGCCGCATCGAGATCGGCATCGTCGAAAACGATGAAGGGCGCATTGCCGCCAAGCTCCATGGAACAGGAAATCACATGTTTGGCGGCCTCGGCGAGCAAGGCCCGGCCGATCCCGGTCGAACCGGTGAAGGAGAGCTTCCTGACGCGCGGATCGGCCAGCATGGCCGACGTCAGGGGGCCGGGTGTCGACGTCGTCAGCACGTTCACGACACCGTCCGGTACGCCGGCGTCGCTGTAGAGCGCGGCCAGCGCATAGGCGGTCAGCGGCGTCTCGCTGGCCGGTTTCAGAATGACCGTGCAGCCTGCCGCGAGTGCCGGTGCGATCTTGCGCGTCGCCATCGCGGCGGGGAAATTCCACGGCGTGATGAGGACGCAGATGCCGATCGGCTGGTAATCGACGACGATGCGGTTGGCGCCGGACGGGGCGGTGCCGAACTCGCCGGTGATACGAACCGCTTCCTCGGCGTTCCAGCGGAAGAATTCGGCTGCATAGGCGACCTCGCCGCGCGCGTCGCGCAGGGCCTTGCCGTTCTCCAGCGAGATCAGCATGGCAAGCGTCTCCGACCGCTCGACCATCAGCTCGAAACAGCGCCTGAGAATCTCCGAGCGCTTGCGCGGCGCTGTCTCGCGCCACCCCTTGGCCGCCTTGGCCGCAGTCTCGACCGCGGCGGCGGCATCCTCCAGGGTCGCATCGGGGACCGCCGCGATCACCGCGCCGGAGGATGGATCGGTGACCTCGATGAGCCCGCCGTCGGACGACGGCAGCCATTGTCCGCCAATGTAGAGCCGGTGCGGAAAGCCCCGAACGTCGTACGGATCCTGATCGAGAGGGAAGGCATTGTAGGGAAGGTTCATCGTCTTGTTCCTGACGTTCACATGGCGCAGGCGGTGAGATCGCCGTCATAGGCCGCCTGGACAAGGCGGCGCATGGCGGCGAGGTCGAATGGGCGCGGGTTGTTCTTGATCAGGCGATCGATGCCGAGCGCCTGCTCGGCGGTCCAGTCGAGCTTGTCGGCCGGGAGCCCCAGACCGGCCAGCGTCGGGGTGATGCCGATCGCCGCAAACAAGCGCCTGATCTCCTCGATGGTCGAGCCTGCCATTTCGTCGACGCCACGACCGTTCGGCTCCAGGCCAAGAGCAATCCCTATCTCGGCGATCTCAGCCGCGGCCACGCGGCTGTTGTAGCTCATGACGTAAGGCATCATTGTCGCCACTCCCAGCCCATGCGGCGTATGTGTGAGCGCGCCGGCCGGGTATTGCACCGCGTGCGCTGCCGCCGTGCCGGCGGTGCCGAACGCGCAACCCGCAGCCAGCGCTCCCATCATCACGTCGGAGCGCGCCTCGGCGTCGCCGCCGTCAATGCACGCCTTCTCCAGGCTGCGGCCGAGAAGTTTGACGGCCAGCAGCGCGAAATGGTCGGTCAGCGGCGTCTTGCCGATGAACACGTGGCGCTGCGGCAGGCTGAAGTCCCCGTCCCGGCGCATGGCCGTAAAGGCCTCGATCGCATGCGTGAGCGCGTCGGCACCGGCAACCGCGGTCAGGCCCGGCGGACAAGTCATTGTCAGTTCGGGGTCGCAGACGGCAACGGCAGCAATGAGATAGGGGCTCGATATGCCGACTTTGAGCGTCCGGTCCGGATCCGATATCACTGCAACGGGCGTCACCTCCGATCCTGTGCCAGCCGTGGTCGGCACGGCGATCAGCGGCAGCATCGACCCCGGGACCTTGAACTCGCCGTAGTAGTCCCGCAGCTCGCCGCCATGGCTGATCAGCAAGGCGGCACATTTGGCGAAATCGAGACAGCTGCCGCCGCCGATGCCGATCACCATATCTGGCCGGAAGCCCCTCGCTTCCTCGACGCAGACCGCCACCGAATCGCGCGGCACGTCCGGGAGGACACCGTCGTGAACCAGCACGTCGATCGATGCCGACCGCAGGGATTCCATCATTTCGGCGAACACGCCGGTGCCGGCGAAACGCTCGTCGGTGCAGACCAGGGCGCGGCGGCCATGGCGGCCGGCCACGGCTGGCAGCGCATGACGTTGTCCCTTTCCGAATAGAATTTCGCGTGGGAGCCGGAGGGCTGTGAGAAGGCTCATGACAGGCTGCATCCTTGGGGAGTTTCGGAGAAACGCATTGCAAAAATCCGCACCGAAAATCCTCAATTGAGCGGCGCCGATAAAATCGTATAGGATATAGTATTGCATCGGTCAAACCCTCGTGTTAGCAGTCTCCCCAGTCGAGAGGCGAAAAATGCAATCTGTCAGTTTGAGCAATAATGGTGAAGCGCCCACGGGAGCGGGCCGCATTCAGCGGGCCGGCAGCCTGGCCGAGGACGTCTACGAGGCCATCTTCGCCCAGCTGATGTCGCTGAAGATCGCGCCCGGTTCGCGCATCACCGTCGACAATCTGGTCAAGGAGTTCGACGTTTCCCATACGCCGATCCGCGAGGCGCTGGGGCGTCTCGAAGGCGAAGGACTGGTTCTGAAGACGCACCTGATCGGATATCGCGCCGCGCCGCAGATCACGCGGCGTCGTTTCGACGAATTGTACGAAATGCGTCTCCTGCTCGAACCGCACGGCGCGGCGAAAGCCGCTGCCACGATGGACGAGGCCAAACTCGGCACGCTGCTGGAGGCCGCAGGCGTGATGTCGCGCCGCGAGGGCAAGGACGAGCGCCTGCGCTATTCGAACTTCGCCAGGCAGGACGCGATCTTCCACGACAAGATCATGGAATACGCCGAAAACGAGCTCATCCGCGAGACGCTGGGTTTTCAACACACCCACTTCCACATTTTCCGCCTGATGTACCATTCCCGCGTGACCGAGGAGGCGCTGGACGAGCATGAGGCGATCCTCGCCGCGTTCGGCTCTGCCGATCCGGATGCCGCCGCGAAAGCAATGCGCGCCCACATCGAGCACTCGCGCGATCGCCTGCTGCCGGCCTTCGATTGAGGCCTGAACGAATGTCCGTTACCGCCAATATTGCCGGAGAGGGAGGAAGTGCGCTGCCCGGCGGCAATGCGCCTGGGGCCGTGGAGCCGGTGCTGCGCTCTCAGGGTCTCTCGAAGCAATATGGGCCGGTGACCGTGCTCTCCGACGTCACGCTCGACATCCTGCCGGGCGAAATCCACGCCATCATCGGCGAGAACGGTGCCGGAAAATCCACTTTGATGCGGCTGCTGTCCGGCTATGCCGAGCCAACCCGCGGCACCTTGTCCATGGCCGGTCGGCCGGTGACGTTCGCCAAGCCCGACCAGGCCCAGAAAGCCGGTATCGCCCTCGTCCACCAGGAGATCCTGCTCGCCGAAGCGCTTACGGTGACGGACAATCTATTTCTCGGCCGCGAGCTTTCGCGCCGCCATGTGATGGACGACCGCACCATGCGGCGCCTGGCAGCCGAAAAGCTGGCACGGATCGGCTGCTCGGTCTCGCCGACCGCGCTGGTGCGCGACATCTCGCTGGCCGACCGCCAGTTGGTCCAGATCGCCCGCGCGCTGCTCGACGACTACAAGGTCGTGATCTTCGACGAGCCGACCGCCGTGCTGACCGGCGAGGAAGTGGATCGGCTCCTCGAAATCGTCCGGCAGCTAAAGGCCCACGGCACGGCCGTCCTCTATATCAGCCATCGGCTGGATGAGGTGCGGCAGCTTGCCGACAAGGTGACCGTGCTGCGCGACGGCAGGATGATCGGCACCTATCCGGGCACGGCCCTGACGCAGATGGACATGGCACGCCTGATGGTCGGCCGCGAGCTTGCAACGCTCTACCCGCAGAAGAGTGCACCGTCCGATGAGCCGATGCTGAGCGTGAAAAGCGCCACCGTCCCGGGCTACGCCGAAGACGTCTCTTTCACCGTTCACAGGGGCGAAATTCTTGGCTTTGCCGGCATGATCGGCGCGGGCCGCACGGAATTGTTCGAAGGGCTGGTGGGCCTGCGTCCGGCCCACGCCGTGATCGAACTCGAGGGACGGCCCGTCCGGATCCGCTCGCAACGCGAAGCGATCGACGCAGGCATCGGCTACCTGACAGAGGACCGAAAGAGCAAGGGCCTGCTCCTCGAGGAACGGCTGGCGCCCAACCTCACGCTTTCCGCACTTGAACGGTTCCATCCCGCACTGGCTCTCAGCAGACGCCGCGAGTCGGCCGCGCTGACAGAGGCCGTCCGGAGCTACGATATCCGGCTCAAGAGCCCTGGCGTGAAGGCGGGACAGCTTTCCGGCGGCAATCAGCAGAAGCTGCTGCTCGCCAAGGTGCTGCTCACCAACCCCTCTGTGGTCATCATCGATGAACCGACCCGTGGCATCGACATCGCCAACAAGGCTCAGATCTACGCCTTCATCCACGCCATCGTCGGCAGCGGCAAAGCCTGCATCGTCATCTCGTCGGAAATGCAGGAGCTGATCGGCATCTGCGACCGCATCCTCGTCATGCGGGAAGGCCGCCTGACGGGCGAGGTCCAAGGCGCCGAGATGACCGAAAGCAATGTGGCGCTGCTGGCGACAAGCGGCCCGAAACCGAGGCCGAAGGCCGAGGGAGGAACAGAATGGCTGTCATGACCGGATCCCCATCCACACATCGCGTCGGTGATTTGAACATCACCTGGACCGACGTGGGTCCCTTCCTGGCATTGGCCTCCCTGCTGGTGGTCGGCTTCCTCATCAATCCAGACTTCCTCTCCGCGACCAACCTTGCCAACGTCATCACCCGCAGCGCCTTCATCGCCATCATCGCTGTCGGCGCGACGTTCGTTATCTCGTCGGGAGGGCTCGATCTTTCCGTCGGCTCGATGGCCGCCTTCGTCACCGGCATCACCATCATGTTCATGAACGCGGTGGCGCCGCACGCCGGCCTGTGGGCGATACCGGCTGGAATGCTCGTGGCGACCCTGGTCGGTCTTATGTGTGGCCTCGCCAACGGCCTGATCGTCACCATAGGCCGGATCGAACCGTTCATTGCGACGCTCGGCACAATGGGCATTTTCCGCGCGTTGATCACCTATCTGACCGACGGCGGCACGATACCGATAGACCGGTCGCTGCGCGAAGCGTATCGGCCGGTCTATTTCGGCACCGTCGGCGGTGTCCCGATCCCGATCCTGATATCCGTCGCCGTCGCCGCGGTCGCATCGTTCGTCCTCTACAAGATGAAGTATGGGCGCAAATGTGCGGCGGTCGGCGCAAACGAGGACGTCGCGCGCTATTCCGGCATCTCCGTCATCAAGACGCGCACCATCGCTTACATCGTCCAAGGCGTCTGCGTGGCCATCGCCGCGATCTGCTACGTACCGCGACTGGGTGCCGCAACGCCGACCACCGGGCAGCTCTGGGAACTGCAGGTGATCACCGCCGTGGTGATCGGCGGCACGGCGCTGCGTGGCGGCAAAGGTCATGTCTGGGGAACCGTCGCCGGCGCCGTCATTCTGGAGCTGATCGCCAATCTCATGGTGCTGTCGGACTTCGTCTCCGAGTACCTGGTCGCCGCGGTTCAGGGCGTCATCATCATCATCGCGATGCTCATTCAGAGGTTCTCGAATTCGAAATAGCCCCGTGTCCGGACCACACGGGTGCGTCTTTGCAGGTCCAATCTGGGAGAAGAAAATGTTCAGTAAAAAATGGATGGCTGCGGCCGCGCTCGGCTCGCTGCTGCTGACGGGCCATGCCATGGCCGAGGACAAGAAAGTCATCGCCGTTTCGATACCGGCCGCCGACCACGGCTGGACCGCCGGCGTCGTCTATCACGCGCAGACGGCGGCCAAGGAAATCAACGCGGCTTTCCCCGGTGTCGAGGTCATCGTAAAGACGTCGCCGTCAGCGGCCGATCAGGTGTCGGCGATCGAGGACCTCTCCGCCTCACGCAAGATCAGTGCGCTCGTGATCCTGCCTTACTCCTCGGAAGAATTGACCGAACCGGTCAAGGCCATCAAGGAGAAGGGCACCTTCATCACCGTCGTCGACCGCGGCCTGACCGACCCGACCATCCAGGGCCTCTACGTCGCCGGCGACAACATCGCCGTCGGGCGCAACACCGCGAAATACATGATCGACAAGCTGGGCGGCAAGGGCGACCTGGTTGTCCTGCGCGGCATCCCGACCGTGATCGACGACGAGCGCATCAAGGGCTTCCAGGACGCCATCGCCGGGACCGGCCTCAAGGTTCTCGACATCCAGTACGCTCATTGGAACAGCGACGAAGCCTTCAAGCTGATGCAGGACTACCTCGCCAAATATCCGCACATCGACGCGGTGTGGGCGAACGATGACGACATGCTGCTGGGGGTGCTCGAGGCGGTCAAGCAGTCGGGCCGCACCGATATCAAGCTGGCGCTTGGCGGCAACGGCATGAAGGACATCGTCAAGAAGGTCATCGACGGCGACACCATGACCCCCGTCGAGACTCCCTACCCGCCGTCCATGATCAAGACGGCCATCTACATGACCATGGCCAATTTGGTTGGCCAGGCCCCGGTTCGCGGCGCCGTCAAGCTGGACGCGCCGCTGATCACCAAGGACAACGCCAAGGAATACTTCTTCCCCGACTCTCCGTTCTGAAGAACGCAATCAATGCGGGGCGCAGCATGACTCGCCCCGCCCCTTTCACACGACAGAGGACATGATCATGTCAGGCAAGAAAATATTGATGCTCACCGGCGAGTTCACCGAGGAGTACGAGATCTTCGTCTACCAGCAAGCAATGGAAGCCGTCGGTCACACGGTCCACGTGGTCTGCCCGGACAAGAAGGCAGGAGACCTCATCAAGACCTCCCTGCACGACTTCGAGGGCGACCAGACCTACACCGAAAAGCTCGGCCATTTTCAGGTGATCAACAAGACGTTTGCCGAGGCGGAAAAGCAGCTCGATCAATACCACGCCGTATATTGCGCCGGCGGCCGCGGCCCGGAATACATCCGCACCGACAAACGGGTGCAAGCCATGGTGCGCCACTTCCACGATACCCAGAAGCCGATCTTCACGATCTGCCATGGGGTCCAGATTCTGATTGCCGTGGACGGTGTCGTGCGCGGCAAGAAGGTCGGCGCGCTCGCCGCTTGCGAACCGGAAGTGACGCTGGCCGGCGGCACCTACATCGACCTGTCGCCGACCGAGGCGTATGTCGACGGAACCATGGTGTCGGCCAAGGGATGGACAGCCCTCGCTGCCTTCATCCGCGAATGCCTGAAGGTGCTCGGGACCGAGATTCGCCATAATTAAACAAGGTCGGCGCGCGTCAACAATGCGCCGGCTTCTGTTGTGATGGGATGTGCATCCACGTGTCTTTGAAGCGGGCCCTCGGTCGGTGAGATCGAGGGCCACCGTCGCCGGTCAATCGAAGAATCCGGCATCCTCCGCCAGCAAATACTTCCTGGCGCTTTCGGCGTCGATATCGAGGCCTAGCCCCGGTGCTTCCAGCAGATCCACCATGCTGTCCCTCACGATCTGCTTGGGCAGGCCGATGACGATGTCGTTCCACCAGGGGTCCGAGGCACTGGGGTATTCGAACGCCACGTAATTGGCGGGCAAGGTGGCGCAGACGTTGATCAGCGCGCCGAGGCCCAGCAGGCCATTCGCCGTGCCATGCGGCGCCATCAGAATCGAGTGCATATAGGCGTGCTCGGCGACCCATTTGAGCTCGGCAATGCCGCCGATGTCGGCAGGATCGGGGCCGATGACGCGCACCGCCTGTGTCTCGATCAGCTCCTTGAAATTGTGCCTGAGGTAAATCTGCTCGCCGGTATGGATCGGCGTCGAGGTGGAGGTGGTCAGTTCCCGGTAGGCCTGCGGATTGACCCACGGCACATAGTCGCCGGTCAGCATGTCCTCCAGCCACATCAAATTGTACCTCTCGACCGCGCGGGCAAACTTGATCGCATCGGGCAGCATCCAGCCCGGGCCGCAGTCGAGTGCCAGGCTGACCTTGTCGCCCAGCACTTCCTTCATCGCGATCACGCAGTCGAGCATGTGGTTGAAACCGCGTTCGCTGATCACGCCCTGATCCATGGCGCCGTGATAGCCGGCCTTCTTCTGCGTCACGCCGTAATGGAAGTCCTCGATGGTGTCCTTCATGTTGGAATGGAACGAGATTCCTTGCTTAACCATGAAGAAGTTCTGCGGCTGCTCCATCATCCATTTGACGTCTGCGGCATAGTCCTCCGGCCGGTCGCCTGTGCGCTTCTGGCGGATCGAGCCGTTATAGACGCGTACCTTGTCGCGCACCTTGCCGCCGAGCAGCTTATAGGCCGGCACGCCCGCGGCCTTGCCGGCAATGTCCCAAAGCGCATGTTCGATAGCGCTGACCGCCGCGCCGTAGGGCTTGAAAGAACCGCGTTGGCGGATCTTCAACATGACCCGCTCGACATCGGTCGGATCCTCGCCGATCAGCGCCTCGCGGAAATGCAGCACAAAGGGCTTGAGGTAGGTCTTGGTGAACTCGACTTCTCCCAGTCCATAGAGGCCCTCGTCGGTCACGACGCGAACGATGGGGTGCTTGCCGATAACGGCACAGCGAAGGTCGGTGATCTTCATCGCGCGGTCCTATCTCACGGACGAGAAAGCTGTCGGCGTGAGCAGCTGGCTGCTGATATTGGCAACGATCTGCCCGTCGCGCTCGGACTCGTCCCGGGCCCTATGCCATGCCGGATCGGTGACGAAAGCCGTCCATTTCGCCTCACGCTCGGCCAGTGATTCCCAGGCTAGGAAATAGGTGAGGCGGTTGCTGTTGTCGCCGATTGCCGTGGTGAAAAACCCGGCCTGGCGGATGCCATGCCTCTCCCAGATGGCCAGCGTCTGCTCGGAAAAGCGCTTGAGCAAAGCCGGCAGCCTGCCCGGCAGGCAGTCATAGATGCGCAGTTCGTAGATCATGGTTTCGTCCGTTTCTTTCTTCGCCTCTCCCTTGGGAGAGGTCGACACGAATGGTCAGTCGTCGGCCCTGTGAGCCAAGGAGAGTGAGGGCAGGAGTCTGGGCTAACTCCAGGTCCGGTCCCAGCTATATTCATTGTCCCAATGCTCGGTGGATTGCCATATCCCGGTGACACCGGGCTGCAGGTGCTGGCTGATCACCTCGTCGACCACATCGTCTATGCCCAACCCCGGCTTGTCGGGCACGGTGATGAAGCCGTCCTTGACGAGCGGCTTGGGCAGGCCGGTGACGATATCGTCCCACCACTCGACATCGGCGGAGTGGTATTCGAGGGCCATGAAGTTTTCGGTAGCGGTCGCGACATGCGCGGCGGCCATCGCGGCGATCGGGCTTTCGGCCATATGGATGGCCATGGCGACACCGTGATCCTGCGCCATGTCGCCGATCTTCTTGGTCTCGAGAATACCCCCACTGGTGAGCAGGTCCGGGTGGATAACGGAGAGGCCGCCGCTCTTGAGCAACGGCTCGAAGCGTTCCTTGAGGTAGATGTCTTCGCCGGTGCACATCGGCACCGTGGTGGCCCCCTGCAATTGTCGGTACTGCTCGGTGTGTTGCCAGGGGATCACATCCTCCAGCCAGGCCGGTACGTATTTCTCGATGCGACGCGACAGGCGTATGCCGTCCTGCAGCGAGATATGGCCGACATGGTCGATGGCGAGCGGGATCTCGTATCCAATCACCTCGCGAACCTCGTGGATGTACTGCTCGAGCAGGTCGATCCCCTTCTCGGTGAAATGCAAGCCGGTGAACGGGTGCTGCACGTTCTGCGCGTCGTAGGCGAGATTGCGGGCCTTGCGCTCCTCAAGCGTGCCGCCACGGCCGCGCGGATTGGCATGAAACTCTTCGAGCGCGCCGGCGGGCGCGGATACGGCGCCCGGGACATGGGCGATCTGCATCAAGCCCAGGTCCATCTTGAGGAAGGTGAAACCACGGTCCATGCGCTGCTTGAGGCGCTTTCCGGTTTCGGTGCCGCTCGGTTTCTCGGCATCGGTATCGCAATAGACGCGCACCTGATCGCGGAACTTGCCGCCGAGCATCTGGTAGATGGGAACGCCATAGGCCTTGCCGGCGAGATCCCAGAGCGCGATCTCGACCGCCGAGACGCCGCCGCCCTGCCGACCGTGCCCGCCGAATTGCTTGATGCGGCGAAACAGGCGATCGATGTCGCAGGGGTTCTCGCCAAGCAGCCGGCTCTTCAGCATCAGCGCGTAGGTGGCGCTGGCGCCGTCGCGCACCTCGCCAAGCCCGACGATGCCTTGGTTGGTATAGATCTTGAGCAGCGCCGAGGTGAACGGCGCACCGACGATCTCGGCCACCCGCATGTCGGTGATGCGAAGCTCGGACGGCTTCGAGTCGGTGTTGACCCGGTTGAGGGCCTCGTCGGCTCCATCGGTCTTTGGCATGACTTATCCCCGTTCTGATTTGCGGGTCGTCGCCCGCATGCTGCCGATTGCGTTGCTAGCCCAGTTCGATCTCATGGGCTTGCAGGTAATCGCGGTTCATCTCGATGCCGAGACCCGGCCTCAACGAGAGCTTGAGGCTACCGTTCGAAACATCGAGCGGCTTGTCGATAAGATGATCGTACTTGCCCAAATTCCACTCCGACGTTTCGAGCTTGTAGAAGTTCGGAACGGTCATCATCACCTGCGCTCCCGCAACCACGTTGATCGGTCCCGCGGCGTCGTGGGGCGAGACTGGGATGTAGTAGGCTTCGCACAGAGCGGAAATCTTCTTGAGTTCGGTAATTCCGCCGGTCCAGGTGACGTCAGGCATGATGTAGTCGGCGAGCTTGTTCTCGAGAACCGGCACGAAATCCCACTTTGTGTGGCCACGCTCGCCCCAAGAGATAGCGGCACTGACCTTCTCGCGAACCTGCTTGAGGGCGTTAAGGCTCTCGGGCGGGCATGGCTCCTCGAACCAGTCGATCTGGCCGGCCTCCTCGAGGCTGCGACAGAGGCGAATGGCGGTCGGAACATCGAAGCGGCCGTGCGCATCGATGAGGATGTCGATGTCGGGGCCTGCCGTTTCGCGGATCAGAGCCGTGAGTTCGGCAGCCTCGCGCTCGTCCTTGCGGGTCATGCCGCCGTCGAGATAGCCGTCCCGCTGTTCGCGCGACACACCGTCGGCATCGCGACCCTGGTGGGGGAAGGGGTCGAACTTGAGAGCAGTATGTCCGGACTCGACGATGTCCAGGATTTCGCGCACCACAGCGTCCTTGCTGGTGAATTTGGCCTGGTTGGGGTGGGTGTAGAGCGCGATCTCATCGCGAACCGGCCCGCCCAACAGCTCGTAGATCGGCTTGCCGAGGACTTTGCCCCTGATGTCCCAGAGGGCTATGTCGATCGCGCTCACGCATTCGACCGCGGCGCCACGGCTACCCATATAGGTGAAGCCGCGGAAGATCTTGTGCCAGAGGCATTCGATACGCGCCGGATCTTCGCCTGTCACGGCGGCTCCGATCTGTCGAAGGATCGTGCAGAGGGCGCGGTTGGCGAGCTTCGTGGTGGTGGTGATCTCTCCCCAGCCGCTCACTCCCTCGTCTGTCGTTACCTCGACGAACAGGAATTCCCCCCAATAGGAAGCACCAGACTTGATCAGCCACGGCCGAACGCTCGTGATTTTCATTTCACCTGCCTTTTCACTAGTGGTCAACCACGCTGTTCCAGACCTGACCCCTCGTCCTATCCGGCCCGAGCGGCGTTGCGTGCACGCATCTGTTCGAGAACATGCCGGCCGGAACCCTCGACGTGGCGGGAGATGAGTTCGGCCGCCTTGTCGGCCTCCCCGGCCTTGATGAGCGCAATGAGCTCGCGATGCTCACGAATGATCGCGGCACGCCGCGCGAGCGTGAAATTGAAACGCCGGCTCACCGCTCGCAGCACTTCGCGATGCTTCCACCAGAGCTCGGCGGCATGGCGGTTATAGTGCCGCTGGTACATCACCGTGTGAAATGCGGTATCCAGTTCACTGTGCCTGAACGTGTCGGCGAAATTGTTCTCTTCAATCAGGCCTTGGATGCGTTCGAGTTCGGCGATGTCCTCGCCGGTGGCCATACCTACAAACCATCGCGTCAGGGCTGGCTCGATCAGAACTCCGATCTCGTAGATATCGCGGACGAAATCCTGATCGATGGGCCTTACACGCGCCCCGCGGTTAGGAGAAAAGATGACGAACCCCTCGCCCCGCAACAGTTGCAGGGCCTCGCGCACGGGATTGGTCGACGTGCCGTGGCGGCGGGCGAGATCGGTCACAACAAGCCGTTCGTTGGCGGCGAGCCGTCCCTCGATGATGTCTTCCCTGATCAGTTCGTAAAGCGAGGCACCCTCGCTGGAGGCTCCGGTGGCGTCGATCCCCGGGGGTGGCTTTGCTTTGAAATCGTCTGTTTCGGCCAAGGGCCGGCTCCCCAAATTAATACACAGTCTGTCCGATATCACGCACGGTTCCCATAAACAATGTACGATCTGGTGCGTTGACAGGCAATCCATGTTCTGAAAACGTACCAAGTGGTCGAGAGGATACACCGTACTGCAATAACCATCCTCGCGATCGCAGGGCGGAGAACCAGGGAGGATACCTATGACGAGGATCATGCTCGGCAGTGCGGTCCTGCGCGGCACTGTCGTCGGTATTTTGACGGCATCACTTATGTCCACATCGGCGTTGGGTGCGCCACCGGTCGACCTCAGCAAATGGTCGCCCGAATATGTGCGCTCCATCGCGGGAACACAGGATTTCGACACGGCCGGCGATTGCGCCAAGGTCACGCCGCTGGATTACAAGGGGCGACTGACTTTCTGGTATCAGGGCGTGTTCGAGGGCGATCCCGACCTGCTGCGCCAGTACTACAAGGATTTCTTCGAGACTTTCCGCAAGACCTATCCAAACATCAAGCTCGAGGAACAGGCCCTCACCTATAACGACCTTCTCGACAAGTTCCGCACCGCGCTCCTGGGCAATGCCGCGCCGATGGCGGTGCGCCTGCAAATCCTGGGCGGTACCGAATTCGCCTCGAAAGGCTATCTGCAGCCGCTCAAGCCGGAGGATGTGGGCTATTCGACCGAGGATTTCTGGCCCGGCGCCATGAAGGCCGTGACCTGGGATGGGGTCACATACGGCGTTCCAACGAACAACGAGACGATGGCGTTCATCTGGAATGCCGACATCTTCAAGCGTGCGGGTCTCGATCCGGACAAGGCTCCCGCAACCTGGGACGACGTCGTCAAATATTCCAAGCAGATCCACGACAAGCTCGGCATTGCCGGTTACGGCCTCGTGGCTCGCAAGAATGCCGGCAATACGCCCTATCGCTTCATGCCACAGCTGTGGGCCTATGGCGGCGGCGTCTTCGACGAAGCCACCGCGAACCCGACTTACAAGGAGGTGGAACTCGACAGCCCGCAGAGCAAGGCGGCGCTGCAAGCCTCATACGACATGTATGTCCGCGACAAGTCGGTTCCGGTTTCGGCACTTACCAACCAGCAGGCCGACAACCAGCCTCTGTTCGTCGCCGGCCAGTTGGGCATGATGGTTTCCCACCCGTCCGACTACAACGTCATGCTCGACCTGCAGGCCAAGGCGACCGGGACCGACAAGGACAAGGCGCAGACCGTCATCGACAATATGCGCTACGGCCTGATCCCGACCGGTCCTGACGGCAAGCGCGCCGTCGTGTTCGGCGGCTCGAATATTCACATCCTGAAGCCCGAGTATGTAGAGGGTGGCAAGGTGGACGAGCCGGCCGCGAAGGCGATGATCTGCATGTGGGCGAGCCCCGAATGGTCGCTGAAGATGGCCTATGCCGGCTCGAACCCGGGCAATCTTAACGGCTTCAAGACCAAATGGATGAAGGAACGTCTGGACCATATCAAGTTCCTCGATGTCACGACTTCGATGCTGCCCTATGGCATCCCCTTCCCGGCGCTGCCGGAATCCCCCGAGATCATGAACATCATCGTCCCGGACATGCTGCAGAATGCGCTGACCGGCGCGATGACCGTCGACCAGGCAGCGGACGATGCGGCCAAGAAGGTGAAAGACCTGATGGGCGGGCTCTAGTCCCAACCTGACCTGCGAACCGGCTGCGCCAAGAGCGCAGCCGGTTCTTTCCGAAAAACAAGGGCACGCCACAGTGACGATCGTGACCGGCAAGGCCGAGGCTCGCCGAAAATCGCAACCCGGCGGGTCAGGCGCATTGCGGAACATCTGGGCCCATCGCGCCGACTACGCATACGTGCTCCCGGCGATCGCCGTGATGCTCGTCGTCATCGCCTATCCGATCTACTACACGATCGAGCTGTCGTTCTATAAGACGCCGCCCGGTCTGCAGCTCCGCGACAAGACCTTCATCGGCTTCGACAATTACACCACCATCCTCACCAGCGATGTGTTCTGGAAAGTAACCTGGAACACCCTGATCTGGACATTCGGATCCACTTTCATCTCCTTTGTCCTGGGGTTTGCCACGGCGCTGGCGCTGCACCGAGACTTTGTCGGCCGCGGCGTCCTGCGCGCCATCCTGATCATTCCCTGGGTGATCAGCGCCGTTGCCGCCTCCTATATCTGGAAGTGGATCTACCATTCGGATTTCGGCATCATCGGCGCGGTGCTGGTCGGCCTCGGATTGACTGACCGGCCACCCAATTTCATCGACAACGTCAGCACGGTGCTGCCCTCCCTGATCGTCGTCAATATCTGGCGCGAGTTTCCGTTTGCCATGATCATGATGATGGCCGGCCTGCAGACAGTCCCCGAGCAATTGTTGCGGGCCGCCAAGGTCGACGGGGCCAATGCATGGCAGCGCTTCTGGCACGTTACTTTCCCGCACTTGCGCAACGTCTCGGTGGTGACGATCCTGCTGCTCGCGGTGGCCAACTTCAATTCCTTCATCATCCCCTGGATCATGACCGCAGGCGGGCCGTCGAACGCATCGCATATCTGGATAACCCACATCTATGAGCTCGCCTTCGGCCGCCAGCGCTGGGGCGTGGCATCGGCTTATTCGGTGCTCCTGTTCCTCATCCTGATGACGCTGGGCTATTTCTACGTCCGGGCGCTAAGCGGCAACGAGCGGAAAGAGGGGAGCACATGAGCACGCTTGCAGAGACAGCCTCCCGAGGCCGGCCCCATCGCCGCATGCGCGTCGACGGATGGCGCTGGGCCGGGCGCATCTTCCTCTTGTTCATGCTGATTTACACCGCGGTGCCGATGATCTGGATGCTGATCACCTCGATCAAGTCCGGCTTCGCGGCGACGCAATTCCCGCCGCAATGGTGGCCAAACGAGCCTACGCTTGCCAGCTACAAGAAGCTGCTCGATCCGCAGAACAGCGTCGGCCAGGACTTCCTGCGCTTCTTCTGGAACAGCCTGTTCGTGTCGACCGTCACGACAATCCTTTCGGTGATCGTTGCCGTCCCCGCGGCCTACGCGTTTTCGCGCTTCACCTTCCCCGGCCGGAACTTCCTGTTCTTCGCCGTGCTGCTGCGCAACATGTTCCCAGCGGTGATCTTTCTCGTGCCGCTCTTCATCCTGATGCGTGCGATCGGGCTGGTGAACACGCATGGCTCGCTGATCCTGACCTATCTCACCTTCGGCCTGCCCCTGGCGATCTGGCTGCTCAAGGGTTTTTACGACAACATCCCGGTGCAGCTCGAGCAGGCGGCGCGTATCGATGGGGCAACACGGTTCCAGGCCTTCATCATGATCGTGATGCCGCTCTCGACGCCGGGGATCATCGCCACCGCGATCTATTCCTTCATCGGCGCGTGGAACGAGTACATCTACGCCTACACGTTCCTCTCCAAAAATGAACAGTTGACCCTGCCGGTCGGCATCCAGCGCTTCTTCTCGGAAAACACGACGGACTTTCCGGGACTGATGGCGGCGAGCTTCATGATGAGCGTGCCTGTCGTGGTGCTGTTCCTCGTCCTGCAGCGATACTTCGTACGCGCCCTGACAGAAGGCGCGGTCAAGCATTAGGGAGTTGCCGATGGCCCATGTGGTCCTCAAAGATCTCGTCAAGACCTATGGCGGCTTCAAGGCCGTCAACGACGTTTCACTGACGGTCAACGACGGCGAGTTCGTTGCGCTTGTCGGCCCTTCAGGCTGCGGAAAGACGACCACGCTCAATCTCGTTGCCGGGCTGACCCCGATCACATCGGGCGACATCCTCATTGGCGACCAGGTGGTCAACGATCTCGACCCCAAGGACCGGGACATCGCAATGGTGTTCCAGAACTACGCGCTCTATCCGCAAAAGTCGGTCTACATGAACCTCGCGTTCCCGCTACAGATGCGCAAACTGCCCAGTGACGAGATCGACAAGAAGGTTAAGGAAGCGGCGCGCGTGCTCGACATGACGCACCTGCTCGAGCGCAAGCCGCGCGAACTTTCGGGCGGGCAGCAGCAGCGTGTGGCGCTGGGCCGTGCTCTCGTGCGCGATCCCGCGGTGTTTCTCATGGACGAGCCGCTCTCCAACCTCGACGCGAAACTGCGCGTACAGATGCGGTCGGAGATCAAGCGCTTCCACCAGGACCTCAAGGCGACGATCATCTATGTGACGCACGACCAGCTCGAAGCCGTCACCATGGCCGACAAGATGGCGGTGATGAACGGCGGCTTCCTGCAGCAATACGATTCACCGGCGCAGGTCTTTGCCCATCCGGTGAACATGTTCGTCGCCAGCTTCATCGGCAGCCCGGCAATGAGCCTCATTCCGCTGGAGACATTGACGGCGAACGGCAACACCGTGCTGACCAGCGCGGAGGGCTGGAGCCTCGGGCTCTCGCCGCGCAACGTCCAGAAGGTCACGGGGGCAACGACCAGGAAAATCGTGCTCGGCGCACGCCACTCGACGATCAAGCTGCACAAGAGCGCGGTGCAAGGCGGCATCCCGGCCAAGGTCTACACGGTGGAACCAACCGGAGACGTCACCTTCGTGCAGGCGTTCCTGTCCGGTGCCATCGTCAACGTCAGCGTGCCGCCCAACATTGCCGTCGCGCCCGACGAGCGGATCTGGCTCGAGTTCGACCAGGAGCGGATGCATCTGTTCGACGGTGAGACCGAGATGGCTCTCGAGGTCGACTGAGACAGGGCGGATGCGTGTGGGACGCGGGCGTGGATGACTACGAAACTTAAGATCACGGCGATCAAACCCTATCCGGCATGGGTGGGAACGCGCAATCAGATGCTGGTCAAGGTCGAGACCGACCAGGGCATTTTCGGTTGGGGCGAGAGCGGCCTGAGCGGCCGCGAGAAGGCCGTGGCCGGCGCGGTCGAGCACTATCGCGAGTTTCTCATCGGCCGCGATCCCATGCAGATCGGGCGGATCTGGCAGGAGGTTTATCGCAGCCAGTATTTCGAAGGCGGTCGGGTTCTGCAGGCAGCTATTTCAGCCATCGATATCGCCCTCCACGATATCAAGGGCAAGGCGCTGGGGGTGCCGGTCTACGAATTGCTGGGCGGCAAGCAGCGCGACCGGATCCCCACCTTCGCCTCGACCGGAGACGAGGCCGAGGGCGATGTTGCCATCGAGCGGGCCCGCGAACTGCGCGCACAAGGCTGGCAGGCGATCCGCTTCTTTCCCGTCGGGCAAAACAGCAGGGATGTTTTCGAGCCACGCGAGTCGATCGGCGCTACCGCGACCATGCTGAACAAGGCGCGCCGGGCGCTGGGTAACGATGTCGTCCTCGGCATCGACTATCATCATCGGCTGTCGGTGGCGGAGGCGGCGAGCTTCTGCAACAAGCTCGACCGCGGCGTGCTCGATTTTCTTGAGGAGCCGATACGCGACGAGACGCCGGAAGCCTACGAATCCCTGCGCAGGATGACCGACATCCCCTTCGCCATTGGCGAGGAATTTGCCAGCAAGTGGCAGTTCCTGCCCTACATCGAGCGCGGCATCCACCAGTTCAACCGGCTCGATATCTGCAATGTCGGCGGGTTCACCGAGGCAATGAAAATCGCCGGCTGGAGCGAGGCGCACTATGTGGACCTGATGCCGCACAATCCGCTTGGTCCAGTGTGCACGGCCGCGACCGTGCATCTGGCCGCCGCGGTCCCCAACTTCGCGTGGCTCGAAACCAGGGCCCCCGAAGCAAGGCTCGGCTTCGACAATTCCGAATTTTTCCCGGTGCAACCACGGCTCGACGGCCCCGACTACCCGGTGGGCGATCTGCCGGGGCTCGGCGTCGAGGTCAACGAAGAGGCCGTCCAGGCGCAGAGCTTCCGTTTCTGGGAAGCGCCCCACCTCAAGCGCCGCGATGGTTCTGTCACGAACTGGTAGTTCCCTTTCAATCGGAGTCCACAATGACGCATACTTCCGACATCACGCGGCCGCCGAAGGATCTGATCGACGCGCTAAAGGAGATCGGCGCCGCGACGGTTGCCGGCACGCTTGGCCATATGGGCTTCCGCAATCCGCATATGGTCGGCCCGGTGGCGCAGAACCACGGGAGATCGATCGTCGGGCCGGCGCTGACGCTGCAGTTCCTGCCGCAGCGGCCCGATCTTTTCAACGAGGGAGAATATGCCGATCCGGAAACACAGCTGCACCGGCATGTGCTGTACCACGCACAGGAAGGGGATGTGGTCGTGGTCGATGCGCGCGGCGACATGAGTTCGGGCGTCTTCGGCGATATGATGTCGACGTATTTCAAGGGCAGAGGCGGCGCGGGCATCGTCATCGACGGCTGCATGCGCGACCGGCCCAATGTCGAAAAGCTCGATCTGGCCCTATGGCTGCGCGGCTGGACGCCCAACTACCATGTGCAAACCAGCATCTATCCCAATGCCGTCAACGTTCCGATTGCCTGCGGCGGTGTCACCGTGATCCCCGGCGACATCATCGTCGCCGACGATGATGGGGTGGTGGTGCTACCCGTTGCGATGGCCGCGAAGGTGATCGAAGAATCCCAGAAACATCACGACTGGGAGGAGTTCTCACGCATGAAGCTCATGGAGGGCGGGTCGTTGCAACGCTATTATCCGCTGCACCCAAGTGCGACCGAAGAGTACGAGGCTTGGCGGGCAACCAACCCAAAATTTTGATGGACGATCGAGATCCCGAAATGTCTCATGAAGGGCAGGCGAACCGCCAAGTCCCAGACGGGCGTTAGTCACGCGTTACGGACAGTCCTGCGATAAGCGGAGCGTACGCGGCGAGCCTGCGGGATACGAACTCCGTGAAAAGCCGAACGCGCTTCGTCTTGCGTGTCTCCCCCTGCGTGAGAATCCAGAGTGTCCCATGCATGGGCGGGTTGGTGCCCGGCACCCTCACGAGCAGGGGGTCGGCATCTCCGACAAAGCACGGCAGTTTCGTCATCCCGATCCCTTGCTGCGCCGCGATGATCTGCGTCTCGGCATCCGGAGTCCTGAACGGAGCTCCCGTGATGTGAACTTCTCCCTCGCGCGCCCAGTCCGGAATTCCATGATTGTCTATTGCGATCCACCGGAGGGGATCAGGCGTGCCCGCACGCAACGCGGGTAGTCGATCGCGAGACATGTAGACGCCGCTGAACACCTCCGGTCCCTTCAGGCCGTGAAGATTGAGCGGCAGGGTCTTGCGGTCGGCGACAATGCGGATCGCGACGTCGGCCTCTCGGTTAGTCAGATTCGCCACCTCGCCAGTGGTCAAGATTTCCATCTCGATGTCCGGATGCATACGTGCGAAGTCGGCGAGATCCGGCATGAGCAGGTGTGTGGCGAGGAACGGTGGAACTGTCACCCGCAAAAGCCCGCGCGCGCTCTGGTCGCGACCGAAGACACGCGTCTCCAGCTGGTGCGACGACGCTTCCATCTGGTTCGCGAGCTCGAGGACCTCCTCGCCCGCAGCCGTCAGGCGGTAGCCCGAAGGCAGCTTTTCGAACATCTGCGCCCCGAGGCGTTCCTCAAGTTGAGCGATGCGTCGCATCACGGTCGAGTGATACACGCCGAGGCGCTCGGCGGCAGCCCGCACCGAGCCGCCGCGCGCGGCGGCAAGAAAGTAGCGAACGTCATCCCAGTCAATCATGGTGCATTCCCGCGCCGCCAGCTGCGCCTTCCGAAGCCCATTCTAGCACGCCGAGCTGTAATGTGCGCGACTGTTGCGGCGTTCAATCGTCTGACTGGATCGTTTTCGCACCACCGATGTGCACGATTCCGCACTCACCGCCCGACTTCGGCGATCCCATGTTCAGGCTCTCGGGTTGACCCACCGTACAGCCAAAGACCCGAGATGGCGAAACGAAGGACGCACGACATGAACAGACTGAATGGAAAGACCGCCGTGATCACCGGCGGCGCTACCGGCATCGGCCGCGCCGCTGCAAAGCGCTTCATCGAGGAAGGCGCCTTCGTCTTCATCTTCGGCCGCCGGCAGCAAGCGCTCGACGCCGCTGTGGCGGACCTCGGGCCCAATGCCCGCGCGGTGAAAGGCTCGGTCTCGGATGAGGCCGACCTCGACCGGCTCTACGCTGCGGTGAAGGCCGAACGCGGAAGCCTCGACATCGTCTTCGCCAATGCCGGGGCTGGAGGCCCGCTTCCGCTCGGCCAGATCACCGCCGAGCACATTGACGAAACCTTCGGCACCAACGTGAAAGGTACGATCTTCACGGTCCAGAAGGCGCTGCCGCTGATGGGCCCGGGGGGTTCGATCATCGTGACCGGATCGAGCGCCGGCACCACGGGCGCACCGGGGTTCACTGCCTACAGCGCGAGCAAGGCGGCAGTGCGCAACCTCGCGCGGACCTGGGCGGAGGACCTGAAGGGCACCGGTATCCGCGTAAACGTGCTGTCGCCCGGGGCGACCGCGACCGACCTCGCAAAGGAAGCGCTGGGCGAGGAAGGACAGAAGGTCTTCGCCTCGATGACTCCGCTCCAGCGCATGGCCGATCCGGCGGAAATCGGGGCGGTGGCTGCCTTTCTCGCGTCGTCGGACAGCAGCTTCATGACTGCCAGCGAGGTCGCCGTCGATGGCGGCCTGGCGCAACTCTGACGCCCGCGCGTTCCCGCGCCTGGGCCCCGCACAACGAAGGATAGAAGATCATGGAAAAGCTACAAGGTAAGATCGCTGTCATCACCGGCGGAAGCAGCGGGATCGGGTTGGCGACAGCCAAGCGCTTCGTTGAAGAAGGCGCGCACGTCGTGATCACCGGGCGACGAGAGAAAGAGCTGAAGGAGGCCGCGGCCTTCATCGAGAGAAACGTTACGACGGTCGCAGGCGACGTGTCGCGCTTGGAGGATCTGGACCGGGTCTATGCCGTCGTGAAAGAGAAACACGGCCACATCGACATTCTCTTCGCGAACGCAGGCGCGGGGACAATCGCACCGCTCGCGGCAGCGACTGAGGCCCATTTTGACCAAACCTTCGATGTGAATGTGAAGGGGTTGTTTTTCACGGTACAGAAGGCGCTTCCACTATTCAGTGACGGCGGTTCGATCATCCTGACCTCTTCGGTCTCCAACGTGTTGGGGCTGCCAGGGTTCAGCGCCTACGCAGCGAGTAAAGCGGCGGTGCGAAACTTCGCGCGCGCTTGGACACTGGAGCTGAAAGATCGCAAAATTCGCGTGAATTCAATGAGTCCCGGACCAATCGAGACCCCGGCATTGGCGACAACGACGGGTCTTACCCCCGAGCAAGCCGAGCAAGCGGCCGCCCAGTTTGCTTCACAGATCCCAATGGGTCGCAGGGGCAAGCCAGAGGAAATCGCGGCTGCCGTCACGTTCCTTGCTTCTGACGAAAGCTCTTACATCACCGGCGTAGATTTCGCCGTCGATGGAGGCATGGCCCAGGTCTGACCTCGGCATCACACAAGATCGGAGAAACATCATGAGCTACGCAATTATCGGCTTCGGCAATATCGGCCGAGCTCTCGCCAAGGCATTTGCTCGCAAGGGCATCGAGGTATCCGTCGCAACCACGCGCGACCCGGAAAGCTTTGCCGCGGACGCGGCCGCGATCGGGCCTACGATCATCCCCAAAAAGCTGGCGGACGCGCTCAGGGCGGACATCATCTTTTTGGCAGTCCGCTTCGAGTCGCATCCCGATGTCGCGAAGGCGCTGTCCACCTGGAAGGGGAAGATCATCGTCGATGTGACCAATGCCTACGGCGTGCCTCCTGAGGATCTGGGAGGACAACCTTCTTCCAAGTTCATCGCGCAGGCTTCCCCCGGTGGACGACTGGTCAAGGGTTTCAACCATTTGGGCGCTGCCACCCTTGACCAAGATCCAGCAGTGCATGGTGGCAAGAGAGTCGTGTTCCTGGCGAGCGACGATGACGCTGCCGCAGCGGAGATTGGTACGCTCGCGGAAAATCTCGGCTTCTCGCCGATCAAACTTGGCGGGCTTTCGGAAGGTGGGCGGCTCGTCCAGGCGCGCGGAAATAGCTGGGGTCATCTGATCTTCAAGGACCTGGTCAAGTTCGACTGATGAACACGACGTGCCCACCGGCAGGGTCACGATGCACGGATCGGACCGAGCGTGATCCGGTCCGTGCGAAATAGGAAATTCCCATGACTGTCGAGAAGACCATCCAGACCGTGAGGGACTTCTTCGCCGCGATCGGCCGGGTTTTGGTCGTCGGCTCCGGGAGGGGAAGAATCAAAGCCACGAACAAGACGTTCGAGGACGACTGGATCTTCGCCATCACGGTCCGGGACGGCAGATTGACCAACATCCGGGAATACGTCGACACACAAGCACTGGCACGCGCCTCGCAGATGGACGCGTCCGGATCGGCGTAGCGCTTGCCGTCTGCGGCCATCGGAATGGGGTAGACGGCGGATCAGCCGTGGATCGCCCCCTCGCACGCTGGCGCTCGTCGAATGCTCAATCGAAAGGAGATCTCGATGTACGACCAATCCAAGCTATCCGAGTTGATCCGGTTCGCACGCGCAGATGCGGGCTTCACCGTCATCGACGTCTACCCGGGCAACGGCGACTGGACCCGCGTCTTCTCAGACATCGTGGGACCCCAAGGACGTGTCTACAGCTTCGTGCCGGCCGAAGTGGCCCACTTCAAGGACGATCCGGTCGGCCGCATGCGGACGCTCGCGAAGGAGCCGGGCCGAGAGAACATCGAAGCCGTCTCGGCGGACCTTGTGGCGATGCCGGAGGTCACGCAGCCAGCGGATGTTATATGGCTGCATCTGTTCTACCACGATCTCCACACCGCTTTGATTCAGGCCAGGGGCGCGACGGCAGCCGACTTCAATCGAGCCGTCTATGAGCGGCTGAAGCCCGGTGGTTCCTACGTTATCGTGGACCACGCCGCCGCCGTTGGGGCCGGCACGAGCGAGGCACAGTCGCTACATCGGATCGAGCCTGCATCCGTTCGCGAGGAGGTGGAGGCGACCGGTTTCATCCTGGACGCGGAAAGCACCATGCTGGCGAACAAGGACGATCCGCACTCGAGCAAGGTGTTCGATCCTTCGATCAAGGGCAAGACCGATCGCTTCGCCTTTCGCTTCCTGAGGCCCTGACAGTGAGTCATCCGCCCCACAGTGGCTCAGCTCCCGCAAGCGTGAAAGCGTTGCCGTTTCCACACGAGGGCCTTGGCTGTCCGTTCTCTTGAGCAAAGGTGCTGGTGTAACGCAGCCCTACTGAAGAGGGATCGGAGAAGATTGTGAGCTATCTCACTGCCTATAATCTGGCGCGATACGCGACACGCGATGCCGAATGCGCTCACGCTCACTCTTTTGTCGCTCCAAGCCGGCTACGCGAACGTCTATCAAGGGCCGCTCCTTCGCCCGCTTTGAGGTCTCGTTGCCCGCGAGGTAGACTGCTCGCATGACCTTCAGGCTTATCTTCCTCGGGACCTCGGCCAGTGTGCCGTCGGCCGGGCGCAATCACCCGGCGCTGCTCGTTGAAGCCGGCAGTCAACGGGTGCTGGTCGATTGCGGGGAAGGCACCCAGCGTCAGCTTCTGCGCAGCGGCGCCGGATTCAGGCGACTTGATCGCCTGCTCCTCACGCACGCGCATTTCGACCACGTGCTCGGGATTCCAGGCTTGTTCTCGACGCTTCGGCTCCGGCGGAGCAAGAACCATGTGACCATTCATGGCAGCGCAGACACTCTTGACGTCGTCGCCCGCATGCTCGCTGGCCTTTGGGGTAAGGGACGCGCGCCGATCCCGCTGCAACTCGTGCCGCTTGCCCCCGGACGCGTGTTCGAGGTGGATGAGTTCACCGTCGATTGCTTTCAAGTTCGCCATGGCGACACCGACAGCTATGGCTTCGTCTTCGAGACGCCGGCGCGTCGTCACCTCCGTTCGGACCGCTTGGTAGCTCTCGGTGTGCCAGACGGTCCGATCCGGAAAGATTTGGCCGAAGGCCGCTCAATTTCTCTTCCCGACGGCCGAACGATTGCTCCCGAAGCAGTCCTCGGACCACCCGAGGCTGGCAAGAAGCTGGTCATTGTAGGCGACACCGAAACCACTGATGGATTGGCCGACAAGGTGAGCGGCGCGGACCTGCTTGTCATCGAAGCCACATTCCTGCAACGAGATGCAGCGATGGCGCGCGACTACGGACATCTGACAGCCGCGGAGGCAGCATCGCTGGCAGCGACCAGCGATGTAAAGCAGCTCGTTCTTACGCACATCTCCGGCCGCTATTGCGACGAAGAAATTCTCGCGGAAGCCGTTCAGGCGTTTGCGAACAGCCTTATCGCAACGGATTTCACCACCCTCACCGTTTAGTGGCAGGGCCATGACATTCAGAATTGGCGTCATCTCAGACACGCACGGCTTGCTGAGGCCAGAGGCGGCGCGTTGCCTGGCCGGGGTCGACCACATCATTCATGGAGGAGACATCGGTCGCCCTGAGATCATCACGGCGCTTCGCTGTATCGCGCCGGTTACCGCGATCAGAGGAAACGTAGATACCGGTGGCTGGGCGCTGCCTTACGCGGAAACCGAGCTCGTACGTCTTGCCGGGCGAGCAATCTACGTGCTTCATGATCTCAAGACGCTGCAGATCGACCCGGTTGCCCAAGGCATCGACTTGATCGTGTCCGGTCACTCGCATGTGCCGGGGATGGAGACAGTGGATGGCGTGCTTTACTTGAATCCGGGCAGTGCTGGCCCGCGACGGTTTAAGCTGCCTGTCACCCTTGCGACGGTCGACATCACTCGAGACAGCATAGGGCCTTCGATATTGAGCTTGGCAAGCGGCTGAACCAATTCAGCGCGCACTGCGCCGCACTTATATCCGACTGTCTCCTCGATTTTTCACAAGATGGCAGGCGCGCCGCAACGCGGAGACACGTATTCTTCGCGATTTGTTAACGGGAGTTCTTGCCGCGTGCGGTGATGGACTGATCCGTCATTTCTGGCGAAACGCTGAGTGGAACGACACAACCAGCGGGCCTAGAATGTAGTCGAGCGCCGTGCGTTGCTCGGTAACGATCATGACTGACGCCGGCATGCCCGGATAAAGCGCGATCTGTGGGGCTGCGGCCAATTCCACGGGATCGACCGCTACGTCCGCGAGGTAATAGGGAAAGCCTGTCTTGGTGTCGGTAATGCGATCCGCCGAAATGCGGGCGACGCGTCCATGAATTATGGGTATCGAACGCTGCTTGTATGATGTGAAACGAACTTCGGCGGCCATGTCGGGACGCAGGTTCGATATATCCTCGACGCGAACCTGTGCCTGGACGATCAGTGAATTGTCGGTCGGCACGATGTCAAGGATGGTCTGGCCCGGCGCCACGATCGCACCGATCGAGAAAACGCTGAGATCCATCACTTGGCCATCATAGGGTGCACGCACTTCGGCCCGGTCCATGGCGGCCTGGGCGGCGAACATCTTGGGTATGAGGTCGGACAGGTTCGATTGCGTATCGATCAGCATGGCCGACAATTTGGTCCGGCGCTCATTGGTCAATTGTGCGATCTGGCTCTCGAGCTCAGCTTTGCTCTGTTGGGTGCCGCCGATGGCGCCGAGATTATCATCGATCAAGCCCTGCAAATCCGAGGCCGACCTTTCCAGTTCCAGGACGCGTGGGCGGGTCGTCAAACCGGCCTTGAGCAGCTTCGACAGGCTGGCCTTCTCGCCGATCGTCGATTTGAGCTGGGCCCGGTAGGATTCGACCCGAGACTGCTTGCCCCGTATCTGCTCCTCGAGCTCGGCAATGCGCCGTTCGAGTATCTGCCTTGCGCCGGCCATCGAGGCGCGTTGGCTTTCCAAGTCGGCGATCTGGTTTGCCATTGCGTCCTTGAGGTAGTCCTGGTGCTCCTTGAGGATGTCCTTGGGAAAGGCAACCGCCTGGCTGCCGTCCAATTCGGCGCGGATCCTGGCATCGGTGGCGCGCAACAGTGCATATTGCTGGGCATAGAGATTGAACTCGGACCGAATCCTGGTGTCGTCCAGCTTCAGCATTATGTCGCCCTTCCTGACGACGTCGCCATCCTTAACGCGGATCTCCTTCACCGTACCGCCGTCGAAGTGCTGGACGCTCTTGCGATTGCCTTCCACCTTGACGATGGCATCGGCGAGCACGGCACCGTTCAGAGGGGCAAAGGCCGCCCAGCCGCCGAAAATGCCGAAAAAGGCCATTATGATCAGCAGGCCAATATAGGCCGGCACCCGGATGGAATCCGGAGCCAGGATGCCCGACTCGCCAGGCAGGCTATGGTAAGTGAGGGCACTGTCGCTCATCGATCTCTCCGACCACAGCTCATTGGGTCGCCACCGCCATTGGAGCCGCGCGCTGGTTGAGCAGCGTCACGATCTCGTTTCTCATGCCGAACGCCTCGACGGCGCCATCGCGCAACAGCAGGATCTTGTCGACATTCGCCAAGGTCGAGGGCCGGTGCGAGACGATGATAACAGTGCTGCCGCGGCGCTTGAGCTCGATCGCGCAGTCGCTCAGCGCGCGATCGCCATCGGCGTCGAGATTGGAACTCGGCTCGTCGAGAATGATCAGTTTCGGCGTTCCAAACACCGCCCGGGCAAGAGCAATCCGTTGCCGATATCCTCCCGACAGCACGGCGCCGCCCTCTCCGATCTGCGTCTCGTAGCCTTGCGGCAGGCGGATGATCATCTCGTGTACGCCGGCGAGCCGCGCGGCCTCGATCACCTCCTGGTCGACATTGGTCTTGAAGCGCCCAATGTTGGCGGCGACGGTATCGGAGAAGAGTTCGATATCTTGCGGCAGGTAGCCGATGTGATCACCTAATGCGTCGTGCCCCCATTGCGACAGGTCGGCGCCATCCAGCCTGACTGTGCCGCGACTGGGTTGCATGACGCCGGCAAGGTGGCGCGCCAGGGTCGACTTGCCGGCGCCGGAGGGGCCAACGATTCCGAGCGCCTCGCCTGCTTCCAACCGGAACGACACGTCGCGCAGAAGCACTTTCTGCTGGCTTTGAATTGCAAAGCTTACCTGCTCGACGGAAATCATGCCGCTGGGCTTCGGCAGGTTGAACGCTCTTTCGTTGCGCGCGCCCCCGTCGACCAGCCTCTCGACCCTTGCCAACGCTGCCCGCGCCAGGATCAGGCTGCGCCAGAGGCCGACGATCTGCTCGACAGGCTGCAACCCCCTGCCCAGCAGGAGGCTCGCCGCGAACATGGTGCCGCCGGTAATCTGCCGTTCGATGACCAGATAGGCGCCGAGGCCGAGGATCAGCGATTGCATGGTGAGCCGCAGGAACCGGATGAGGCCCGACATCAAGGCGGCACGGTCGCTTGCCTCCGCCTGGCGCCGCAGCGCGAGGTTGCGGTCGCGCCCCCAGCGGCGGATGAGACCGTCGATCATCCCCATGGCGCGAACGACTTCGGAGTTCCTGAGGCTCATCTCGGTGAAGTTATAGTTGTTCGTCGCCAGCTCGTTGGCCTGCTTCAGCGGCGAGCGCACGAGATACTCGTTGAGCACGGCCATGCCGATCAGGAGCAGCGAGCAGCCCAGTGCGAAGAAGCCGAGCCACGGATGCAGCAGGAAGATGATGCCGATGTAGATGGGCGACCATGGCAGATCGAACAAAGCGTGGATGCCACTGCCGGTGATGACCTGCCTGAACGTATCGAAGTCGCGGATCGGCTGGCTCGGCGAGGAACCGGGCGATGGGGCCTCGACGGACGCGGCGAGGATCTTTGCCGAAAGCAGACGGTCGAGCCGGGCGCTGGCACGCGTCAGGATCCAGGCGCGGACCAGGTCGAGACCCGCCAGCGAAAGGAAGGCTGCCAGCAACACCAGGGTCAGCATCACCAGCGTGGTTTCGCTGCCGCTGGTGACAACCCGGTCATAGATCTGCAGCATGTAGAGGGGGGAAGCGAGGTAGAGCAGGTTGATCGCCAGGCTGAATGCCGCCGCAACCAGGAAATAGCGGCGGCATGCCCGAAGCGCATCCTTCACAATTCGAGACTTGCTATCCACTTCCAGAACCCCACTCGATACACGTCAGGTCAGGGAGCCGCCATAGCCGGCGGCCCTTTTCGCTCACACCACGAAGTCGCTTGAAATCGCTCCATTGCCGATGCCGGTCAGCGTGAATTCCGCCGGATTGTACGAAACGACGGTATGACCCTGGCCGTCATCGGCAAGCTTGAAGGCGTTCGCATCATAATTGCCGACCAGATGCAGCGCGGCGCCGTGGGTGCCGTCCGAAACGGTCAGCGTTCCGCCGCTGCCATCCTGGTTTGCCTGATAGACGGCCGTAGTCCCCACGCCGAACAGGATATCGCCGAGGTCCAGCCTGTCGTCATTGGTGATGCCGCCGATCCGTCCGCTGTAGTCGAAGGAATCGTCGAGTTGCAGCGTGCCGGCAGCGTCGTGTCCGAAGGTGACGTCCGTCGACGAGGCGCCGCCGAATTCCAGCTTCGACAAATTGCCGATGGTGGCATCGCCGTCGCCGGTAACCTGGCCGTGGATCACGATGTCGCCGCCATTGGCCCAGAGCATGCCTGAATTCGCCAGGCCGCCGGCGACCGTCAAGCCGCCAGAACCCGTTGCCTCGAGCGTTCCGGAGTTGGTGACGACGCTGCCACCGGTATCGATGACCAGCGCGTGCGAGCCGGTGGCGATAATGGTGCCCTGGTTGTCGAGGCTGAGCATGCCGCCGCCCAGCTCGCCGGCGCCCGAGATCGTGTTGTCGACGTTGACCAGAGTGACGTCCGGCCCTGTGCCGGAAATCATGTTGGCGGCGCTGTCGGACAGCAGGATCTGCCCGCCCCCCTGCAAGGTCACGCCGTGCTGGATGACCTGCAGCAGCGTATCGCCGCCGGTCGAGTCGAGCGAGATGAGGCCGCTGTTGTTGAGAATGCCGCTGAGCGGCAGCAACGCGCCGTCGCCGATCGTCATGGTGCCTGAATTGTTGACCACCGGCGTCTGGTCGAACACGAAATTGCTGGCTGTGAGTGCGCCCGAATGCACGCCGTCCAGCGTGATCGACTGTCCGTCGCCGAGTGCGATCACCGCATTGCCGTTGGCATCGTCGGCGATATGCGTCTGGAGGTCGGCGAAGTCCGCCAATCCGGTATAGCCGATGAGATCGATCTGGTCGGCCGCGGCATCGAAATTGTGCACCGTGTCGGCGCCGATCGGTTGCGAGAAGACGAAGAGATCGTTGCCGTGCGAGCCGGTCAGCACGTCGTCGCCGGACCAGGCAAAGATCGGCGAACCCGGTGCGTAGGCCTCGACATTATCGGCGATCGATGCGGTGCCCGTGGTGCCGTCGGCATTGATCCAGGTCATCTCGACATCGAGCACGGCTGCCCCGGTGAAACTGGCCGGCGTGGTAACGGTCAGCCCGTGCAGGTCGTTGGTCTGGATCGTCCAGCTTCCGTCGGCGTTGTGGATCGCGCCGTCGATGGTCCAGCCCGAAGGCACATCCTTCACCGTGACGGTGATGAGCGCGCCCTCATGTGATGGGTCGGTGAGAGCAAGGTTGATTGGCTCGCCGGAGGTGCCGGCGGGGGCTACTGACCCCAGGCCACCAGTATCCAGGAAATCACCTACCGCCACCGACGGAGTGCCAGCTAGATGGATTTCGAGCAGCCCAGAGTTACCCTGCGCCAATGCACCTGAGGTTTGGTTAGCATAGACAATGGTCTGATTGTTGGCGCTATCAAAATG
Source organism: Mesorhizobium sp. B2-3-10 (assembly GCF_006442275.1). NCBI lineage: Bacteria > Pseudomonadati > Pseudomonadota > Alphaproteobacteria > Hyphomicrobiales > Phyllobacteriaceae > Mesorhizobium > Mesorhizobium sp. B2-3-10. The sequence goes on from NZ_VFVT01000016.1 coordinate 37,132, forward strand.
CCAGGCGATAGTATGCGCCGCAATACCTGCGGCTCCTACGTCACTCGTTTTGAACGTCGTGAAGGCCGAAGCGGTAAAGCTCGTCAAATCAATCTTGTCCGTCCCGGAAGCGAAATCGGCGATTGTGTCATAATTGGCAACATTATTGACAACGCCGGACTGAGAGTCGGTGATCGCGTTGTACTTGAACGTATCGCTCTGCCCGCCACCTGCCAGAAAATCGCCTCCACCATTTCCTGTAAGGGTGTCGACACCAGCACCAGCGATAATTCCATCGAACCCAGAGCCGCCTGTGATGGCGTCACTATTGTTCATCCCGTAGAATAGGTTGATTCCGTTTGCCGCCGTTAATGTATTGTTTCCGGTGTCACCGACAATAATATTGACTGGCACGGATAGAGATATACTACCCGAGGTGGCTATCACCGTTACGTGGTAGGTTAGATTGGTGTTAACATTGCTTCCGCCGACCGACAGCACCCCTGTGCTGCTGTCCACACTGAACAGACTGTTGTTCCCACCAACCGCGAGAGTGTACGTATATGTGTGGCTTCCGTCCGGATCCCCGATAATTTTGAAAGTCCCAAGCGGGAGGTTCTTGTTCAATTGATTTCCCGTCTCGAGCCCGTTCAGTTGGGCATTTGTGAGAGACGCACTAATACCTGCGACCGCGACGGTAAAGTTGCTGCTTGGCCCCGGCAGGCCGTGGTTGTCAGTGGCCTGAACTCCAATCGTATAAGAGCCCGCGTTCAGATTCTGGCCGTCGGCGACGGTTACGACTCCGGTTGTCGAGTTGATTGCAAAGAGGTTGTTGGGATTGTTCGTAAAGCTATAAGTAACCGTATCTCCGGCGTCGGGATCGGTCGAATTTGCTGTGACCCCTACAATCGTGCCATTCGCGGCGTTCGCGGCAACAAAATTGTTCGCGCTGTTGGTGTCGGTAGGCGCCGTCGGCGCCTCGTTGACGTTGGTGATGCTCAGGACCACGGCCTTGCTGGCGCTCAGGCCCCCGCCGTCGGTGTCCACCACATTGAAGCTGTAGGAGTTCTTGGCCTCGAAGTTGGCCGAGGCGTTCAGCGTCACCTCGCCCGTGCTGGCGTTGATGCTCAACAGCGACGCATCCGTGCCCGTCAGGCTCCAGGTCTTGGTGTTGTTCGGCGCCGTGGTGTCTGGATCGGTCGCCGTGGCGGTGTAAACCACCGTGCTGGCCGGCGCGTTCTCCGCCACGGTCGCCGTTGCACCCGAAGTCACTGTCGGTGCCTCGTTTACGTCGGTCACGCTCAAGACCACAGCCTTGCTGGCGCTCAAACCGCCGCCGTCGGTGTCCACGACATTGAAGCTATAAGAACTCTTGGCCTCGAAGTTGGCTGAGGCGTTCAGCGTGACCGCGCCCGTGCTGGCGTTGATGCTCAACAGCGACGCATCCGCGCCTGTCAGAGACCAACTCTTGGTGTCGCCCGCATCCGGATCGGTGGCCATCGCGGTATACACCACTGTGCTGGCCGGCGCGTTGTCCGCCACGCTCGCCGTCGCGCCCGAGATCACTGTCGGTGCATCGTCGGTGCCGTGCATGGTGACGGTGATGAGCTGCAAAGTGCCGTCGGCCGTGGCCACCGTGATGCTGTCGGT
>NZ_VFVT01000017.1:0-4029 GCF_006442275.1 Mesorhizobium sp. B2-3-10
GCCACAGGCTCGACCGGAGCGACTGGCTCGACCGGAGCAACAGGCTCGACCGGGGCGACAGGTGCCACCGGCTCGACTGGTGCCACAGGCTCGACCGGGGCAACCGGTGCGACCGGCTCGACAGGAGCAACCGGCTCGACAGGTGCCACCGGCTCGACCGGGGCGACTGGTGCAACCGGAGCGACTGGCTCGACTGGCGCCACTGGCTCGACTGGAGCAACTGGCTCGACCGGAGCAACAGGTTCGACAGGAGCAACCGGCTCTACCGGTGCGACTGGAGCCACCGGCTCGACTGGAGCCACCGGAGCCACCGGCTCGACTGGAGCCACCGGAGCCACCGGCTCGACTGGGGCCACCGGCTCGACTGGAGCGACAGGCTCGACCGGGGCGACCGGCTCGACCGGAGCCACAGGTTCGACAGGAGCAACCGGCTCGACCGGTGCCACAGGCTCGACTGGAGCAACTGGCTCGACAGGTGCCACAGGCGCGACTGGCTCGACCGGTCCGACTGGAGCAACTGGTGCCACAGGCTCGACCGGGGCAACCGGTGCCACCGGCTCGACGGGTGCAACAGGTGCGACCGGTGCCACAGGCTCGACCGGTGCCACAGGCTCGACCGGTGCAACGGGTTCGACCGGCGCAACTGGCTCGACCGGAGCAACAGGGTCGACAGGTGCCACTGGAGCGACCGGTGCAACAGGCTCGCAAGGTCCGACAGGCCCGACCGGAGGAACCGGTTCGGGTGGTGGTGACACTGGTCATGCCAACAACGGCCACGGCAATGGAGAACAGCCCGCGCCGGGCAATTCCGGGGACCATAACAATGCCGACAACAGCTCACACCAGGGGCAGGGCAACTCCGGCAACGGAAACGGCGGTCACAATGCCAACGTCACGGCAAGCACGCTGGGGCTCAAGGACACGACGCAATTCCTGCCGTCGAGCTCGACCGGCAACGGCAGTGACCCCGGCGGGCAAGCGTCGTTCCGCAACCTGATCGGGCTTGCAGCCACATCGGTGACGACAGACCTGCTCAATGTCCTCAAGACGATCAGCGGATCTGGTCAGAACCAAAACAAGCCGACGGGGGCGAGCACGGATCTTACTTCCGACCAGACCAAGCCTGGCGCCGGCTACGCCAGCAACGACCATACCGTCAAGACGACCCTGAAGGATCTCTTGAAGCCACATGAGTGAGCGGCGAACGGACTGGACGGTAACTGGTCTAGGTTGAAAAAAAGGACGCGCGGGCTTCGCTGGAGGCCCGCGCGTTGATCATTCTTCCTTGTCGGCTCGTGCAGCGTTCCTGTAGCGGGACGATAGCGGTCAGCACGAACTGGCACCCGGCAAGCTCCGCAGCTGGCGCCCTGCCAGGCGATTATTCGCAGAGTTCACAGCAACTGAAGGGAAGCCGGCAAGTATTCGGTTTTCAGGAACAATTTGAGCGAAGCCGACGCCTCCTATTGATCGAGGTCTGCTGCCTGGTTCTCTGAAATTTACCAATTCCTTACTTAATAGTTTACAAATCCCTAATTTTCGAATTTACTAATATGTGGGTATGGAGGGTGCCCGCAGATCGCAAGCTCGTGGCGGCAAGGTCTGCGCAGGTGGGTTGGACAGGGATCGGGTAGCAAGGCAGTTTCGCGCATGAAGAAGGGGCGTCTACAGGGCGCACCGTGACATGTCGCGTCCATGCCTATGCTTCGGCGGAAGGCAGACGGTTTCCCATTCCGGAGTTCACTCGCGAGTTTGCCGTCGAAACATCGGCGGCATGGGTGTCAGGAGTGGGGTGGCTGTGAGTCCAATGTTGTCGCGTGTGCCCCGTGGGGGCGTTGGTGCATCCCCGCGGTTCGACGGGCGCCGGATCGATCCGCTGCCGGATGCTGCGACTGATCGCCCGAATGCGCCCCTGGCCTCCGAACTCCTTTTCGTCGATCCCTCCGTATCCGATATCGGCACGATCCTCGCCAACCTGAGGCCGGAGGTCGAGGCCATCGTGCTCGACGCCAAGCGCCCGGCCGCGCGCCAGATGGCGCTGGCGCTCCAACGCCGCGACGGCGTCGACGCAGTCCACGTCATCGCGCACGGCGCGCCCGGGCGGGTAAGTTTCGCGGCTGGCGAGTGGTCGGCGCAGACGCTGGGCGACGATGAGCTCGACCTCGCCACCATCGGACAAGCCCTGGGCGGAATTGGCGAGCTGCTTTTGTGGAGCTGCAACGCCGGCGGCGGTGCAGCCGGAACGAATTTTGTCGATGCGCTGTCGCGCACGGCGGGAGCGCCGGCGGCGGCCGCCGACGACCTGGTCGGCTCGTCGGCGTTCGGCGGCGACTGGAAACTGAACGTACGGACAAGCAAGGCCGCTACGCGGCCGCCACTGACCCGGGGGGGCATGATGAATTACGCAGCAGTGCTGGCAGTCCCGTTGACCTCGACAGGCCAAGGCGAACGGCTCACCATTTTTGGCACGTGGCCCGCAGGCACTGTAGCCGGCACCTATTTCATCGTCCTGAACGACGGCCGGACGTTGAATGTTATCGGGCAATTTATTGTTCCGACAAATTTCGGCGGCACATTTGCGATCTCCGAGCCTCTTCCAGCTGGACGGTACACTGTAGGTCCAAGCGCTCCGGGTCCAAATACCATCGCTGTCTACAATGGCTGTTGGAGTTCGACAGGCAAGAACGCCGGGACATGGTCCGTCGGCGATTTCGATCCGGCGATAACGGCAACCCTTAACCCAGGTGACGCCACTCCCAACCAAGCTGGCCGGGGGATAGCATGATGAAAAGCGCTTTCGAAATCGTCTTCATCGATCCGTCTGTCGCCGACATTCCCACGCTCATTGCAGGGCTGCGGCCGAGGGTCCAGCCAGTGCTTCTCAGCGGCGCGACGCCCGCTTCGCAGGAGATCGCGCACGCTTTACGCGGTCGCGAAGGTCTTGATGCCATCCACATCGTCGTCCACGGCCGCTCGGGCGAACTCAGATTCAGCGATGGCGCGCTTTCTCTCGCCAACATAAACCGGCATTCGGATGATCTCGCGGCGATCGGTCATGCCCTGGGGCCTGACGGCGATCTTTTGCTGTGGGGTTGCAGCACAGGCGAAGGCGCGAGTGGGCAGGCGTTTGTCGCTGCCCTGTCGCGAGCTACCGGCGCGCCCGTTGCGGCGGCGACGGGTCTCATCGGTGCTGAGGCCCACGGCGGAAGCTGGAAGTTGGAGACGTGGTCTGGACGGCCAGCTGTGTTGCCGCCATTAACTGATGCGGGGATGGCGGAATACGCGGCGGTGTTGCCCGTATCAGGTAGCACCGTTACGTCTACGGGGACCGGCGACCCCATTGAAATTTACGGAACGCTCCCAGCCGGCACGGCGCCTGGTACTTACTTCATCGTCTACAAGCAAGGTGGTAATGACAACGTTATAGGCTCGTTTACGGTCGCGGGCGGAAGTGGAAACCCCAATAGCTACGCTGTACTCGTATCTCTTCCGGCTGGTGTCTACACACTAAATGGCGGGACCGCGAACGGCTCTATTCAAATTTATTCCTCCACTTTCAATGGTGCCACCGGCGTATGGTCGCTTGGCAGCGCGAGTAGTTCCCTAAGCGCTACTCTAACTGGCCAAGATCTGACTCCAGGCACGGGCGCCACAGGCCCGACCGGTGCCACAGGTGCGACGGGTTCGACCGGCGCCACGGGTTCGACTGGCGCAACCGGTTCGACTGGCGCAACGGGTTCGACCGGCGCCACAGGTTCAACCGGCGCCACGGGTTCGACTGGCGCTACGGGCCCGACCGGCGCCACGGGTGCCACTGGTGCGACTGGTGCGACTGGCGCCACGGGCTCGACCGGCGCCACAGGTTCAACCGGCGCCACGGGTTCGACTGGCGCTACGGGCTCGACCGGCGCCACGGGTGCCACTGGTGCGACTGGTGCGACTGGCGCCACGGGCTCGACCGGCGCCACGGGTGCCACTGGTGCGACTGGTGCGACTGGCGCCACGGGCTCGACCGGCGCCACAGGTTCAACC
>NZ_VFVT01000018.1:0-1569 GCF_006442275.1 Mesorhizobium sp. B2-3-10
ACTGGCTCGACCGGTGCTACCGGAGCCACAGGAGCCACAGGTGCTACGGGTTCCACTGGCGCAACTGGTGATACCGGAGCCACGGGTTCGACCGGGGCGACCGGCGATACCGGCGCCACGGGTTCGACTGGCGCCACGGGGTCGACTGGAGCAACCGGAGCCACAGGTGCGACCGGCGATACCGGAGCGACTGGCTCGACCGGTGCTACCGGAGCCACAGGAGCCACAGGAGCCACAGGTGCTACGGGTTCCACTGGCGCAACTGGTGATACCGGTGCCACGGGTTCAACCGGGGCGACCGGCGATACTGGCGCCACTGGTTCGACTGGAGCAACCGGAGCCACAGGTGCGACCGGCGACACGGGTGCCACAGGCTCGACCGGAGCAACAGGCTCCGCCGGAGCTACAGGTGATCCAGGCGCCACGGGTTCTACTGGTGCAACCGGAGCCACAGGTGCCACTGGCTCGACCGGTGCCACGGGGTCCACTGGTGCGACTGGTTCTACCGGGGCAACGGGTTCGACGGGTGCCACAGGCTCGACCGGCGCGACTGGCTCGACCGGAGCGACTGGTTCTACCGGAGCGACTGGCTCGACGGGTGCTACGGGGTCCACTGGTGCGACAGGTCATACCGGTGCAACCGGAGGGACCGGCTCAACCGGTGCCACGGGTTCCACAGGTGCGACTGGCGCAACTGGAGCCACCGGAGCAACTGGAGCGACAGGTTCGACCGGTGCGACCGGCGCGACTGGTGATACCGGAGCGACAGGCTCGACCGGAGCAACAGGCTCGACTGGCTCGACTGGAGCAACCGGTGCTACTGGGCCTACCGGTGCAACCGGCTCCACAGGTGCCACTGGTTCTACCGGGGCGACAGGAGCAACGGGTTCGACGGGTGCCACAGGCTCGACCGGAGCGACTGGCTCGACCGGAGCAACAGGCTCGACCGGGGCGACAGGTGCCACCGGCTCGACGGGTGCCACAGGCTCGACGGGTGCTACGGGTTCCACTGGTGCGACTGGCCATACCGGAGCGTCTGGCTCGACGGGTGCTACGGGCTCGACCGGTGCGACAGGTCATACCGGTGCAACCGGAGGGACCGGCTCAACCGGTGCCACGGGTTCCACTGGCGCGACTGGTCATACCGGTGCCACCGGAGCAACTGGAGCGACAGGTTCGACCGGAGCGACTGGCTCGACAGGGGCAACAGGCGCCACGGGCTCAACGGGGGCGACTGGCTCGACGGGTGCTACGGGCTCGACCGGAGCGACAGGCTCGACTGGCTCGACTGGAGCAACCGGTGCTACTGGGTCTACCGGTGCAACCGGCTCCACAGGTGCCACGGGTTCCACTGGCGCGACTGGCCATACCGGAGCGACGGGCTCGACGGGTGCTACGGGCTCGACCGGTGCGACAGGTCATACCGGTGCAACCGGAGCGACCGGCTCAACCGGTGCCACGGGTTCCACTGGCGCGACTGGTCATACCGGTACCACCGGAGCAACTGGAGCGACAGGTTCGACCGGAGCGACTGGCTCGACAGGGGCAACAGGCGCCACGGGCTCAACG